>NZ_JBWKQL010000007.1:0-289166 GCF_059418765.1 Pseudomonas sp. GW821-FHT07F05
CTCGTACCGAGGTGGTGTTTGTAGCGGATCTGGCGGCCCAGCGGATCGGTCTCTTCGATCAGGCGGGAGAAGTCGTCGTACTTGAAGGCCAGCTTATTGCCATCGGGTAGCGTGATGCCGATCAGGTTACTGGCTTCGTCCAGGTCCATGGCGTACCGTTCACCGCCATAATCGCGGCTGGCGATGACAAGGCGATCCTCGTTGTAATGCACTTCAAGCTCACGGCCGAGGACGTCTACCGCCCAAGAAGTTCTGTTCTTGAAGTCGTAGCGGAAATGAAAGTGTTCGCCATCGCTGGTCCAGTGCTCGACCACACGCGGCTGACCGTCGATGGTTTCCCAGCGGTAATTGCAGCTCAAGCCCAGGGCATTGCTGTGGCTGATCATCACGCCTTCGGCATAACTGAAGCGGCGCATCGTATCGCCGTTGCGGTTGATCACTTCGCTCAACTGGCCGTCGTCGCTGTAGCGATACTGAACGAGGGTTTCGACGGCTTCATTGCCCACTACGCGCTTGACGTCGGTTAGGCGGCCAAGCGGATCGTCACGGTGCAGGTGCAGGTACAGGTGCACGCCGCCAATCTTGCTGATATTGGCGGGCGTGCCGTAAGGAGTGTTATAAAAACTGCTAGTGGCTGAGACAAGGCTGGTAGCCGTCATGCCAACTAACCTTTTGAAAAGAATGCAACAAGTAACAAATCTGTCTAACCGCCACACCCCGAGTATTAGTTAAATTTATTCAAAACTCTTTTGGCTTTGAAGGAAAAAGCGTCCACCGGAAGCACTCTCAGGCTTCTCAACGGAAACTAAAATTCACCGCCATCATTGATCCATAATCTTCTTTAAACCTTCAGAAAGGCGTTTGATGTTATTCACATCCCCACCCTTATCCAGATAGGAGAACCAGCCGGGGATGACTTTCTTGAAGAGCTCAACGCACTCTGGCTTAGCATCATTTTTTTTCAAAATGAAATCCAGATCCAAACTACCGTCCGCTTTAAAGGGATCGACAGAAATAAGATCATTTTTTTTTAAAAACTCTAACAGCACAGTAAGCTTCAGCACTATCCGCTCTTGATACTCCTTGCTTTTATTCCGACTATACAGCATGGGAACACTACACAAGGTAAAATTTAGATCTTCCACAATAACTCCCCTATTTGGCTCGGATGACTGTTGACACATCGGTGACTTCGATCAGCTTCTTCGTCCCAGGCTCCCGCACAAATAACCCACCCGCGTCGCGAATTCTTTCCTCCTTAAGGAGTTGTCCAGTCTTATCTGCCGTGAGGCTGGTGATTTCTTTTGCGGTGCCGGTACCATCCGCATTTTTAATGACAAAATCGACTCGCCTTCCCTCACCAGTTAAAGGATCTTTAACGATTTTACCCTCGGCGTTGCGCAAGTACCTTTCGCTCAGAACATTCCGCTTGCCATATCGTTTCACGAACAGAGCCTTTGCCCTATTCTCACGCGCAGTCCCGGCCACTTTGTTAGGGATGCAGTTCCAACCCCACGGGTCGATCCAACCAAGCGGGCTGGGGGCGTACTGATAAAGATTATACCCACCCAACAATCCAATCGGATCCTGCGTAATGAACGGCCCAATTTCCGGATCGTAGTACCTAAACGTGTTGTAGTGCAGCCCCGTCTCATCGTCGAAGTACTGACCCTGGAACCGCAGGTTCTGCTCAACCTCGCTCACCGCAAGCGTTTCGACTTCACCCCACGCCTTGTACGTCGCCTGCCAAACGATCTGGCCGTCGACATCCGTCATCTCAAGCGGCGTGCCGATCTGGTCGGTATGGAAGTAGTAAAGCTTCTGCTCTGCCTCACCTTCGTTTTGATCGACCCGTGCTAGCGGGGCGTAGCTACCTGGCTCGTAGATGTAGAGGCTGCTCTGTCCCGGCGACTCCTCGCGTAACATCCGCAGGCCTTGCCAGAGGAATTGCTTGTGGTCGATTCGCCCTTGAATCTCAGACGTCTTTCCAACCCGCCGACCCAGGCTGTCATACCGGTACGTGCCAACGCTGTGCACCTGGCTGTTAACCATCGTCTCAGCACGCACAAGCCGGTTTTCGCAGTCGTAGGTGAACGTGTGCAGCTTATTTAGCCCGGACCGCTTTTCAATCAGGTTGCCCCAAGCGTCATAGGTATATTCCTGGTCGCGCCATTGCTTGATTCGGTTGTCTTTGACCTGATCAAACTGGCTGGTGTTGAAGTTCAGGCGGTTGGCCGCAGCGTCGTATCGGAACTCTTCGCTATCAACCAAGCGGCCAGTATCACGACTGTGCAGTTGGCCGTTGGCTTCATATTCGTACTTGATCTCGCCACGCAGCTTGTCGAGCGTGCGGGTCAGCTCTCCCGCCGGGTCGTATTCATAGCGCCGATGAATCGGGTTGTACGCATGATTGACCAGCAACGAGGTATTGATGCCTGGGTTCTGGATCTGCGACAGCTTCTCAGCAGGCAACGTCGACGCAAACTGCCAACTCTTCCGGCCCATCGCGTCGTAGCCAAAGCAACTGGTGAGCTTGCCTTGGGACCGATAGACCTCGCGATGCAGATCATCGCGCTCCATGTCGCTGATCAGCATTCCATCGAGGTTCAGCTGATGCAGGTGGTCGCTGCCGTAGTACAAGTGATTCAGGTGCTGGCCAGTCGGCAACGTCAGCGTGGTCAGGTTGCTTAGCGGATCGTACTCGTAGGCAAGCGCACCTTGCGGTGTGGTCTCTTTGATCAAGCGACCCAACAGGTCATAACTGAAGTCGAGTGTCTCTTCCTCAACGCCCAGTTTCTTGCCAATACTTGAAGGCTGACGGTGGATGCTGAGCAACCGGTCTGCTTCGTCGTAGATGTAATCCTGTCGCGCATCCTTGTTCACTTTGGCCAGCAAGCGGCCAATCAAATCGCGCTCAAATTCGGTACTGCGCTGCGGCCGCTCTGCCCTGTCGCCGTAGCCTGTTTCCTCAACCCGCGTTAGATGCCCGCCCAGGTTGTAGTTGAATCTGCGCGTGAGGTTGTCGATGCGTTTCTCTTCGATCAGACGATCCGAAGCATCGTAGGCAAATCGGTACGCAGCATTGTTTTCGTTGACCAGCGCAGTCAGGCGAATCGCTTTGTCGTACTCGTAGCTGATGCGCTGGCCCTTGGCGTCCTGGCGGCTCACGGGGCTCCCCGCGCCGTCCGCAGCAGACGCGTAATCTGGCCCTTGCCGTCGGTGTGCGTCAGGACCTGGCCAAGAGCGTTGTAGGTAACCGACTCAGCGGTGCGGTCCGGATGCTCGATGCGAACCACTTCACCGTCGGGTTTGCGCTCAAGTCTTGTCGTCTGATTCAGCGCATCGGTGACGGCAACCAGATGAGACCGATCGTCGTAGGTGTAGAAGGTGTTTTGGTGTTTTTGCCCGAGCAATCTTGAAAGCGCTCCACCTGCGCCAGCTCGTTCCACCACAGGTATTTGGATTTGTGTGTAGCGTCGATGATGGTGTGCGGCAAGCCGTCGTCGCTGTTGAGGTACTCCGTCTTGTGGCCGAGTGCATCAACTTCAGCGATAAGGTTGCCTTTATCGTCGTATCGGGCTTTCCAGACGCTGCCGTCCGGGAAGGCGGTTTCCCTGATCAAGGTGGTACTGAGGTGGTAGCTGTAGGTGATGCTTCGACCGAGCGGATAGATTTCTTCAGCCAAGCGCGAGAAGTCGTCTTACTAGAAAGCCCGCTGATTGCCATCGGGTAGTGAGATACCGGTCAGGCTGCCGGCTTCGTCGAGGTCCATGGTGTAGTGCTCACCGCCTTAATCGCGGCTGGCGATGGCAAGGCGGTCCTCGTCTTAGTAAGCAGCATTATTTTAGTTGAACAGTGCCAGTCCCGCTAACCGCCTTGTCTTAGTCGTTTGGGTAGGCATAGAGGCCAACTGAACCCTATCTGCAGGACTAAGGTTTTTGAGGTTTTGGTCAGTGGCCAAGGCAGTGGCTGGAATAGCTCTCCAGTCACTGTCAACCTAGATCATTGAATGAACTCAAAAAGCCTTAAACAAACTAGAGCTGAAGCACTATCAAGCGCACTAATACCGATACCCAAGTTTTTACCCAGCATTTAAATTTTCAAAGACACTTAAAAGGCCCAGATCAAAATCCTTATTTTTTATAATTTTCTTATTGGACATAACTTCTTTGAGCTTTTCCTTGCTGATAATTTCTGGCTTTAAAGCAATCGCGCATCGAACAAACAGTGCGGGGTATGCGTAGTCTGTAGGAGATGCCAACACATCCTCAATGGTGCGCTGACTAGGCAGTATGCATCCTGCGACCAAGGGAATATAGTAGTTTTCAAGCGCGCACCGAATATGCGTGCACACCGCCCCGACCTCCTCAACTTTTGGAGCACTGATGGTTCCATAAACGTTTGTGCTGAACTTTTTGTCCTGCCGTCCAGACGTTGTAAACGAAAAACAAGCATCGCTTCCCAAATTACTTTTATAAGGAGGAATAGTCTTTGAGCAGCATTCAAAAATTGGCCCACCGAAGACACGACCAATTAGAGTATATGCTTGAGCCTTAACCAAATATTGAAAGTCAAGCTGAGCAACTAACTCCTTGCCAAGCCGAAATTTCAATCCCTTTTTCACAGCCGTAAGCGTCAATCCAGGCCACTCGAGGCTTCTAAGGCTTGCCAAAAGTTCGTTTTCGAAATAAATCCGTTCTTCTTTGTTCATAAATCACCGATACTTTAAAACACTAAAAGTCGCGTCATGTATAGCTCCCTTACCACCCAAAACTTGACCAGGCGGACCTTTTGTATCTACCTTGAAGGTTCCAGGGGTGCCTTGCGATGGTTTTATAGTACCACCACCTAAATGTTGCGTAGTGTTACTAGGGGTGGACATATTATAAACACCTGCGGCTTTCTGGTTTTTGGTAAGGCCTCCAGAGCCATGTTTTACTTCAAATACATGGTAGTTACCATGTGCGTCTTGAGCAACAATGTCGGCCCGCACCCTGCTACCATTTACCTTCATCGTCACCTCTTCCGAGACGATTTTGTATCCATTCTGCTCTAGATCATGAGTAGCTTTATTTGTACCTTTAACTCCACTTGCAGAGCTCTTACAGAGACCAGCTGGATCAATCCAGCCAGTGGTGTTGGGACCGTATTGATAAAGGTTGAATCCACCCAGTAAGCCAATTGGATCTTGCGTTAGGAACCGCCCTACCTCGGGATCGTAATACCTCAACGTGTTGTAGTGCAGGCGGGTTTCGTCGTCGAAATACTGTCCCTGGAAACGTAGGTTCTGCTCAACCTCACTCACGGGAAGCGTTTCGACCTCTCCCCACGCCTTATACGTCGCCTGCCACACGATCTGGCCGTCGACATCCGTCATCTCAAGCGGCGTGCCGATCTGGTCGGTATGGAAGTAGTAAAGCTTCTGCTCTGCCTCACATTCGTTTTGGTCAACCCGGGCTAGCGGCGCATAGCTACCCGGTTCATAAATGTAGACGCTACTCTGCCCCGGCGTTTCCTCACGCAGCATCCGCAAGCCTTGCCAGAGGAAATGTTTGTGCTCGGTCTGGCCGTCGATCTCAGACGTCTTGCCAATCCGCCGACCCAAGCTGTCATACCGATACGTGCCGACGCTGTGCACTTGGCTGTTAACCATCGTTTCGGCACGCACCAACCGGTTTTCACAGTCGTAGCTGAAGGTCTGCAGCTTGCCCAGCCCTACTCGCTTTTCAATCAGGTTGCCCCACGCGTCGTAGCTATATTCCTGGTCGCGCCATTGCTTGATCCGGTTGTCTTTCACCTGGTCGAACTGGCTGGTGTTGAAGTTCAGGCGGTTCGCCGCAGCGTCGTAGCGGAACTCTTCGCTATCAACCAAGCGGCCAGTATCACGACTGTGCAATTGGCCGTTGGCTTCATATTCGTACTTGATCTCGCCACGCAGCTTGTCGAGCGTGCGGGTCAGTTCACCTGCTGGGTCGTACTCGTAGCGCCTATGAATCGGGTTATATGCGTGATCAACCAGCAACGACGTGTTGATGCCTGGGTTCTGGATCTGCGACAGCTTTTCCGCAGGCAATGTCGACGCGAACTGCCAGCTCTTGCGGCCCATCGCGTCATAGCCAAAGCAACTGGTGAGTTTGCCTTGGGACCGATACACCTCGCGATGCAGGTCGTCGCGTTCCATGTCGCTGATCAACAATCCGTCGAGGTTGAGTTGGTGCAGATGACCGCTGCCGTAGTAAAAGTGGTTGAGGTGCTGACCAGTAGGTAATGTCAGCGTGGTCAGGTTGCTGAGCGGATCGTATTCGTAGGCCAGCGCGCCTTGTGGCGTGGTCTCTTTGATCAAGCGACCTAACAGGTCATAGCTGAAGTCGAGTTTCTCTTCTGCAACGCCCAGCTTTTTGCCAATGCTTGAAGGCAGCCGATGGATGCTGAGCAAGCGATCCGCTTCGTCGTAACTGTAATCCTGCCGCGCATCCTGGTTGACCTTAGCCAGCAAGCGGCCAATCACATCACGCTCGAATTCCGTACTACGCTGCGGCCGCTCTGCCCGATCGCCGTAGCCGACTTCATCAACCCGCGTCAGATGCCCGCCATGGTTGTAGCTGAACCGACGCGTCAGGTTGTCGATGCGCTTTTCTTCGATCAGACGATCTGACGCATCGTAGGCAAACTCGTAACTCGCATTGTTCTCGTTGACCAGCGCAGTGAGCCGAATCGCCTTGTCGTACTCGTAACTGATGCGCTGGCCCTTGGCGTCCTGGCGGCTGGCAGGCAGGCCGCGCGCCGTGCGCAGCAGACGCGTAATCTGGCCCTTGCCGTCGGTGTGCGTGAGTACTTGGCCGAGTGCGTTGTAGGTAAACGACTCGACTGTGCCATCCGGGTGCTCGATGCGCACCACTTCGCCGTCGGCTTTGCGCTCAAGTCTTGTCGTCTGATTCAGCGCGTCGGTGACGGCGATCAGGTGGGACCGATCGTCGTAGGTGTAGAAGGTGTTTTTGCCCGAGCAATCCTGAAAGCGCTCGACCTGCGCCAGCTCGTTCCACCACAGGTATTTGGATTTGTGTGTGGCGTCGATGATGGTGTGCGGCAAGCCGTCGTCGCTGTTGAGATACTCGGTTTTGTGGCCGAGTGCGTCAACTTCGGCGATCAGGTTACCTTTATCGTCGTAGCGGGCTCTCCAGACACTGCCGTCGGGGAACGTGGTTTCGGTCACCAGCGTCGTACCTAGGTGGTGTTTGTAGCCGATCTTGCGACCCAGCGGATCGGTCTCTTCGATCAGGCGGGAGAAGTCGTCGTACTTGAACGCCAGCTTATTGCCATCGGGTAGCGTGATGCCAGTCAGGTTACCGGCCTCGTCCAGGTCCATGGCGTAGCGTTCGCCGTCATAATAGCGGCTGGCGATGACAAGGCGGGCCTCGTTGTAATGCACTTCCAGCTCGCGCCCGAGCACGTCAACTGCCCAGGACGTGCGCTTTTGGAAGTCGTAGCGAAAATGAAAGTGCTCGCCATCGCTGGTCCAGTGCTCGACCACACGCGGCTGACCGTCGATGGTTTCCCAGCGGTAATTGCAGCTCAAGCCCAAGGCATTGCTGTGGCTGATCATCACACCTTCGGCATAACTGAAACGGCGCATCGTATCGCCGTTGCGGTTGATCACTTCGCTTAACTGGCCGTTGTCTGTGTAACGATACTGGACGAGGGTTTCGACGGCTTCATTGCCCACTATGCGCTTGACGTCAGTTAGGCGGCCCAAAGGATTGTCGTAGTGCAAATGCACCCGCACGCCGCCGGGGGCGCTGATGTCGGTAAGCGTACCGTCGGCGGTTCGGGAGAAATGCAGGTAATGCCCGAGTGCATTTTCCAGACGATGCAAGGGTACGGAAGTATTGTCGTCCGGCACTTCGCCGAAGTAGAAGAAGGTGTTATCAAGGGTTTGCAGGAGGTAGTGACCGCCGGGCGATCGGACCAGATAAATCTGTTCGTAGGGGTTGTAGATACTTTCGCCAGGCTCGATGTCGACAAAGGGCACGCTGCGGCCCTGGTTGTCAGTCAGGTAAACAAAGCTGCCACTGCGGCGCAGGCTTTGCTCCCACGGCAGGACCCATCCGCGACCTAGCACGCTGTCGACGGTCAGGTCGCTTGCGTAGAAGCGGGACCATTCGATTGGCATCAGGCCTGGCAACACAAAATCGGTTTCACCGGATTCAAACAGCAACTTGCGACCGATGGTAAGGTCCACGGGGTTACCGGTCACCGCACCTATCGCCGCTTCAATCACTGGCGGGGCGGCATAACGACCGACCAAGTAACTGCCCGTCAGCAGTGCCACAGCTTTCAATGCGCAGGGCCCAGCGGCCCTGAGGCCTTTGGATAGACCGAGGGAGACAACCTTGCCCAATCCCCGCCACGAACCGGCCACGAGAATCGCAACATCGACCCCAAAGCGAAGCTCGTCAGAGATTTCCTCATCCACATGAAGATAGCGCTTGGTGCCGCCACCTATAAAAACGTTGCTCGACCCTGTTGCGATATTCGCGTCACAGGTCACCTTGTCGCCTTTGCGCGAAGCCGCTACGTTATTGATGAAAACGTTGGTAGAGCCCTCAGCGACCTTCACCGGTGGCGGATGTTTATCGCAGGTGACCATGCTTAATGTGGCATGAGCAGCGTTTCGGCTATTGATGAACACATCCGTGGAGCAACCTGCTAACAGGATGCTCCCAGCCGCCGAAGTTAACGAAGATCCCCATGCTTCCCCCAGAGCGGGCGCGATGCCGGACCCCACTGAAAGTACGACGGCCAGCAGGACCGTGGCGAGCCCTCCCGAGCAGATTATCGCACCAGCAGCCACTGCTAGCGCAATCCCAAGGACCGCGCCCGCCAGAAACCCGCCCAGAGCCCCGGTGTGTTCAATCCCGTCCCCCCAACGCGCTGCTTCGAACATCGGTTATTCCTGTTCGGAGTTGGTTGAGGCGACAATGCCCTCACGCGGCTGAAAGCTAGTTAGAAGCTTCAGCCAGTCTTGATCCTGCACAGAGCTGAAGTCCGCCTGGCTGGTCGTTGAAAACACCAGAATGCGCCCTGGCTGAATCTCGAACGCCGCCTGCCGCTGGTACACCGGCCGACCATCGTTCATGTAATAAGCGTCAACCTGAATTCCGGCAAATGTCTGACCAGTCGATAACACCGCCGCCTTCTTGCCAAGCAAGGTGTAGCCGCGCAGCTTCGATGTGATGAGCTTGATCTGACGACTGATGTAGGCGTTCAGATCTTCGGCTGGAAGCATGTTGTCACGGCCGACCGTGATGTTCAGCGGAGCGGGAACGCTGTTACCGACCACGAACATATTGACAGTGCGGTCCTGAACGCCTTCCGGCAATGTGATCGATCCTTCTTGAAGCTGATAGTCCATTGAGGTGTGTCCGTAAAATTATAAAGAAGGGATTCAGAAAGCCGCGATGTTCTCGAGCATTTCGTCGAACTCGATCAGCCAGCTCGCCAGCGCGGCATGTTCTGGATTGATCACAGTCGACACGCTAAACCACTGGCGCTCGTTATCGTGGGCAGGCGCGATGATGGCGCTGGTTGCACGACCGTGGCGGCGCTCCTCCCCTGCCATGAACGCATAATCCAGCGAAACCGCCGGGCTGCCCGCCAATAGGCAGTCGCTCTGGCGCACAACGGTGACATCGCCATGATGCTTGCGCAGGTTGTCCACGTAGAGCTCGGCGGAGCGCTGCAGTGTCAGCCCCTCCGGCGCCGGGCGACGCTTCGCGCTGAACGTGACAGGTTGGCCCTCTCTGTCGAGGGTCATGTCAAGGTCGCGAAACGTCAGCGCGTGAGGCATCAACAACGCCAAGCCGGCGATCTTCAATTCGTTGCGCGAAGGTTGCAGCAGTACCACCGCTGCGGGTTCAGGCTCTATGACGATCGCTGGAGCACTGGCCGCCTCCTCCGCCTGCTGCCGGGCCAGTGCCTCGGCGGCCAGGCGCTTTTCCGAGATGCGGTCGTACATGCTGGTTCTGGTGCTGGGAATCGACGAATTTCTCATTTGTTGATATCGACCCGTTTGCCGTGAATGAAGGTGTCATTCTTGCCAAAAATATCGACCGAATTGCTCGTGATCTCGATACGGCCATCCATGATTTTGATGCTGCTCTCACCGACCGTGAGGACGATTTCGGTGTTGGCAGTGATATGAACGGACTGTTTGTCGACCTCAATCGCCAACGAACCCTCTAGAACCTTCATCCGGGTGTCGTTCTTGATCGTTTCGGTGTGGGTGCCGCCTACGGTGATGGTCCTGTTATTCCCCACCTCGTGCTTTTCATCCACCTCAATCTCGGTGTCCAAGTTGCGTTCTGCGTGCATATGGATCTGCTCGGCGCCGGACTTATCCTCAAAGCGGAAGAAGTTCGCCGTGGCCGCACTGCCCTTGGTCGAGCGCGTAAGAAAACCACTCTGCGTCTTGTTCGCCGGCAACGACCACGGTGGGGTGTTCTTGCTGTTGTAGACGCTGCCCATGATCAGCGGGCGGTCGGGATTGCCGTCCAGGAAAACCACAACCACTTCATCGCCCACGCGCGGAATCTGGATGCTGCCGAAACCGCCACTGGCGCCGGACTGGGCGACGCGGACCCAGCAGGAGCTGTGGTCGTTGTACTTGCCGTTGCGGTCCCAGTGGAACTGGACTTTTACGCGGCCGAGTTCGTCGGTGAAGATTTCTTCGCCCGGCGGGCCGACGATGATGGCGGTCTGTGGCCCGGCAATGGTCGGGCGTGGTGTAGACAGTTGCGGGCGGAAGGGAATCTTTTTGCGCACGCAGGAGAAGGTGTTGTAGTAGCTCGCCTGATGGCCGTTCAAGTAGTTGTTGTGGCCTTCGCTTTCGACGCCCATCAGCAGGAACTGGCGATCGTCGGCGGAGCCCTGATCGTGGTCGTAGTGCTGCACCAGCTCGAAGGTGTAGCCAGGCTTCATCGCACGGCAGTTGCTCGCGCCTTCGAACTTTTTGCCGCGGATTTCCAGGGCCTCCATGCGCAGGCGCAACAGCGTTTCGCCCTCGTCGTAGGTGCCGTGGGTGTACTGGCCGGGGAAGTCATAGATCTCGAACGTCTCGACGTCGCCCTGCTTGTTGAGGCTGTTCATACCGACGGGCAGACGGTTGTTGGGCTGACGGTAGTCGAAGGTCTGCACGGCCATCTTGCCCGCCTGCAAATGGCGGTTGCCGCTCCACTGAGTGATGGAGTCAGCGGTCTCGGTGACGGACGCGGTGTGGAAGCGGATCTGCGGTTGTTCTGGCAACGGCTGCAGCATGCTGGAGTCGTCGCAGATGATCATGGTGTGGCCTTCGGCGGTGTGCTCGAAGTAGTAAAACATCCCTTCTTCTTCGAGCAGACGCTGGACGAAGTTGAAGTCGGTTTCACGGTATAGGGTGATGTAGGTGTAGCGCTTGCGAGACCGTATGAGATCAATCCGTAATAAAACCGGAACTACCGTCTCACGCGAAGATAAGAATAGGAAGTTCTACTCAAGTATCGCTAATCTGCAAAGCATTTAATCGTCTAACTGTTTATCAGGGATGGAAATCAGGTTAGTTTATAAGCAGCCGCGCAGAAGCGGAATACATCCACCCCTGCTTGTCTCGGCCATGTATTCAATTGATACATATTTTCAAACCATTCTCAGGCGGACTTCCACTGACTCCAAGGATTTTCGCCCGCTGCCTTCACACTTGTGCAAATTCCAAGATCTCCTTCTTCAATTCATCAACGGAGAGCGTCACCTCAGTAGACCGGTCACGAATTAACGTATACACATCAACTTCCAGAGACAGAATTTCGACCACCTTAGCTTCGTAGTTGGTTATCTCTATGAAACCGTTAACAACGCCATTTAGATTTTCGATTTCCGACACCAATGTTGGCACTTTCATCAGTACTCCATCCTCGGCAGTGCCACTCGCCGTCGCCGGGTTATCAAAATACACCCTAAGCTTAGGGAACACAGGTCTTTGCCATCTAAAAACCGGAATCATTCGAGATATCATATCCCTGAATTCCGCTTCAGACTCATCCCCAGCAAACTCACATCTAAAGATAGGAATACAGAGAAATAGATTACCACGTTTAGGCTCAAGTCTTCCTTTCAGACTCGAATGATAAGAACTTGGAACAGCCAAAGCATGGGTAAACCCGTAGTCATTTCCACTCAACCTATATAAAGTTGGCTTCTCACGTGACAAATCAAGCGGCGCTTGATCCACTACCTTAATTGCGAAATCACGATCGGCTGTGTCCTCCGTAACAGTTAAGAGATCTTTGTCCTCAGCGCTTTTTAGGCAATATTCATACACGAGCTTAGGCAGCTTATGTTGAAAGAAGTAATATCCCGAGCCTCTTTCCTCAACTACTGGGAAAGACTCTAGCAAATCCTGCTTAGAAAACATATCACGAACCCCTATTCAAAGTCAGGACCTACATCCTGGCGATACCTAATTCCTTCGGCAGCCATTCTTCCCCCATCAGCGCTATTCGCAGAGCGAAGCCTGATGCTCATATTGTCAGTATTATTATAAAAGTCATTCCGGACAGACCGCACGGAATTATATCCTTGTTCATTCCAATGCTCAACAACAGCTTTGTTATGTTCTATCGTTATTCTCGGATCAGTTCTAGAAACTACATCCAGATCCGCAGTCAGCACTTTACCAGCATCTGGCCCATCTTGAATTGTATGAGCATCCAAAACTTTATCTTTAACCCCAGCCCGATAACCGCTTGGATACTGAGACTTTCGGTTATATTGCTGTGGGGATTCCGAGCTCTTTTGAAAGCGTCCATCCGGGCCGCGCCTAGCTGGACCCACCGGAGCCTCAGATACGGGGGCCGCTTTAGGCACAACCTTAATATTGGCAAAATTAGACCCAAACCCTTGGGTTTGAATTTCATACCGCGCATCAAACCACTTACCACCTTTCGCGCCCAGCCCGCCGCCCAGCGCTGCCCCGGCAAAAGCCATAAGCTTCTGCTCATTCGAGTCTTCCCCGAACAATCTTCCACCCAAGATGCTGCCACCAATCCCGCCTGCAACGCTTCCTACCAGTCCAGCGACAGCTATAACGGGCGACGTCAGGATCACAGCACTCGCAAACCCAATCCCGCCGACCAACCAGTGAAGCCATGGCTCGACCTCAGGGTTAATGTCGTCAGTCTTTTCAGTCGCGCCACCGATGTTGACGTTGCCAGACCCAGCGCTAATCTTCCCGTCACAGACGGTGCGATCTCCCACGCGCGCGGCAGGCTGGCCATTGATGTGAACCGTGCGACTTCCTTGCGCAATGACTTGCGGCACCGAGCCATGTTTGTCACACGTAGCGGTATCAAGGTGAGCCCGTGCTGCGGGCTTGCCGTTGGTGAAGACGTTTCCTGATCCTTTGAATATCTGCCCGGCCTTGTTGGTGCAACAAGACAGACTGCCAATCAGCTCTCCAAATCCCGCCGACAACGCCATGACCGCGCCAACCGCAGCCACTGCGGCCAATCCACCTGTTGCGATAATGGTGACACCCGCTGCCGCCGCGACCACCACTGCCGCAGCGCCAACGGCTAATCCCAGGAGCAAACCTTCCAACGCCGATGTGTGTTCAATCGGGTCCCCGACCCGGGCGGCAGCACTCATACCGCAGCGGCCTCTCCATCGCGCTCGTCATCAGGATCTGGCGGCATCCGTAATTCAAGTGTCTCCACGATGGAGACGAAAGCCTCACGTTCGGCTGGCGTCATCCCGCCTGGGTTGTTACTGGTCCCGGTGATCTGCATCAGCAACGGTTGCTCATGCTCATCACGGTGCAGGAAGATCAGCTGCAACTGGTGAACGGGCTGTCCCTGCTGACGCCATCTGAATTCAACCTGTCGGGCGTCAACGCCTGCGGCCACAGTCGGGAACAGTGGCTCGACCCAGTCTAAATGGGCCAGGGTTTTATCCAGCTCGGCCAGCAATTGCTGCGCCACCGTTTCTAAATCAGTATCAGCTGCGACTACCGAGCGGCCAATGACGAGTGAAAACGGGCTCGGCCCAAGATCCGTCAAGGTGAATACGTGAAAGGTCTTGTCCTTGAAACTCTCCGGCCGCACGAAGCTCAATTCGTTGGTCTGAAAACGCTCGTGGGGTTTCGGAATCAGGTTTGCCAAACGCTCCTGTTCCAGGCGTTCAGCTTCAAGGCGTTGTTCTTCCGCAATGCGTTTCTCGGAAATCCGGTCATACATACTGGTGCGCATGGGGCGTTCCTTGTCCTTCTGCTACTTGTTCAGGTTGATGATCGATTTGCCTTCGATGTCCACGACGTTGCCGGACAACGTGATGGTGCCGTCGGACTTCATGGTCAGCGAGCTCGCGCCCACTTCCAGCGTGATAGAGGTGAAAGCCTTGATCTTCACTTCACCATTCTTGACGGAGAGCTCGTACGCCCCGTCCTCAACATTGATGGCGGTCTTCAGCTGGATCGTTTCGGTGTGCGTCCCCTTCACTGTGATTTCGCGATTGCCGCCCACTTTGTGGCTCTCATTCGCCTCGATCTCGGTTTCCATATCCCGTTCGGCGTGCAGGCTGACCCTCTCAGCGCCAGACTTATCTTCAAACATGAAGGAGTTGGCGTTCGAGCCTTTACCTTTGATTGAACGTGTCAGAAAACCACTCTGCGTCTTGTTCGCCGGCAACGACCACGGCGGGGTGTTCTTGCTGTTGTAGACGCTGCCCATGATCAGCGGGCGGTCGGGGTTGCCATCCAGGAAAACCACCACGACTTCATCACCCACACGCGGGATCTGGATGCTGCCGAAACCGCCGCTGGCACCTGACTGGGCCACGCGGACCCAGCAGGAGCTGTGGTCGTTGTACTTGCCGTTGCGGTCCCAGTGGAACTGGACTTTTACGCGGCCGAGTTCGTCGGTGAAGATTTCTTCGCCCGGCGGGCCAACGATGATGGCGGTCTGTGGCCCGGCGATGGTCGGGCGTGGCGTGGACAGTTGCGGGCGGAAGGGAATCTTTTTGCGCACGCAGGAGAAGGTGTTGTAGTAGCTCGCCTGATGGCCGTTGAGGTAGTTGTTGTGGCCTTCGCTTTCAACGCCCATCAGCAGGAACTGGCGATCGTCGGCCGAGCCTTGATCGTGGTCGTAGTGCTGCACCAGCTCGAAGGTGTAGCCAGGCCTCATCGCGCGGCAGTTGCTCGCCCCTTCGAACTTCTTGCCGCGGATTTCCAGGGCTTCCATGCGCAGGCGCAACAGCGTTTCGCCCTCGTCGTAAGTGCCGTGGGTGTACTGGCCGGGGAAGTCGTAGATCTCGAACGTCTCGACGTCGCCCTGTTTGTTCAGGCTGTTCATCCCGACGGGCAGACGGTTGTTGGGCTGACGGTAGTCGAACGTCTGCACGGCCATCTTGCCCGCCTGCAACTGGCGGTTGCCGCTCCACTGAGTGATGGAGTCTGCGGTCTCGGTGACGGACGCGGTGTGGAAGCGGATTTGCGGTTGTTCCGGCAACGGCTGCAGCATGCTGGAGTCGTCGCAGATGATCATGGTGTGGCCTTCGGCGGTGTGCTCGAAGTAGTAAAACATCCCTTCTTCTTCGAGCAGACGCTGGACGAAGTTGAAGTCGGTTTCACGGTATTGGGTGATGTAGGTGTAGCGCTTTTGCGGCTTGGTCAGGCGGAATTCATGACGGGAGAACGCCGGGCACAGGGCGAACACCTGGGTCACCACTTCTTCGACGGTATTGCCCTGAAAGATCCGCGTGTCGAAGCGGTTTTTCAGCATCGAGAACCAGGGGTTGAGCGTCGCGGTGTAGCGGGCCATGCCGCCGTCGCTGCCGGTGCTGGCGAAGCGCGTAAGGTAGCCGGCGATATAGCGCGGTGTGCTGTCGGCCAGTTCGATTTCGATAGTGACCAACTGCCCCATCATCGACTTGAGCTCGACGCCGGAGTCTTCGCAGATCAGCAGCAGCTCGAAGCTATACGCCTGGGACAGCGCTTCCCGACCTTTGAAGGATTCGAGCAGCAGTTGCTGTTCCGGGTTGGCGAGGTTATTGAACTTGAACAGGCGCCGGTTCTGGGGCGAGAGCAACGCGGCAAGGTCCATCATCATGAAAATCTCCTGGATGGCACGGGGTAGAACGCTACCGCCATGCTCAGCAACAACAGGTTACGAGCCGACAAGGGGGCCGGAGCCCTTGTTGCATCGTCGCTAACGGGTTGATGACGCGCCACCGGGCGGGTTCGCCATCGGCCGTGGGGGCATTCCTACAATCACGTAGGACCCGAGCTACAGACGCTTCTTTAAAACAACAGTCTCGGAATCGACGGTCGGGTCCGCGCGCATGTGTGCAATCGGCAGCACCACCATCTGGTTCCGGGTAAAAATTCAAACGCTGGACACTGCGACCGCGCTGCAATGCGAAAGTGCCACCAGGCACTGGAATTCGCTAACGACATCACATTCTCAGAATCGTTACAGATGTTTCACAGCGGCAAAGGAGACACTTATGCGCCTCCCGCTGTCAACCCGGTGAATCGATTTTGCGGAGCGTCGCGCAGGATGGTGGATCCCGTTTGAAATTTCTTAACCGTCGGGTGAATGTCTCGAAGTGCCCGTAATCACAGGCGCTTGCCGGGGGTTATGGGCACCAGATGGTTGAATGACGGTGTTCTGCCATCATTGCCCAGCGTAAAAAACCTGAGAAAAATGCCCGTCGCCGGAAATTAAATCGTACTTTAGCGGTCGATAGCGGGCTTGAGGTCTCCTGCTGGCAACGTGCTAGCCGTAACGACCAACCGCAACACCCACGCTCACTCAAGGCGCTCCATGGCGCCCTACTCCAGGCCTGTGATGTGTAAATGGACTTTTTAGCCAACATACCTAGCTGGGACGACATCGAGCGGAATCTCGACCATAAGTTCGGCGCGATCAATCAGAGCATCGATCAGGGTCTGCAGAGCGCCAACGACGGTTGGGACGGCATGAGCCGCCGGGTCAGTAACGGGCTCAGCCAGGCTTACGGCTATATGGGCGGCGATCGGATTGATCACGTCCGGCAGGCCATGGACCTCTCCTACCCGATCATGCAGTCCGAGCTCACCCGCAAGTGGGCCTCGATCAACATCAATGAAATCATGCCGGTGCTGATCAAGCTGGTGCAGGACGTCGTGATGATTCTTGGGGGGAGCGTCGCAGTCGGCGGCGCTGTCGGGGGCGCGGTGGGTTCATTGGCGTTCGGCGTAGGCGCCCTGCCTGGCGCCATGGTTGGCTCCGGAATCGGTCTGCAGGTCGGCAACTTGATTCTGATGGCTCTGGGCTTGGCGGCCATTGCGGAATACTTCTACCAAGGCTTGCCGGCATGTCTCGCGACGCTGCAGGAAGGGCTCGCCACCGCGTGGCACGCCGAAGACGGCTTAAAGCCCGCAGGTCTTGACCCAACTGGCGGTTCGGCTGCGCAGGTACAAGAACGCACTGAACGCGCCGCTCGGCAATTGGCTCGCGGGCAAGAGCAACTGGTGATGCTGCTGCTAACGGCGATCGTGACTTATCTGACGCGCGGGCAGATGAAGGCCGGCGTGATGAACAGTCTGGAGAGTATCGCTACCCGCAGCGCCAAGCTACAAGCCGACATTTCGAACAAGGAATTCGCGGCGTGGTTAGCGCGCAATGAACAGAAGATTTTGGCTCAGCCGGAATTGCAGGCGAGGGAAGCAGTTCCGGTGGTAAAGGTCGAGCCGGAGCAACCGCCCCGCGAACGGACTCCAGACAGACCCACAGTGCTGGCCCCCAAAGTAATGAGTCTCCGCGAGGCCGTCGGTCAAGATTTGGCAGATAGTTGGATTAAGAAGGGGAGAGAACAAGCTAATGTACGAGATCCTGCGCTGTCAGCCCTGCTTTCGGACGATCAAATAGGTGCTCTTTATGGGTACTCTACAAATGACGTATACAAAGAATTCAACGCAGCATTGCGTTCCGGTACAGCAACACCTGAAGTGGAGGCATTTGCTCATCATGCCACTGAAGGACTGGCACGCCTGCCTCAGTATGCTGGTGGTGAGTCGCGGAGGGGAACGGATCTGCCTAAGGCAGTATTGGATCGGATGCAGATGGGAGCGACCGAGACAGACAAGGGATTTTTTAGCTCATCAGCGAAGATACCATTCAGTGGGAATACACAAATGCTGGTACGCGGCGTGTCGGGCAAAGATATCAGCTTTCTTGCTGAGTGGAACGAGGCCGAAATACTGTATCCGCCAGGAACATCTTTTAAGGTTTTAAACCGGATTGAATCAGGCTCAACTACCCATTTACTACTAGAAGAAGTCCCATGATCGACCTTCATAGCACGACGCTGATCGTAACCGAATACGCTCATAGATACGATCATTTGCAGCCGCCCTCCTACCCTCGTGATGCAGGCAGCAGAGGGTATGTCGAGGCTGAATGGGAGAGGTCTAGACCCTCCACTCTGACCCACAGCCAATCCATAGACAGAGCGAAAGGAGCTTTGTTGGGGCTGGCTATAGGAGATGCCGTAGGCACCACCCTTGAGTTCCTGCCACGCGATGCAAAACATGTGAAGGATATGGTGGGCGGCGGACCATTTAATTTAAAGCCAGGGGAGTGGACCGATGATACAAGCATGGCATTGTGCTTAGCAGAAACCTATTTGGCAGAGGGCAGATTTGATTATATAGATTATCTAGACAGGCTCTGCCAGTGGTACAAACAGGGAAAGAACAGCGTAAATGGAGTTTGCTTCGACATCGGAAACGCAACTCGCAATGCACTCGAGGGCTGGCTAAGTCTGAGGCTGAAATGGATTGGGAATACCGAACCTAACACCGCAGGGAATGGCTCTATAATCAGACTGGCACCCGTTGCCATCTTTCGGCGGCATATGCTGTCATCCACGTGGCGAGAAGCTCAAACTCAAAGTCGCACCACCCACAGAGCTTTGGAAGCAGTGAACTGCTGTGAGCTCATGAGCGCACAATTGCACTTGGCACTCAATGGCGCAGATAGGATAGAGATGTGCCAGCCTATGGTTCGTCCCCTTCTAGCGCGAGCAACCATCATCAATGCAGGTGAATACAAACAAAAAACCCGTGATCAGATCCGCTCTAGTGGCTACGCGATTGATACGTTGGAGGCAGCACTGTGGGCGGTGTGGAACACTGACAACTTTAAAGATGCAGTGCTGTTAGCTGCTAATCTCGCAGATGACGCTGACAGTGTCGCTGCAGTTGCCGGACAACTGGCTGGAGCCCTTTATGGCGCGTCCGGGATACCAGAAGAGTGGGTAACAAAAGTTGCATGGTCAGAGCATATCCAAAACCTAGCATTTCAGCTGCATGAGCAAGCACCTGATAAAGATCGATTTTATGAATGAAGTTAGTTCGTAACCTTTGCGTCCGGGTCGCAACTGCTCGGTAGGCTTATGCAGAATGGCAGTTCCGACACCTTGCAATTCGGCCAGAGTTGCTCTGCTGGCCCCACGAGAATATGGCTATAACACTCGCGCTATCACGAAATACCCTCAACGAATCGCGCATCGCGGAGATGGCTGGCACCGTCGTGTGCCGGGCTGGTCAGATTGAGATGAGGGTAAGCTCTAGCCCGAAGCTCTCAGAACCTTCACAGCGAAGAAGCGAAGAAGCATAAGCCGGTGCCCACTTCCAGGCAGGATAGATGCCACACACCAACGGTCCTGAAGGCTTCGCCGTGATGGGACTGCTCGAACAAGCAGGCCGGGCAAAGGGAGCGTTGACAGTAATCAAGCCGGGTATGCCATGAATTCAGCTACACCCCTCCACTCTCCAGAAAAAGCACCATCTACCCTGCCCCGCGCCTAAGGCCGCGCATCCATCCCAATGACAAGGACGCCAACACTCATGCAACCAAACAACTCCTACACTTCTTCCGACACCGGCGAGCTGATCGCAACGTTCCGCCAAGGCAAGGCCTTTTTGATTTTCGGCCTGATATTGGCCGCTGTGCTTTTTGGCCTCGCCGCATTCGTGTTCTATCTGAGCACGATTGTGCCAATGGCCCATAACGGCCCGGTAACTCTCCAGACGTCCCGCGGCATGACCCTCAATTTCTCAGGCGAACACGTAGTGTTTAGTTTCACCATAGGCTTGTTGGCCATTATCGGGCTATGCCTATTGGGTACCACCGTTTGGCAAAAAAAGCTGCGTAGTACCCACTACGAAGTTTATGGAAACGGCATCGTGCGCATCACTAAAGACCAGCGCGACTACACGGCGTTTGCCGAGATAGAGGACTTGTACCTGTTCAGCTCCGGGCAAACTGTTTTGACGGGCCTGATCACAAACCTGGCCTATCGTCGCAATGCCTCAGAGCCCTTTCATCGAGTGGTCGATACCTTGAAAGGCTTCCAGGCATTTCAGGAACTGGTCCGTGACTTACACGTCCGCGCACGCCTGCCGGCTGTGGCCGAAGCGCTGGAGGCGGGCCAGTCGGTCACCTTCAACTGCATCAGTTCAAAGCAAGTCTGGGGCAAGCGAGTAACCGGCAACTTCCTTAAAGTGACAACGGCGCCAATTCTTGTGAGCCGGGACTTCTTCGAGTACCAAGGCAAGAAAGTGCCGGTGTCGTCGCTGCGCACGGTAGACCTCAGCGCCTGGACCGAAAATGTAGTGATCAAGGATGAGAACGGCAAACCCGTATTGTCAACCATCGCCACCGGCATCCTGAGCCATGACCTGTTCCTCAACACGCTTGATGTCGTGTTGGCAGTTGAAGAGCAGGCACGCAAACCAGCCGCTAATGTTTTTGAGATGAACGTCCGATGATGATCTATCGGGGCGCAGGCTGGATGACGTTGTTCACACCAATAGCGATGTTGATGTTAATGATGTGGTTATGGCCGGATTCCAGCGTTAAGCCCGGAAATACATCGCTCATGCAACTCTTGATGGGCTTGGGTATTGGTTCAGCCATCAACGTTGTGCTGGGTTTTGTGTTGAATCGCGAGCTTCACCCCGATGGCGTTCGCCACCACTTCTTTTTTATACCGATGCAATGGCCGGCGCTGTTGATCATGCTGGCCTGCGCAGTGATCGCCTTGTTGAAATAAGCTCACCGACCGCTCGGCAAGGGCGGTCGGGTTTCGACCTGTTCAAGGCTTACACGGTAAGTGGTGTAAGTGTCCCCGTCTTTCAGGTAAAGGTCGCTGCTGTAATCCGAGATGGCTCCTTTCAGCTTGATATGCAGGCCGTTGGGGACGCCTTGGATTTCCACGTCTTTCAAGTCGGTGTCCGAGACCAGGAAGGGCGGGGTCTTGCCCAAATACACCTTCATGGTTTCGTCAGTCGATTCACGATGATCCATGTAGAACTTTAGCCACTTGGGATCTGAAGGGTCCCTCCCCTCCTCCACGATATAAAGCCACTCCCCTGGTATGAAGTTTTGCTTCAG
Source organism: Pseudomonas sp. GW821-FHT07F05 (assembly GCF_059418765.1). Classification (NCBI taxonomy): domain Bacteria; kingdom Pseudomonadati; phylum Pseudomonadota; class Gammaproteobacteria; order Pseudomonadales; family Pseudomonadaceae; genus Pseudomonas; species Pseudomonas sp. GW821-FHT07F05. The sequence continues at coordinate 21,468 of NZ_JBWKQL010000007.1, forward strand.
GACTATTTGAGGAGGAAGCTCAGGTTTGTGGATGTAGCCATAGATAAGTGCCCCTCCGAGGCAGACCAGGAAGAAAATCGCGAAGTACTTTTTAAGCCTGAGCTTGAGAGCTTGCCATTCTGTTTTATTTATAGACTTCAACATTTGGCGTCAATGGTTGTCTTGATAAGCGCCCAGCGTGGCGCAGTGACGACATTTGAACAGGTAGGCGGTAGGGCCATGATCCTTATCCAGAGCATTTAAAAACGCTTGCCACTGCGGCCCCTCCTCCAATCCCGTTGAGTCCTGAACGGCGGCGATGGCTGCCGGGCCCATTTCAATCAACTCTTTGTGGCCGGCCTTACCGATGAATTCGGCCGCGTCGTCGCAGTGAGTGAACCAGCATTCTTGCTGCCACCCGCTGAAACCAGGCGTGCGCTGACAGACTTCGGCGATCTGCGCCTCGCTCAGCGTGTCATCGCCATCCAGGCCAACGCTCTCGTCATCGACAAACGTCGCGCCCAGGCGCTGGTGCGCACTCCCGTCGGCAATGCACCAAGGGCAGATGCAGTTTTCGTATTCCTCAATGGCGTATACCGGCCCTGCGTATATGTAGCCGCGGGCCTGATTGCAACTCACGCACGTGACGGAAGAAGGTTGCACCGAACCGGTACCGACGGGATCGGGATGGTAGATAAAGCGGGGCAGTGTCATAAACGCATCCTTGGTGATTGCTTAACCGCATTCTTACACGCTAATTGAATCGAGCAAAAAAATGGCGGATTGCTCATCCAGGTGACCATAAATCGGCACATCTCCATGGCGATCAGCGAACACGCGCTTGGCTTGGAAGCACAGCTGCGTGAGGAGCAAATTCACCATAGCTAATATCTAGCTTCAAGCTGAGGAGCTCATCCTACCCGGCCGGTACGCATCACCGGTATGCTAGCGGGAGTATGGTCACGTGCCCCGGGTAGGCCTTGGGCCCTGGAAACGAAAGGATTAATCATGCCAGATGCCACCCCCGCTATGAACCGCAGGGAAACCGCCAACAAAAAAAGAGGTGGCCATCCGTGCAATTGACTGCGCAAGGACGTGAACCCAATGACAGATAACCTGGACAATGTGTTGCTGATCGCGCTAGCGGACGGCGCACTCGACAAATTTATCGTCGGCGAGCCTTTCTATTTTCAAGAAGCCAAGGTAGACACCAAAGAACCACAAAACGTGCAGGCTGCCTTCGACTTGTTAGTGCTCGACTATTGGATAAAAACCAAGAATCAAACCTTTGCGGTCAAATTTGCAACAGCAATGTTAAAGGCTCTGGACACCTACCCAGACAAAAATCGAGCGATTTATGCTGTATCTTACTGGATCCAGTATTACCAATATTGCCTCATCCAAAAGAAGTCAAATCCAAACGGCAAGTATGGTGACCTTTTTGAAATGGATACAGCTGGCATCGCAAGAGCGCTCAAGCATGAACTTGAGGCCAACAAAGCTGAATTGATTAACGACACGCGGTGGGCAGGCGAGTCGTGGAACAGTAAGCAAGGTCTCTGGGAGCCATTGATGCGCATGGCGTTAGGCGTTCGGGACAAGTTTGAAGGTCCCGACTTCGTGCCTGATAATCTCTAGCGGGACGTTCGTCTATTGGCATTTGCGCCGATTCGAAGCGTGTTTCCATGAATCCGCATCACCCTCAGATCACAGCCTGCGGACTGCGGCCCGAACGCCACGAAGGTGCGGTTACCCAACCATCAGCAGAGCCGTGGCGGCTCGCTTCAACACCACTTGAGCAGCGAGGGCTAGAGGATGACTGAAATCCCGTTTAGACCGGCAACTTGCCGCGGAGCGCTGATCAGCAGGGTCAGCTTTTGTAATGCGCAGGAAGGCAGTTTTGAAGAGGGCCGCGATGAATAAAAACAAACTCCAGGCATCGGCGCGTGAGCTGCAGCGCACGCTAGATAAATACGCAGTCGTTGACCCTGCCGCAGCGTTACTATCGGGTTCGCTTCAGGACCTTATCGAGCGGGCCGAGCGATGCAGCATTCTTCAGGCGGTGGAAATCGGAGATATCCCAGGCTACAGGCTGCTCTCGGAGACCCATCTCCAAGGCTACAGTGATTTGTCCGAAGCATACGCTGCGTTCTACATTGAGCTTACCGGCGGCGAATCCGACGCTCTCAAAGCCTTCAAAGCGAGACGCGGCAAGTAACACGTTCGAGCTCACTATCTACAAAAGATTTGCACGCACAGCTGCATGCGAAGGAACTCACCATGAGTAACAACAAGCTTCACGCTGCAGCACTCAACCTGGAAACCCATCTCAAGGCGTATGCCGATCTCGATGCTGAGGCAGCGGAGCTATACGCTGAACTGAAGCCTCTGCTAAAGCTCGTCATGGAAGGGGCGATTACGACGCCTTGGGAGTGGGGCCAGATTCCGGGGCGATACCGCTTTAGCGAACGAGGCCTCCAGGCGTATGAAGCGCTTGAGCAGGCGTTTGCAACTTTTTGCACTGAGCTCACAGGGGGAGAAACGCCTGCCCTGAAATGGATGCGTGAATTCAGGTCTCAAAACCACTAGGCGCTGATGGCGTTCGGTTGGCTTGAGCAACCCCCGCTCTCCTCAACCGGCGCCCATCACCGGTATGCTGCTGGCAGTTTTGGTCACGTGGGCCGGGGAGCTTCTGAATCATGAAAACGGAAGAAAAGTCATGCAGGACGCCACCAAGATGAACCGCAGAGAAACTGCCAAACAAAAAATAGAAGCGGCCCTTCGTGCAATTGACTGCGCACTGACTGACCGGCGGCAGGCGATTTTTGAGATCACCACCGAGGATCAACTCATTCGCTTCAAAGCAGTACTACTGAAGGCTTTACACCTGATTTCGCGAGGCGAGATTCCGGAACTGATCAGCCATCGTAAGCTCGGGATGGCTAGAGTCATTTCGGATCAGTGGCCTTACAACCTGTCACTGGGTCTTATCATAATCGAAGCCGAACACGCCTTCGAAGCGACCTAACTGATGTAGTCTCCTTCCAATTAAGCAGCCCGCGCAGACCACGCCGTAAATCACCCTCGTTCACGCGCCACACGCTCACGATGGAGAACTGAATGAACAAGGAACCTGCCAACGTACTTGAGCTTGCATTGCATCACGATGAATTCGACAGATTCCTCGCAGGCGAGCCCTTTTATTTTCTCGAGACCAAAGACGACAACGCCGACCCTCAGAATGTTGTCGTCGCTTTCGATCGGCTGTTCATGCCGCAATTTAACGCCCGTAACGCTTCATTCTCAGCGAGTTTTGTTCAGGCTTTGCTGAAACTGCTCAACCATTATCCAGATCAAAATCGGGCGATCTATATGGCTCAAAGCTGGATCTGGTGCTACTGCTACTGCCTCGCGAATAAAGAAGCGCAGCCAGACGGGCCATATGCAGCGCTGCCCAAGATTGATTTGAGTGCCGTCTCAGATATCCTCAAACGACGCTTGGTCGAACGCAGGGCTGAGTTGACCGCCGACCAACGTTGGGCAGGCGCTGCCTGGAACAGCGAGGCAGGCTTGTGGGATCCCTTGGTGCGCACAGCACACCACGTCCGGGACAAGCTTAACTGCCCTGACTCCGTTCCTGATGGAGCATAATCATTTGAAGGATTGGCACTGGGTCATCGGGTCAGGAGCGGTAACATGAGAGCAATCAGCAAAAGAATGTCTGAGGTACTCGGTGCTCATTGCGCAAGCCCAACCTCTCGCCAGATTGACGAACCTCTGCAGGAGGGATGTGTCATTGAGATTGAGGATCTATTGGTGGATCTCTCCTCCGATCTAGGCGGAGCAGTAGTCTTCACCCGAGGTGCCCAGTTCGTGAGCCAGACCGGGACCTACGACCTGGACATCATCTATGGCCTATCACCCGACGGATACAACATCTTCCAGAGGAACAACATGTATTCCGGCCGAATCCCCGACAAGACCTACACCTTCGGCGAATCGCCCGCGGGCGACCAGTTTTGCATTGCTAAAGCAACTGGGGCCGTTCATTACTGGGCACATGACGCGGCGGGTGTCGACCGGGGATATGTCTTGATTTCTTCCAGTCTGGAAGACTTCCTGAACAGGTTAACGCCAAACGAGACAAGCGATAGCGAAGCGTTGGAAAAGAGTAAAAAGATCGTCAGCATCGATTTGTCCTTCTGAGATATCACTCTTTAGGGCGGCTCGCCCAGGTGGCATGGTGAGCGTGAACGAACTGATTTTTCGCGGACCGGGAAAGTGAAATCGGTGATCTGTCCATCGCGATACCTGCCGCGCTTCTGCACAACGTGATCGAGGACACCTGCCGGCATCAATAAGAGGTATCCGCGGATCGAATTTTAAAGACTGATCTATCGCAGAGGACCTTATGAAATTTACAGATATTCACTTCAATCGCGAAAAGCGCTTCTCACTAGGAATAGAAGAATTTTCAGGAAAGTTCTATGCTTCATTTCCGGTGAGAAATGACATGATTGAGTATGAAGAATATTACGAAATTGATCGCGCGCAGCTTGATCTATTCCAAAGTGATCTGAATGCCGCACTGACGTTCGTTACCAAATGCCGCAACAGACAGCTGGACGAGTTGCTCATACAGAAGCCCGGAACTAGACGAGGGGAAGCTATATAACTCGCCGAATCAATTCACGAATATGGCAGCGTCTTGAGGACCGGAAACGCTTAGCAGCAAGGCTACTCTCTCCCAAGTCATTTACGATGCCAACGACAAAGGTGGTCGAGGCTCATGTGTAAATCATCCCTAAAGGTGACATAGCCATGGCCACTCGTGAACTTGGCCCGACATCAGGTACACATTTAGTGATCTACCCTACCGCGGCGGCGCCGCAGGTTCAGGGTCAAGGTCTTCATGAGGATTCACTAGATCCAGAGGGCACTACAGAGCCAGACGGCCTACTAGCTACGTCAAGTGGGAAACAAAATCAACTATAGTTACTCCAGCATTCTTGTAGAGCCGATTGCCGGAATCCCGTTTGTACCGGGTACCTGCCGAAAGTACTGGGAAATACGGGCTACCATACCCCGAATGGCCTAGGCGTCCGTCGAGGCGCACCTAGAGCCAACCCAGGTGAAAAATCTACTGATCCACCACCTACCGCGCGCTTCGCGGATGCCGTCGATTTCCATAAACGTGTAGCGCCCTGATGTGGTTTTTTCTTTTATGCTCAACGTGCGCAGCGCTCTAACTGAATGACGCAGGTGGTAAAGAATCACTAAAGCGCAGGTCGTCAGGACGACCGCACCAACAACTCCCGCTGCGGGTACCCCAAAGATTTTGACGAAGATACTCGCGACTAATGTGGAGGCACCAGCCAACAACGCAGCCGGATACCTTGCTGACTTGCTCTGACTAATTCTCGGCACTACCTTTACCTTGTTTCCACTGTATTCAAACGGATGAAACGACGGTTTTGTGCGCGCAATTATAAAATAAGTAAAAAATACTAAAGCCACGGGTAACAATCCTGCAATGAATGCCTCGGCACTTGCCGGGCCCCACACGTCGGCAGCGGAAGCGTAAGCGGCACTGCCTGCTAGTATGATCAAGAAGCTCAGCACACTGGCTAGGACTGACCACAAATAAAATGTAAACCTCTCACAAAAATAGATCAGGTAGAGAAACCAGCTAAGTTTCAAGAGAAAAACCAGAATATAGGCTGGCCAGAAGAGCGGAACCGCAGAGAGCCCGATAGCCATGGAAAAGACAAGTGCGATAAACGAGACCCAAGCACCGTGCTTGAGATAATCGGAGTCCAAAATCATCAGCCAGTATCCCTTTCAACGCTTCAACGCATTCTTTATCGGTTTGCCTCAACCCATGGATCAATAAATATTCCAACCCAACCCATACCCTCAAGCACAGACTTTGATTGGCTAGAGATCCTGCGTCTGTCGACAGCGCGCAACTCGGCGGTTTCGGATTGGCAGAGCCTGGACGCGATCAGCTGTACGTTCTGCGGCGCGAGAAACGATGCGAGGTGCATGATCATGTAAATCTCCTTTACCCCTTGGGTGAATACGCGAAGAGACAATTCAGCGTGCGCAGAATTACCTTTAATCATGCACCTGGTCACTGGTGCCGGGAACTAATCCACTTGAACAATCTACTGATCCACCAACGGCTGCGGGCTTTACGGATCTCGTCGATTCGCTTGAAGGTGAATGGAGCAGGCATGGACTTCTCCCGAGAACGGAGGGTGCGCAGGCCGCTAATCGCATCACGTTCATAAAGCATGAGGGCAACGCAGCAAAAAAAGACGCCCAACACAGCGACGGCGCTAGACGTCAGTGATGACACAGAGTTGATCAAAAGAGCTGATACCACAGTACCAACACCTGCAATGAGGCCGGGACTGTAATGACTGCTTCGCATAGCGACACGTGAAACCTTGTTCCCATCGGTTTGAAAAGGAAAACTCTTACGAGGAGAAAAATAGACAAATGCGTAGATCAATCCCATCAACGCCACGAGCCCTATATTTGCAACGGCAGCCTGGGATCTCGAAGCGTGCAAATCTACGACAAGCGCGACATGGGCTAGACCCGCCGCAGCGACGCCAAATGAGAATACAAATGACGAAAACATGCCGAGCGTGAAAGATGTGAAACTTTCACACCAGTAAATCATATAGAGAATATATAAAAAGAATAAGGCCACGAAACCGAAATATAGCCAAGTGCATTCAGGAAAGTTAGCAGGCCCAAACGCACCTGCGCCCACGACAAACAGAAAGGTCAATAGGGGACCTCGTTTGATTGTACGCGGGTCTGGATCATACATCGTATTCATTGAACCAGATAACTCCAATCTGCACATTAATGATGAATTCCCGGTCGCACTATCAACGCTTGTAGCGAGCGATAGCTTTTCGAGCAAAAAAATTGCAATCGGCGGCAACTGTCCCCGTAGTTGAATTCCAAGCCTTGCAACCGGCTGCGAAAAGTATTCAGGAAGTCGGACCTCTCATATCTTCGCAGCGCATAAATTACGAAGGAGGTCACAGTCTCAGAATCGTTACAGGCGTCACCGCGAGAAAGGAGACACTTTTGAGCATCTCCCTGTCAACCCGGTGAGTCGATTTTGCGCAGCGTTGAGTATCGTGCTTGGGAGTTCCAGCAGTCCGCCTCGTTGCAGGAAGACTGCGCAGCCAAACGGTCTCTGGATTGTCGAAATGTGTTAGACGCGCACGCATCGGCGAATGGGCACTGGCTTCTGCCCTGCAACTGCCTTCCGGTTCCATCCCGCCTGGCTATCGGATGACGTCAACCCACACCGCGCCGTTTCCGTCGCTATAACCGTTCACAAATCAGCGATGCGAGATACCCACCAAACCAAGTCGAGACGAATCATCGAGCAATCAGTCATCCTGCGACACCCTCCAAGCCGCGATCGACGTGAACCATCTGCTCAAATACCAGCGCCTCCGCGCTTCGCGAATTTGGTCAATTTGCATGAACGTGTAGGGCGTAGGCATTGATTGTTCTTGAAGGCGGAGCGCGCGTAGCCCCCTGATGATGTGCCGAGCGTGAAACAACGCGGCGATGCAAAACGCCTGCAGTCCAACCATAGCGACCATTGCAGCAGTTAAATGGCCGAGTGAATTTATAGTAATACTTGCCGCCAAGGTTGTAGCCCCGGCAACTAACACGGGATTATACGAGGCAACTGATCGCTGTCTATTCTCATACCTCGGCTGAACTTTTAGCCCGTCATATTCGAACGGATGAAAGGATGATCTACCTCTGGCCAGTGCATAGTAGGTCAGCAGCGTGATACCAACCGGGGCGCACCCTAGCAATAACGGCAGAAGACCCTCTTTGCCCCAGATGCTTCCTGCTGCGAGATACGCGACCGAGCAGACTGGTGAACAAAACGCGCCTAAAAACGCCACGACCAGCGAGATCATATAAACGGTAAATCTCTCACAAAAATAAACCAGGTAGAGAGTCCACAGAATCGCCAGCAGCGCCACCACGAGGTACAGATGCCAGAAAAATTCAAGATTTGATGGACCTAGGGCCATCATGGATAAAAGGAATGTTAGCAATGTCCAACTGACCTTCTTGAGATTATGCGCATCAATCATTACCGTTCCCTAGCCCATAAGCACATACATTCATCGTCGATCACTGACGGTTGACCAGACAAAAACTCGACCTCATTCGCACCGCCTTGCTCAACGACAACCAACCTGTGTAAAGCTTTGCGCAGCGAGCTTTATCAGATATTGCATAATGAGGCAGCGCTAAAGCTGCTTTAGCAAGCAAACTGGAGCCCTACGAACGATGACATTCAGCGACACTTACGTAAACCGAGAAGAAAGGTTCTGTCTTGGCATCGAAGAAACCTCAGGCCAGTTCTTTGTGGCTTTCCCTGTTTTCAACGGCTTGATCGAGTACGAAGAATATTACGCAATAGACCAACAGATGTCCGAACGCTTCCACCACGATCTCGCCTCAGCGCTTGAATTCGTCAACCGTTGCCGTCGGCGAGAGATGGACGAGTTGCTGATGCAAAAGCCAGGCTCGAAACGAGGCTTCGCTTGCTAGCATTGCGGCGAATCCAAAGACCATCGTTAGGTACCTCAGCATGAAATTCACCCGGATCCACGTAAACCGAGAAGAAATGTTCTCCCTGGGAGTCGAAGAAACCTCAGGCCAGTTCTACGTATCATTTCCGGTAAGCAGCGGCTTTGTGGACTACGAAGAATATTACGCAATAGACCAACAAATGTTCGAACGCTTCCACCACGATCTCGCCTCAGCGGTTCAATTCGTCAACCGCTGCCGCCGACAAGAGCTGGACGAATTACTGATGCAAAAGCCAGGTTGGAACAGAGGCACCGCGATCTAGCAAACGGCTCCGTACGACAGGGAAACGACCCGTTGAAAAAAGCCATCGACTACATCGATGAAGCCATTGCGATCACGCGCCAGAGGGAGGCATCGTGTCCAGCGTTCCCACTTTACGCAAGCGCGCTGATCCAGCTCGACTTCATCAGAAACGTCTTGCTGGGCACCGAAAAAGACAAGAGCCGCCTGCACAGACTGACCATTGGCGCGTTGGCCGGGAAGGAGTTCGGAGAGACGGATCCGGACCTTGCTGATGCACTCGGCATCGCTTACTACATCGGCAGCCAGATCGGTCGCGGATTGAAAATTCGACTCCCAGACGGCCAGCCCCTCGAAAGCCTGCACCGCCCAGCCCCCCCACTTCAGGAGTAAAACGTTTGCCGTCCACCGACCTGCAGCACCTCTACAACAAAGCCTGGCTGTTCGCCTCCCACGCCCACGTCGGGCAGATGATGAAGGGATCGAATCTGCCGTACACCACCCATGTTGCGATGGTCGCCAACGAGCTGATTTTCGCGGACCGGGAAAGTGACATCGGTGATCTGGCAATCGCCATGCCTGCCGCGCTGCTGCATGACGTGATCGAGGACACCGCGATCTCGGAGGAGGCATTGGCTGAAGTGTTCGGCGCCGTTGTCGCATCGACTGTCGCCTGCCTGAGCAAGAACCTGATCGTTCCGTTCTCGGACGAGCGCTATTTCCAGGCAATCGCCGCGCATTCCCGGGAAGCGGCGGCCATTAAATTGTGCGACCGAATCACCAATCTCCAATCCGCGCCATCGACGTGGTCGTTGGAAAAGCGCGCCTGCTATCACGAGGAATCTGCGCAGATCCTGGCGGCGCTTGGGCACACCAATGATTACCTGAAGCGCCGACTCACCGATGCCATGGCGCGCTATAAATCCTTGTACGTCGATGAGCAGCGTGACATCTGAAGACCTCTTCGTGAGCACGGTGAAGCGCCACTCCGGTCACTCCCACAAGTTTTCCGAAACTGGCCAAAATATCGGGTCAGCCCACCATGCCGTGGGAGCGAGCTTGCTCGCGAATGGTATTCCAGCCGACGGATATCTGCTGAACGCACCGGCCTCTTCGTGAGCAAGCTCACTCCCACAGAATCTGCAGTGTGTCCCGGATCTGTGGCCCACATGAGACCAGTCGGGCCTTGCTCGCGAAGCGGTCTAGCCCAAAGGGTCCAGTCAGCCCTTCACTCAGCGCCCGGCTTGAGCTATGGGCCAGACGCAATCACGCTCACATACTCATCAAACAACCGCACCTGACCGCTCACCCTGCGCCATCCCCGATACGATTCCGCATCTCTCCTGTAGCGGGCAAAGGCTTCCGATTCCGGTCCGTCCGCGAACAGTGAAGCGATGGCTGCGCTTTGGAAGTACCAGTAAATTCCGTCACATTGCTCGGTGGCTTTGGCGTTGGAAAGGTCGATCGCCCTGGACCGCCATTGCGCTGCAAGCGCACGTCCCTCTTCCTGAGTAGGGTCCGGCAGCGCTCGCCAGCCAATCTTCTCGGCGTCGTCCACATAGGCGTGATACCTGGCGAGTAATGCCTTGTCTCTTTCCCAGACCGAAGGACAAACGGGCGGCGGCGTCGCGAACGCACCAGGCGCCTGACAAACCGGCAACCCGCTGAGAAGTTGCTGCACCCGCGATAACGGCTCCTCCTGCCCCTGCTCCTTGCCGTCGGCAGAAGCTGACTCTGACTTCGGCCCTGGCACAACCTCCTCCACCCGCCCCTCGCGACCCAGAATCGCCCTCAACCAACCTCGCATTTCCATAGCCCCGCTCCTTGATAAATAACGTCCACAAAAACACGTTCGACCCAAGCCAAAGACTCAAGCCGAACCTGCGCAAACTACATCATCCCTCCCCCGAAAAAATCCAATTTCCGCAAAAAAATCCCGAGACTTGCCACCCCCTCCGCCCCACTCGTTTCCACTCATTTTCCTTAGTTGCCCGCTTAGTTCAGATCACTAGGTCAACCGGTTCACCTTTCCGCGCTTTTCTTTACACCTGCCGAAGGGATCCAATAAAACCCTGCAGCCCTTGATCCACAAGGGCTAGAGCCATTCCGACCACCCCATAAAGTCCCCTAGTAGCCTTGAGACATCATTGCGAGCTGTATCAAATGTGAGAAAAACTTCGCGTCTGTAGGAACTTTCCCACACAATTAACTGCCTGAGCTGACACTGCTGGCTACTAGCTATCGGTGTTCGGCCACGTTTCATGTGCCTAACCTTCGCATTGAGTTTTCGGGATGACTTTCATCCGAATCAGCTTTTCGAGAAGGTGTGCCAGCCGGGCGACGCGATCTCTTCACTATGTTTCGCCGCATTCGCCGCATTGTTGAGAAGGGTTCAGGGACGATGTACCAATGACTCAAACGTTTGACGTAGAAGCACTCATAAAGCTGCGCAGCCAGACCCGGGCTATTTCCGACGTGCTTAAAGCACAGGCGTCCGATTACCTGGCCACGCTGGCGCTGCTGATTCGTCCGCAGAATCTGTTTGGTGAGTACCTCCAGGGTGCCCAGCGCAGCAGTGGTCGGGAGACCCAGCATCACTTCAAGGAACTCAAAGAGCTGTACGACAGGATTGGTTCGGCGTCTCCGTTCCAGTTGGTCAATGAGATGGAAGTGCCGCTGAACCTGATCAGCACCACACCCGAGCTGTTTCCGCTGGAATACGACAAGGTCCTGGCCGACAGCGGTCAGACCATCCGCATCACCAGCCCGACGCGCTGGGTGATCGGGTTCAACTCCTTTGACTTGGCGCGCTTTCGCAGCGTCATCAAAGACCCCAACCGCAGCAGCGCCGAGTTGTACCGTTTCGTCGTGCACTACCTGGTGCTGTTTTACTGCGTCAGCAAATCACCGGGCCTTGGGCGTTTGTTTGACGGCCTGCGGTTTCCGGTGAGTTTTGAGCGACTGAAGGATTTTGGCGACCTGCCGTTCTGCGTGATCAGCTCCCCGGTGCGCTCGACGCTGCCGGACGACTCGGTCATTCGCAGCAGCACGCAGATTGCCGGGAACGCCAGTTTTGAAGAACTGGTGGGCCAGGACAGCATCATGGACATGAAAGATGAGATTCGTCAGCGCCTGCTGATGACGATCGAAGGACTGTAAAGCACTCGGCTCAACGTCGAGCCGACACGCAAAATGACTTGCAGCGAGTTGCTCGCACAGGAGAACACGATGGCGAAGAAGGAAAGTACCCAGCACAAACTCGACCGCGTTCGCGCCCCTCGGGTCCACATCACCTACGACGTCGACATCGGCGATGCTCAGGAAAAGAAAGAGCTGCCCTTTGTCGTCGGCGTGCTGGGCGATTTTTCCGGCAACCCCCTTGAGCCACTGCCCAAGCTCAAGGATCGCAAATTCATCTTCATCGACCGCGACAACTTCAATGGCGTGCTCAAAGGCATCAAGCCGCGCCTGGCCTATCGCGTCGACAACACGCTGGCCAAGAACGGCACGCAGCTGGGCGTCGAGCTCAACTTCAACGCCCTCGAAGACTTCGAACCGCAGAACGTGGTCAAGCAAGTCGAGCCGCTGCGCAAGCTGCTGGAAGTGCGCAACAAGCTTGCCGATCTGCGCAACAAGATGGGCGGCAACGACAAGCTTGAAGAGCTGTTGATGGACGTGTTGCAGAACACCGAGAAGCTGAAAACGCTGGGCAAGGAATTCGGTCGTGAAGCCGCCGTTCCCGCCACCGACGCCAAAGAGTAAGCAGGAGCACGACCATGAACGACAAACAAACCGTGGCCCAGCAGGACACTGATCTGGTTGAAGTGGAAAACTTCGCCCCGCAGTCTTCGCTGCTCGACAGCATCATTTCCGAAAGCCGTGTTGCCCGCTCCGAAACCGAACGCACCCGTACCCGTGATCTGATCGGCGAGCTGGTGGGCCAGGTGCTCGAAGGCGAAATGACGCCAAGCAAAGACCTGATCGCCGTGCTCGATGCGCGCATCGCCGAGATCGATTCGATGCTCTCCGAGCAGATGAACGAGATCATGCACGCCCGTGAATTCCAGCAGCTGGAAGCGTCCTGGCGTGGTCTGAAATACCAGGTCGACCAGACCGAGACCAGCACCACGCTGAAGATTCACCTGCTCAATGCGTCGAAGAAAGACCTGGTCCGTGACCTCAAGGCCTCGTCCGAATTCGACCAGAGCGCGCTCTTCAAGAAGATTTACGAAGAAGAGTACGGCACCTTTGGTGGCGCACCATTCGGCATGCTGCTGGGTGATTACGAGTTCAACCGTAACCCGGAAGACATGTACCTGCTCGAAGAGATCTCCCACGTCGCCGCCGCGGCCCACGCGCCATTCATTTCGGCGGCGTCGCCTGAGCTGTTTGGCTGGGACTCGTTCACCGACATGTCCGGCCCGCGTGACCTGGCGAAGATCTTCGACACCGTCGAATACGCCAAGTGGAAGTCCTTCCGTAATTCCGAAGACTCCCGTTATGTCGGCCTGACCCTGCCCCACGTGCTGGGTCGCCTGCCGTATGGCCCGGATACCACGCCGGTCGAGGAATTCAACTTCGTCGAAAGCGTCGATGGCCGCGACCACAACAAATACCTGTGGATGAACGCTGCCTACGCCCTCGGCACTCGCGTCACCGACGCGTTCTCCCGCTACGGCTGGTGCGTGGCGATTCGTGGCGTGGAAGGCGGCGGTCTGGTGGAAGGTCTGCCGACCCACACGTTCAAGACCGACGACGGCGAAATCGCCCTCAAGTGCCCGACCGAAATCGCGATTACCGACCGCCGCGAGAAAGAACTCTCCGACCTCGGTTTCATTCCGCTGGTGCACTGCAAGGGCACCGACTACGCGGCGTTCTTCGGCACCCAGTCGACGCAGAAGCAAAAGCAGTACAACACCGACATCGCCAATGCCAACGCCCGTCTCTCGGCGCAGTTGCAATACATCTTCGCCACCTCGCGCATCGCTCACTACATGAAGGCGATCATGCGCGACAAGGTCGGTAGCTTCGCTTCGCGCAAAGACGTCGAGATGTTCCTCAACAAGTGGCTGTCCAGCTACGTGCTGCTCGACGACACCGCCAGTCAGGAAGCCAAGGCCAAGTTCCCGCTGCGTGAAGCCCGTGCCGAAGTCTTCGAAGTGCCGGGCAAGCCTGGCGTGTACAAGGCCGTGACGTACCTGCGTCCGCACTACCAACTGGATGAACTGACGGCGTCGCTGCGACTGGTCGCCGAACTGCCGCAATCCACACGCGGTTAACCGAATCGGGTCTGCCAGGGAGGCAACATGAGTAGCCAACACAAGCTGTTGCCGTCACTGCTGGACCGGTTGCTGGACGACCGTCCGCACCAGTCCGTTGAAGCCTCGGCGCAACGCTTGTGTTCGCTGGCCGATTACAAGGCCAGCATCGTGCGGGACCTGGAAATCCTGGTGAACACCCGTCAGTCCCTGGTGGCTGGCGAACTCGCCGGTTTTCCGCAACTGCCGGGGACGATCCTCGACTACGGCATGCCCGATTTCACCAGCAAAAGCGTGCTCGACCCGCAGGACCGCTACCTGATTCAGCAGCAGCTGGAGAAAGCGATTTCCGACGGCGACCGGCGCTTTCGCAGCGTCAAGGTTCAACTGCTCGCACAACAAACCGGCCAACGCATGCTGACCTTTCGCGTTGACGCCGTACTGCGCCTGCAAGACATCTCCCGTCAGGTTTCCTTTGACGCGGTGTTGCAGGTCAATACCCAGGAATACACAGTACAGAACCTCAACTGATGCTCGACGACCTGCTCCCCTATTACGAAAAGGAACTGTCGCACCTGCGCTTTCTGGGCCAGGAGTTCGCGAGCCAGTACCCGAAAATCGCCTCGCGGTTGCTCATCGAGGGCGATAACTGCGAGGACCCGCATACCGAGCGGTTGATCGAGGCGTTTTCGTTTCTCGCGGCACGGGTGCACAAGAAGCTCGATGACGAGTTTCCGGAAATCGTCGAGTCGTTCCTTGAGGTGCTGTACCCGCACTACCTGCGCCCTACCCCGTCGATGTCCATCGTCGAGTTCACCCTGGGCAAGAACGAGAAAGTCACCGACGCCTATCGCGTCGCCCGTCACACCGAGATTCATGCCACGCCCATCGACAGCGTGGTGTGCAAGTTCCGCACGTGCTACCCGGTCGACCTGTGGCCGATCAGCGTGCAGCAGGCCTCGTTCGTGGAGATGGAACGCTCGGCGTTCAACGGCCATAGCGCGGACTTGGTGGCGCGTTTGCGCATCGGCCTGACGGCGACCTCCGACGTGCTGTTCGGCCAGATGGAGCTGGACTCGTTGCGCTTCTTCCTCGATGGCGAAAGCACGCTGATGCTGCAGCTGTACGAGTTGCTCTTCAACAACCTGGCCAAAGCCACGCTGACCTTTGAAGACGACGGCCGCATGCGCGAAGTGGCCCTGCCGGCCGACGCGCTGAAGGCGGTTGGTTACGGTCTGGATGAAGGGCTGGTGGATTATTCGGAGCGTTCGTTCCTCGGCTACCGGCTGCTGCACGAATACTTCACCTTCCCGGACAAGTTCATGTTCTTCGACCTGTCCGGTTTCCGCCGCATTCTGGCGGGCAAGAAGCTGGGCAAGGTCGAGATCAATTTCTACTTTTCCGACTACGACCTGCACGACCGCCTGGCCCGTCTGACCCAGAACATCGGCCGCGCCAACTTCAAGCTCAACTGCACGCCGATCATCAACCTGTTCCGCCAGCAGGCCGAGCCGATCACCCTGACCCATGCTCAGCATGAATACGCCATCATCCCGGACGTGCGCATGCAAAACACAGCCGAGGTGGTGTCCATTGACCGCGTGCGCCGGGTCAAGAAAGTCGGCGGCCTGGAGCAGGTCAGCAGCTGTCATCCGTTCTTCGAGCCGCGCGCCGATCAGGGTCCGGGCAACAGCTTCTGGATCGCCCGCCGACGCCCCTCCCAGAGCCGACAACGGGACGGCACCGACATGTTCATTCGTGTGGTTGACCGAGATCTGGAGCTGATCAACTCGGCCAGCGATACCTTGAGCATCCGCCTGACCTGCAGCAACCGGGACCTGCCTTCGCTGCTGCCCTTCGGTGGCGCGCGCGGGGATTTCAGCGTCCCGGCAGGCTCGGTCATCGACGACATCCGCTGCCTGCGCAAACCCACCGCGTCGGTGCGCGTGCCACTGGGCAACGGCGTGATCTGGCGCCTGGTCTCGCACCTGTCGCTGAACCACATGTCGCTGGTCAGCAAAGGCCGCGACGTGCTGCTGGAATTGCTGTCGCTCTACAACTACCGCAACACCTCGGCGATCCGTAAGCAGATCAACGGCATTGTCTCGGTCAGCAGCGAGCCGGTGGTCGCGCGGATCGGCCACCCGCGTCCGAACTTCGTGCGCGGCGTGGGCATCACCCTCAAGTTCGATGAAAGCCAGTACACCGGCAGCGGCGTGTTTCTGTTCGGCATGGTGCTCGACCATTTCTTCGGCCAGTACTGCTCGATCAACAGTTTTACCCAATTAACCCTGCGCACCTTGCAGCGCGAAAAGAGAGTGGTCCGATGGCCCCCGCGAACCGGCGATCAACCCCTGGTCTGATCGACCAGGCACGGGCTGAGCCGCACCGATTCGAATTCTTTCAGTTGGTGCGTTTGCTCCGCCTGCATTACAGCAGGAACGGGCAAATGGACCTGCAGACGCGGCCCCATGAAGACCCGTTGCGCTTTCGTTCGCAGCTGTCGCTGAATTTCCCGGCGAGCGAAGTCAGCGATCTGAAATTCGAGCGTGAAGGCAAGGTGTCTGCGGCCGGGCTGCCGCTGACCGAAGTGCAGGTGACGTTCATGGGGCTGGTCGGGCCGTCCGGCGTGTTGCCGCGCCCGTACACCGAGCTGTTGCTGGAGCGCCACATTCAGTACCGCGACGACGCTGCTCACGCGTTTCTCGACGTGTTCTCGCACCGCATGACCACGCTGTTCTACGAGGCCTGGCAGAAGTACAAGTTTTACATCGAGTACGAGCGCAACGGCACGTCCGACTTTGATCGCTACCTGCTGCACCTGGTGGGCCTCGGCCCGCAGGCGCAGAAACAGAAGTTCGGCCCTGAAGGCTCACCGCTGCGTCGGGAGCTGTTCAGCTATTTCTCGGGGATGTTCGCGCAGAAGCCGCGCAACGCGCTGAACCTGCAAGTGATGCTGAGCTTTTACTTCTCGCTGCCGTTCAAGGTCCGGCAGTTCGCCGGGCGCTGGCTGAAGCTCGACGTCAGCCAGTGCACCCAGCTGGGCCGCAAGAATGCCGCCCTCGGGCAAAGCGCCGTGGTCGGCAACCGGGTCTGGGATTACCAGTCCACCGTGCGCATCGACATCGGCCCGTTGACGCTGGCCGACTATCAGCGTTTTCAGCCCGGCACCGAGGACTACCAGAAGCTGGTGGAGCTGGTGCGTTTTTACGTTGGCGCGCACCTGGATTTCCAGATCGCGCCGACCCTCAAGCGCGAGGCGGTGCCGCTGGCGAAAATCGGCCGGCAGGGCAACGTCGCGCTGGGCTGGCTGGGCTGGTTGAAACGTCCGGGCGCCGATGTCGAGCCGGCCCGTTGTGCTCTTTTCCATATTCCTTTTGATGGGGTATCACTGTGAACCTGAAGTCGCTGTTCGCCAAACTGAACGAAACCAGTCGCACAGCCACAGAAGGCGCTGCCGCCCTGTGCTTGTCAGAAAATCATTACGACGTTGAAGTCGAGCACTTGCTGCTGCAGCTGCTGGAAAACAACGACAACGATCTGCCGGCGATCCTTCGTCACTACGACGTGGTCCCCGAGCGCCTGCAGGCGCAGTTGGTCACCGCCCTCGGCACCTTCAAGAAAGGCAACACGCGCACGCCGGCCCTGTCGCCGCACATCACTCGGATGATCGAGCAGGCCTGGGTTTTGGCCTCCATCGAATTCGGCCAGAGCCAGATCCGCACCGGCTACCTGATTCAAGCGTTGCTGGACGATGACGAGCTGCACCGCGTGGTCGTCGCCTCGGCGCCAGAGCTGGACAAAATCAACGCCGACGACCTGCGGGTCAACCTCGCGGCGCTGGTGGAAGGCAGCCCGGAATCGGGGCTGGCCAGTCCGCTGGAAAGCCCGAAAGCCGCCAATGGCCGCACCGTTCAGGGCAACGGCAAAACGCCGGGGCTGGATCAATACACCATCAACCTGACCCAGAGCGCCCGCGACGGTCGCATCGATCCGGTGCTGGGCCGCGAGTTCGAAGTGCGGCAGATGGTCGACATTCTGACCCGTCGCCGGCAGAACAACCCGATCCTCACCGGTGAAGCCGGCGTGGGTAAAACCGCGGTCGTCGAAGGCCTGGCGTTGCGCATCGTCCAGGGCGACGTGCCGTCGGTGCTCAAGGACGTGGCGATTCACACCCTCGATCTGGGCCTGCTGCAAGCCGGCGCCGGGGTCAAGGGCGAGTTCGAAAACCGCCTGAAGTCGGTCATCGAAGAAACCAAACGCAGCCTGCACCCGATCATTCTGTTTATCGACGAAGCCCACACGCTGATCGGCTCCGGTGGTCAGGCCGGGCAGAACGATGCCGCCAACCTGCTGAAACCGGCACTGGCCCGTGGCGAGCTGCGCACCATCGCCGCGACTACCTGGGCGGAATACAAAAAGTACTTCGAGAAAGACGCCGCCCTCGCCCGCCGCTTCCAGGTGGTCAAGGTCGAGGAGCCGGACGAAGACAAAGCCATTTACATGCTCCGTGGCCTGCTCGGCAAAATGCAGGATCACCACAAGGTCACAGTCATGGATGAAGCGCTGGTGCAGGCCGTGCGCCTGTCCAACCGCTACATCACCGGGCGTCAGTTGCCGGACAAAGCCGTCAGCGTGCTCGACACCGCCTGCGCCCGCGTGGCCCTGGCGCAGTCGGCGCAGCCCGGCCCGCTGGAAGACTGCAAGCGCCAGATCGACAACGTCCAGGCCGAGATCGCCGTGCTGCAGCAGGAAGCCGCCAAAGGCAGCGACCACTCACGCCGTCTGGCCGCGCTGAACGAAGAATTGCAGAGCGTCCAGAACACCCGCGAAACCCTGGAGCAGCAATGGCAGCGCGAGCTGGATCTGGTCAAGAAACTGGCTGAGCTGGGCAGCGTCGAGACCCCTGATGTCAGCGAGATTTCCGCCGTGCGCGCCGAGCTGTCAGCCGTTCAGGGCGAGCAGCCGCTGGTCCACGCATTGGTCGACGGCGGCACCATCGGCGAGGTGATTTCCGGCTGGACCGGCATCCCGCTGGGCAAGATGCTGCGCAACGAAATCGACACCGTGCAGCGTCTGCCGGCACTGCTGGGCGAGCGCGTGCTGGGGCAGGATCACGCCCTGGCGGAGATCGGCAAACGCATCAAGATTTCCCGGGCGCGCATGGAGGACCCGAACAAGCCCATCGGCGTGTTCCTGCTGCTAGGACCGAGCGGCGTCGGCAAGACCGAAACCGCCCTGGCGCTTGCCGACACGCTGTACGGCGGCGAGCGTAACGTCATCACCATCAACATGTCCGAGTACCAGGAAGCCCACACCGTTTCCAGCCTCAAGGGCTCGCCACCCGGCTACGTCGGTTACGGCGAAGGCGGCGTGCTGACCGAAGCGGTCCGGCGCAAACCCTACAGCGTGGTGCTGCTGGACGAAGTGGAAAAAGCCCACCCGGACGTGCTTGAGCTGTTCTTCCAGGTGTTCGACAAGGGCGTGTTGGATGACGGCGAAGGTCGCGAGATCAACTTCCGCAACACGGTGATCATCCTCACTTCCAACACCGGCACCGATCGCATCATGGAGCGCTGCCTGAACACCACCGAGCAGCCGACCCCGGACGAGATTGTCGAGGACCTGCGCGACGAGCTGAATCAGGTGTTCAAGCCCGCCTTCCTCGGGCGCCTGACCATCGTGCCGTACTACCCGGTTCAGGACGAGATTCTGGAGCGCATCGTTGCCCTGAAGCTGGAGCGCATTCGCAAACGCTTCGAGCGCAACCATCAGGCGGTGCTCGGCTACGACGAGGCGCTGGTCAAGGCCATCGCCGCGCGTTGCACCGAGGTCGACAGCGGCGCACGCAACATCGACAACATTCTGTCCAAGACCCTCATGCCGGAACTGTCCCAGCACGTGCTGGAACGCATGGCCCAGGACAAACCGATTCAGAGCCTGAACATCGAACTGACCGGCGACGGCGATTTCGCCTACAGCCTCACGTGATCCGGCTTGATTTGATTGAGCATTCATAGGTAGCAGTCATGAACATGCGAAACAGGGAACGTCTTTGCGCCGGGGCCGGCTGGGCCACCCGTGTGACCCTTTTGACGGTCGTGATGGCGCTCACCGCCTGCGGCATCACCGACCGGGCCAGCAAGCGCGTCGATGACACGTGGGCCGGTGACATGCTGTTCGGCGACAAGGAAAAAGTCATCCTGACGGCCGACGGCGGCAACCAGCTGAACCCCGATGAGAGCGGCCGGCCGCTGTCGGTCGTGCTGCGGGTGTACCAGCTCACGGCCCTGGAGCGGTTTGCGTCCATCGACGCCGATTCGCTGTGGGACAACCCGCAGCAGGCCCTCGGCAACACGCTCATCGACAGCCAGGAAATCACGTTGCTGCCGGGCATGGGCCAGATCGACCAGTGGCCGCTGAACACGGCCACCGGCTATGTCGGCATCGCTGCGTTCTTCCGCTCCGACGAGAAGAGCCACTGGAAAGTCGCCTTCGATGCCAACTCGCTGCGCAAGGACGGCATCTGGTTTTCCTCCGACGGCCTGCGTGTGCTGGTCGACAACAACCACGTGCTGGCGGTGCGTGGCAACGACGTGCTGAACAAGCCGCAGACCGAGGCGCAGTTCGCCAAAAGCAACGTCATGCCCACGGCCGAGCCCGCCGCCAATGCGGGCAATCCGCCCCTGAGCCAACAGGTGCAGGACGCGATGGTGCAAAAGGCCAAGGACACCGCCGCGGACTCTGCGCAACAGAGCGCACAGAAAGGCGTGCAGTCAAAGTTCGATTCATTAGTGGAAGGCGTTCATGAGTAAGCAGAGCCGCGTGATGTGGTCCGAAGGCATGTTTCTTCTGCCGCAGCACTTCCAGTATCAGGATGAATTCCATCAGCACCAGCTGGCCGAATCGACGCTGCGCAGCACGCCCTTCCATTGGGGCGTGCAGGCCATGCAGATCGACGAAGAAGCGCTGGCCGGCGGATCCCTGCAATTCAAGCGGCTGAAACTGGTGTTTCCCGACGGCAGCCTGTTCGACGCGCCGTCACACGATCCGCTGCCGGCGGCGCGGGATCTGCGCGAGTTGCTCAAGGGCAATGACTTCAAGGTCTACGCAGCACTGAAACTGCCGGAGCCGTTCGGCCTCAATTACGTCGAGGACGGCCAGGAACAGAAAAGCGCGCGGCGTTTCCGCAAGCAGTTCGACACCCTGCCCGACCTCAACGAAGGCGATCTGGAAAACGAGATCACCAGCCTGCGCCTGAACGTGGTCATGCTGATCGACGGCGACTCGCTGGACGGCTACAGCTACTGCCCGATCGCGCGGCTGTCGCGCAACAACATCGGCGGTTTCAGCCTCGACACCCACTTCGTGCACCCGACCCTGCACCTGGGCACCCACGAAACCCTGATCGGTCTGGGCAAGCGTCTGCTCGGCGCCCTGCATTCGAAAAGCAAGGCGCTGTCGGGCCGCCGCCGCGAACGTGCCGACCAGATCGCCGAATTCGGCTCCAGCGACGTCACGCTGTTCTGGCTGCTCAACACGGTCAACCGCGCGTACCCGAATCTGGCGCACTTGCTCGCCCACCCGCGTTTGCACCCGGAGCGTCTGTACCTGTTCCTCGCAGAGCTGGCCGGTGGTTTGCTGACCTTCTCGCTGGACGTCGAGCTCAACGACATCCCCGAGTACAACCACCACGACCCGGCGGCGTCGCTGGTCACTCTGGACCAGATGATCCGCACGCTGCTGGACAACGTCATCCCGAACCAGTGCATCGTCATTAACCTGACCCAGACCAAGCCGTCGTACTGGCAGGGTCAACTGCACGATCCGCGACTGGTCGATGCCGATTTCTATATTTCCGTGCACGCCGACATGCCCGGCTCCAGCCTGCTGGAACTGGTGCCGCGCGCGGTCAAGGTCGGCTCCCCGGAAGACATCGAAGTGGTGGTCAACAGCGCCATGCCCGGCGCCACGCTCAACCATTCGACGCGATTGCCCAACGCCATTCCGGTGCGTCTGGACAATCACTACTTCTCCATCGAACCCCATGGCCGGGTCTACGAACGCATGATGAGCGCCCAGGCGATCTCGTTCTACGCACCCAGCGCTTTCACCAACCTCAAGCTTGAACTGATGGCAGTACTCAAATGAGCGAAGCCGTAATGCAAGGCGCCATGGCCGCCGACCAGCCAAAACCGACCCTCAAAGACCTGGTGCAGGATTTCATCAGCATGGCGCTGATCCTGCGTCGTGGCCGTCAAGTGACCTCGGTCAGCGCGTTCGAGGAGAGCGTCGACACCTTCTTCGCCAACCTGGAGCGAGAAGCCCGCGCCTCGAATTACAGCGTCGAGCAGGTCAAGGACACGCAATACGCGTTGTGCGCGTTTCTCGACGAAAGCGTGCTGCGGGCCAAAATGCCTGTGGAACCGGTCGTGGCAAAAGCCGAGGAGTCGCCCGCTTCAGCCACCGCCGCACTGGCGGCGCCGGCGGAGAAAGTCAACGAGCTGCGCCGGCACATCGAAGTGTCGCCGCTGCAGTTCCGTCACTTCGGCGTGCACCTGGCGGGCGAAGGTTTCTTCGACAAGATCGAAACCCTGCGCGCCGACGTCAAACGCAACCTCGACGTGCTCGAGGTGTATCACCTGTGCCTGGCCCTGGGCTTCGAAGGCAAATTCAGCGTCGGTGAAGGCAAGGATCAATTGCGCTATCTGGCCAACACACTCGGTCAGGACATCGCCCGCTATCGCAAGACCCCCAAAGCGCTGTCGCCGGACTGGGCGCTGCCCGATCAGGTTTCGCAGATGCTGCGTCACGAGGTGCCGGTGTGGGTTTACCTGGCGCTGATCGCGCTGGTCTGTCTGGCGGTTTACCTGACGCTGGACTGGCTGCTGGGCAAGGACGTTGCCTTATTGTCCGAACACATCAGCCAATTGTTCAGTGCCTGAGCACTGCTCGGGTAAGCGAGTCAGGAAGACATGAAAACACTACTTCGCGCTCTAAAAAGTTTCTGGTTCCTCGTCATCACGCTGTGGCTGATAAGCCTCGTCGCCTGCGTGGTCATGGCGGCACGCAGCCAATGGTCGCGGGAATACCTGCTGCAAGCCCTGCTCATCGTGAGCGGGTTTTACATCTTCGTCGGCTTTATCCGTCAGATACGACGCATTCAGAAAGAGCGCAATCTCGAAAAACTGGTGCATCACGAAGTTGACCGCTCACTGCCGGCCGACGGCGACTTCCGCGACCAGCAAGTGCTGCGCGACCGCCTCAAGCACGCGATCACCATGCTCCGCGCCGATCGCTCGGCAGGTGGGGGCGGTTCATCGGCTCTGTACGAGTTGCCGTGGTACCTGGTCATCGGGCAGTCGGCGGCCGGCAAGACTTCGCTGCTCACCCGCTCGGGGCTCTCGGCCACCACCGCCAGTGGCCAGAGCAGCGGCGAAAGCGGCACCCGCCACTGCGACTGGTATTTCAGCCCTGAGGCGGTATTGATCGACACCGCCGGCCGTTACCTGGCCGAGGACTCGGCCGCCAGCGAATTCACCGCTTTCCTGCAACTGCTGAAAAAGCAGCGCAAGAAAACCGCGATCAATGGTCTGGTGCTGGTGGTCAGCCTGCCGGAGCTGCTGGCAGCCACCGCCCATGAACGTGCGGAAATGGCGATCCAGCTGGTCGCACGCATCGAGGAGTACAGCCGCAGCCTCGACGCCCATCCGCCGATCTACCTGATGCTGAGCAAGACCGACCAGTTGCCGGGCTTCAATCAGGCCTTCGACGGTCTGGACCTGAACGAGCGCCAGCAGCCGTTGGGCATGACCTTCGCGCTGTCGGAAATCCGCACACAGGGTTTGAAGACAGTCCTCGACAGCAAACTGAAGAACCTGCACAACGGCGTTCAGCGTCACGTCGACGCGCAGATGATCAGGCTCGGTTCCGACGCCAACAGCGCGCTGCTCAACTTCCCGAACTACTTTGCCGATCTGTCAGGCGTGCTGGTGCCCTTCCTCGAGCACTTCACCCAGCCCGCCAGCCACGGCAGCCCGCTGTTGCTGCGCGGCCTGTATTTCACCAGCGCGCTGCAGACCGCCGAGCAACTGAGCCAGGTGTTCGACGACGATCTGGCCGAAGACTTTGCCCTGCAGCCGGCCAGCGACAGCGCGAATGCCGCGCAGGCCAATGGCCGGAAGACTGGCGACCGCAGCTACTTCATCACTGACACGTTCCGCCGGGTGATTTTTCCCGATCGCGACTTGATCTCGTATCAGTCCCGCGACGGCCGCGACAGGTCGATGACCCCGGTGGTCATTGCCGCCGCGCTGCTCGCAGGTCT
This sequence comes from Pseudomonas sp. GW821-FHT07F05, assembly GCF_059418765.1. Taxonomy (NCBI): domain Bacteria; kingdom Pseudomonadati; phylum Pseudomonadota; class Gammaproteobacteria; order Pseudomonadales; family Pseudomonadaceae; genus Pseudomonas; species Pseudomonas sp. GW821-FHT07F05. The sequence continues at coordinate 45,927 of NZ_JBWKQL010000007.1, forward strand.
GGGTTTCATTGGCTGGCAGGCGCTGTCGTTTCAGCACAACCGCGAGTGGATCGCCGCCCTGCAGGACAAGCTGACCGAGCTGCAGGATGCGCCCGACCGCGCCCAGCGCATGGCGGCAGGCGAAGGCCTGGAACTGCTGCGCCATGAACTGGCGCAAATCGAGAAGCACCGCGCCAAGGGCGTGCCGCTGCAACTGAGTGCCGGCCTGTATCGCGGTGACGAAATCTTTGCTGCCGCGCAATCGGCGTATCTGCAGCAACTGCGCAGCCAGGCCCTTGAGCCAGTCGCCCTGAAGCTGCAAATGCAGATGCGTGCGTTCAACGAGTTCACCAAATCCGTGGACCCGCAGAACGAACTCGCTGCCACTGCTGGTAAATCAAGCGGCAAGGCTGGCGGTAAAAACGACAAGGGCCAGAAGCTGGCCGATCGCGGCGTGCGCAGTTTTGCCGCCAACACCGGCAAGCCAAGCCTGAGCAGCATTCCGCGCAGCGTCGGCGATGTCGGCAGCCGCGTTAAAGGCGCCGTGCGCAGCAACGTGACCAAAACCCGCGAAGCGGCCCTCGCCGACCTGCGCAACCCGGCCACGGCCAGTGACGCGGCGGAACTGTCGGCCACCACCGGCGGGCTGTCGTTGTCCGAAGAAATGCTTGGCCGCCTGGATGAGCAGCAAGTCGCGTCGATCATCGAGTCCTACAATTCGCTCAAGCTGTACCTGATGCTGACGCAACCCAACGCCCATTCGGACCCGGAATTCGTCAGCGCTGCCTTGCCCGTCGCCTGGAGCAACACGGCGTCGGCGAACAGCCCGGTCAGCGACGAGGTGATCGCCGACAACGTGCCGATGTACGTGCAGTTGCTCAAAACCGGTCAGGCCCCTGCCCTGCCCCGCAACGATCAACTGGTCGAAGAAACCCGCAAGAGCCTCAAGTCTTTCATGATTTCCAGCTCGCTGGTGGACCGTGAATACTTGCGCCTGCAACTGGAAGCCAGTCGGCAATTCCCGGCCGTGGGCCTCAACGAGCTGGTGCCGTTGCCCGGCCGTCAGTTGCTCTACGGCAGCGAAGCGGTGCCGGCGATTTTCACCCGCCAGGGTTGGGACGGTTTCGTCAAACCCGAGCTGATCAAGCTGATGTCGAGCAACCTGCGCAACGAGTCCGATTGGGTCCTCGACGGCGACGGCGGCGACAGCATCATCCAGAAAGCCAACTTCATGCGCGAGTTCATGGCGCGCTACAAGCGTGACTACGCCCAGTCCTGGTACACCCTGCTGAGCAGCGTCGGCGTGCGCCACTTCACCGACATGGCCAACGCCACGCAACAGTTGTCGCTGCTGAGCGACGTGCAGAATTCGCCGGTGAAGATCCTGCTTTCCGGGGTCAACGACAACACCCAGTGGGACGTGCCTGCGCCCCAAGTCAATCAACAGCCCGGCACGCCGAAGGCTGATGATTTCTGGAGCAAGGTCACCGGGCTGGTCAGCGGTCCGCAAGTGCCGACTGCCGCCATGCTTTCACCATTGCCAGCGGTGGATGACGGCAGCCTGGCCCAGCGCTTCGAACCGGTGTCGCGGGTCTTCGCGACGCAGAACGCTGAAGGTGCCGACAGCACGATCATGGATCGTTACCTGGCGGCGCTGCGCAAACTGAAGGTGCGGATGAACAACATCCAGCGCTCCCAGGACGTCGGCAAGAGCAGCAAGCAGCTGATCAGCGAAACCCTCGAAGGTCAGCCGAGCGAAGTCACCAACGTGCGCAACTACGTCGAGACCACGGTCGATACCAGCCAGGGCGGCTTGTCCGAATCGTTGCAGGGCCTGTTCAGCCTGCCGATCCAGTTCGCCTGGGAAACCCTGCGCGATCCGGCCGGCCAGCAGATCGCCAAGGCCTGGGCGCAGCAGATTGCCAAGCCGTGGGAGCAAGTCATGGCGCACCGTTACCCGATCGCCGCCGGCAGTCGCAACGAAGCGTCGGTCAAAGACCTGCAGCGTTTTGTCGATCCCGAGTCCGGGCTGCTGCCGAACTTCAAGCGCAACGAGATCGGCAACCTGTCCGGCGGTGAAGGCCTGGGCATGAGCAGCGGCGCCAAGACTGCGCCGCTGGTCAACCCGAACATGGTCACCAGCATCGACAAAGCCAGCTCCCTGGGCCAGGTCATCGCCAGCCTGTCGGACAAGGAAAACGGCTTCGAGATCATGCTGGAACCGTCGGCGTTCTTCACCGACATCATCTTCACCCTTGACGGCCAGGTTCAGCATTACCGCAACGGCAAAACCAGCTGGAGCCGCTTCTCCTGGCCCGGCACCACCACCGCACCGGGCGCACGACTGGACGTCGTGACGCTGACGGGCGAACGCATCACCGTGTTCGACTACCCCGGTCGCTGGGGCCTGTTGCGCATGAACGACAGCGCTCGGGTTGATGACCTCGACGGCATCCAGCAGCGCTTCAGCTGGAACACTGCCAACGGTCAGGTCAGCCTCGCGGTGCGCAACTATGGCGGGGTCAAGCTGACCGACCTGGCCAACGTTAAATCCCTGAGCGCGCTGAACACGCCGTCCAAGGACGTGGCGCAAGGATCGGCGAAGTGATGAGCGGCGCGCTGTTCTTTGCACGCTGCGGCGTGAGCGGCCGGGAGCGCCGTCGATGATCGGCTGCTTCGGCAAGCTGCCGTCGAGCGCAGACTTCGTCAGCCTGCATGGCGCGGCGGACGACGTCTGCGAGTTCGACGGCTGGCTGCAGGCCTCCCTCGCGGCGATTCATGCGGGAGACGACTGGCGGGCGCAATTCGATCGCCTGCCGGTGTGCTTCTTCTCGTACCGCGCGCGCTCGGGCAACTGGTTGCTGGGTGGGCTGGTCAGTTCGATGGATTCCAGCCAGCGCCGTTACCCGCTGTTCATCTTCCAGTCCGTGAAGGCGGGGGATGGCGGGCCGCTGGTCAACCCGTTCACCCTGAGCGAATTGTTCTGCGCGCAGATCAAGCCGCTGCTGCACCTCGGTGCCCAGGGCGAGCGATCGGCAGTGCTGTTCGAGCGGATCAAGGCCCTGCGCCCGTTGCAGGGGCAGGACTTCACCCTGTTCCGCCAGGTGCACGAGAAATTCCTGCGCAACTTCAACCTGCGGGACATCGCCACGGCGCTGGGTCACTCCTGGCCGGAGTTCGTCACCAATGCCGTGCTGACCCGCCTGCATGCGCTGCGCCGCCCGCTGAATCAGGCACAGGCGCCGGGCATCAGCCTGCCGCTGCCGGCAGAACGCGGCTTGAAGAACCCGACGGCGGATCTGTGGGTCGACTGGCTGACGCGGATGAAAACCGGCCGTGTGTCGCCCCAGGTCAGCGTGCTGGCCGATGACTTCATGCGGCCCAAGTTGCTGTGCTTCCCGTCGCGCAGCAACACCGGCCTGTACACGGCCCTGACCGACCCGGCCGAACGGCCGGAGCATTACGACGTGCTGGCGGATTTCGCGGCATTCGACGAACACCACCGCCCGCCTCAGTTTCCCGACACCGAACGCCCCCTTTATGACGTCATCGACCGTTTTGTCGACGCGCTGGATGTGAAGTCTGTATGAACAAGCTCAAGTATTACCTGCTGCGTTACCAACCCTACATTTTGGGGGTGTGCTTCTTTCTGACGATCTTCATCGTCTGGGGGCTGGGCCGCGCGCTGGACTTCAGTTCCCTGGGCAGCCTGCTGACCGGCATCGGCGTGTTTTTGCTGCTGTCGATTGGCTACGTGCTGTATCTCTACCGGAGCACTTCGCGGCAGCACAACCTCGAGGGGCTGCTGCGCGACGACGCCGATCAGGCGGTGTTGAACGCCAGCCCTGCAGACCGTGAAGAGGTCAGCCTGCTGCGAGAACGCCTGCTGCAAAGCATCGATCGCCTGCGCAGCAACACCCCGCGCGGCACCCGTGCCAAGGACGCGCTGTACGCCCTGCCGTGGTACCTGGTGGTCGGTCAACCAGCCGCCGGCAAGAGCACCATGCTCTATCAATCCGGCCTGAATTTCCCCTACGCCGAGCGTGAAGGCGTGCGCGTCGCTGGCTTGGGCGGCACCCGCAATTGCGACTGGTTCTTCAGCTCCGAAGCGGTGCTGCTGGACACCGCCGGCCGCTACATGACCGATCAGGAGGAAGCCGGTAAATGGCGCGGCTTCCTTCAACTGCTGCGCCAGCACCGTCAGCGTCGCCCGCTCAACGGGCTGATCGTGACGGTGAGCATCCACGACATCCTGCAGGCCTCGCTGGAAGACCAGGAACGTCTGGCCAAGCGCCTGCGTGAGCGCATCCAGGAAACCTACTCGCTGCTGGAAGTGCGCCTGCCGATTTATCTGGTCTTCACCAAGTGTGACCTGGTCCCCGGTTTCGCGCCGTTTTATCGCCAGCTCGACGAGGTGGGCCGTGGCGAAGTGATGGGCAAGACCTTCCCCCACAGGGACTATGAAAAAGCCGACTGGGCCCAGCGTTTCGGCGTGGCCATGGACGAGCTGGTCAACTACTGGAAGGAAGTGGCCAGCCAGCAATTGGTGTTGCAGGACATCCAGATCACCCGTCGCGACTCGGCGGTCTACCGCTTCCCGCTGGAACTCGCGGCGCTGAAGCCCCGCCTGCAACTGTTCGTCGACGCCCTGCTGCGCGCCAATCCGTATCAGAACGCCGAGCTGTTGCGCGGCTTCTACTTCACCAGCGCACTGGATGCCGACGCGCCGGAACTGGGGGGCCACACCCGTCAGGTCAGCGAGCGATTCTCTCTGGAAGCCGAACATGCAACCGCTCACGGCCAGGCCCAGCCTCAGCCGCTGTTCATCAACAGCCTGTTCCGCAAAGTGATCATCCCCGACCAGCATCTGGTGGCGCTGTACACCAGCAACGCTCGCGAACGCCGTCGCAAGGCCGCGTGGGTCGGCGGCGCCAGCCTTATCGCCCTGCTGCTGTGCGGCGCGTGGGGCTGGTCGTACTGGAACAACAAGACCGAGATCCAGACGCTGTCTTCCGAGCTGACCGCTGCGGCAGCCCAGGATAACGCGACGCCGGGGCAGTACACCGACTGGCAAACCCTTGACCGCTTGCGTGTCCGGACCGCCGATTACTACGTTCGCCACCATGATCAGGGCGTGCCGCTGCGCCTGCGTCTGGGCCTTTATCAGGGCTACGACGTCGAGCCGCTGGTGCGAGCGCGTTACTTCAACCGGCTGGAAACGGTCATGCTCAAGCCGACTGCGGACAACCTCACCCGCTCGCTGTACCTGCTGACCACGATCAAGGTCTACCAGCGCAACGCCAAGGACCTGATGCCGGTCACCGGCGTCGACAGCGTCGAGCCGCGCGCCCTGCCGAATGACAACCGCGCGCAGTCGATCGCCGACTTTGGCAAGGCCACCCTGGAGACCTACGTTCAGCTCTCGCGGTCACAACGGGAAAAAGCCGATCCGGCGTTCCTCAAGGCGAAGATTCCTGACTATTGGTACCCGGCCATCGCCAAACAGACCGGCAAAACCATCGGCGCGACGGGCGCTGCGACCAACTCGGGCACGGACTACGAGCTTGCCAGTCGCCAGGTCAATTTCTACAGCGACCAGATCCACGAACCGGACGTGCCGAGGATTCTCGACAACGCGTTCCTGACCTCCAGTTCGCGCAATTACATCAACAGCCTGCTCTCGCAGTCACTGCGCTCCATCGAGACCATCACCCTGGAATCGGACACCCTGTTCGCCTTCGGCCGTGCCGATTTCCAGAGCCTGAAAACCGAGGGCCAGAGCCAGTTGAGCGCCATCGCCGGCAAGCTGCTGAGCACGCCGAACATCGGCAAAATCATCATCGCCGGTCACGCCGACCAGCTCGGCGACCGTCAGGGCAACCTGCAGGTGTCCAGGCAGCGGGCGCAAACCATCAAGACGTATCTGGTCGGCAAGGGCGTGCCCGCCGAGCTGGTGGAAGCCGTGGGCGAAGGCAGCGAGAAGCCGCTGGTCAAGTGCGACATGCAGCAGCCGCGCGCGCAGTTGATCCAGTGCCTTGAGCCGAACCGGCGCGTAGAAATCGAGGTGCGTGCGCTCAACTGATTGGGCGCAGGCATCTGAAGAACCCGACGCCAGGGCCCTGTTGCATGAAGGCTCGGGCAGCGGCAACCGATTCCTCTGACGCTTCAGAGGGGTCAAATCAAGGGGCGTGACCTGGCCGCTGGGCGGCTAGCCCCAACCTGTAAGTAAGGAGAATCAAGAAATGGCATTTGACGCATATATTCAGATCGACGGCATTCCAGGCGAAGTTCTGGATGACAAGCACAAGGACTGGATCGAAGTACTCGGCTACGAGTACGGCGCCACCCAAGCGACGTCGGCGACTGCCAGCTCTTCGGGCGGTGCGTCCTCCGAGCGTGTTGCACTGAGCGATTTCAGCATCCGCAAAGCAGTCGACAAAGCGTCTGCAAAGTTGTTCGAAGCGTGCTGCAAGGGCACTCACATCGCCAAAATCCAGCTGAACGTCAACCGTGCGGGCGGCGACAAGCTGACCTACCTGACCATCAACCTGGAAGAGGTTGTGGTGTCGTCGGTCAAGGCCGTTGCCGGTGGCAGTCAGGATGGCGAAGACAAAGCCGTCAGCGACCTGCCGATCGAAGAAATCAGCTTCAACTTCGCTCGCATCAAGACCACTTACACCCAGCAGAGCCGTGCCGATGGCCAGGGTGGCGGTAACGTCACTGGCGGTTGGGACCGTACTGCGAACAAGGTTTTCGCTTGATCGAGTAGTCACAGCGGTCCATTGCCTGGCGCAGTGGACCGTATTCAACACCGCGTCGGCTGGATCGGCGCGGTGTTCTTTTTTCTTATCCCGAGTTGACCATGTCTGAATTTCTCAACGACCTTTCACTGACCGAACTGACAGCGCCGATCGATGGAGGAAGCGGCGAAGACCTGAGCTTTTCCACGCTGTTCGACAACGTCAAGGAAGCTCGTCGAGCGGACCCTGATTACCTGACTCAGGGTGACTGGCAGACCGATCTGAAATCCTCGGATTGGGACCTGACGATCACCCTGGCTGCACAAGGCCTTGCTCAGCAGAGCAAGGACTTGATGCTGGTCGCCTGGCTCAGCGAAGCCCTGGCGCACAAATACCACTTTCTCGGCATCACCTTCGGCCTGACCCTGGCCGAGCGGATTCTTGAGCGCTTCTGGGATGACCTGTACCCGGCGCTGGACGAAGGCCTGGAAGAGCGCGCGGCACGCCTGGCCTGGCTGAAAACCACCCTGGCCGATGTGGTCGGCGGACTGCCGATCACCCAGGGCGATCAGTTCGGCCTGCTGCGTTATGACGAATCCCGGCACATCGAAAACCTGGCCCTGCAGAACCCGCAGGCGATGCGCGTCGCGCTGGACGAAGGCAAGATCAACGCGGAAATCTTCCAGCGTTCGGTGGTGCTGACCGACACCGAGCACTTCCTGCGCAAGGCATCGGAAATCACCGACAGCCTGCAGGCGTGCCGGCAGTTGCAAGCCACGGCCGATCGCCTGTTCGGTGTTGAGGCGCCAAGCTTTGCCGGTCTGAGCGAGATCCTCTCCCGCGCCGCCCAACTGGCTGAAAAACTGCTCAAGGACCGTGGCGTGGAAATCAATCCCGCGCCTGCCCAGCCGACCGCCGAACCTGTCGCCGAACCGGCCGATCAACCTGCTGCGGGGCCTGCCATGACCATCACCGTGAAAGACACCGCGTCGGCGCCACTGCGCACCACGCCGCTGACCCGCGACGAAGCCTTCACCATGCTCGCCGGCGTCGCCCAGTTCTTCAAACAGACCGAGCCGCAGAGCCCGGTGCCGTACCTGATCGAACGCGCGATCAAATGGGGCAACATGCCCCTGGAAGGCTGGCTCAACGACGTCATCAAGGACAGCAACGTGGTCGACAGCATTCGTGATGTGCTGGGGACGAAAGAGCCGAAGGCCTGACACGAAACCCAGACGGGCAACCGAACGCTCATCAAAATGACGCCGCCGCAACCGTTACAGGTGGGCGAAGATCCTGTGGGCACGACCAGCGCTGTCAGCCTGTCAGCCCATCAGTTCGGAGATCTCGATCAGATTCAGGTCCGGATCACGCACATAAACCGACCGAATCGGCCCCGTCGCGCCGGTGCGCTGGACCGGCCCTTCCACGATGGGCCACGCCTGCGCCTGCAAGTGCGCGATCACCGCGTCGAGGGTCTGACTGGCGATGAAGCACAGGTCCAGCGCGCCGGGCACCGGGAGGTGGGCCTTGGGTTCGAACTCGTGACCGCGCTCGTGAACGTTGATCTTCTGGTTGCCAAACCGAAACGCCAGGCGGCCGCTGCCGAAGGTTTCCAGCTGCATGCTCATGACGCGAACGTAGAAATCCTTGCAGGCCCCCACGTCCACGGTGGTCAGGACCAGATGGTCAAGGTGCTCAATCATTGCGTGCGCTCCGTGGGCTAAATGGGTAGACCGTGAGGCAGTCCTTCGGCACCGACCTCAGTGTTCGTTCTTGTCCAGCGTTCTCAACTTCTGCGGCAATGCCCACATTAACAGGCCCGCCGCGACCAGGCTGCTGACGCCGATGACGTAAAGCGCGGGCGTGGTGGTGCCGGTGAGGTCTTTGATCCCGCCGACCATCACCGGGCTGACGATGCCGCCAAACTGCCCCAGAGTGTTGATCAGCGCGATACCGCCCGCAGCGCCGGCACCTGCGCCCGCCAACAGCTTGGGCGGGAGAGTCCAGAATGCCGGAATGGCGGCGACGATCCCGCCACCGAGCATGGCCAGGGAGACGATCAGCAGGCTGGTGTGCTGGGCAAAAAATCCCGCGCTGAAGAAGCCGATGGCCCCAAGCACCATCAGCCCGCAGACGAATTTGCGGCGTTCGCCGCTGGCATCCGAGAGACGTCCGACAACGATCATGCTGATGGCGCCGAAGATATACGGAATGGCCGTGAGCAGCCCGATGATCACAGGGCTTTCGACGCCGGCGCTGCGAATCAGCTGCGGCGCCCAGAAGTTAAGGCCGTAGGACGCCACCTGAATCAGGAAATAAATCAGCCCGAGCATCAGGAAGCCCGGCATTTTCAGCGCGGTCAGCAGCGAACCGCCCTGCTTGTTCGGCTCATGCTCGGCGATGCGGCTCGACAGATATGTCTTCTCGTCGTCGGTCAGCCAGTGGGCATCCGCGACACGGTCCTTGAGCAGCTTCAGCACAGCGAAACCGAGGGCAATGCAAGGCAGCCCACCGAGGAGGAACAGCCAGTGCCAGCCACGCAATTGCATCACGCCGTCCATATGACCGAGTACCAGCCCCGAGACCGGTGCGCCCAGCAGCCCGGCGAAGGCCGACGCCAGGAATAGAATCGACGTGATGCGACCCCGGTAGGTCTGCGGGAACCAGAGCGTCAGGTAAAACAGCACGCCCGGTGCGAAACCCGCTTCCATGGCGCCGATGATGAAACGCAGCACATAGAACTGCCATTCGGCGGTGACGAAGACCATCAGCGCCGTGGCAACGCCCCACGACATCATGATGCGGGCAATCCAGCGCCGCGCCCCCACCTTGTACAGCATGATGTTGCTCGGCACTTCGAACAGCACGTAGCCGATGACGAACAGGCTCGCCCCCAGCCCGTACGCGGTGTCGCTCAGGCTCAGATCCGTCTGCAACTGGAACTTGGCGAAGCTGATGTTGATGCGATCAAAAAACGCGAACAGGTAGCAGACCATGATCAACGGCATTAACCGCCAGGCGACCTTGCGGATCAGTGCCTTTTCGGCGCTTACAACCTCGGCGGGGCTGCTGTTCGGGGTCAGAACAGAGACGGTCATTGCAATACTCCAGATGGACTCCCTGAGAGAGCCCTATTGTTTTTGTTGTCTGGACGCGTACGCAGCGGAGTGCGCGCGTTTGTGGGGGAAAATCGGGACGGGCGCCGCGTCAGCCGGGCAGATTTTCCGGCGCCGGGTGAAGATCACGGTTGCGCCCTGCCTTGGCCACCTGCCCCGGCATTTCATGGCCCAGCAGCTCCGGTAAACCGCGCGACAGGACGAGCAGATGCGCCAGGTCAACGCCTGTCTCGATGCCCATCTCATCGCACATATTCACCAGGTCCTCGGTGCAGATATTCCCCGATGCACCCGGCGCAAACGGGCAGCCACCGAGACCGCCCAGCGAGGCATCAAAGCGCCGCGCCCCCGCTTCGTAAGCGGCGAGGACATTGCTCAGCCCCAGGCCGCGGGTGTTGTGAAAATGCAGCGTCAGCGCCGATGCCGGGACACGGGTCAGCACGCGCTGGACCAGCGAAAACACCTGGCGGGGGTTGGCCATGCCAGTGGTGTCGGCCAGGGAAATGCCGTGCATGCCCAACGCCAGATAGTCATCGACGATCCGCAGCACACGGTCTTCATCGATGCGGCCCTCGAACGGGCAACCGAACGTGGTGGCGATGGAGCCGTTCAGGCTAGGCCCAGTGCCCGAGGCCAGTGCGACCACCTCGGCAAAGGCCGCCAGCGACTGCTCGCAGCCCATGCGCATGTTCGCGCGGTTGTGGGTCTGGCTGGCGGACATCACCAGATTCAGCTCATCGGCACCCGCCTCGATGGCCCGCTGGGCACCGCGCAGGTTGGGAATCAGGGCGACGTAGATCACACCGGGCTGGCGCCGGATGCCGCGAAACACCTCATCCCCGTCACGCAAGGCCGGAATGGCTTTGGGGGAAACAAAAGAACCGGCTTCGATTCGGCTGAAACCGGCGAGAGAAAGTTGGTCGATCAAGGCGATCTTGTCAGCGGTGTCCACCCAGGTCGGCTCGATCTGCAAGCCGTCGCGCGGCGACACTTCCTGCACGATCAGGCGCTGGGAAAAGTCGGTGATCATTGCACCACCCCACTGTGCTTGAGCTGCGCAATGTCATCGGCGCTCATGCCCAGCTCGCCGAGCACACTGTCAGTGTGCTGCCCCAGCGCAGGGCCTTGCCAGTTCACCGAGCCTGGGGTTTCCGAGAGTTTCGGCACGATGCCCGGCATCTTCACCGTGGCCCCGCCCGGCAGATCGGCGTCGAGAATCATCCCGCGCGCCTGGTAGTGAGGATCGGCGACGATGTCCGCGACGTTGTAGATCCGCCCCGCCGGCACCTCGGCCGCCTCAAGCGCCTTGAGCACGTTGTCGATGGGCAAGGCCGACGACCACGCGCTGATCGCCCCGTCGAGCATGTCGCTCTGGGCGGCGCGGCCGTCGTTGTGGGCGAACTCGGGATCCTCGGCCAGATCGGCGCGGCCAATGGTCTGCATCAGGCGCTTGAAGATCGGGTCGCTGTTGCCGGCGATGACCACGTAGGCACCATCGGCGGTCGGGTAAGTGTTGGACGGCGCAATGCCCGGCAGTGCGCCGCCACTGCGCTCACGGACGTGGCCAAGCATGTCGTATTCCGGCACCAGGCTTTCCATGACGTTGAACACGCTTTCGGCCAGGGACACATCGACCACCTGACCATCGCCCTGGCCGGTCTTGACCCGCAACAGCGACATCAGCGCGCCCATCACCGCGTGCATCGACGCCAGCGAATCGCCCAGGCTGACCCCGACCCGCGCCGGTGGCGAGCCCGGCGTGCCGGTGGTGTAGCGGATGCCACCCATGGCTTCGCCAATGGCGCCAAACCCGGGACGGTCGCGGTACGGGCCGGACTGACCGTAGCCGGAAATGCGCACGAGGGTGAGTTTGGGGTTCAGCGCGTGGAGCACGTCCCAACCCAGACCCAGTTTTTCCAGGGCTCCGGGCCGCAGGTTCTCGATCAGCACGTCCGCGCTTTCAGCCAGCCGCTTGACGATGTCGATGCCTTCGGGGGATTTGAGGTTCAGGGAAAGGGACTTTTTGTTGCGCGACTGCAGGTACCACCACAGCGAAGTGCCTTCGTGCAGCTTTCGCCATTTACGAAGCGGATCACCCTGCCCCATGGATTCGATTTTGATCACCTCGGCACCGAACTCGCCCAGCAGACGGGCGGCAAAGGGTGCAGCGATCAGCGTGCCGATTTCAATGACGCGCACGCCTTGAAGGGGGCCTGTCATAGCGGTTACCTCGAGTCTTTCTTGGAATTTGTCGCCAAGACTAGAGGAACGGGGTTCGGCAAATCCAACCGTCAGTTGGCAACGACCGTTCGCAAAACGCGAACGCTTAGCCTCCGTGGCGCTGCAGATGCTCGAACAGCAACTGGCTGACCGGCGACAGTGCCGCAGTGTCGCGCACCACCAGAATCAGCGTGCGCCGGGCCCATGCATCGCTCAAGCCTACGGCCCTGAGGCCCAGCGACGGACCGAGCAGGTCGAACGCCTTGCGCGGCAGTACGCCGATGCCCATGTCGGCCTGGACCATCCGGCACATGGCGTCGAAACCCGGCACGTGGATGCGCACCCGCAGCGGCCTGCCGTGGGCGCGAGCGGCGTTCTGGGTACGCATGTTGATGGAGCTGGCGGCGTGCAAGCCGATGTAGTCACTGCCGAGGGTGTCCTCGAACGCCACCTGTTGCTCCCCGGCCAGCGGGTGATCGTCACGCATCACGACGACCAGTTCGTCGCGGCGATACGGTGCGCTGTGAAGGCCCTGAGTGTCGGTGTCTTCAGAGCAGATGCCGATGTCCGCGACACCATCGACCAAGCCCTGCACGACGCCGTTGCTGGGCCGCTCTTCGAGATCGACTTTGACCAACTCATGAGTGGCCACGAAGGCGTGCAGGTCTTCCGGCAAGAACTGAATGATGGCCGAGAGGTTGGCCAGCATCCGCACATAGCCGCGCATGCCCTGCAGGTGCTCGTCAAGTTCAAGCCCCATTTTTTCCAGATCGGAGAGCATCCGCCGGGCATGGTGCAGCATCGTCTCGCCTGCTGCGGTCAACAGCATGCCCTTGGCATTGCGCAGGAACAGGCCAATGCCGAGCACTTCTTCCAGCTCCATCAGCCGCTTGCTCGCAGCCGACACCGCAATCGCCTCGCGCGCCGCCGCCCGGGTCAGGGTGCCTTCTTCGTACACCGCAACGAACAGCCTGAGGGTAATCAGGTCGAGTCGACGGATGAGGTTTTTATGGAGCATGGGACGTACTCGATCAGGGTGCGGCCGAAAGCATACACGCGCTGCTGCTTGGTGAGACCGGCTTCAGCCGGCAATGGGCCAGCGCGAGCACCATCAATTTCGGGGCGTGACGTCCGACGCCTTCCCGGCTGAAGCCGGTCCCACTATCGATACGCGCTGTGCTAGTGGGACCGGCTTTAGCCGGGAATATGCCAGCGTGTGCGCCATCCATTTACGTCGAGACAAATGAGGCCTTCCCGACACGAGGCTGACATAACGGGGTTGCCGGCCGAGCCTGCGACGGCAACCGCATCCATCCAAAAGGATGTCCCAGACACTGCATTTCTGCCAAAAAGAGGATAATCCGCCATCAAGCTGAACCGATTCAGGTCGATAACAGGGGGATTCCTCTTTCTACGGACAGCCCCCAGATGAACCTCAGACGCCTCAACATTGCTCCCCGCTCGCTGATCTGCTTCGGCTTTTTCGCCGTATTGATCGCCGCCGTCGGACTGTTCTCACTGATGCAATCGTCCAGACTGAAAGACGCCCGCGACGCCCTGCAGGACAACGTGCTGCCCACCCTCCTCGCCATCGCCGACATCAAAAATGACCTGCTGACCATCCGCCTCGGCAACACCAGCCTGCGCGCCGCACAAAGCCCCGCCAGCACCGACGCCGCCATGAAGCGCGTCAGTCAGGGCCGTGCCGAACTGGAGAAAGACGTGCAGGGCCTGAGGTCATTGCTGATCACCGAGCGTGGCCTGAACGCCTACCGCGAGATGGAGCGCGACATGCAGGCCTACCTCGCCGTGCACACGCGCTTTCTCGACGCCGTGGCGCAGAAACGGGATGACATTATCGTTTCGCTGACCGAACCGTCCGGGGAACAGACCCGCGCGGCCGACGCCCTCGCCAAGGACATCGCGACCATCGCCGACCTGGGCAACCAGAAAATGCAGGACTCGGATGTCGCGGCAGATGAAAGTTACGCTCAGTCCCGCGATGTCATCATTGGCGCCATCGTGATCGCCCTCGCTGCCACCCTCGCGCTGGCTGCGCTGTTTACCCGCAGCCTGGTCGCGCCCATCGCCAAGGCCCTGGCCGTCGCGGAGAACATCGCTGCCAACGACCTGAGCAAGCCGATTCAAGTGGACGGTTCCGATGAGCCGGGCCGCCTGCTGCAAGCGCTGTCGGTGATGCAACAGAACCTGCGCCACACCCTCTCGGAGCTCGGCCACTCGTCCAATCAGCTGGCCTCGACTTCCGAAGAGATGACCGCCGTGACCGAAGATTCCCTGCGCGGGGTTCAGCGTCAGAATGACGAAATCAATCAGGCCGCCACGGCCATCAATCAGATGAGCGCAGCGGTGGAAGAAGTCGCCCACAACGCTTCCCTGGCCTCGACGGCGGCGCGGGATTCCAGCGACTCGGCGGAACAAGGCCGCCTGCGGGTCAACGAAACCATTTCGGCGATCAACGAGCTGCATGACTCGGTCGGCAGCACAGCGGATGAGATCAATGGCCTGGCCGGCCAAGTGCAGAACATCAGCGGCGTACTGGACGTGATCCGCGGCATCGCCGATCAGACCAATCTGCTCGCCCTCAACGCGGCCATCGAAGCGGCCCGCGCAGGCGAAGCCGGACGTGGTTTCGCGGTGGTGGCCGACGAAGTGCGGGCCCTGGCCCACCGCACCCAGCAGTCCACCGCCGAGATCGAAAAGATGATCGACTCGATTCAGGGCGGCACACACAAGGCGGTCACCGCGATGGGCCAGAGCAGCGAGCGCGCCCGGGTCAGCCTGGACGTGGCCGGTGCCGCCGGTCGTGCCCTCGCCGAAATCAAAACCGCCATCGTGCTGATCAACGAGCGTAACGTCAGCATCGCCACCGCCACTGAACAACAGGCCCAGGTCGCCCGGGAAGTCGATCGCAACCTGACCAGCATCCGCGACCTGTCACTGCAGACCTCTGCCGGCGCCCATCAGACTTCGGCGGCGAGCAACGAACTGTCACAACTGGCGGTGGGCCTGAACGGTCTGGTGATGCAATTCAGAACTTAATGGCACCCGCGGAATCGCAACACTGAGCCGCCTGTTGGCGGCATCAGATGATTTCGGAGGTAAAGCATGAAGTTTGTAAAGCTGGGTTCCACGGGTCTGGACGTGTCGAGGCTGTGCCTGGGGTGCATGACCTTTGGCGACCCGGATGCCGGCACGCATCCGTGGACGCTGGACGAAGACGCCAGCCGGCCGATCATCAAACATGCCGTCGAGCAAGGCATCAACTTCTTCGACACGGCCAACAGCTATTCGGCGGGCACCTCGGAAATCATCGTCGGCAAGCTGCTCAAGGAGTTCACCCGTCGCGAAGAAACCGTCATCGCGACCAAGGTGTTTTTTCCGGCCAATATGTGGGAAGGCTCCAAGCGACCGAACGAACAGGGCCTGTCGAGGAAAGCCATCATGGCGAACATCGACGCCAGCCTGACCCGGCTCGGCACCAATTACGTCGACCTGTACCAGATTCATCGCTGGGATTATCACACCCCCATTGAAGAAACCATGGAAGCGCTGAACGACGTGGTGCGGGCCGGCAAGGCGCGCTACATCGGCGCGTCGTCGATGTTCGCCTGGCAGTTCGCCAAGGCGCAGCAGGTCGCGGTCGCCCATGGCTGGAGCCGCTTTGTGTCCATGCAGAACTACCTCAATCTGGTGTACCGCGAAGAACAGCGCGAGATGATTCCGCTGTGCCTGGATCAGGGCGTCGGCCTGATGCCCTGGAGCCCAATGGCCCGTGGCAGGCTCACCCGGCCCCACGGTCAGCAGACCGAACGCACGAAAACCGACATCTCTGGCCAGTCGTTTTACGAGGCGACGGAAGTCGAGGACGGCCGCGTCATTGATGTGGTCGAGCAGATTGCCGGCGAGCGCGGCGTGCCCATGGCGCAGGTCGCGCTCGCCTGGGTGCTGGCCCAGCGGGGCGTGTCGGCACCGATTGTCGGTGCCTCCAAGCCGCACCACCTGGACGATGCGATCGCGGCGCTGGAACTGGTGCTCAGCGATGATGAAGTGAAACGCCTTGAAGCGCCTTACGTTCCCCATGCTGTCACGGGTTTCGCGTGAAGCCCAACGGTAACTCCGGGCTTGCCACCGGCCGGGCCGTCGTGTTGTTCGACGGCACCTGCAAGCTGTGCAATGGCTGGGCGACCTTCATCATCAGCCAGGACCGCGAGCACCGCCTGACGTTGGCGGCCGTGCAGTCGCCCGAGGGTCAGGCGCTGCTGAAATGGGCCGGGTTGCCCCAGGACAACTTCAACACCATCGTGCTGGTGGAAAACGACCGCTTTTATGTGCGTTCGGACGCGATGTTCAAGATCCTGGCCCACCTGCCCGCGCGGTGGCACTGGCTGCTCATGGCGCGGATGTTCCCGAGGGTGTTGCGCGACTGGCTGTACGACAAGATCGCGCTGAACCGCTACCAGCTGTTTGGCCGTTATGACGCGTGTCGCTTGCCTGCCCCGGATCATCCGGGCCGCTTTCTGAATAAGAACGCCCTCAACCACCGCTAAATCTTCAGCGGCTGAAATGCCGTCTTCGTGAGCAAGCTCACTCCCACACGTCTTGCGCATGGCTCGGAATCTCAAGTCATCCCGCGATCCCGTGGGAGCACTCCCACACGCCTTGCGCATGACTCGAAATCTCAAGCCGTTCCGCGATCCCGTGGGAGCGAGCTTGCTCGCGAAAGCTATCTTCAGTTCGCGGAGAAAGTGGCCCAATGTACCGGCCCTTTCGTGAGCAAGCTCACTCCCACAGGTCCTGCGCATGACTCGAAATCTCAAGCCGTTCCTCGATCTTGTGGGAGCGAGCTTGCTCGCGAAGGCTATCTTCAGTCCGCAGAGAAAGTGACCAAATGCCCCGGCCCTTTCGTGAGCAAGCTCACTCCCACACGCCTTGCGCATGACTCGAAATCTCAAGCCGTTCCGCGATCGTGTGGGAGCGAGCTTGCTCGCGAAGGCTATCTTCAGTCCGCGGAGAAAGTGGCCCAATGTCCCGGCCCTTTCGTGAGCAAGCTCACTCCCACACGCCTTGCGCATGACTCGAAATCTCAAGCCGTTCCGCGATCCCGTGGGAGCACTCCCACACGTCTTGTCCATCACTCGAAATCTCAAGCCGTTCCTCGATCTTGTGGGAGCGAGCTTGCTCGCGAAGGCTATCTTCAGTCCGCGGAGAAAGTGGCCCAATGTACCGGCCCCTTCGTGAGCAAGCTCACTCCCACAGGTCATGTGCATGACTCGAAATCCCAAGCCGTTCCGCGATCCCGTGGGAGCACTCCCACACGCCTTGCCCATCACTCGAAATCTCGAGCCGTTCCGCGATCTTGTGGGAGCGAGGTTGCTCGCGAAGGCTATCTTCAGTACGCAGAGAAAGTGGCCCAATGCCCCGGCCCGTTCGTGAGCAAGCTGACTCCAACACCTTTAGAGCATGGCTCGAGATCTCGAGTCAGCTCACCTAGAGAAATCCCACTATATGGGACTGATAATCACATATTGAGGTATCAGAATATGTCGTCTATGGTGGGACGTCTTCGCTTCCCGCAGCTCCTTATATAAAAACAACAGGAAATCCCATGCCCCAGCCATTAATGGATTCGGGCCTGCACGCCAGCACCATGAAGCGCCTCAACCTCAAGTTGATCCCCTTCCTGATGCTGCTGTACATGGTCGCGTACATCGACAAGTCGAACATCTCCGTCGCCGCGTTGCAGATGAATGCCGAGCTGGGCCTGACCGCTCGCATGTATGGCATCGGCGTGGGCCTGTTCTTTCTGACGTACATCCTTCTCGAAGTCCCGAGCAGCGTCATCCTCACGCGGGTCGGCGCGCGGCGCTGGATTGCGCGGATCATGATCACCTGGGGCATCGTCGCGGCGGGCATGGCGTTCGTGCAGAGCGCCAACCAGCTGTACGGCATGCGCCTGCTGCTGGGCGCCGCCGAGGCCGGTTTTACGCCGGGGATCATTTACTACCTGTCGCAGTGGTACCCGAAGACCGATCGGGCCAAAGCCATGTCGCTCTTCTACATCGGCGCCGCGCTGGCGTCGGTGATCGGCCTGCCGCTGTCGGGCGCATTTCTGCACCTGGACGGGTATTTCGGCGTCAGCGGCTGGCGCTGGCTGTTTCTGCTGGAAGGCCTGCCGGCGGTGATCCTCGGGATCGTTGTGTTGCGCTACCTGCCGGATTCGCCGCAGACCACCCACTGGCTGCACGCCGATCAGAAGGAATGGCTGAGCCGCACCATTGCGGCCGAGCAAGCGAGCTCGCCGATCTCCCACCATGCCGCCTGGCAGACCGCGTTTCGCAGCCGTCAGGTCTGGCTGTTGAGTCTCTTCTGGCTGTTTCAGGCGTTCGGCACCATCGGCATCACGCTGTTCCTGCCGCTGATCGTCAAGTCGGTGTCCGGCCAGGAGTCGTTCACCGTCAGCGTCATGTCCGCGCTGCCCTTCCTGTTTGCCTGCGTGTTCATGTATTTCAACGGCACCCATTCCGACCGCAAGGGCGAACGCGGCTGGCACCTGGCGCTGCCGCTCATGGCGGCCGGTGTGCTGCTGGCGCTGGCGGTGTGGACCAGCAACCCGTGGCTGGCCTACGGCTTGCTGGTGGTGGCGGTCGGTCTGAACTGGGCCGCCACGCCGGTGTTCTGGGCGACCACCACCGAATACCTGTCGGGTGCTGCCGCTGCGGCGTCCATCGCGCTGATCAACTCCATCGCCAACATCGCCGGCCTTGGCCTGCCGCCCGTCATGGGCTGGATCAAGGACGCCACGCAAAGCTACGACTACGCGCTGCTGCTGGTCTCCGCAGCTTTGGTCGCTGGCGGTGTGCTGGGACTGTTCCTGACCCGCGCGCCCCGTGCCGCACCGGTCACCGCCCGCGCAACTGCTCCCGCTGCTGCGCCTGTCCCAAGAGGTTTAGATGAAGCCAAGGCTCCTTAAAATCGCCCGTTTGCCGGCCATGCTCGATGACGCGCTCAACGTGACCTACGAGGTAGTGGAAGCCGATCAGGACGGCACCGGCGTCGACGAATCGACCGCCGACATCCGCGCCATGGTCGCCAATGGCGAATCCACCGTTAGCCGCCAGTTGATCGACAGCCTCCCTGCGCTGGAAGTCATTGCCGTGTTCGGCGTGGGCTACGACGGCGTCGATGTGGCGGCGGCGCGGGAACGTGGCATCCGCGTCACCCACACCCCCGATGTGCTCACCGAAGACGTGGCGGATTTCGCCATGGCCTTGATGCTGGGCATCGCGCGCAACCTGCGGGTGGCCGACCGTTTCACCCGCTCGGGCGCCTGGGCAGATGGCCCCATCGCCTTCAGCCGCAAGGTCAGCCGGTCGCGACTGGGCATCATTGGTCTGGGCCGCATCGGTGCTGCCATCGCCCGTCGCGCCCAAGGCTTCGACATGTCGATCGCCTACACCGGGCGCCGGCCTCAGGACGTCGAGTTCACCTATTACGCGTCGGCGCTTGAACTGGCTGCGGCGGTGGATTTTCTCGTCGTCGCCGTCGGTGGCGGCGCCAGCACCCATCATCTGGTGGACGCGCAGGTGCTGGAGGCGCTGGGACCGAAGGGCTATTTGATCAACGTCGGCCGTGGCAGCGTGGTCGACGAAAACGCCCTCGCAAAGGCCCTGGCCGAAGGTCGTCTGGCGGGCGCGGCGCTGGACGTCTACGAAAACGAGCCCCACCCCGCCGCTGCACTGCTTGATCTGGACGGCGTCCTGCTCACCCCGCACATGGCCAGCTCCACGTGGGACACCCGGCAGGCGATGTCCGATTTGGTCATGGCCAACCTCCACGCCTGGCACAGCGGCACAGACTTGCCCACGCCCGTGCCGGACTAGTCCGACGTCGCCAGCGGCTCGCTGATCGAACAACCGAGCCCGCAGCAGACAGAATGGGTTGCCTGTTTGCGATGAGGATTTGCAGGTAAGGTGTGGCTTTCCCCTGCCAAGGAAGATCCATGGCCACCAACCCCTCCAGGCACGCTCAAAAACACCTCGCCGTTCTGATCGATGCAGACAACGCCCCCGCCGCCATCGTCGAAGGCCTGTTCGAAGAAATCGCCAAATACGGCGTCGCCAGCGTCAAGCGCATCTATGGCGACTGGACCGGGCCGCAGCTCGGCGGCTGGAAAAAGGTCCTGCTCGACCACTCGATTCAGCCCATTCAGCAGTTCGCCTACACCAAAGGCAAGAACGCCACCGACAGCTCGCTGATCATCGACGCCATGGACCTGCTGTACACGCGCCGCTTCGACGGCTTCTGCCTGGTCTCCAGCGACAGCGATTTCACTCGCCTGGCCTCGCGACTGCGCGAAGAGGGCCTGACCGTGATTGGCTTCGGAGAAGAGAAGACGCCGCGACCGTTCGTGGCGGCCTGCGACAAATTCATCTACATCGAACTGCTCCGCGAAGAGGTGATTGCCGCCGCCAGCGCAGAGCAAACGCTCGACGCTCCCGCGCAGTCAGAAATGGCCAAACCCGCAGCGACCGAGACGGCAAAACGGCCCAAAGCGCCCATCAGCTTCATCGCAAAAATTCTCGACGACATCGCCGACGAAGATGGCTGGGTGCAGCTCGGCGCCCTCGGCACCAACATCACCAAGCTGCGACCGGAATTCGACCCGCGCACCCATGGCTACAAAAAGCTCAGCGACCTGATCAAGGGCTACCCGCAGGCGTTCGAGCTGCAAGCCAGACCCGCGTCCAGTGGCACGGCGGTGATGTACGTCAGGCACAAACAAAACGGCAAGTAACCCGACCAGCGTTTCTCATCTATGGAGCTATGCATGCCCATCTATTCAGTCGACTACCGCTTCAACGCTGAACCCCGCAATCATCGCTTCGACCTGAATCAGCCGAAACTGTCAGCGAGCGACGCCGCGATGCACCTGCTTGAGCTGCATTTCGGCGACAGCGAAAACAGCCTGATCATGCCCAACGCCGATGCCGAACCGGATGAAATCATCGAACAGGCCGGCCACCTCGGGCTGACGGACATTCGCGTCACCCAGGTCGCTTCCGAGTAGGCCTGCCGACGACGTCCGGTAAAAACGTTGAACCCTGCAGCGGCACCTGCATCCGATCACTACGACTGAACATTTCCCGACTGACAGGTGCCCCATGATCGAGATCAACAGCTACACCACCGTCAAACGACGGGAGCGCGTGCCCCATGACGTATTCGCCCATTACTGGCGCGACGTCCACGGCCCGCTGTGCTCGCGGCTTCCGGGCCTTGGCTTGTACATCCAGCACCACTTTTCCCGGCAGCAGGATGCTCACCTCTGGCCCCTCGCCGAGGGCATCAGCGAGATTCAGGATTACGAACTGGACGGTGGGGTGGAGATCGGTTTCGAGTCCGCTGCGGACCAGAAGCAGTTTCAAGAGGCCAGCCCGATTTTGTTTTCCGACGAGCAGAACATGTTCGACGAAACCCTGGCCTACGCCCTGCCCCAAGGCTCGCTGACGCTGACCAATTCGCTGGCGGATGAGCGGTTCAACGGCACCGACACCTTCGACCGTATTCACATCCACTTCAACCCGCGGGAAACCCTGGCGCAGCTGCACGCGTACCTGAAGTCAGATCTGGGACCGCTGCTGGCAGCGTCCGATGAAGTGGTGAAAGTCTGTATGCACCTCTGCGAACCCTTCGAGAACGATGGCCAGCACCCACCTGCGCCCAACGTCGCGCACTTTGCCAACCCGGCCCGCGCCGAACTGGCCGTGATGGAAATCGCGTTCAAGTCGCCACTGGCACGTCGTCGTTTTTTCCAGAGCGACGTGTTCCAGAACACCCTGCCTGAACAGTCGAAGCACATTGCTCAGCTCAAGACGTTCGCCGTTTCCGGGCTCTACACCTACGTGCGCGACAAGTCCCTGACCACCGCAGGATTGCGCGGCAGTCGGGCAGCCGAGCTGATTGAATACCTGGGCGCGGTGAATCAGGTTCAGCCGGATGTTGAAGAGCTGATGCTCAAAGGCACACAGTCCCGCTGACAATTCCGGTCGGCGGCCGTAGACCACGGCTGCCGACGCCTTTCCAGCCTGTGAGCACCCGCCACGACCTCGCAATTGATCCGATCCATGCATCAAAGGATGAAAAAATAACGATTATCGTCGTCTGAAAATTGCCACAGAATCTCCAGTTACAAGCGCTTACAAACTCAAAAAAAACGCTGGAGAACAACATGCATCAACCGCCAAGCCAGACCTCCTCCGGGAAGTCCAGGGCAGGAATGGTCTTCCGGGTCACCTCCGGAAACTTTCTTGAACAGTTCGACTTCTTCCTCTTCGGCTTCTACGCCACCCAGATCGCCTCCGCTTTCTTTCCCGCCAGCAACGAGTTCGCCTCGTTGATGATGACGTTCGCTGTCTTCGGTGCAGGGTTCTTGATGCGGCCGCTGGGCGCCGTGCTGCTGGGCGCTTACATCGACGATGTCGGCCGCCGTCGCGGTCTGATCGTGACGCTGGCGATCATGGCCAGTGGCACCTTGCTGATCGTCCTGGTGCCGGGTTACGCCACGATCGGCCTGTGGGCACCGGCGCTGGTCTTGCTCGGACGGCTGCTGCAGGGATTCTCCGCAGGCGCAGAGATGGGCGGCGTGTCCGTCTACCTCGCCGAAATGGCAACGCCGGGGCGCAAAGGTTTCTACGCCAGTTGGCAATCGGCTAGCCAACAAGTGGCCATCGTTGTCGCCGCCGCCCTGGGTTACGGCCTCAATCAATGGCTTGCCCCGACCGAGCTGTCGGCATGGGGCTGGCGCATTCCGTTTGCCGTCGGCTGCCTGATCATCCCGTTCATTTTCCTGCTGCGCCGCAGCCTTGAAGAAACCGCAGAATTCACCACGCGCAAACACCGCCCGACGATGCAGGAAGTGTTCGCAACCCTCCTCGGCAACGCCAGTGTTGTCATCCTCGGGATGCTGATGGTGGCGATGACCACCACCGCCTTTTACATGATCACCGTTTACGCACCGACCTTCGGCCGCTCGGTGCTGCAGCTCAGTACCAGTGATGCGCTGATCGTGACGCTGCTGGTGGGGGTGTCGAACTTCTTCTGGCTGCCCGTCGGCGGCGCCCTGAGTGACCGACTGGGGCGCAAGCCGCTGCTGCTGGCGATGTCATTGCTGACGCTGCTGACGGCCTATCCCGCGCTGTCATTCCTGGCCCAGGCGCCGACCTTTGCCCACATGCTCGAAGTGCTGCTGTGGTTCTCGTTTCTCTACGGCATTTACAACGGCGCGATGATTCCCGCACTCACGGAAATGATGCCTGTGGAGGTGCGCGTGGCCGGTTTCTCCCTCGCCTACAGCCTGGCGACAGCAATTTTCGGCGGCTTCACGCCGGCTGTTTCGACCTGGCTCATTCACCTGACCGGGGACAAGGCCGCGCCGGCCTACTGGATGATCTTCGCCGCCCTGTGCGCCTTTACCGCGACGCTGGTGCTGTACCGCCGTCTCGCCACTCAGTCACTTGCCACTGCTTGAAGGACCCTGTCATGAACTCTTTACTAAAACCCCTCTGCGTGATGGCGCTGACCAGTTGCGCCTACGGCAACCTTGCCTACGCCGAAGCGCTGACCGTCATGACCTCGGGCGGCTTCACTGCCGCCTATCAACACCTGGGGCCGCAATACGCAGAGCACAGCGGCAACACGCTGAAAACGGTGCTCGGCCCGTCGATGGGCAAAGCGGCAGAAGCCATCCCCAACCGATTGAGTCGCGGCGAGCACGCCGACGTGGTGATCATGGTGGGTTACGCACTGGATGATTTGATCAAGCAGGGCAAAGTCGACGCCGCCTCGCGTGTGGAACTGGCGGACTCGCGCATCGGCATGGTAGTGAAGGCCGGCGCCGACAAACCTGCCATCGGCACCGATGCTGAACTGAAAGACACCCTGCTGGCGGCCAAGTCAGTGGCCTATTCAGACAGCGCAAGCGGCGTCTACATCGAGAAAGAGCTGTTCAAGAAGCTCGGCGTTCAGCCGCAGCTGGCGCCCAAAAGCAAGATGATCGAGCGCATTCCGGTGGCCTCCGTTGTGGCCAAGGGTGACTACCAGCTGGGCTTCCAGCAGGTCGCCGAGTTGTTGCCGATCCCGGGCGTGACCTTTGTCGGCAAGATTCCGGAAGACGTGCAATCGGTGACCCGCTATGCCGCCGGGATTCCGAAAAATGCCGATCACCCCGTTGAAGCGAAGGAGCTGCTGAAGTTTTTGTCATCCCCCGACGCCCAGGCGAGCATTCGCGAGACCGGCCTGGACTCAGTCCCGCGGTAACGTCCCGGGCAGCGCGCGAATCCGCTGCTCCAGCTCCAGTGCCGCGGGCGTCAATGTGCGTCCGCGGCGTTTCAGCACGCCCATCTGCCTGATCACCTCCGGCTCCACCAGCCGCACTTTGGCCAGGATCGGGTGGGCAGAGATCGGCATCGCAATGGACGGCACCACCGCAATGCCCAGCCCCGCCTCGACCAGGCCAAGCACCGTCGTCACGTGGCGTGCTTCGCAGACGCTGTTCCTGCCCGGCTGAAAACCGGAAAGCGCGCGATCCAGCACCAGACGATTGCCCGAAGATTTATCCAGCGTAATGCAGTCGTGTTCGCACGCCTGGGTCCAGGTGACGGTGTCGAGGACGGCCAGCGGATGGTCGCGGCGGCAGGCAATCACGTAGTGCTCTTCGAGCAGCGGACTGAACTCGATTTCCGGTGCCAGGTTGCCGGTGAAACTCACCCCGAAATCGGCTTCCCCTGACGCCACCGCTGCACTGACTTCGTTGGCCGAAACGTCGATCAGCCTGATGTTGATCAGCGGGTACTGCCCGTGAAAGCTACGGATCGCATGGGGCAGAAAATAGTAGGCCGCAGACGGTACGCAGGCCACGGTCAGCGTGCCCCTGCGGTTGGCGCCGCCGTCGCCGATGCTGAGCAGCGCCAGATCCAGATCGTCCAGGAGACGTTCGACCTGGGGCAGAAACGCTCGCCCGACGTTGGTCAACGAGACCTTTCGCGTGGTCCGCTCAAACAGCTTGACCCCCAAGGCGGACTCAAGCTTTTCGATGCGGCGGCTCAGCGCCGACTGGGTGATGCGGATGGACTCGGCCGCCCGGCGAAAGCCCTGCTTTTCAACCACCGCACGAAAAGCCTGAAGGTCATTGAGGTCGAAGTTGATGTTCACGGCATGTCGTCGCTTTGATCGTAGACGGGCATCAATGGTAAGGCGCAACGCGTCGGCGAGCCATCCCCGGGCGAGTCCCACGGCTGCCCCTTGCACGGAACGAATGGCCTAATAAAGCGTGTCGGCGATCCGGCCTGGCAGCGCCTTGTCGTAGGCCTCGCCGTCGATGGCTGCCTTCGAAACCTCCTTGAGAATCTGACCCGCTGTCGGCAGCGCGCTGCGCGGCACCTGTTTGGACGCATCCCACAGCCCTGCCCTGATCACCGCCCGGCTGCACTGGAAATACACGCTGGTGACGGTGATTCGCAGCACCGATTTTGGCGGCTTTCCGTCCACGGCAAAACGCTCCAGCAGGTCGGGCGCGATGGAGATCTGCGCCGTGCCGTTGACGCGCAGGGTTTCGCCCACGCCCGGTACGAGAAACAGCAGCGCGACTCGCGGGTCTTCGATGATATTGCGCAGGGTGTCGATGCGGTTGTTGCCGCGTCGGTCTGGCAGATACAGCGTCTGGCTGTCTTCGATGTGCACGAAGCCTGGCTGATCTCCCCGCGGCGAGGCATCCAGGCCGCCTGCGCCCGACGAGGCGAGGATCACAAAGGACGCCGCTTCGATGAACGGCCGGTAAACCGGGTGAATGTGGTCAACTTCTTTGACCAGAGACGGCGGCGCGATCGGGCCATACACCGCTTCCAGTGCCGCTACGGTTGTCAGGTATGAGCTGTCTTCAAGATCCATCGTGGTTCTCTGCGGTTTCTTCTTTAAAGGAAAGGGTCGGTATGCACTTACGCCTTGTCCCCGATTGGGGCAATAGTGGCAGACGCGTGTGGCAGATTGAGCGGCGATCTGATTCACTGCCTGCCTTTTCACCGTCCAGCATCTGCACACCGGGTAACCAGGCATGAACCGTCGCAAGAAACTTAACCAGATCCTCAGAGCCAACGCAAAAAAGGCGAGTGCCAAACTGGCGCCGAAGAACAAAGACACCTACGTCAGCAAGGCCGACCGGTTGAAGCTGGCTGAGGCCAATGCTGAAGCCACGACCGAATCCACCCCTGAAGCGGTCCGCCCTTCCGAGGCGGTTTGAACACCCTCCATTTCCGATGCGCCGCCTACCCCTGGTAGGACCGGCTTCAGCCGGGAAGAGGCCAGCGCGTACGCCATCAATTTTTCAGTGTGATTGCCGGCGCCTTCCCGGCTAAAGCCGGTCCCACAGGGCGCGCGCGGTGTCAGTGGGACCGGCTTCAGCCGGGAAGAGGCCAGTGCGTACGCCATCAATTTTTCAGTGTGATTGCCGACGCCTTCCCGGCTAAAGCCGGTCCCACAGGGCGCGCGGTGTCAGTGGGACCGGCTTCAGCCGGGAAGAGGCCAGTGTGTACGCCATCAATTTTTCAGTGTGATTACCGAAGCCTTCCTGGCTAAAGCCAGTCCCACAGAAAGCTCCGGTT
This sequence comes from Pseudomonas sp. GW821-FHT07F05, assembly GCF_059418765.1. Classification (NCBI taxonomy): domain Bacteria; kingdom Pseudomonadati; phylum Pseudomonadota; class Gammaproteobacteria; order Pseudomonadales; family Pseudomonadaceae; genus Pseudomonas; species Pseudomonas sp. GW821-FHT07F05. The sequence continues at coordinate 72,660 of NZ_JBWKQL010000007.1, forward strand.
TCAGCCGGGAATGGTCTTCGATCACCGCCCGTACGCGATCGGCATCGTCGGCGGTGACCGGGTTATAGACGATCATCGACAGATCCAGTCGCCCGTCCACCGCAAAGTTCGAGTATTCCAGCTCAATGATGCCATGGGGGTCGTGGCGCAGGCGTTTGGTGCCCTCGCCCTGTAGCCGCACGTCGTTGTCTCGCCACAGCACCGCGAATTCCGGGCTCAGGGTGCACAGTTCTTCCGCCAGCCGGCTGACCTCGGACGCCGCGCCGGCCCGGGTCGCATCCGCCCTAAAGGCCGCGACGATGAAACGTGCCACCGCGTTCCAGTCAGCCTGCCGGGCCTGGGCGCGCGGGTTGCAAAACATCAGGCGCAAGATGTTGCGTTGCCCCACCGGCAGCAGGCTGTAATCGGTGAAGACCGCCGCCGCTGCGGTGTTCCAGGCCAGCACGTCCCATGTTGCCGTTTTGATAAACGCCGGGCTGAACGCAAGGGTGTCGAGGACCCGTTGCAGTCGCGGCGTCACCCCGTCGGGCGCGCTGTAGACCACTTCCGGCGGATGGCCGAAAGCGAGCATGAACAGGTGCTCGCGCTCGGGTTCGGTCATCAGCAGACTTTCCGCAATCCGGTTCAGCACCTGCGCCGAGGGTGCCCCGCCGCGCCCCTGCTCCAGCCACGTGTACCAGGTCGCACTGATATTGGCGCGCTGCGCGACTTCTTCCCGGCGCAGACCCGGTGTGCGTCGTCGGCCGGAAAAGCCGAAACTGGCCGGGTCCAGGCGCGCCCGGCAATCCTTCAGATACGTGCCCAGCAAATGAACAGACGGGTTGGCCATGGTGATCCTGTTGGTTTTTATACCCTGATAACGTCACGTCTTTTAGGCGGATAAACGTTACGCGCATCCTGCCCGCTTCAGCAAAAGGAGTTTTCTGCAATGCGCGTATTTCTTACCGGCTCCACAGGTTTTATCGGCTCCCACGTCGCCCGGGAACTACTGGCCGCGGGTCACCAGGTGCTGGGCATGACCCGTTCTCAAGCGGGCACCGACGCATTGCGCGCCATCGGCGCCGAGCCCCATCACGGCACCCTCGAAGACCTCGCCAGCCTCAGACTCGGCGCCGAGCAGTGCGATGCGGTCATTCACACCGCGTTCGATCACGACTTCGCCCACTTCGTCGACAACTGCCAGAAAGATGCGCGGGCCATCGCCGCACTGGGCGAAGCGCTGAACGGCTCGCAGCGCCCGTTAGTGATCACTTCGGCCACACCGATGGGCTCGTCGGCACCGGGCGAGCCTGCCGATGAGGATCATTTCAATGCCGAGCATCCCAATCCCCGCGCCGCCTCGGAACGGGCAGCAGAGGCGCTGTTGCAACGCGGCCTCAACGTGGTGGTGATGCGTCTGTCGCAGATCCACGACACGGTCAAACAGGGTCTGGTCACCGAACTCATCAAGCACGCGCGGGGGACCGGCGTCTCCGCATATGTCGACGCAGGCATGAATCACTGGTCCGCCGCGCACATTTCAGACACAGCCCAGCTGTACCGACTCGCGCTGGAAAAACACCAACCCGGCGCTCGCTATCATGCAACCGCCGAAAGCCACATCCCCTTCCACCTCATCGCCGAAGCCCTGGGTGAAGGCCTGGGACTGCCCGTTGTTTCAGTGCCAGCCGACGAGGCGATGGCGCAGTTCGGCTGGCTGTCGAGCTTTGTGGGACGGGATATGTCGAGCAACAGCAGCAAAACCCGGGCGCGATTGGGCTGGGTGCCGACCGGGCCAGGCTTGATTGAGGATCTCAAGGGGTGTTTTGAACGGCGGTGAATGATCCGTAGAGACGCCGAGCTGCCGATTCTAACCAAGGGCCCGTGCGCGCCACGGGCCTACAGCGCGTCAGAACCCCACGAGAAGCGATAAGCGCGCACGGGCGCCGGCGGCTGACAACGACCATTGTCCGCGTCGGCGCCGACGATCAACCACTCGGCCCTCGACGTTGATCCCAACTGGCGAGCCTTGTCGGCCACGAAGCAGCGCTCCAGTTCGGCGGCGGGCACCAGGGCAAAGGCGGATGGATGGGTGCGCAACCAGAGCGCGGCGTGTTCGACGGCGGATTGATCGGCAAACCCGAAATGCACCACCGGCTGGCGGGCGAACAGCCAGTGCCCTTCCCGCCAGCCGACCAGCACCAGTTCAGCGCCGTCGGTCAGCCGGGAAGCTTCGCTCATCAGCACCTTGTGGGGGTTGGGGCCGTCGGTGAACGGTTCGACGAAGCCACGGCCGAACCACAGGCAAAACCATGCCACCACCGCCACGCCAAACACAGCGCGGGCCTTCGGACGATTGCCAAACCAGCGGCGAAGCAGCCACGGAATCAGCGGCGCGGCGGCCAGCACCAGGCCGGGTAGCGCAGGGAAGATATAGATTTTGCGCTTGCCGGTGCTCAGGCAGAAAAACAGCACCACCAGGACCACCCAGCCCAGCAACAACAAGATCCGGGCGTCGTGCTTTCGCAATTGGCGACGCCAGGCGGGCACCAGCCACGGCAACGCCAGCACCAGCGGCAGCCAGTACTGGAGAATGACGGTCAGGAAATACCAGAACGGTTCGCGGTGATCCCAGGCCGACGCGTAGCGGCCACCGGTCTGGTGAAACAGGATTTCCTTCAGGTACGCCACTTCGTCAGCGCCACCCTTGAGCCAGACCGTGGCGAGCAGCGGCACAAGCCAGACCGCACATCCCGCCAGCACCACCAGAAAACCGGCCGCCCAGCGAAGCCCCTGCCCCGGCATGACGGCCACACCCGACCAGCCCTTTCGCACGGCATAGACGTAGGGCACCAGCATCAATGCCGGCAGAAAACCCACCCCTTTGCTGATGATGCCCAGGCCCATGGCCAGACACGCGACGTAGAACCAGCCCCACGCCGGTCCCAGCAGCAGATGACGGACCATGCCGTAGAAGCCGAGCGCGACCCACAGGCACAGGAAGCTGTCGATCTGGCCGGTACGCAGGATGCTGTAGGTCTGGTAAGTCGCCAGAAACAACAGCGCGGCGATGCGACCCACTCTGCGGCACCAGAGGCGTCGGCCCAGGTCGTACAAAACAGCCGTGGCGGTGGCCGCCGAGAGCAGGCCCGGGATGAAAAGTGCCAGCGACGGCGAACTGGTCAGCCAGGTGAAAAACGCGACCGTCCACATGAACAAGGGTGGTTTGTCGCCGTAGATTTCACCGGCCCGATGGGGGATCAGCCAACTGCCGCTGTGCAGCATTTCCAGCGCGACGCCCAGAAACCGTTCTTCGTCGACATTCAGCGGCTGCCGGATGCCAAAGCCGGCGCCGACCAGAATCAGCGCAAGCGCCACCAGCGCCAGGCACTGCAACGCGGGAGAATGAACACGTCCCACCGGCTATTCCTTCAGATCTTTGTGTTTGGCAATCAGCTGCAGGTTGCGCAGGTAAACCACAAAGCCAAATGACTGACCGATGATGAACACCGGGTCTTCGCGGTAGATGGCGTAGAGCAGCAACAACGCGCTGCCGAGCATGCTCAGGTACCAGAAGCCCACCGGAATCACGCTGCGTTTCTTGATTTCGCTGTACAGCCATTGCAAGACGAAACGGCCGGTGAAGACCGCCTGACCGAGAAATCCCACCGTGAGCCAGAGCGTTTCGCGGGTGAAATTCATCCGTTCATCTCCTCGGGCCGGGTGTTGAGTCGCGTGCGGCGCACCAGCCACCAGACGCCGAACAGGTCGAGGATGCCCACAAGCGCACGGTCCAGATTGCCGTAGTTGGAAACGCCGGCCTGACGATGACGGTGGTGAACCGGATGAACGATCATTCGACCGTGATGGCGCTGGATCAGCGCGGGAATAAACCGATGCATGTGGTCGAAGTAAGGCAGCTGCAGAAACGCCGCTCGATGGATCAGTTTTAGCCCGCAGCCCGTATCAGGCGCGGCGTCCTTGAGCAGGCGGCTGCGCAAGGCATTGGCGAAACGGGACGCCCAGCGCTTGCTCGCGGTGTCTCGCCGGTTGACCCGATGCCCCGCCACCAATCTCACCGGCTGGCCCTGGTTGAGGTCGGTGCCCTGCCCGGCATTGCGGACCAGCGCCAGCATGCCGGGCAAGTCGGCGGGGTCGTTCTGGCCATCGCCGTCCAGCGTCGCCAGCCACTCACCGCGCGCGGCCTGGGCGGCATGCCAGATCGACGTGCTCTGCCCGAGGGAAACCCCGTGGTGCAGGATGCGCAGGGGCTCAAATCCTGAGGCCTTGATCTGCTGCAGCACACGCAGCGTGTCGTCGGTGCTGCCGTCGTCGACCACCAACACCTCGTAGCGCTCCCCGGCCAGCGCGCTGCGTACTTCATTGAGCAACGAAGGCAGGTTTTGCGCTTCGTTTTTTGCCGGGATCAATACCGACACAAACACCGATTCACTCATCACGCCCACCGCGCCTCTTGTTTTGATTGTCTGGCCTGTTTGCTCTGGTCGCAGGAATAGAAGTCGCCGTACCAGCGCACGAATTCAGCCACGCCCTGCTCAAGCCCAACCTGCGGACTGAAGTCGATCCATTTCGCCAGCCCGGAGACATCCGCCCAGGTTTGCAGCACGTCCCCCGGTTGAAGCGGGAGGTAGTTGCGCCTGGCCTGAATCCCCAGCGCCGCCTCCAGGCACTGCACGAAGTCGAGCAGCTTCACCGGCGCCCCTCGCCCGATGTTGAACAGCTGACACGGCGCGACCCCGTCCATGAGCGGCGGTGGTCGGGGCAACAGCCGGTTCATCGACTCGATGATGTCGTCGACGTAAGTGAAATCCCGCGCCATCTCGCCGTCGTTGTAGATATCGATGGGCTCGCCTTTGAGGATGGCCCGGGTGAATTTGAACAGCGCCATGTCCGGCCGCCCCCAAGGGCCGTACACGGTGAAAAACCGCAGGCCCGTCGCAGGAATCCGGTACAGATGCGAATAGCTGTACGCCATAAGCTCGTTGGCGCGCTTGGTCGCGGCATACAGAGAAACGGGTTGCTCAACGGCGTCTTCCACCGCAAACGGCATCTTGGTATTGGCGCCATACACCGAACTGCTCGACGCATAAACAAGGTGCTTCACGGGGTATGCCCGGCAGGCTTCCAGGACGTTGAGAAACCCGACCATGTTGGCATCGGCGTACACACTCGGGTTATCGATGGAATACCGGACCCCGGCCTGGGCCGCCATATGAATGACCTCGCTGAAGCCGGACGCGCTGAACAGCCGGAGCAAAGCCTGTGGGTCGACGATGTCGATGGGCTGAAACTGAAAAGAGGGGGAGTGTTCAAGCTGCGCCAGTCGGGCACGCTTGAGATCGACGCTGTAGTAATCGTTCAGGTTGTCGATGCCCACCACTTGAACGCCCTGGCTGCACAACGTTCTGGCCATGTGAAAGCCGATGAACCCCGCCACCCCGGTGATCAGTACCGTCATTGGGCTATCGCCCAGCGGCGGCATCGAGCCTGGGTAAGTCCTGCGTATCCTGCGCTTAAGACAGTGACATTCATTTCATGAGTCCTTTGACAGAACCGGCCAACCGCCCGAAATCCCTGGGTCAGCTGTCCGTTCCTGCTGGATGTTTGATCAAGCGACATGAAACTGTGTCACAGCAATATTTAAGCAATGTGAACAGGGTGAGCGGCCCATCGCGTCATGCGCTCGAGACGTGGACCGAGCGAAGCCCAAGGCTGTTGAGCCATCGACTCTCGCGAAGCCTGATGTTTTTTTGCCGACAGGGAACCTCGTTCGCATTTATTGACCCCCACACGGTCAACCCCTGAGCGTCACTCCCACGACGCCTTCAAATCCCATCAAGCTCCATGTCAAAAGGACAATGTCATGGCTTCAACAGACAGCAAGCCCACCATCGATTACACCGTACGAACCGGCCCGGGCACCGTGCAAGTGGACCCCTCCACGGGGGCCGATCAAACCTGGAGCATCATTCTTCAGCCGGACGGCAAAATCCTCGTCGGCGGCGAAAGCTTCCAGACCGCCATTGGTTATCCAGGCTCGCCGGGCGATGAAAGCTACGGAACACGCGGCAGCTTCACGTCGGTGCGCCTGAACAGCGACGGCAGCCTGGACAGCAGTTTCAGCCAGGACGGGATTGCCCTCGTGCCCGCCAGCCTGGATCCGGAAGATGAGGCTTACTACGTCATGGCCGTGCAGGCCGACGGTAAAGTCCTGTCGGCGCAGCCTGGGCTTGGCGGTTTGAAAGTCGAACGTTTCAACCTCGATGGCACCCTGGACACCACGTTCGGCAAAGGCGGCGCCGCAGCCCTCGATGTACCGATCAGCACCGATGGAATGGCGATTTACGCCACAGCCGATGGTTCGGTGTACGTCAGCGCTCGCGGCACCTCGCAAGCAGTGGTGTTCAAGCTGGACAGCAGCGGTACGCCGGCGGAGAACTTCGGTGTCGACGGCACACTCGTCCTCAACCCGACCGGGTATTACGGCACCGGCAATATCGCCACCGTTGTGCAGCCCGACGGCAGCGTCTTGCTCGGCAGTTGGCTGTACGTGGGCTCCGAGGGACCCCACGACCCGGGCGATCCGGTCTATGCCGTTCAGCGACTGGCAGCCGACGGCAACCTGGATACCACGTTTGGCGTGGACGGCGTGGTGTACTTCGATACCGCCCTGGGGCTGGACTACCGCGCCGCGATGACCGTGCAAGCCGATGGCAAGATCATCATTGCCGGCGAGAGTCATGACAGTACCGTCTTCAACGTACTGCGGCTGAATGCGGACGGTTCCTTCGACACCTCCTTCAGCGGTGATGGCAAGCTCACCCTTCAGGTGCCCCAAGGGGACTCCGCCTATGCCCACTCGGCTATCGTTCAGCCCGATGGCAAGATCCTTATCGCTGGCGACGTGATCACTCGACTGAACGCCGATGGCAGCCTGGACACCACCTTTGGCAGCCAGGACGGCCAATACCACGTGGACGGCTCCAGCGAGGCCAATCACCTGATTGGCAACGACACGGCCGAGATCATCCGCGGCCTGGGCGGTGACGATCTGCTGCAAGGCGCCGGTGGCCGTGACGTACTGACAGGCGGAACCGGCGCAGACATTTTCCGCTTCAGCCAGATCAGCGACAGCTACCGCACCGCTACGGAAACCGGCAGCGACCGGATTCTGGACTTCGACGCCTCTCAGGACCGCGTAGACCTGATTGCGTTGGGTTTCACCGGCATTGGCGACGGCCACAATGGCACGCTGGCCATCCAGGCCAACGCTGACGGCACCCGCACTTACCTGAAAAGTTTCGATGCCAATGTCGACGGGCAGCGCTTTGAACTGGCGCTCGAAGGCAACCTGACGGGGCAGTTGAACAGCAACAATCTGGTGTTCACGGCCCCCACCGTCGAAGGAACGGCTGGCAAGGACGTGATCACGGGGAGTGCCATGTCGGAGGTCATCTACGGCCTGGCCGGTAACGACCGCATCGATGGCGGCAGAGGCTCGGACGTGATCATCGGGGGCGCGGGTGCCGACCTGCTGAGCGGCGGCGACGACCCGAACCTTTCAGTCTACGGCCGTAATGGCATCAATGACGCTGACGTGTTCCGCTACACGGCAGCCAGCGACAGCTATCGCACCGACAGCCAGAGCTTCGTGGACCTGATTGTCCGGTTCGCCAACAACAACGACAAGATCGACGTGTCGGCGTTGGGTTACACGGGTTTCGGGGACGGCACCGGGGATACGCTGAAGCTGGTCTATAACCACGACCTGGACCGCACCTACCTCAAGGACGTGGAAGCGGACGCGCAGGGCCATCGGTTCGAGATCGCCCTCAAAGGCGATTGGACACAGGACTTGGGCAACTCCGACATGATCTTTGCGCAGGCGCAGGAAGTAACCCTCGTGGGCACGGCCAGCGAGGCTGCCCTCGGCTAACAGGCGGGGTGCGACGAGGGGAACGGCTCATGCGCGTTCCCCTCGTTCAACGCTTAGAGCCGGTGACCCGCATCAACCCACTCGTTATAGGACTTCAAGATCCGCATCGGTGTAGCTGCAACCATCCAGCCGCCACTCCCGTCTACAGCCTTCGATTTCATGACCCCATGCTTTGGCTGCGCGTGCCCGCGAGCACCAAGCCTATGAGCCATTGGCGTGTCGTGACATGGATGCCGCCACTGAATCAATGGGCCGTACGGATAATGACCTTACCGCAGGCATGCCCGGTGGCGACTTTCTCCAGGGCGGCGCGGGTCTCTTCCAGGGTGAAGATCGAGTCGGTCACAACCTGCAATTGCCCTGCACTGAACTGCCGCACCGCCTCCGGGAGATACGGCGTGGCGCTGGCAAAGAACACGGCTTCCCCGGGATGGTCTTCACGGGATTCGATGTCGAACTCCACGAGGGTCGCAATCCGTCCACCCTTGCCGAGTACCGACCAGGAGCTTTCCAGGGTCGGGCCGCCGACCGTGTCGAGCACCAGGTCGATGTCACGCAGGGTGGTGAAATCCTCGGAGCGGTAATCAATCGCCTCGTCCGCACCGAGGCTTTTCACCCGCTCGATGTTGCGCGCCGAAGCCGTGGCGATGACATACGCGCCTGCCAGATGCGCCAGCTGCACCGCCATGCTGCCCACACCACCCGCTGCCCCATGTATCAAGACGCGTTGGCTGGGCTTCAAGTGCCCCACCTCAAACAACGCCTGCTGCGCGGTGCCGAAGGTCGTCGGCAGCGCCGCCGCCTGCTCGAAACTCATGGAAGCCGGAATCAGACAAAGCTCGGTGGCAGCGATTATCAGCTGCCGGGCAAAGGCGCCACCCGCAGTGGGGGTGCTGCGGCCGAACACGCGATCACCGGGTTTCAGGTGGGTCACCTGTCCACCGACGCTGCTGACGATGCCGCTGAAATCGGTGCCCGGGGTGTATGGCAGCTCAACGGGAAAGACCGGCTGCATGTACCCGGCCATGATCTTCAGATCCAGCGGGTTGACGCTGGCGGCCTCGACGCCCACAAGGACCTCGTCAACGCCTGGCTTGCTCAGATCGAGGTTGTGCAGCGTGACGACCTCAGGGCCGCCGAATACAGAAATGGACGCTGTTTTCATGATGGCTTTCTCTTCGTTGTTCAGGCTTGAGGGAATTGACCGAGCTGCAGGAACAGACCAAACCAGTCCTCCATGTGCCACGTGGTAACGACCCGCCCGTTCTCCAGTGCGTGAAACTCATGCAAACGGAAGCTCACCTGTTTGCCCGTGGCGGCGATGCCAAACAGCTCGCCGAGGTGGGTGCCGGTTATTTCAGCCCGTACGGCGACCTGACCAGGGGCCTGAACCATGTCGTGGATGACGATGCGCACATCCGGAAAAGCGTCGGCGAGGCTGCGGATAATCGGTTTGATGCCCTCGGGACCTGGGCCTTGCCCGGGTGCCAGGGGGATGTCATCCCAGTCGGCAGCCAGCACGCTGTCGACGAGGTCGGGATTGTTCTCGCTGAACGCGCGGTAGAGGGTCTCAACGGCCTGCCGTTCGGTTTGAAGGCGGGTGGCAAGTTCTGCGGTGGACATAGGATGGCTCTCATCGTGGGGTATGGCGAGAGTGTGAGCGCAGGGCTACCATCCGTATAACAAATGGCTCGTATATAGGTTTATTTGATTTATGGATTTTCATGGCATCGATCTGAACCTGCTTGCCGCATTCAATGCCCTGATGAACGAGCGCAACGTCACGCGCGCCGCGACTCAGGTCGGCGTCAGCCAACCGGCCATGAGTGCCGCGCTTTCGCGCTTGCGCACGCTGTTGGGCGATCCGCTTTTTTTGCGCAGCCCTGACGGCCTCCTTCCAACGCCCCGTGCCCGTGAGTTGGCCCAACCTGTCGCCGAGGCGCTGAGCCAGATAAAAGCCGCCCTGGTGAAAATGCCTGACTTTGTCCCGGCCGATGCCGTGCTCACAATGAACCTTGGCTTGTCGGACTATCCCGCCTTCGTGCTGCTCCCCACGCTGCTGCAGACCTTGAGCGAACACGCGCCACACCTGTCGATCAACGTTCACGCAGTCAATGACCGCGACCATGCCGTGGACATGCTGGATGCGGGAGTGATTGATGCGGCAATCGGTGTATTGCCCAGCCATCAAGACGGTCGCATTTTCACGCGACCGATTCTGCGTGACGCTTTCGTCACCCTCGTCGCCCATGGCCATCCGGCAGCCCTGCGCGGCATGGACATGGACACTTACCTCTCGCTGCCCCATGTACTGGTCTCGCCCGAGGGTGATCGACACGGTTTGGTGGATCAGGCGTTGGCTCAGTTGGGCAAGCAACGCACCCTGGCACTGACGCTGCCGCAGATGTTCGCGGTGCCGGCGATCATCGCCTCTTCCCGCATGACTGCCACCGTCCTGAAACGCATCGCCCTCAGCTCGCCGACGGGAGGGAAACTGGTCCTGTTCCCGCCGCCGGTCGCGCTGCCGGAGATCACGTTTCATCTCATCTGGCATCGTCGTGGCAATGGGAATCCCGCTCAGGAATGGTTCAGGGGCATGATCGAATCGGTTGCATCGGGGTTTTGAAGACAGCTGCAGCCTGATACGGCGCGTCAACCCACCGGTAACCGACATGGCCAGTCACGGCCACTCCCAGGCACGCGGCCTCGATATTGGAACGGCGCGACTGCGAAACGTGCTTGAAAAGGAGGTTAACGGCCCGGCCCGACCATCGACAGGGCGATGGCCTTGCCGGGCGACGGGCCACAGCGCATCATGCGCGATTGTTTATTTCCCGGCGCAGACTATCGATGGCCCACCATCCCGCCCCATTTCCTTTCAACGAGGAAGAGCGTGTCCTCTCGCTCGAACACCTGGACGTGCTGGACAGTGCCAACGAAAAGGCATTCGACGACATCGTTCTACTGGCCACCACCTTGTGCGACGCGCCCATTGCGCTGGTGTCGCTGGTCGATCGGGAACGCCAGTGGTTCAAGGCCTGCGTGGGCCTCGGGGTGCAGGAAACCCATCGGGATCTGGCCTTCTGCGGCCATGCGATTCTTGATCCCGTGCAAGTGCTGGTCGTCGAAGACGCGGCCCTCGACCCTCGCTTCGCTTCCAGCCCTCTGGTGCTCGGCCCGCCCTTCATTCGTTTCTACGCAGGCGCGCCGATTGTCACGGACAGCGGCGTCGCGTTGGGGACCGTTTGTGTGATCGACACATGCGCCCGTCAGCTGAGCGAACGCCAATCCCTCGCCCTCCAGGCATTGGCCCGGCAGGCCGCGGCGCTGCTGGAAGCCCGCTTGCTGAGCAAACAACGTGAACGGCAGCTGGCGCAATTTAAGGATCAATTCCAGCAAGCCGAGCAGAACCCGAGCGAAGTCACCCCGCTGCTGCAAAATTCCGGCTGCATCTCCTCGCTGGGCATGCTCACCGCAAGCATTGCCCATGACTTCAACAACCTGCTGCAGAGCGTCAGCGCTGCGTTTCAGTTGACCCGCCTGCGTTCCCGGAGGCCAGTGGACGTCGAGCGTTTCGCCGAGACCGGCCTGCAGGCCGTTGAGCAAGGCCGGCAGCTCATCAGTTATTTGATGTCGAGCGTGCGCGGTGACGGGCCTGAACTGATCTGCATCGATGTGACCGCTCGCCTTCACGCCGCGCAGCCGCTGATGCGCCATTCGATGAGCGAAGGCATCGACCTTGACTTCGATCTGGCGGAATGGGGCTGGGGCGTCCTCTGTGTCGAAGCCCAACTGCACGCGGTCGTGATGAACCTGCTCAGCAATGCCCGTGATGCGCTGAAGGGTTCCGGCCAGATTCGGGTGTCCACCCGCTGGGTGCATGTGGAGGATGATCTGTCGCTGCAACAGGGCGACTACCTTGTGGTCAGCGTCAGTGACAACGGCCCTGGCATGCCTGCCGAGGTCGCGCGCCAGGTGTTCGAGCCTTTCTTCACCACCAAAGCGACAGGCGAAGGCACAGGGCTGGGGCTGGCTCAGGTAAAAGATTTCGCAATCAAATCGGGCGGTGACGCGCGCATCGAAACAGCGCCCGGGGCGGGGACGACGGTGAGTCTGTATCTGAGAATTCTGGGCTGTATCGCCACGTCGGAAGCGGGTTGAGCGGTGTGCTGATTCGCTGAACAAATCATCAGGCGCCGACATTTTTTTTACATTCACGCGTTATAGTGGCGGCCCTTGTTGGGGAGTAGCCTGCTCTGGACCCCGTGTCACAGAGCGTTCGTGTCAACATTCTCGGCGGCCTGCCGTGGCACGAACACCTTCGGGTTGGCGAGACCAACGATGCATCCATGCCTAAAGTCGGGCGTGTGGCTGCGTCGTTGACTCATTGCCCGACTGGAACATAACCGTGAACCCGATTTCCCTCATCCTTCTTGCTTTGGCCATGTCCACGGACGCTTTCGCAGCGGCCATCGGTAAAGGCGCAAGCCTGCACAAGCCCCGCCTCATAGAAGCCTTGCGCACCGGCATCATCTTTGGCGTCATCGAAGGCATCACGCCCCTGATCGGGTGGCTGATCGGCCAGGCCGCCACGTCCTACGTCAAGAACTGGGATCACTGGATCGCCTTCACCCTGCTGGTGGTGCTCGGCGTGCACATGATCTACAACGGCCTCAAGCATGATGACGCCGAAGAAGACAAACCCAATCAGCACTCCTTCCTGATATTGGCCGTGACCGCTTTCGCCACCAGCATCGATGCGCTGGCCGTGGGCGTTGGCCTGGCCTTCGTCAACGTGAATATCCTGGTGGCTGCCGCGGCCATTGGTGTCGCCACGACGGTGATGGTCACCATCGGCGTGATGCTGGGCCGCGTGCTGGGCACGGTGGTGGGCAAGCGAGCTGAAATCATCGGAGGGGTTGTGCTGATGCTGGTTGGCGCGACGATTCTTTATGAGCATTTGTCGGCGGCGTAAGAAGGTAGAGAGGCGCGCCATTCCTTCATTGACGCTGCGAATGGTGTGCCCAAAGAGGATCGTCGTGTTTTTCAGTTTTGCCAGGAGCACAGCCCCATGAACTGCTCGATCCGCAAGGCAACGGACAAGGACGCCACCGCCATCAGCCGCGTCATCGTGGCCGCCCTGTGCGAGTCCAATAGCCAGGACTATTCAGCAGCCATCATTGCGCAGGTGGAACTGAGTTTTTCCCCGTCGACGATCCTGCGCTTGCTGGCGCAGCGGCAGGTGCACGTGGCGACCCACGGCGAAGACATCATTGCCACGGCGAGCCTCGATCAGGCCACCGTCCGCAGCGTATTCGTCGCCCCCGCCTGCCAAGGCCGAGGCGCGGGTCGCGCGTTGATGGCGGCGGTTGAATCAGCCGCCGCCATCAACGGCGTCAGTCAGTTGCGCGTGCCCTCTTCCATCACGGCCGAGGGCTTCTACCGGTCGCTTGGCTACTCAACCATTCGCGATGAATACCACGGCGAGGAGCGGACGATCATCATGGAGAAGTCGCTGACGTCTGCGGCCTAGTCAGCGACGCCACACCCGCCCTTCCGCGCTGACCAACCAGGGCGAACTGTCCGCAACAATCCGCACACCGCCGACCCAACGCTCTGCCGGATCAAGATCAAGCCAGTTCAACTCCCCGCGCACTACCCGCTCACCCTGCGCCGTCAGCCGGACAAGGCGCCTGGGCCATTCGCTGCCCGGTTGTTCGTGCAGCAGCGGTTGAGGTGCATCGATGAGAGGTCTCAGCAGCGCATGAAACATCATGTCGCCCAGATACGGCAGCGGCTCATAATTAAGCATCAAATGACCAAAGACCTTGCCGGCGGGCATTTCGCCTTTCTCCGCGAGAATGCGCAGGATCAATCGCTGGGTCAGGCTCAAGCCATCCTCGACGCCGGGCAGTTCTTGCAACTGCCTCGCCAACGCGGGGCCGAGCAGCGGCAGCGCCGAATGGTGTTGCGCCGCGAGCTCAGCCCAGCGACTTGGATCGGGGGCGGTGTAGGCGGCCCATACCTGCCGGGCCAGTGTCAGGGCATCCTCACCGATGGCGCGCCGCTGGGGCCAGAGCCAGGCGAGCACGTCCGGGGCCAGTTGCCCGATGCCGATGAATCGCTCGACGCCGGGCACCCGATTGATCTCGATCAGCTCCAGCCTGCGCGGCACGCTGGGCAAACTCGCCAGCAGTCGAACCAGAAACAGTTGATCGTAGGCATCGCCCTCGCACCACAGCACCAGTTCACTGTCGGCACTCAGGCGTGCCAATGCGTCACGCTGCATCGCCTGGCGCTGCTCGGCGTCACGGGGCGACAGTCCAAACGCCTGCTCGGCAAACGCGGCACGCACCGCCCAATACTCATCGTCGGGCAGCGCGGGCACCGGGCCCATGACCATGGGGTCGTCGAACATATGGAACGAACCTGCAAAGCCGGCAACGCGAAGGCTGCGCTCGATGTCGTTGCCGCAGCGCCAATGCTGAACCTGTGCTTCACCCGTCGCCGCGAAATCCGGATGACGGGCGGCAAACGCGACGGCGTCGGCATGGGCGATCAATTTGGGCCAGCTGGCGAACCCCACCTCGTGCGCCACCAGCCATTGGGTGTCGGCGAGCCGATAGTCGGGGCCCGGCAGGTCCATCGCGCGCAGTTGCGTTCGGGCGTCGTCCGCTTCGTTGTTTTTCAGGGCTTTGAGAAGACGCTTTGCGTGCTTGCGCAGCGCAGGTAGATCGAGCAGACCGTGTTGACGGGACGCATTCGTGGCAGGCATGCCAACTCCTTACAAGGCTCGGTCCGCCGACAAGCCGGGAGCTGGAATGAATGATTGGGGAAACGCTTGCTTTGGGAAACCCCTTCGCGCGGACCGCCGGCGCAGCAGACGCCCGGAGGCCGACTTTAGCGGGAAGGTCATGAGGATGCAAAGGTTGGCGCGGGAATTGGGTACGGGAATGGAACGGCATCACGCCGTGAGTGCTACCCCACGGCGCGTGCATCCCTCGGTTTACTGCCCGTTCTCGCGTTCAGGCAAGGAAGGGCCTGACGTTATGTCAAACGAGCCCAATCTCCGGATGATCCTGAGCCACGCCTACCAGCGCCACCGACACGGCATCCGCTGTGGTTGAGGCGCTGGCCAGCGACGCCGGAGCGTCGGCAAATACCATCGCTTTTGAAGGGAGACCGGCTTTGAAATCACCGTCCAGCACCAGTTCGAACCGATGCCCTTGCACGTCTGCGTCCAGGTCCTTCAGGTAAACCCGGGTGTGCTCGGCGTTGGTGGTGAATTTCAAGGTGCCGTCATGGCCGTCGCCAAATCCGGTAAAGCCGAGGCCCGAGACATCGATGGTGTCGTGAGCGGCATCGAAGTCGCCGATGCGGTCGGCATGGCTGGCAGTCGCTGTTCTGTAGCTGTCGGACACCGAGGCAAAGCGGAACAGGTCCGAGCCAGCGCCGCCGAACAGCACGTCCGCATCGGCGCCGCCGATCAGGGTGTCGTTGCCGCTGCCGCCGAGCAATCGGTCATGGCCGGCGCCACCCCACAGCAGGTCCGCGCCCGACCCACCGTTCAATGTGTCTGCCCCGTCCCTGCCGTTGATGGAGTCGGCCTTGGCCGTGCCATCGAGGGAATCGCTGGCACTGCCGCCGTCGATGGCATTCAGCACGGGGTTGGTCCCGACGTGGTCACCCGCGCCTTGCAGCGATACCAAACCCTGCTGCAGATGAGCGAAGGTGTTGCCATAAACCGAATTGCTGCCTGACTGGCCGCTCTCCTCCGCCACGCCGAAAGTGCTTTTGGCGCCGCCCGTGATGATGTTGTCGGCGAAGGTGTTGTGGTCAGCCGGATGGAGCTTGCCGGAGACGCCGCCACGATCGTCGAACGGCTGGATCAGCACTTCAGGAATGCCGGCTTTTTGCGCGTTCTCGTGAATCAGATTGCCGCGGACTTCGACGTCCGTGCTGCCATAGACACGCACGCCGGACGTGCCGTTGTGGTGAATATCCACGCCGCTGATGTCAACGCCATTGGACAGTTTTACCAGCACGCCTTCAGCCGCGTTGCCGTAGACCTCGCCACCCTCGATAGTGATGTGATACGGCGAGGGAATGTTTTCGCTGCCGCGCTGTACGACGATGCCACCGCCGCCATTGTCGTGGGAGACGTTGTTCAGCAGCGCCAGGTCGTGAGTGGTCGTGACGATGTTGAAACCGTGGCGGTCATTGTCGTAGGCCAGGTTATTACGAAACGTGCTGTCGATCAGGTAGTCGGCAACGAAACCGTCCAGCCCGTTGCCGTGGGACACGCTGTTTTCGATGAGCATGTTCGCCGTGCGTTCGTGGGGGTCGAAGCCGTAGCCCGAGCAATCGCGAATTTCCACGCCGGAAAGCGTGACATTGGAGTCCTGACCCGGCTGGCTCGGCAGAAAGCCGTTGTACCAGCCATCGACCTTGCCGCTGGTGGCATCCCGGTTGCCATCGAGGGTGAGGTTGCTGACGCCGAAATCGTGGGTCGCCTCGCCGCTCGCCGAGCGGATGATGCCGGTGACCGCCTGATCGGTGCCGTCTGCCAGCTTGAGCACCGTGGCGCCCATGCCGTCGCCCTTGATGAACACGTTGCTTTTGAGCATCAGCGCGCCGTCGGCAGGCTTTCCGCCCGGGGTCAGGGTCCAGGTGCCGGCAGGAATGTAAACGTCGCCGCCGCCGGCTTTCGCTGCCGCATCGATGGCGGCTTGAATGGCCGCGGTGTCAGAGGTATGTCCATCGCCAACAGCGCCGAAATCCCGGACATTGAATTGCAGTGTCATAACGTGCTCCGTTTCAACTGAAGAGACGGGAGCAGTATGGGCATACGGTGTGAAAAGCGGGTTATCTGACGGGACAGGTGACGGGCGGTGGGGAAATGAGTCACCGCTCTTTCCCCAGTTGGCTCCAGTTAACCGTCAGCTCTCTGGGACAGTGGGACATTCAGGTCGAACACCACCCTTGTGGGAGCGAGCTTGCTCGCGAAGAGGCAAGCACATCCGCCATATCTTCAGCAGTTGAAATGCCGTACTCGTGAGCAAGGTTGAGCGCCACTCCGGTCACTCCAACATGGACAGCGCAGCATCAGAACGACGGGGCATGTTTGTCGCAGCGAATTGAAGGTGTTGAGAGTGTGGAGCCGGGGCGCTGGAACAAACGCGGAGTCAGGTATAAAGATGTCGGCCGATGCGCCGCGCTGGACCCGCACGGATAGAGAAATACAGTTTCTCCTGTTATTTGGGTGAACCAGCACTTGCCGCACTATTGACCACAGCGAGGAGGGTCTGGCTGTTCTAACAAATACATTTGCGCCGGGCTGGATATACTTTTGAGCCCTTGTTTGGGCAGTTCGAGGGTTCGGAACTCCACACCTTCCTTGTCGCATCTGGTCCGTTGCAGGATAAATACCATGTCGTCGGATTCGGCAACTTGGCATCCCTCAAAATGATCCAGATTCGCGTAATCGAACCGTCGCGCTGTGCAGCTGGACGCCAGATCCAGCGCCATTTTCCGTCCCGTCTGAGAGGGTAATTTCACTAGTAAGACCCAAGCGATGAGCAAAAGCAAAGCGATCAAGACAATAATACCGACGAATATCAAAGCACCATGATTGCTCGCAATTCTGTCTCGAGTTTCCACTAACCAGTGAGCAGGTTTTGGCAAGCCGTCCGCGCCTACCCCTGGCTTATCAAGAAGCTTCACTAGAAAGGCGACCGTCACCACTAGAGCCACAGGGATCACAATCACGGCGAGATACGCACCTGACCCTGCCGCACCGTAAGACAAAAATTGCTGTGCGGTGATATTGATCCTCCCTACGACGACGTCGAACGTTTGATAAAACTTCTCAAAGTATGCGAATCCGCTGAGCGTGAAAGCGCCCACCATGCTGGCGATGAACAGAGCGGCATCAATTCTGAGGTATTTTCTAAGGCGGCTGAAGTTGTCCTGCCGGGCGCTTACATCACTCACGCTGACACTCTCCTTGAGTAAATGAGTCGGGAACCTTCACTGTTTTGTCAGTGCCTGATTCTGGATAAGTTCCTCTTTTAAACCCGCCGCCCATTGCGGCAAGGACTCATCGACTACAGGCCTGTTGTCCCAATCGTGCCAGTAGGCGATTAGCGCTCCAGTGCTCATCGGCGAGGCATCAACAACGACATAATCACCTGAGTCGTTCGTCAAAAAAGGCACCCAATAACGGCCCCACGGCTGACAAAAATCCTCCTCAGGGTCCAGAAAAAAATCCAGCGCATCACTTATCTCACTCACTGTGAGTAGACGACGGTTGTCACTCTCGCGCAGGGGGCTATTCCATCCTTGACCGTCATGCCAAAGCAGCAATTGACGCAAACACATCGGGAGTGGAGCACCAAGCTTTTGTTCAAGCGGCAAAAAATCGCTCTCGCTTGCTGGAGGGCAAAGCGTTGTAACGATCTCGGGCTCGAGGAGCTGTTCGATCTCCTTGAGCAGTTCGGAAAAAGCGTATTGCGATTCAAATTCCTGAAGCATTCGTCTTTACCCGATGACTGATTGATCATTTCCATAGATTTCAGGAAAGGCAAAATGAAGCTGACGGTCCAGATGACCGGCTCGCCAGGTCCCTGGCGCATTCACCCAGTTTCGCAACAGCCAGCCGCCAATCATCCAGCCTTCAATTCCCCGTCCTGCTCGAACCGCTGCTGCAGCAAATGCCGCGCTGCACCCGCGTCGATGTAGGTCGCGATCAGTTGGGCCAGTTCAGGGGTCTTGAGCTTTTTGTCATCGAGGCAGAACTGGATGAGGGGCAAAAGCAGCCACCGTTTCTTCTTGTTGAGCACGACATCGGGCGCGAAGAACGAGCGTGACGTCAGCTCGGGCAACGGCGCGTCGTCTTCAAGCTGAACCGTCAGGATGAAGCCATTGCCGACCTGAAGGTTGAAATCGGCTATGTCGCGAATAGGCAGCGGGGTTTTGAGGTTGGCGAATACCAGGTGATCCGGCGTCAGCAGCAGCGCGGTTTTATGAGCACGCCTGAAGAGGCGCAGCCCAAATGGCAACGTGCACAGCACGATGAACAGAACGATGCCGCCACCGACGAGGAATGGCTGCGGATCACGCCGTGCAACGCCTGGAAACAGCAGCGGTGCCAGCAACAGGATCAGTCCCGTCAGCGCCAGCAGGCCACTGACCCCGAGCAGGATCTGCCCGCGCAATCGCGCCCCTTCGTGCAGTGCAACGTCGCCGGTGACGTTGCCGGCGTGGGTTCGCAACCTCTCGACGATGGCCGCGTCCTGCTGCACGTGATGGTTCAGATAATCACCGGTCAGGCGACTGCGCAACACCTCCGGCTGGGCGAAATAGCGATCCATGGCAACACAGGCTTGCGCTGCATCCAGAGGTCGCGTGCCACTGCGCACGGCATCATCGATCGATACCCTCAGAGAGGCCACGCGCTCGCCGTTCGAAGGATGGGTGTCTGACGGGTGCGGCAGCTGCGTGGCCATCTCCTCTTCCGGCAAGGTCAACGGCAATGCCGCCATCTCGTGGAGCACCCGGGTCGGCAGGTCAATGTTCGGCAGGTCATGGACAGCGCCTTGCCCGGGCGTCGGATTCGTGGCCTGCACGATGTGCGCTGTCAGGCGTTCTTGCAGCAGCGGATCAATGGCGGAAATACGCACCAGGGCCGACGCGGCCGCCAGATTGCCCGCCAGCTGCGCCCCGGCAGCATCGGCCTCCAGCTCGCGCACACGGCTCCAGTGCATCACCGCGTGGTCGAAGCTTTCCATGAAGTAGGCACCCAACATGAACGCCGGGTGCAGGGTCGCCCGTTGCAGCCATTCGCTGTCGACCAGGGTCTGGCCGATCACCACCAGGCTGCGCTCGATGCCATGGTAAATCGGCACGAAGCGCATGCTGAACTCGGTGTCCGCGCCGGCAAAATGCCCCAGCTCGTGGCCGATGACAGCGGTGGTCTCGGCTTCATCGAGGATGCCCAGATACATCAGCGGCACATGCAGGGTGCGGCCCGTCAAGGTGGTGTTGGCCGGCGCCAGGGCGATGTCGCCGGAGGTGACGTAAAAGCCGGCGGCCATGCCCAACACGATGTGATCCGGCGGCAGTGCGCCCAGTTTTCGGGCCAGCTCGTTGACGTAAGCCCAAAGCACCGGCGCCTGTTCGGCGGTGACGGCCTCTCCCATCACATCCATCGGCGTGGGCTGGAACATGTTGAGCATGACGCGCAACTGCGTGCTCATTTGCCAGATCGAATACAGGCAACCCGCGACAACTACCATGGCAGCGAACATGAATTTCATTTCGCCGGCGGACAGTCGCCCGGCGTGCCAGAGATTCAGCGCCTCGAAGGCGACGATGGCGGCGATGGCAGCCCCCATGACCACCACATGCCCCACCAGCACGAAGGGCAGCAGTTTGGTCACACGGGTAAAGCCATGCAGCAGTTGCTCCCGCGAATGCATGGCGCGCCGACCCGCCCAGTTAAGGCCGAACAAGCCAAGCCCGCCCACCAGGGCAGCCAGCAATCCCAGCGCGATGACGCCTGTTGCGAGCCAGACCATGACGTTGCTCAGCGGCAGCAGAGTGTCCAGTTCGTCCTGCAACCCGGCGACGCGGGCCAACGCCTCGTTGACTTCCATTTTCTCGCCGTCGCCGACGTCGACCATCACTGGGCGCGAACCGCCTTTGGCGGCAATGGCTTGCAGCTCCGGACGCGCTTCATTGAGGTCAGCCTGATAGCCCGTGTAGACCTGGCGGTCCTCGCTGCTGCGTTGCAGCTCCCAGACCCCAAACAGGTTCAGCGCCAGCGGGAATAAAACCAGTACAGCGATGAGCTTCAGCTTTTTCATGGGGCGACCCTTTTCACAGCGCCGCCGAGTGCCATCCCTGGCGCGCGCCTGCTTCCCTGGACAAAGGGTCTGATGCCCTTTGCGTGCTTTACACAACCAAGGGATAACTCACCCTCGGTGCCGTTATCAGGTCCGGATTCAGCGACCCAGCAACACGGCCTGCATGCGTGTCTGCGCTTCCTGAACGACCTTGGCCTTGGCATTCAGGTCCTGCAGCAGCGTGTTCAATTCAGCCTGGACCTTGGGGTCCGTCACTTGAATCACCGAGCCATTGATCTGGATCTGCGCCTTGTGAGCGTCGACGTAGTCCGCCACTTTGAGGCCCGATTCGAAGGTGCCATTGACTTGCGGCATGACGGTCAGGAGCGTGTTGGCCGGGACGGTCACCGTGCGATCGTAGGCGCTGTCATACACGGTTTTCAGATCGTCCGGCTGCTTGAGCTGGGCATGGGCGGCGTCAGCTTTCGCCAACTGTTGCTTGAGCTGTGCGACCAGATCGTTCACGCCGGTTTGCACCGTCTTGAGATCATCGCGGCGCTCAATCACGTCGCCCAATGAATGGAACGCGCCTTTCTGCACGAAGCCGTTCAGGGGTTTGATGCTGGCGTCCATACCACTGTTGAAGTCGGTGATCACGGCGTAGTGCTGGGTGTAATCGCCGAAAGACTTCGATTCTTCCGGTGTCAGTTTGGGCACGTGGACGCCCGGCTTGTCGATGATGCGGGCTTGCAGGAACTGCTTGAACGCGGCGCGCTGGTCAGGCTCGCTGCTGCCGCAGGCGGTCAGGAGCAGCGGCAGTGCGAGGGCGAGTAACCAATGGCGGCTGAATGAGACGGTCATTGTCGGGGAATCTCCAGGAAGTGAAAAAAAGCCGTTGGCAGAGAAATCTTGCTTCGGGGCGGTACAGCGTTCGGGTTCAGTCGGCAGTTTGTCGATGCCGATGAACCGTCTGTGAGCGTGATGCTAGATAGCTTACGCAAAAATAAATTCCCTTTGGATCCTATTATTTTGTAATTTTGCGAAATGTTACGCAGTCGGCGCAGTGGGTCCGAACGAGCACTTGAACCCTGCACGCCGATCATTCTCAAATCCGCGCACACCCGCTCCGGGCTCAAGGAAGACAACATTCATGACACCCAACGCGTTTATCGCAGCCCCAGGCTCCCCAAGCCTGCACACAGGAACTCGCCCATGATCGTCGGTATTGACCTCGGCACCACAAACAGCCTGGTCGCGGTCTGGAAAGACGATGCCAGCGTGCTGGTGCCGAACGCGCTGGGCGAGTTGCTCACCCCCTCCGTGGTCGGGCTGGACGATGAGGGCCGGATTCTGGTCGGGCAAGCTGCCCGCGAACGCCTGCACACCCACCCTTCCCTGACCACTGCGTTGTTCAAACGGCACATGGGCAGCGCCCACCAGACCGCCCTCGGCAACCACGTATTCCGTCCTGAAGAACTTTCTGCGCTGGTGCTCAGAAGTCTCAAGGAAGACGTCGAACGCGCCTATGGCGAGACGGTCGTTGAGGCGGTCATCAGCGTGCCCGCCTATTTCAGCGATGCTCAACGCAAAGCCACGCGCATCGCGGGAGAACTGGCAGGCCTGAAGGTCGACAAGCTGATCAACGAGCCCACCGCGGCAGCGCTGGCGTTCGGCTTGCCGCAACACGGCAAGGAATGTTCTTTTCTGGTGTTCGATCTGGGTGGCGGGACGTTTGACGTGTCGATCCTCGAGCTGTTTGAGGGCGTGATGGAAGTCCGCGCCAGTGCGGGGGACAACTTCCTCGGTGGCGAAGATTTTGACCGGCTGCTGGCCGAGGCCTTCGTTCGCGCCCAGGCCGACCAGCCAGGCTTTCCCGCCCCCGAATCCATCGCCCATGCGCTGCATCGCGAAGCCCAGCGCCTGCGCATTGCCCTGGGCCAGGTCCGCAGCGACGCGTTCGTGCTGCGGGTGGACGGCCAGCAGTGGCAGCAAACCTTCACTCAAGAGGACATGGCCGCGCTATATGCGCCGTTGCTCGAACGGCTGCGTAACCCGGTCGAACGCGCCATGCGCGACGCCAGGCTGCAGATCGGCGATCTCGACGAAATCCTGTTGGTCGGCGGCACCACGCGTATGCCACTGGTGCGCAAACTGGCGGCGGGCATGTTCGGGCGCTTCCCTTCTATCCAGCTCAACCCCGACGAAGCCGTGGCCCACGGTGCCGCGATACAGGCGGCGCTGAAATCCCGGGATGCGGCCCTGAAAGAAGTCGTGCTGACGGACGTCTGTTCCTACACCCTGGGTATCGAGGTCGCAGAACGGGTCGGCCAGCACCGTGAGTATGGGCACTATCTGCCGATCATTGAGCGCAACACCACCGTACCCGTCAGCCGGGTGAAGACCGTTTACTCCGCCGACGCAGGGCAAACCGGCGTGACGGTGAGCATCTTCCAGGGCGAAAGTCGTCTCGTGCGCGACAACATTCCTCTGGGCGAACTGGAGATTCCCCTTCCGCCGCACAACAAGGGCAACGTCGATCTTGACGTCCGCTTCACCTACGACAACAACGGCATTCTCGAATGTCAGGTCACGATTCCCGGCACTGGCGATGCGTTCGCACTGGTAATCGAAAACAACCCCGGCGTGCTCAGCCCTGAGGAAGTTGCCCAGCGCCTGCAAGCGCTCGCTGCGCTCAAGGTGCATCCGCGCGATCAGCAGATCAATACGCTGTTGATCGCGCGCCTGGAGCATCTCTATCAAGAGAGCCTGGGCGAGCGCCGCGAACTGATCGGTGACTGGGCAAGCGCGTTTCAGCGCGCCCTCGACAGTCAGGACGAGCGCCTCATCCGACAGACGCGCACGGAGCTGAACGAGCGGCTCAAACAGCTCGAACATGGCGGGTGGCAATGACCCATGGACACGACGTTCGATTGCTGGAAGATTCTCGATCTCCCTGCCCGCTCCGACGAGCGCAGTGTTAAACGCCAATACGCCAAGCTGCTGAAAATTACCCGTCCGGACGAAAACCCGGCCGCGTTCCAGCAACTGCGTGAGGCCTACGAGCGCGCGTTGCAACTGGCGCGCGACGGCGACGATGGCGTTGGCAGCGACGCTTCGTTTGTACAGGTTTCGGCAGCGCCTCTGGTGCAAAGGCCTGCGCCGGTCACCCGGCCAGTGGTGCGTTCCGCTCAGGAGCAGGCCGCCGAACTGCTCGCAACGTTCGACGATGCTGCCGTTGATCAGTGGTGGAATGAGGCGATCGCACGGGGCATCGAATCGACCGTCGAGACCCTGCTGTTCATGCGGTGCGTACAGGCGCCGGACGCGCACCCGAACCTGTTGCATTGGGGCCTTGAAACCCGCCAGTGGCTGACGCCGTGGCAGCAGATTCGCCCGCGGGACGCCGATCATCAGCGGCTCGGCCATCTGCTCTCCATGGGGTTGTACCGCAGGCTGGAGCAATACATGGCGGCCGGCGAAGAAACACGCTTCATCGGGTGCCTTGAGCACCACAGTCGACAAGGCTGGCTGGGCGATTTAGCGCGTCGCCAGACGCTTCACGTGCAGGTGCTCGATCTGTTTCTCGAACATAAGCACTGGTCCCCCGCTTTGTTTCAAAGGATCCGGCAACTGTTCGCCTGGGACAGCGAGTCAGCCGTTGTCCCCATCGTTGATGAGCAATGGCACGCGCTGCTCTGGCGCTGCGAAGAGAAGAAATGGGTGGACGAATTGCGTGCGCTGGTGCGCCAGGGCGAGGAGCATCCCAACCCACGCGCCAATGCTGCTGCGCTGTTCCTGACGGGTTCGTCTGCGGAACGCCTGCAGGCACGCGTCGCGACATTCACCGAGGCTGACTGGCAGGCTTGCGAACAATTATCCGAGGACTTCACGAAGCGGTTTCCCGACTGGGCACGGAGGTTCCCGGACCATAATCCGTGGTTCTGGAAAGCACTGGTGGGGCCGGAAAGTCCGCCCCACGTCACGCAGCGGGCGGGCATTGTTCTGACCATGACTCTCGCGCTGAATGGGATACTCGACGTCCCCGCCCCTCTCCTGCTCTTGGTGGTCATATCGCCGCTCATCTTGATGACAGGGCTGCTACTCACGTACATGGGCAAGAAGCTGTATGAGCACTGGGTCAGATTCTCGGAGTACTTCTACGATGAGGATCAACGCTTCAGCGCATGGTGCGCACGCCATACACTGACGCGGAATCGGCGTTATCTGGTGATCCGCAACGGCGTACCGGTGATGGCCCTGGCCTTTGTGCTCTGGAAATGGCTGGGACTTCTCGGGGTGGCCACCTACGTCATCACGGGCCTGATCGGCAGGCTGCAACCCAAAAGTGCAGTGCCAGTGGATCGCCAATACCGCTGGCGCAAGCCGCTGCAGGCGATCTACCGGATCGCCGGGCTCAGCCGTCTGCAGTGGCTGTTCTGCATCGTCATGGTGAGTGTGATTGCGTATGTGCAAATAGACATGCCCGGCACTCAGCTGACGCGAGGCACCTGAGACCGGGCCGCTTTCAGGAGAAGTCGCACGCAAGGGCATGGCCGTAGAAAAAGAGGCCCCCTGGCAGCGGTATCGCAGGACAACGCTACAGCCGAATATCCTCCGGCCGCTGAATCAGCGCTTCGATTCGGGTGCCAGTGATCTGCTCTTCATTGGAAAATCCGTCATACCGCGCCAGCTCGCCAAAACGGATGCCGGTAAGCGCCTCAATCTGAGTGACGCTGCGGCGATACGTCCTCAGTGCGCCAAACATCAGTTCCAGCTTGCCCAGCTCGCGGGTCTGGTCGATCACGTACGCGCTGGCCGAAGGTTTGCCGTCATCACCAAGGAACGCGACGACTTTCCAGAAGGCTCGGGGGATTTGCACGCCCCGGTACAGCGGGTCGTCACTGCGCAGGACCGGCCCGGTAAACACCGTGGCCCGCTCTTTCCAGCGGCGGGTGTTGTCCAGGATGAAGTCTTCGAGCTCCAGCCAGGTTTTCTGATTGAAGGCGGACATCTGCGGCGAGCAGTTGGTGAAGTGGAAGGTGTCCTGATTGGCGGTCTGCGCCTCGGCGCCCCAGTTGGGGTCCTGCCGGCGAACCAGATGGCCGCGATCCAGCAGGTTGTCGCGGTACAGATCGTCGCCAATCTGCGCCTCGACCGGCAGGCGACCGTCGTAGGCCCAGTTGTCCTGACTCCGCACGATCTCGACGCTGCTGCCACCCTCGATGTTCACGCCCACATACAGCGCAATGCGCCGACTCCGGGACATGCTGATGGAGAAGTGGGTGTAATCCAGACTATTGCCCGGATTGCCCACCGGGAACACGTCGTCCGGCGTTGATGTCGTCGGCCAGGGCACGATGAATTCCCCGAGGAAATCGCCGCTGTAGCCTGAGCGACCTTCCAGTTGCGACGCCGGCGTGACCCGTCCTTGGGGGGTTGATCGCAGCGCGGTGGCATGGGATGACGGATCGGCGGTGATGGGCTGAAGATCAGCGAGACGGGGGCGGTGGGCGAGATCCACCTGAGCGTTGTGTGTTGGCATCCTGCTACCTCTTGATTGATGGGGGTCCGTCGGACGGGCCCGGTTTAACACCGAACACGATCATGTGCCGCCAAGTGTGAATATCACATGACCTGAGGGGGTATCGGCTAACGGTGGGTTCACAGCACGAATTGATGTTGACCGAGAGGGCCCCTTCCCGGCTGAAGCCGGTCCTACAAAAGCATCGTATGCGTGCAGTGGGATTGGCGGTGACCTTGACCGTAGGACTGGCTTTAGCCGGGAAGCCTTTGATCTGATCTAAATGCGCTTTTGATCTTGATCTTCATACACGGCGAGTGCAGACGACACCAGTCGCGACTTGGGTGCAGGCTGAACGCAGGTCTCGCGCAGTGGGTCGAGCCGCATGGATGCGGCGAGAGCGCCGTCAGGACATGGATGTCCGTTCGGCGCGGGCCCACGGAGCGGGACCGAAGTGAAGGAACCCCGACGCAGGAGGGGCCCAACCAGGAGCACAAGCCCTTGGTTACTTGGGGCTTTATCAAGTAACTCGCCGAAGGCGAAACAGTCTGCCCCCAGGCAGACGCTCTTGATCTTCCATCAGCCGCACCACTGCCGGCAATGGACAGCGAGCGTGAGTCGTCACGACCCAATCCTTGCTATCATCCGCCCCCGCGCGCACGAATGATCGAGAGCCCCGCCTGCCGTTCGATACATGCGCCAAACGATCAGCTCGCAAAACCGGTTAACGCCCCAAAGGAACCCGAATGCAACACGTCACGTTGAACCGTTTCTACGCTGGGGTGCTCGCGCTGTTGCTGTGCGTCACCCTGCCCGCTTTCGCACAGGCCGCGGCGGCGCAGGTCGCGCCACAAACCGCACCGCAGGCCGCGAGCCAACCTGATGCAACGCCGGAAGTCGAGGCGCCAAGCCTGGATGACCTGAGCGAACAGCTCGACCAGATCCGGCAGAAAGTCACCGTCAGCGCCAACGATGACCTGCTGTCGAGCCTGCGCCAGGCCGCATTACAGGTGCAGAAGCAAGCCGATGACCTGATCGCCAAACAGGCGGTCGACATCGAGCACCTGAACGATCAGCTGAACATTCTCGGCCCGGTGCAACCGGACGAAGCGCCCACCCTGACCAGCCAGCGCAAGGCATTGACCGCCCAGAAAAACGCGCTGGTCAGCGACGAGCGCCAGACCAATACCTTGAGTCAGTCGGCTCGGGACCTGGCCACGCAGATCTTCAGCCTGCGCCGCAGCCTGTTCGACTCGCAAATCAGCACGCGCACGGCGAGCCCTCTCAGTTCGGCGTTCTGGTCGACCCTGATTCGCCCGACCGATGACGACCTCAGGCGCATGAACGGTTTGCTGGACGACGTCCGCAGCGTGTTCACCAGCGCACTGGCGCCCGGCAACCGCATGCTGTTTGCCAGCGTAGTGATCGGCGCGCTGCTGATCTGGGTGGTGGTGCGCCGCCTGCTGGAGAGCCTGCTGATCCGCCTGATGGTCCGCTGGTTGCCCGAGGGTCGTCTGCGCCGCAGCGCCCTGGCCCTAGCTGTCGGTCTTTCGACCGTGCTCACCATCACCACGGCCACTTCCCTGCTGCGCTGGGGCATCACCAGCAATGCAGTGCTGAGCAACGACGTGGTCAATCTCCTCGACCAACTGCAGACGCTGATCACCTTCTGCGCCTTCATCGTCGGCCTGGGCCGCGCGCTGTTGATGCTGCCGCACCCCTCGTGGCGCCTGCCGAAGATTCCTGACGAGATTGCCACGGCCATGGGCCGCTTTCCGCCTGTGTTGGCCCTGGCCCTGATGGTCATCGGCACCCAGGAGCGGATCAACAGCGTCATCGCCAGCAGCCTGGCGCTGACCGTCGCGGTCAACGGCCTGACGGCGCTGGCGGTTTCCCTGGTGTTTTTCTTCGGCCTGGTGCGCTACCGCCGCACCCGCCGCCGCTTTGCAATCGAGCGTCCGGGCGGCCTCGCCGGGCTGATCCCCTTCGTCGTCGCCGTGTGGGTCGGATTGAGTTTGCTGGCGTTGCTGAGCGGGTACCTGACGCTGGCCTACTTCCTTGCGGTCAAGCTGCTGTGGATGAGCGTGGTGGCATCGACCGCCTACCTGCTGGTGGCGTTCTTCGGCGACGTCTGCGAAACCCTCCTGTCGCCCAAGCAACCGGGCGGCATGGCACTGGGTTCGGCACTCGGCCTGTCCCCGCGCCATCAGGCCCAGGCGAGCACCATTCTGGCGGGCGTAGGCCGCAGCTTGCTGTTGCTGGCCGCCGTGCTGCTGGCCTTTCTGCCCTCGGGTTCAAGCCCGGGCGAGTTGCTCGAAAGCTTCACCCAGATGGAAGTCACAAACAAATCCCTGGGCAACCTGAACATCGTTCCAAGCGACATTCTCATGGCACTGGGTTGCCTGGTACTCGGCATGCTGGGCGTGCGCGTGCTGAAGGAATGGTTCGGCGAACGGCTGCTGCCGGAAACCAACATGGACGCCGGCATGCAGGCGTCCCTGGTGACCCTGATCGGCTACATCGGGTTTGTGCTGGTGATTGCGGTGGTGATGTCCACCCTGCACATCAGCCTGACCAACCTGACCTGGGTAGTGAGCGCCCTGTCGGTGGGGATCGGTTTTGGTTTGCAGGCCATCGTGCAGAACTTCATCTCGGGCTTGATTCTGCTGACCGAGCGGCCAGTCAAGGTCGGGGACTGGGTGAGCCTGGCGGGGGTCGAGGGCGATATTCGCCGGATCAACGTGCGTGCTACTGAAATCCAGATGTCCGACCGCTCCACGGTGATCGTGCCGAACTCGCAGTTCATTACTCAGAACGTGCGCAACGTGACCATGGGCAACGCGCTGGGCGTGGTCGGGATTTCCCTGACGCTGCCGCTGGAAACGGATGTCCTGCAGATCCGCGAACTGCTGTTGCAGGCGTTTACCGAGCACGAAGCCGTGCTCGATACGCCAGCGCCCTCGGTCACCTTCAAAGACTTGACCAACACGGGCCTGATCATCAGCGCCAGCGGTTACGTCAACAGCCCGCGCTCGGTGGGCAGTGCTCGAAGCGACCTGTTGTTTACCGTGCTGGGCCGCCTTCGGGAAATGGGCATCGCGTTGTCCGCACCGCAGAGCATGGTGTTGATCAACGACGGGCTGAGCAAGGAGCAACCGCCGGCAGTCGCTGATTGATCACCCCGCCCCATTAAGACACGCGGCGCGGCAGTCGACCCTTTCATGACTGTCACGCCGCGCGAGCACCGGAATCAGCTTACGTCTTTGTTCGGGTCTTCGGCATGGGCCCAACGGTAATCCATACGCGGCGCAAACACTTTGATCCGGCGTTTGATCTTGATAAGGATCGGGTCATGCACGGGCTCCGGATCTTTCAGGAAGGCGGTCAGCACGGCGCTCAGTGCGTAAAGGCCGCAGAATGCCCAGACCACCCCTTCAACGCCGTAGCTTTCATTGAAAATCGCGACCACCGCCGGGCCCACCCATGTGGACGCCCCTGCCCCCAGGCTTAGCACCGACAGCGCGGCGGCTTTGTTATTCGGCGCCAACGCGGGGGCGAGTGCCGACAGCGGGACGAAACACGCCAGGGTCAGGCCGTAAAAGGCACCGAAGATCGAAGCGATCAGGAAATCGTGGGGAAACGCCTGGGGCATAAAAAAGAACAACGGCGTGCTGATCGTGCTCCCCACCGCGCCAAACCACAGGATCGTGTTGCGATAGCCGATCTTGGTGCTGATCACGCTTGAGCTCAGATTACCGATGATGTTGAACACGAAGACGATGGTCAGCAGGCGTAGCCACTCTTCCAGGGTGAAGCCGACGGTGTGCATGAAGAACCCGGGCATGACCACCAGAAAACCGAACATCGACGAGGTGTTGATCACCCGGACGAGGGCGGCCAGCGAGACTTTCGGACGCGTCCACATGATGGTGATGTTCTTCGCCATCGACACCATCGGCCGCTCACCCTCGGGCGCCAGTCGACGCATGCCGTGGGCCTCACGCATCCCGATCAGACCAATCGCGCCGCCGATGACCACCAGAGCAAAGGACAACCAGAAGGTCTGCAATGCGCCGATCAGCGGGATAGCGGCGCTCGCCACCAGAGAACCCAGCATCGGCAGGCCCGCAGCGTAAGCCACCCAGAACCAGCCCACGGCCATGCCCATTTTGCGGGACGGCGTTGACGCTGCGATCCACACCAGAAAGCCATAAGCGAACAATGGATAACCGAAGCCGCGCAGGCCGTAGGTCAGGAGAATCATCGAGTAGCTCAGTTCCTGCAATCCGTAGATCAGGAAGAGCACTTCAAACACGCTCCAGATGACCAATCCCAGGAACATCACCCGTTTCGGGCCCCAGATATTGGAGAGCGCGCCGGCGAGCCAGGAGGAAATCCCGACCGTTACACCGTAGAGGGTGAAGATCATGGCGATTTCGTCGCCAGGCATGCCGCGTTCACTGAGGAAGGGCGAGAGGTATCCGAGTTCTACGCCATCGCCGATCATGAAGATCAACAGGCCGACAAAGCCCCAGAACATGGGATAGGGAATTCCGACTTTTTCGCAGAATCGTGAGAGTGGAGTGTTCGGAGTGGATTGATCGCTCAATTTTCCGTTCCTTGTTTGCTGCACGGCGTTTGGTCGCGCCGAATGAATGGCCTCGATGAGGTTGAAAGGCAGATGGGTGGCACAGATTTCCGCTTCGGGCAGCGAGCAAACTGGCTTGATGGGTAGCGCGCGGGGGTCAGACGTGACAGCAGCTATCGTCGACCCATTAATCTATGTTTTTTCTAGATTTTCGAGCCCGAAGCCCGCTTTTTATGCCAGATGAATCGATTAAGCACAACCGAGCCGGGCTGCCGTGGGTGCGACAACGTGCCCGGTTGTGTCGTCTGAGGGGTAGAGGGACTGGGCGGTCGGGTGTTGCAAATTGCGTATGAAAATAACTGCATCTTTTTTTGCAGGATGGCTCTATTCCGCTCATCGCGGCGATGTTTCGTCAGAACACCGCTGCCCTTTATGCAGCCGCTGTCGAGCGGGCGGCCAGCGAAATGCTGATCATATTTGCCTGTCAGCCCATCGCTGGCCACCTGTTCAGACCGAATCCGCCGTGCTCTCCTCGGCGTCGTGACACCTGAAGAGGACTGCCCTTTTCTATTATTCATAACTCTAGATACATCTTCCTCCTTGATCTAACATCGAACGACTTTCACCATCCGCCCCACACTTCACAGGGAGCTGCTGGTGAAAAGCAGGGAATTAATTGCAGCGTTAGAGGCCGCGGGCTGGACCTTGGCTCGAATCAGAGGCAGCCATCACGTTTACACACATCCGTGCAGCCCCAACTCCATCCCGGTCCCGCATCCGAAGAAGGACCTTCCCATAGGAACGATCAAAAGCATCAGGAGGCGGGCATGTCTATTACCTCTGGCACCCACTTGATCCTAGCGCAGGAGCACACCATGCAATATCCCATCGCCATCGAATGGGGCGACGAGACGACGGCTGTCGGCATACAGATTCCGGACATTCCCGGCGCGGTGACGGCTGGCGACACGTTCGAAGACGCTTACAACGCCGCGGTCGAAATTGCCCATATTTGTCTTGAAGAACGGGTTGCCGACGGTCACGCCGTGCCGATGCCATCATCGGCTCGAGCGCATCATGATAATGACGATTACGCAAACATGGGTTGGGGCATGATCGAGATCGACATCACCCCTTATCTGGGCAAGACCGAGAAGGTCAATGTCACCTTGCCGGGGTTTGTCATACAGCGCATCGACCGTTATGTTCGCGACCACAACGTCAAAAGCCGCTCTTCGTTTTTGGCGGATGCGGCGCTGGAAAAACTCGGGCGGGTTTGAATAGAAAGTGACCGCAGCAATACCACGCGCACCGGGTGGGACCGGCTTTAGCCGGGAAGGCCTCAGGTGCGTCACACCGCAAACTGATGGAGTCCACACCGGCCTCTTCCCGGCTGAAGCCGGTCCCACTACAAAGCATCGTGCCCAGTGTAGGACCGGCTTTAGCCGGGAAGGCGTCCGATCTCGCACCCCACAACTGATGGCCTCACCGAGATGGGCGGATTTTCCTGCACCACCCCCAAGACGAGGGGTTGGTGAAAGCGTCACGCATCTGCCCGGCCGTTATTCTGCGGGCATCGGCGTCAAAAGCGAGCGCGGTTCGCAAAGCAGGCCAACCATGCCTGGGTAAGTGGCGTGGCGGTTTCAACCCGGCTTCCAGGTGCTGATCACGGGCCTGATTCGAAGGTAGATGCCGGAAGGGGTGTCTGCCGCTTGCCAGTTCGTAGATCACACACGCCACCGCGTAGACGTCAGCATTTGTCGAGAGTTGTTGGTGCTCAAGCACTTCAGGGGCAGCGTAGCCCGGGGTCCAGGCATTGAAACGCTCGCGACTCAAATGCGGCAAGCCGGGTAATACGCCCTCCTCGGCCCTGCCAAGACCGAAGTCGAACAGGCGCACGCCCTCTTCACTGAGCATGATGTTGCTGGGTTTGATATCACCGTGAACCACGCCGCGAGCGTGGGCGAATGCCAGTGCGTCCAGCAACGGCAGAACGATCTCGCGCAGCTCTTTCCATGGCAGTCCCAGCGGCCGCTCACAGAGCATTTTGTCCAGCGTCAGGCCTCGCATGAGCTCCATGGTGATGAAAGCCCGCGCGCACGAGGTGTCGACATGAAACCCGTGCACACGCAGCACGTTGTCATGCCGCAGGTATCGGGTCAGGCGGAACTCGCTGTAGAGCACTGCGCTGGCGTCCGGCGACTCGGCGAAGTCTTCGTTGAGGACTTTGAGCGCGACGTAAGGATCGGGATCTCCGTACTGCTCGGCCAGCAGATCGCGCGCACGGTAAACCGCTCCCATGCCGCCGGCACCAAGCAGGCGTTCGATGCGGTAACGACTTGCCAGGACAACGGGCATTGCGCTCATCCCTGCCGAGATGCATACCCGAGCCGTTTCAGGTTTTTGAGACCGGGCGAAGGCGAAGTAGGTGAGGTCTACGGGCGGGTCATCGCCGGCGGGAGCAGCCGGCGCCTGTCCATCGGGATCTATTTGCAGGGGATCAGTCATCCGCGAATCACCACAGCCGTCAGGTTATCCCGGGCAGCGCCGCGCAAGGCGTCATCGAACAGGCGCTTGAGCGCTGTTTCCGGCTGAACGTGATTCAATGCGTGACCCAGCGCATCGCTACTCAACCCCTGATACAAACCGTCGCTGCACAGCAGGAACGCATCGCCCGGAAACACCTCAAGCTCCAGCACCTCCAGCGTCAGTTGCTCGGCAGCGCCCACCGCTCGGGTCAAAGCGTGCGCTCCCGGGTAGGCGCAGGCCTGGCGAGCATTCATCTGTCGCTCGTCGATCAGTTGCTGTTGCAGGGAATGGTCCCGGGACAGCTGATACAGCCGCTGGCCGCGCCACAAATAGCAGCGGCTGTCACCCGCCCAGACACAGGCCGCCCGGCTTTCCTCCATCAGAAGTGCGACCACCGTGCTGCCGATGATGCTGTCCTGTCGGCCTGCACGGACGGTCAGCTCCTGGCCCAGCCGCCGGTTCAGCCAGTGCAGGCACTGCCTAACGCCGATAAGCCTGTCATCGAAGTGATCGCGCACCGGCAGCTCCGCCAGACTGGCGACGATCATCTGGCTGGCGATATCGCCTCCCTGATGGCCGCCCATGCCATCGGCAACCACCCACAGTCCCCTCTCGGGACACTCCAGAAACGCATCTTCATTGCGCGCCCGGACCTTGCCGCTGTGGGTCCGCGCAGCGCTGCGCCACTGGCCGGCGATCGCCATCAGAGTTGTGCCGGCATGCGGAAGCTGCGCAGCACGCTCATGTCGAAAGGGTTGGGCGAACGCTGGCTCGTCAACAGGTAGCTGGCACGCAGACCACCGACATCGGCCTTCAGTACCAGCACGTCGCGACCGGTCAGCTCCTCCCGTTGCATTGAATCCAGCAGACGGAACAGCGACCACGGCCCTGAGCTTTCTTCGATACCCAGGGGTCGGCCAACCATTCTGTCGAGCACCAGACTGGTTCGACCGGCCTGCGCATCGGTGGGCCATTTGAATGACACCGGGACAATCGGACCGTGGCGGTATTCAAGGGTCTTGTCACCCAGCTTGAATTCGGACCGACTGACAGAAGAGTCCAGGGTATGGGGCTCAAGTTTGAACTGCACCTGAGGCTCGGCCGGGTTGTCGGCGAAGAACCCCTGTCGGATGACTCGAGCGGCGGTCATCTGATCAAGATACGCCCGGGAGATCGGCAGGCTTTGCCCGTCGATACTGCGCAGACGATAACTGCCTTTCTCGCCACTCACGAACGGACGCAGGAATCCGTCGAAGAAGCGGTCTGTAACGCCCTGAACCTTGAAGAACTCGCGAAAATCACTGAGTGCGACATCGCTGGCACTGTCAGCGCTGAACGGATAACGCTTGCTGATCGCCTTGGCGTAAAAACTGTACACCTCGCTCTGGTAGTGCTGGTTCACGTGTTGATAGGCATCGCGAAGCACCAGCCGCCACGCGTCTTCGGCCAAGGTGTTGAACCACGCGCCCACCGGACGCGGCAGGCGACTGGATGCCGCACGCAAAGTGCCCAGCGCATCCCGCTGTCCGCCCATGCGTGACTTGGCCATGTCGAACGCAGCCTGCTCCGGCGAGCTGGCCCTGCCCAGACTCGCCATCTGCAGTTGCAGCTCATTGAGCACCGCCAGAACAGGTATCAGGTCCGCCGTCGGGCCGTCTTTTTCGTCGAGCAGGCGGTGCAGCGGATCGAACCGGTTTTGCAGTGATTTGCGTGCGGTGTCCGGGACGGATGCACTCAACGTTTCGGAAGCTTTGCTTGACGCAGCGACCGCCAGTTTGCCGGCTTTGCCACCCTTATCCGGCAACTGCGCAGTGGCATCGACGGCGTTTGTCAGTGCCTCGGCTAAAGGTGTGAAACGAGTGTTCTCCCGTACTTCCCTGAGCAGATTGATGACCGGCGAATGGGCCGACGTCAGGCCAGCCAGTTGCTCGGCACTGTCGGCAAAATCGTAGGGCCCGGGCAGCTCGACCACGCTCACCGCCTCGCCCCAGTAATCAGCGTAATCACGGAAATAAAGCTGCTCCAGTTCAACCATCAAGCGCCGCATATCCATGTCGCTGAGACCGGAGCCTTCGCCCAGCACCCAATTGTCCCGCAGGATATCGGTCACCACCCGGGAGCCGTGCACCGAAAAATACTGCTCGTAGCCCTGCCGGGTGTAAAACCCCGGAATCACATAATCGGTGCCGACGAACAGCGCTGCCTGCGGCCCGAGATGCTGGTCGAGACTGTAATCCGGCAAGGTCGCCGCCTGCTCGCGCAGCATCCGGTAGACGACGTTCGCCAGCGACTCACCACGCAGCACCTGCCGGGCCTGCACCACGCGCTGTTCATTGAGGTCATGGACAAACGGCAGCGTCAGCAACCGTTCGAAGTGGGCGTTCAAACCGTTTTGCGCAGCGGCGTCCCCGGGGTACAGCTCGGACCAGACAGCGGCGACCTGCTCCTTGAGCCACGCCGCATCCCGCCGGTCTTTCATGCCCAGCATCAGATAGGCACGCAGGCTTTTGAGGAGCCCCTCGCGATCGTCAAGGCTCGCGGCAATCTGCCTCTCCAGCATCGTCGCTACCTGAGGCAAGAGCAGCCGTTCAAGCTCGCGATCGTAAGCGCTTTCGACCACCGGATTGACCGCTTGGCCTTGATAAAGGCCGCCGCGCGTTTGGTAACCGACATCCTCTTTGCCAGGGAAAACCCGGGTCGCCGCATAGCCGCTGTCCAGCACTTTCAGCGCTGCGAAAAGGTCATCCTGGACCGCGGTCGCCGACCGCTGCTCGGCCCAGGTTCTGGCAAGGGCGCCCAGGCTGTCCAGACGTTCATAGTTGCCGGAAAAACTCACGGCCCAAAGGCTGCCGAACAGCGCGAGTGACGCCAGTGCGCCTGCGTATAGCGCGCGCTGAGCCCAATGGATACGGCGGCGCTCGCGCATGTCCAGGCCCGCAATGTCAGCCTCGGGGAAGATGACTCTGCTGAGCAGGTGATTGATGAAACGCGATCGGCCCCTCCCCAGTGTCGGCAGCGTTTCTGTGCTCATCCCGGGACTGGCACCCCTGCCGACAGCGGGCGAGTGCATGTCCTGTTCAAAGCCTGGCGCGCTGGTGAGATAGAAACCGCGCAACTGGCTCGCCAACTGGTAGCGATTGC
Organism: Pseudomonas sp. GW821-FHT07F05; assembly: GCF_059418765.1. Lineage (NCBI taxonomy): Bacteria > Pseudomonadati > Pseudomonadota > Gammaproteobacteria > Pseudomonadales > Pseudomonadaceae > Pseudomonas > Pseudomonas sp. GW821-FHT07F05. Next base: position 109,220 of record NZ_JBWKQL010000007.1, read on the forward strand.
CCGTGAACGCCAGTTCCACAAACACGCACACGCGCTCGCCGATTCCGCTGAGTTGATGGGGTAAGTCGAGAATGCCGCCACGGCGCGAGGTATCACGCTCTTGATGGATGCGGGTGATCACCTGACTGTTGAGCCGAACCAGCAGTTCGCCGAATTCGTTGCGCAGCATGGCGGCGTCAGTGCCGCTCTGCCCGTTCTTGAAGGTGGTGCCGAGGACCTGATCACTTTCCTCCCGGGTCAGTTGATCGAAAAACGCGTCGAAGCCCGGAAGGCTGTCGGCCTTGCTCAACACAAGATAGACAGGCACCTCGACATGGAGCTTCTGATTCACCTCCTGTAACTGCGCACGCACCTGTCCCGCGAGGGTCTCCAGTTCAGGATCACTGCCGTGGAGGAGCGTGTCGACAGGGAGCGTGACGAGTACGCCGTTCAGAGGGCGGTTGCGGCGATATTTGCGCAGCAGATCAAGCAGCGTGCACCAGGCGCTGCGGTCGATGTCGGCGTTCGGCTGGGTCAGGTAACGGCCTGGGGTGTCGAGGAGCACGGCATTGTTGGCAAAATACCAGTCACTGTGGCGAGTGCCTCGGGTGTCGCGGGTAAGTTTGCGCCCGACTGTGTTGAGCGGAAACTCGAGCCCTGAAAACTCCAGCAGGCTGGTCTTGCCGCTGCCCTCGGGTCCGATCAGCAGGTACCACGGCAGCTCGGTGCGCCAGTGTTCGCTGCGGCCGCGATACAGGCTTGAGGTCTTCTGCGTTTTCAGCGCGTCCTTGAAACGCGTCGTCAGTTCAGCCTGCTCCTCGTCGATCTGATCGTCGCGCAAGAGGCGCGCCTGACCGTCTTCGCTGTCCTCGACCGCTTTCTTGCGCTCTCCGGCACGCCAGCTGACATACACCATGGCAAGGCCCCAGAGCAGGAACAGCGAACTGATGGTCAACAGCCGGGCGCTTGAACCCTCCCAGAACTTTCGGTCGTCAACCGCCAGGAGCGGCCCGACGAACCAGACCATCAGCGCCACGAGCAACACCAGCAGGAGCGTCCACACCCACGTCTGACGCAGAAGCGCGCCGGTTTTCTTGAAAAAGTTTTTCATCACACGTCTCTGTTTACGGCTGCGGATGCGGCTGCGGCTGTAATTGCGCTTGCCGCTGGGATTGCGGGTGAGCGGCAGGCTGATCGAACAGCTGATAAGGTTGAAGGACGGCCTTGCGGTGCTCGCCCAGCACCCAGGCGAAGCCCGAATACATCACGATCAGACACACCAGGGTGAAGCCCACCACCATCCAGCCGGGCACGATGCGGACCAGGCTGCGGCGCTGTTGGTTCAGGCCTTCCCAATGGGGCGACAGCTCGCGAGGCGCTTCACCGCGCAGCTGGCGAACCTGCCGGTAAACCGCGTCGCGAATGTTCTCGAGCTCCTGCACCCCACGGGTCTGCACCCGGTAGCGGCCCTCGAAACCCAGAGACAAGCACAGGTACATCAGCTCCAGCATCGACAGATGCTTCACCGGGTTTTTCGTGAGTCGATCCAGCAGCTGGAAAAACTTTTCCCCACCGAAGGTTTCCTGGTGAAACCTGCTCAGCAGGCTCATCTGCGACCACTCGCTTTCGTTGCCCTGGCCGCTCGTTACCACGGCCTCATCCAGAACAGTGCAGAGCACATAGCGGGCGCCCGCGACCTGGCTGCTCTCGGCACCGTTGTGCAGCGCTCGCGCTTCAAACGATTTCAGCACGTGGGTCAGGTGCTCATGCAGCGCGGCCATATCGTGAGGAATGTCACCGCTTCTGAGCCGTACAACCTCGGACAACAGCTCCGATGCAGCTGCCACAAGCGGGTTCATGCCGACATTGAACGTCTGCGCCGGTCGCAGGCGCGCGGCGTAGATCATGCGTTCTTCCAGTTGTTCGAAGCGCGGCGGCGGCGTGGAATCCGTCATCGGCTTCGACGCCGGGCCGTGACCCTGTCGAGTGACCAGGACGGTTTTGTCGTCCTGTTGATAATCGCTATCCCTGATCATGGCGTTCAATTCCTGATGGCCCAGAAGTTGAGTTCAAGCTCGGCAAACTCACCGGACACGTGGAACGCGAATCCGCCGGAGCGCTCCAGCTGCGCCAGGTCTTCGGAGCTGAGTTCAAGGACGAAGTAGGTTTTCTTCGAATGAAACGCGATTTGCCGCGGCGCCACCGGTAACGGGGTGAGCTTGATGCCGGGCAAGTGCAGGTTCACCAACTGGCGGATACGTTCCACCGGTGCAACCTTGAAATGCGCGGGCAGACGATGACGCAGTTCCTCGGAATCGCAATTGGCACTCGCCGCCAATACAAAGGAGGCCGAACCCAGCAACGTGCGATCGTGCAGCGGCGAGACGGTGATGCCGTATTGACGCGGCTGTAGCACCAGCTCGATGGCGTGTTGCTCCAGCACCATCGACAGCATCTGCCGAAGCGCTTCCACCAATCTGCGAAAGCTTTCCCCTTGATCGCTGTGCCGGTAGCGGCTGTCCAGACGCGGCCGCTTGCTGTCACTCGAGAAGGTCGCCAGATCGCCCAGCAGGGTCAGCAACGCGCGGTAGAGTTCTTCCGGATGCACGTGCTCCAGACCCAGGTAGTGACGAAGCAGCAGTTCGGCACGATTGATCAGCTGAAGCATCATGAAGTCGCCCATTTCCGCGCTGGCGACCGTGCCGCTGGAGCGGATACGCTCGGCAATGCTGTCGCCCCGATGGCTGAGCATGCTGATGACTTCCTTCAGGCACGACAGCAGATAGGCGGAAGCATGGGACTGAAGGTAAGTCGGTACGAAATCCGGGGCGAGACTGACCACGCCGTCAGGGGTTGTGTCGAGCACGGTGCAGATCTTCAGCTTGACGTAAGCGTGGTCGCTCTGCTCTTCGCCCAAGAGCAATCTGAAGTCGGGACGGCCGCAGCTCACCTGACAGATCGCGTCATCACCTGCATTTGAATCGGCGACTTGCGTTTCATACGCGGTATAACGCGCCAGCACATCGGACTGCTCCGGTCGCCTGGCTTCCACGTGATTGCCGGTGACCAGCGGCAACGCCAGATAAACAGGCGTGTTGACGGTATTGGGCGGTATGTCGAGGGCCAGCGACTGCGTGTTGCCGCCCAACTCGAACACGCTGCCGTCAGGCAGGATGCCCGACGCCTGACTGATCACCAGTTTCCCCATGTTCAGAAACTGCAGATCGATCTCCAGCGCCAGGAATCCCCAGGCGTAGCCACCCATTAACCGAGTACGGATTTTCAGCTGGTGGTCGTAATACCGGTCGTTGTGCTGGAAATGCTGAGGACGTAGCAGCATGCCCTCCTGCCAGATGACTTTGTGCGTATTCATGGCTGGTCAACTGCCTCGGCAAGCGCTTCAGGTGAAGTCCGAATGCCGCTTTCATCAAGGGTCAGATCGACTTCGGTGGCGGTTCGCGGCGGGAGGTGAAGCGTGGAGCGCCACGAGGCTTGTGACAGGTCGCGGTACGCCGCAACTACGCCGACATAGCGACTGCCCTTCTGCACACTGAGCTTGAGCTCGACCGTTTCGCCCGGACGCAGCTCAAGCTCCTCGGTGGCGACCATGTCCGGAGCCAGGGACTCTCTGGCCCGCTCATACAGGCTGAAAAAATCAGCGTTCTCGAATGCCACCGCGTGTTTGAGCTCGTACAGGCGGACCACGATCGGTGAAGGACGACCATTCAGATCGGGGTTCAGCTGATCACTGGCCGTGAGCCTGAGGTTGAGTTTGGTGAGGTGTGAATACGGCGACAGCGTCGAGCAACCTGCAAGGATGAGCACGGCAATCAACGCGGTCAGCGCGTGTAGGAAGAAAGTTGTACGGCGAAACATGCGCTTCATCCCTGATGATCAGTGTGGAGGGTGGAAATCAGACGAATCTGCTCTTCATAGGCTTGGGCGAAATCTCGCGCCAGCAGGCGTTCGCTCCAGTCATTGTCCTGACGCAACGCCTGGTGATAGCGGCCATAGGCTCTCCAGCGACTGCCGGAGGTCGCGAGCAGTGGCGGGTTGTCGCGCTCGAATCGCAGGGTGAGTTGCTCCGGTGAAAAATGCTCCAGCGTGGCGCGCGTTGTCGCGCGACAGGCGGCCAGCAAGGCGACCTGATGCGCCTGCACGTCATGGAAGGCTCGGCTTACCGCCAGCTCGGCGGGCAGTTGCCCGGGTTTACCAGGTCGCAACAACGCCGACAGGGCTTCGCCCGCATCGACCGCTGATTTCAGCGGGTTGCGCTGGGCGCCCTGCACGGTGGTCTGCGACAGGCGCAATTCATTTTTCAACTCGCTGCGCGTTTGCAGGTGCTGCTGGAGACCGCCGACGCACTGCCTGAGCAGACGGCCGGCATTGATCGCCAGCGCCTCCCGGGCAGCCTGATCAAGATCGTCGAATTCGAGACCCAGCGCGTCGGAAAACCGGGTCCAGAAATCATCGGTCTGGCGTTTGGTCTCAACAGCGGCTGGCGCGGGTGCTGGAGCGGGGTGTGCTGCAGGATCTTCGACCAGCTCTGGCACGCGCAGGCTTTCCATGTCCACCCGGGCATAGTCCGCACGCTGTGGACCGTCCTTGATGGCGGCAGCTGGCGAAATCAGTTCGTCGATGTCCGAGTGGACGCGTTCCTGCTGGTCGAGCGCGCTCAGCGGGTCGAGGTCCAGAAAAGAGTCGTCCGGGATGATGCTGCCGGCTGCACAAGTGCGACCCACGTCACCGTCAAACGAGGTCGGCTCACGCATCAATCGGGCACGCAGCTCGAAATCGCCCATTACATACAGACTGCCATGCTCGATGCGAACAGGTTGCCCCTTGGGCAGACGCACCCTGCTCTCCCCACTCAGCACGCCATTGCTGCTGGTATCGGTGAGATAAAAGCTGCCATCGCGGTAGCTGATCGTGATGTGGTGGTGGGACACGTGCCGGCTGCGGTCGGGAATGACCCAATCGCAGTCCACCGCCCGTCCGATCACGCCGCCCGCCTGCCTGAAGGTCTTTTGGCATTGCTCCGCAGGCACAAACTGCCGGGTGCTCAGCATTTCGAAAACCAGTTCCACGGTGGTGCTCCTTGTGGTCAGTTACCGCGGTTGGCTGCCTGCGGATCACCCAGCGGGCGATAGGTGTTGTCGTTGAATTTGTAATTGCCGCTGCAGCCCGAGACGCCACAGAGAAGAACAAGGGTCAGCAGAGCAGCTTGCCGGTGACGAGCGAACATCAGGGGATCTCCAGAGGTGAGCACAGGGCGCCGTCGGTTGGCGCGAGGGAAAGCGAGCGGGAAAAAAATCGTTCGTGCCTACGCATTGATTTCACCCAAATTGATATTGAGGCGGCCAAGGCGGTACAGCAGCGTTCGCCTGGGCAGCCCAAGCTCTCGGGCGGACAGGCTCTGATTCCCTTCGTTTTTACGCAGGCAATCGAGCAGCAGGCCGCGTTCGACCTGCTCAAGGCGTTCGCGCAGATTCAGGCGGGCAGCACCAGGGGCAGCATCCGCGCGGAGGGTGAAATGTTCGGGAAGCAATTGGCCTCCTTCGCACAGCAGAACAGCACGTTCGACCAGCCCCTTGAGCTCGCGAACGTTTCCGGGAAAGGCGTACCCGGACAAGTGATCGAGCGCCGCGTCAGACCAGCACAGAGCATCCCGTTGCAGAAATGCGCAGGCCTTGTCGGCGAAATGCCGGGCGAGATCGACGATGTCATCGCCTCGCTGGCGAAGAGCGGGCAGCTCGATGGGGAATTGCGAGAGGCGGTAGTAGAGGTCCTCGCGAAAGGTGCCTTCGCTGACCATGGCCAACAGATCCCGGTGGCTCGCTGCCAGGATTCGCACGTCTATCTTGTGCGTGTCATTGGAGCCCAGCGGGCGTATCTCTCCCTCCTGCAGCACGCGCAGCAGCTTGGCCTGCAGCGACAGCGGCATGTCGCCGACTTCATCGAGCAACAGGGTCCCGCCGTTGGCTGCATCGAACAGTCCGGCGCGATTACGCAGAGCGCCGGTGAAGGCCCCCTTGCTATAACCGAACAACTCGCTTTCCAGCAGGCTTTCAGGGAGTGCCGCGCAGTTCTGCACGATGAAGGGCTGCGAGCGACGCGGACCGTAGTCGTGGATGGCACGTGCCACCACTTCCTTGCCGGTGCCCGTTTCTCCGCGCAGTAAAACGGTATACGGGCTGTGCAGGACTTTACTGATCATCGAACAGGTGTGGCGCATGGGCGCGCTTTTGCCGATCAACCCATAGGCGCTGATGCTTGGAACACTGACGCGCACGGGTGGTGAATCATCGGTACGTCGTCTCAAGCGCTGAAGCAGCTGCAATTGATGCAGCACGAACGTGCCCAGTCGACCAAGGGAGTCGGCAAAAGCCTGCAGCTCCAGGTGTCGACTGCTCGCGCAGACGAGCAAGCCTTCCACCGCCTGTTGATCACTGACGATGGGCACACACAGCAGGGACTGCCAAGGCTTCGCTCCGGGCGGCAGGAAACGGGTTTCGTGCAGGCTGCCCGGCAAATCGACGAGGCACACAACGCGGTTTTGGCACAGCGCAAACTGCAGCAGTTGCTCACCGTTGTAATCGGTTGGCAGGCTCTGAGCCTCACGGGGTTGCACGCTGCCCTCAAGGCACTCGGCAGTCATGCCCAGACACGTATGGGTCGCGTCCAGCAGATAAAGCTGAGTCAGCTCGCACCCGCTCAACTCGCCGAGTCCGAGCACGAGCCCGCTCAGCAGCGCGGCATCGTCCGCTGCGCGTGCAAGCCGGGCGAATTGCTCCAGAAACGCTTCCGCATAGGCCAGCGGTTGCGGCACCTGAATGAACATAGCGCCCACCTCAGGCAAACTCGCAGGTCACGGCGGCTTCAGCATCAAGCGTTGCGTGCACAGAGGTGAGACGCTGGCCTGCGGCCATGGCGTCGAGCAGCCGGTCAGCCACCCGGGGCAGAACGTGAAGCTCCAGCAAGTGGTCGATCAGACGTGCGCCACTGTCGCCTTGGCTGCAGCGTTCAGCCAGTTGATCGACCAGCGCCTCGGAAAAGGTGAACGTCAGCTGGCGACGGTTCAAGCGCTCGCCCAGACTGCGCAATTTGATCTCGATCAGCTCACGCAGCACCGACCCGCTCACCGGGTAGTACGGGACGACGCGCATGCGTGCGAGCAGCGCCGGTTTGAAATGTTGCGCGAGAACCGGATGAATATGCTCCTCAAGCACCTGCGCGGAGGGACGCGCGCCGTCGGCGCAGAGGTGACTGATGAGGTCGCTTCCAAGGTTCGAGGTCATCAGGATGAGCGTATTGCGAAAGTTGATCTCCCGCCCTTCCCCGTCGTTGGCCACGCCCTTGTCGAAGATTTGATAGAACAGGTTCAGGACGTCTGGGTCAGCTTTTTCGACTTCATCGAGCAGCACCACGGAGTACGGCTTCTGCCGCACCGCTTCGGTGAGCATGCCACCTTCGCCGTAACCCACGTAGCCAGGCGGCGCGCCAATCAGACGCGAGACGGTGTGCTTCTCCTGAAACTCGGACATGTTGATGGTGGTGATGAACCGCTCGCCGCCGTAGAGCAAATCGGCGAGCGCCAGCGCGGTTTCAGTCTTGCCGACACCACTCGGCCCGACCAGCAGGAACACACCCACGGGTGCATCAGGTTTGTTCAGGCCGGCTGCATTAGCGCGCATCGAACGATCAAGAGCGTGGACCGCTTGCCCCTGACCGCGAATGCGGGTGCGCAGGTCAGTTGAAAAGCTGGCGATTCTGGCGTTGTGCTCTCGCGCCAATTGCGCCACGGGCACCCCGGTCCAGGCGCTAATCACTTCGGCGACAAGACGCGGGCAGACTTCAAAGCTCACCAGCCTTTCTTTGGCCTGGGCCTGGGTCAACGTCCTGTGAGTCTCGTGGAGGGCGGCTTGCAGGACTTCGATGCTGTGTGTGTCGTCGGCATCACGGGCCTGCGCCAGTTGCTGACGAAAGTCCAGCAGGCGCTCGGCCAATCCTTTCTGTTCCAACCAGAGCGTTTCGAGAGCGAGGCTTTCTTCATCCGCAGCGCGCAAACGGTTTTCCAATGCATCCAGTGCCGGATGATCGATGGGCAGACCGGCTTCGGCGTCACGACGCAGCGCCTGATGCTGGCGGCTGCCTTCGGCCAGTTCGCTGCGCAGACGCTCAAGGCATTGCGGCGCAGCGGCGAGGCTGATGCGAACGCGCGCGCACGCCGTGTCGAGTACATCGACGGCCTTGTCCGGCAACTGGCGCCCGGCGAGATAGCGAGCGGACAACTCCGCGGCCGCCACCACCGCATCGTCACGCAAATAGATGCCGTGGCTTCCCTCGTAGACGTGAGCGAGGCCCCGCAGAATGGTCACCGCCTCATCGACGGTCGGTTCGTGCAGCCGCACTGGCTGAAAGCGACGGGCCAGTGCCGGGTCCTTTTCGATGTATTTTTTGTACTCGGTCCAGGTGGTCGCCGCGATAGTGCGCAGTTCGCCGCGTGCCAGGGCAGGCTTGAGCAGGTTGGCCGCATCGGAACCCCCTGCATCACCGCCGGCGCCGACCAGGGTATGGGCCTCGTCGATGAATAGTATGATCGGGCTGGTCGACGCCTTGACCTCGTCGATCACGCCCTTGAGGCGCCGCTCGAACTCGCCTTTGACGCTGGCGCCGGCCTGTAACAGCCCCATGTCCAGCGAAAGCACTTCAACGCCCTTTATGGCCTGCGGCACTTCCCCCGCGACGATGCGCAACGCCAGCCCTTCAACGACAGCCGTCTTGCCGACACCTGCCTCCCCCACAAGGATCGGATTGTTTTTCCGTCGGCGAGCGAGAATATCCACCATTTGCCGAATGGCCTCGTCACGGCACAGCACCGGGTCAAGTTTGCCGTCTCGGGCCTGTTGGGTGAGGTTATGGGTAAAGCGCATCAGCAATGACTCGCCGGCCGTACCGTGTTTGCCCGAGTCGGAATGCTCCTTCTGCGACAAGGCGAATGCTTTCAGTCGCTCGGTATTCAGCCGGGCGAGTAATGCCTGATAGCGGCTGCCTGCGTAACGCTCGGGGTTGCGCAACAGCGCGAGCACCAACGCCCCTTGATCGACCAGGGTCTGACTCAATTCTAGGCTGGCGACCAGCAACGCATCCTGCAGCCACTGCACCAGTTCCGGCGCAAACACCGGGCTACGCGAGGCGCTGTCTTCCATCCGCGCCTGCAGCACCGCGCCGAGTTCACCGGCGTCTATATCGGCATCCTGGAGTGCGCGGGAAAGAAGGCCCTGCGGGCGTTCCAGCAAGCACAGCAACAGGTCTTCGACGAGGACCTTGCTGCCGCCCCTTCCCACACAGCGTCCGGCAGCGTGCTCCAGGTCGCGTCGGCTTTCGGGGTCGAGCGCCCGGATAAGTTGTTGCAGATTGACGTTAGTCATCGTTGGGCTGTCCTTAATGATTTGCTCCCCAGGGTCACCACGCCGTCCGCGCGTTCTCGGCCCAGCCAGCTGGTCCATCCCAGTCGACACGCGTTCTGTCCCGCCAGGCGCAGTTCGCGAATTTCTTCACGACGCAGCGCCAGGCGAACGTCGTAATCAAGCGGGTCACGCAGCGTGAATCGCACCAATGCGCACAGCGGTTGGTAACCCGCGCCGATCGGCAGGAACTCGTGAAAGCGCTGCCAGCCAAGCTCTCGGATATGAATACGGAACTTGCCACTGCGGTCCCGAACGTGTTCGCCGAGCACCAAATCCTCGCCTAGCTGGGTGTTGGCCCGGCCAAGGCTGTTGCGCTGCTCTTCGAGAATGTCCACGCGGCGCTCCATGCATTGCTCGATCGTCAGCTCTGCGTGTTTGAAGTAGTACCGCAGCACCGCCTCGATCAGTGCTGCCGAGTGAGCGCGCAGGCTGAGCAAACCCAAGTAAGGCAGCAGTCGCTTCCAGTTCAACTCCCGTGCGCTTCGAATCTCTTCGCTGCCCAGTCCGATCAGCGCGAACAACTGCGACGAAAACGGATCGATCGCGCCGCTTTCAAAACGGGCGTGGTAGCGGTATTTCTTCCAGATCGGCAGCATCAGCCGATGGAGGCGATGGTGGAAAAGATCGAGGAACTGGCGGGTCGGATTGCCCCCCTCACCGTCACCCAGGGCTTGCTCGCTATAGAACGCAGGCAAGGGTGATCCAGACCCGACAAGCCCCAGGAGGTTGAAGCGCAGGCGTGCACGCATCAGCCCGGATTCTTCAAAAAACTCCACGCGGTCCACATCGCTGCCCGGAAAGCCAAGGCTCGGGTTGGCCTGGAATTCCAGCTGGTCATACAAGTCGTCATCGCTCAGACGCGGGTGTGCAGTGCGCAGTCTGTCGATGACCAGCAACACGACCTGAAACAGCGAGTATTCGCGTATGCCGCGGGTCAGCCCGCTCAAAGCAGGGGCTGCAGGCCCATACGGGGTGTCCATTGGTATACCTCTCCTTGTGTGCTTTTTACGCGCAGCTCGTGATACGAATTGAGGCTGGCGTAAAGTGCAAAAAACTCGTTGAGAACGGAGGCGAACACAAACACGTCGCCCTCGCCGATATAGCCTTGCGGGTCGATGGTCAGCTCGGTGCGCAACCCGCGTACTGGCAGCCCTCTGTGCAGCCGGTCGACATGCTGGTGCCTGATCGACTTGAGTCCGCCCAGCAGGCGCTTGCTGACCTTTTCAGCATGCGGGTCGTAATAGCGCGGCAGGTCGTAGGTTTCGAGGATCACCTTCAAGGCGTTTACGTCCGCGAGGGACAGGTAGTTAAGCGACATATTGCTGATCAGCTTCCACAGGAAGTCTCGATTCAGCGGCGGCGCATAACTGGGTGTGGCCGGGGTGATATTGCGGAAGGTCAGAAACTCAGGTGTCTGTTCGCAGGCGATGCAGATGTCGCCAAGCTTGAGCCTGCGCGGCAGGTTCTGGTTGGTGCACATCATCTCGATCGACAACGTTTCAGAGGCTTCGGTGTGACGGATGCCGAAGCTCAGGTAGGTGTCGAGGCCGTCGTGCAACGACGATGAACGCTGACGGATGCTGTAATGCGGACGGCGGTTCGGCACATCGAAGCTGGGGTCATGCTCGAAGGATTCGAACGGCACGTAGGCCTCGTAACCCAGGCCACCGGGCGTCCAGCCAATCACCGACTCGATCGAAAACACGCCACAGTTTTCCATGGCGTAGAGCGCCGGCATCAACAGGTACTCGTCCTGTTTGCCCTCAAGGCGGATCGGCGTGGCATCGTGCTTGAACAGGTTCACGATGGGCGTGCAATGGAGCTTGACGTTGTCCAGTGTCGGTCGCAGGCGCTGGACCCCGCCTTTGCGAATGTCGAATCGCAACTCAAGCCCGCGTATTTGTTTGAGCGTGTCTTCCGCCAGCGCAGCGAGCAGCTCCAGGCCCTCCACGTCCACGAATAGAAACTTGTCCTGAAAGGCGAAGTATTCCTGCAGGTAGCGATAACCGCGGAAGGTGTTCAGCGGGTACGGAATCAGCGCCTCGTCTTCGGCAAACCCCACGGGCTGGATACGATCGCCAGGCATTCTGAATGCCATGGGCATGCCGTTGACGCCGGGTATAGGCTTGCCGTCTCCGTCCAAAGGCACCAGCTCGATGCTCTCCAGATTGCGCAGAAGGCTCAGATAGAGCGTCTGGCTGATGTAGCGCTCGCCCGCAAAATGCAGGCGCAAACGGCTCAGGTCCAACTCACCCAAATGGCCTTCGCCGCTCAGTTCCAGCCGCAAGCTCAACAGCGCGCCGTCGCCCTTGACCGAGTACGTCAGGTCTACCAGATCCAGCGCCTGGACATCGGTTGGGTAGCAGGTGCGAAAGCGGCACTGCACGCCATCGACCGGCAGGCTGTCCACCGGCGTATCCCGCTCCACCCTCAACGCAGGCCCTGCCAGCTTCAACGGGTCAAACTGGAGGATGCTGAAAGCCGGCAGCGGCTGCATGTAATTGGGCCACAGCAGCTGCATCAGCGAATGGCTGAGCTCGGGCAGCTCATCATCGAGCTTCTGCCGCAGGCGCCCCGTCAGAAACGCAAAACCCTCCAGCAACCGCTCTACATCCGGATCCCGCCCGGCCTGCCCCAGAAAAGGCGCCAATGCCGGGCTGCGCTCGGCGAATCGGCGGCCCAACTGGCGAAGCGCCGTGAGTTCGCTTTGGTAGTAGTGGTTAAAGGACATGGTGTTACCTTCGAGCGGAGCTGTTTGGTTCAAGGGTGGGCGTTGCGGGAAACCTGCCTGCTAGCCCTTATGTCATCAGGTAAAGCCACGTGCAGTGGCGTCCTGACATCAGCATTTCCTGTGATTGACCTGTACCTGACCGCCACCCTCCAGGCGTGCGGCGAACGAGACCTGACGCTTGAAACCCTCCACCTCCAGCAACCCTTCAATACTGAAGGCGAGCCGAAGCTGATCGTTGTCATGGGGCAGCGCGATGACCTGGACACTGCTCAGGCGTGGCTCGTAGGTTTCGATGAAGACCTCGATAGCGAGCCGCGCTTTCGTTAACGCGTCATGAAGGCTCAAGCGCATGTCATTGAGATCCGGCAGCCCGTAATCGGAAAGCGTTTGTACGCTGCCCGCCCGGGTGCTGAGCATCTTGGCAAGATGGGCAGCCACCGACGCCGTCGCAGCGTCTTCGCGGCTCCAGCCGACGCGCTTTTCTGCATCGCCACCCAGGCGTTCAAAGAGGCTGCCGTATCCAGTCATGTCTTCAAGCCCTTCACTCTTTGTCCAGCTTGCCCACCAGCGACAGGGTGAAGTCGGCGCCCATGTATTTGAAATGCGGGCGCACGTTCAGGCTGACGCGATACCAGCCGGGCTCGCCCTCTACGTCACTGACGGTGATCTGCGCGGCACGCAGAGGACGACGACCACGGACTTCGGCGCTTGGATTTTCCTGGTCGGCAACGTACTGACGTATCCACTTGTTCAGTTCCAGTTCGAGGTCGGTGCGTTCTTTCCAGGACCCCAGTTGCTCCCGTTGCAGAACTTTCAAATAGTGAGCAAGGCGGTTGACGAGCATCATGTACGGCAGCTGGGTGCCGAGTTTGTAGTTCAGCTCCGCGGCCTTGCCTTCCGCGCTGGTGCCGAAAAACTTCGGCTTTTGTACTGAGCTTGCGGAGAAGAACGCCGCGTTGTCCGAGCCCTTGCGCATGGTCAGGGAGATGAACCCCTCCTCCGCCAGCTCGTATTCACGCCGATCACTGACCAGTACCTCGGTAGGGATCTTGGTTTCGATTTCACCCATGCTTTCGAAGTGGTGCAGCGGTAAATCCTCGACTGCACCACCGCTCTGCGGGCCGATGATGTTCGGGCACCAGCGGAATTTGGCGAAGCTGTCGGTCAGCTTCGTACCGAAGGCGTACGCCGTGTTGCCCCACAGATAGTGCTCATGGCTATTGGCAACGGTTTCCTTGTAGACGAACGACTTGACCGGGTTCTCTTCCGGGTCGTACGGGTTGCGCAGCAGGAAGCGCGGCACCGTCAGGCCCACGTAACGAGCGTCTTCCGACTGACGGAAGCTCTGCCATTTGGCGAACTGCGGGCCCTCGAAATGATCCTTCAGATCTTTCAGGTCTGGCAGGCCGGTGAAGCTTTCCAGGCCAAAGAACCTGGGACCGGCGGCGGCAATGAACGGCGCGTGGGACATGCAGGCGACGCTGGAAACGTACTGCATCAGTTTCACGTCCGGCGAGCTTGGGGACATGAAGTAGTTGGCGATGATCGCCCCCACAGGCTGCCCACCGAACTGACCGTACTCGGCGGTGTAGATATGTTTGTAGAGGCCGGCCTGCATGACTTCGGGTGAATCTTCAAAATCTTCAAGCAGGTCCTCTTTGGACACGTTGAGGATTTCGATCTTGATGTTCTCGCGGAAGTCGGTCCGTTCGACCAGCAACTGCAACCCACGCCATGACGACTCCAGAGACTGGAAGGCCGGGTGGTGCAGAATTTCATCCATCTGGCGGCCGAGCTTGGCATCGATCTCGGCAATCATGCGGTCAACCATTGCCTTCTTGACCGGCTCACCCGCATTTTGCGGTTTGAGCAGCTCTTCGATAAACGCCGACACGCCGCGCTTGGCGATGCCATAGGCATCCTCATCTCGAGGCAAACGTGTTTCGGCGATGATGCTGTCGAGAATGCTGAACTCGCCGGACTCTCTGCTGTGCTGCTGCGATGGTGTAGTACTCATGGTGTTGGCTCCTTGGCGGGTGGACTCAGGTGTCCTGGGCGGCGGCATTCAAACCCAGCTCGCCGAGCACGCGACCGCGTGACTCGTCATCGGCGAGGACGCTTTCGATGGCCTTGCGGAAAGCAGGCGCGTTACCCAGCGGTCCTTTGAGCGCCACCAGGGCGTCGCGCAGTTCCATGAGTTTTTTCAGTTCGGGTACCTGGTCCACCAGCGAGGCGGGATTGAAGTCCTTCATCGATTTGACGTGCAGTTGCACCGCCAGCTCTTCATTGCCTTCATCCTCTTGCAGACGGTTTGGCACGCTCAGCGTGAGGCTCAGAGCCTGCTTGGCCAGTACCTCGTCGAACGTCATCTTGTCGATGCTGATCGGCTTGCGCTCTTCGACTTTTCGCTCGTCTTTGCGCAGGGTGTAATCACCGATTGCGAGCAGCTTCAGCGGCAGCTCAATCTCTTCCTGCGCACCACCCGTAGCGGGTTTGAACGTGACATTGATGCGTTCTTTGGGGGCTACCGATCCTTCTTTGGCCATGGCCGTTCTCCTGGTAATTAGGGCCCTTAGGCCTGTTCAAGTACGACTTCGAGGTCGAGGTGGCAGAGCCTGCGATAAACCTCTTCCTTGCGCTCCCGGGCCCCGGGAACCTGAGGAACCAATTCGAAACAGCTGTGCAAGAGCGCCAGCACTTCCAGCGCAAGATCAGGCTCCCAGGCATTGATGCCTGAGTCCTCCAGCGTCAAGTCGAGGGTTTCGAGTTGGGTCTTGGCGAGTTCGTATTTCCTGGCGGTGAAGCACAACCGCGCCAGGGCGAATTGCCAGAAAAATCGTGCACGCCCGCGCTGAGCGCTGTGCAGGCCTTGCTTGAGCAGCTGTACAGCAGCTTTGAGGCCTTTATCGCGCAACACCGAGACCGCGCTTTCCAGGGCGGCCTCCCAGGCTGGCTGGTTATCAGCGGTTTCGACTCTGCGAGGCGTACTGGCGGCCTGCAGCCGAGGCATGACGGTGGCACTGATCCAGGCGCGAGTCGCTGGATCCGCAAACGGCGTGCCGTCGTGAAAACGCAGCTCGATGACCTCCGGCAGCCGCTGAATCAAGAGCGCGAATTGAATTTCTACCTCGCGCATTGCCAGCTCGGCGTTCAGCGCGTGCAGACACTCCCAGGCCATTTGCTGGCCATCGAACCAGAACGGCGCCTTTGCCAGACTCGCCTCCAGCTCGACCAGCAGATCGGCGTAGTTGCCCTGATCGTATTGGTCTCGATAGCACTTGAGCTTGTCTGCCGGAAGCCCGCGCAGCGCTGTGATGTGCTCTGAGTTGCGCTCTGGCAATGCCTCGATTGGCAGCCACAGCAATGTTCGGTTGAGGCGCAACGCGCGCAGGTCGCTGGCTTTTTGCTTGAGCCACCAGGCACACAACGAGCGTGCGCTGTCCTGCTGAAGTCGCAGTGACTTGTGCGCGTCTTTCTCGCTGTCAATCAGCATCGGTGAGAGGAATGACGGTGCAGGAGGCGGCTTGGCTGGCGCGTCAGCGCCCCCAACGACACCGGCGTCGGGCAGGTTGTCAGTTACCCGTTGGGCCATATTTTTCAAACGCCGGGAGATCGGCAACAGCAAAGGTGCGTCGTCGCCCATGTGCTGGGTAAACACCGCATCAAGGTCTTCGAGGATCTCGACGAGGCGACTGAACAGCGGTAAATGCGCCTTGATTGCGACGTGATCAAAAAGCACGTGCTCAAGGCGGGGAAGCAGCCAGCCGATGGCTGCGGAGCGGGTGCGAATCTTGACGGGATGTACTTCAACCCAATGGCACACGCAAAGATGGTGAATAAGCCCTAGTCCTGCCAACAGCCCTTGGAAGGATTCGCGCTGATACAAGGCCCACGCAAGCCAGGCGGCGACGCGAAGATCTTTGGATTGGGTGCGAAGCAGGTGCTCACTTTGTTCACGCACCTTCTGCCAGTCGATCTGAACCGTTTCGTGCATGGATTGAGCTTTATTAACCTCGCTTTCCAGCGCCTCGTATTCGTTTGAAAAACGAACGTCTTCGCCCGCGAAGCTCTCTGTGGAGATAGAGGCTTGAGCACTTTCAAGATAATGATCGGACAGTGGAGTTGAATAAGACATTCGAGATCTTCAGTGTAAAACCGCGCCGATTTTAGACAATTAAATTGGCGGGCCTAACGGAATTAGAATAAGGACTAGTTGTGCGGCCGACATGTAACAAAACATCTACCCTTCAGAGGCCGGGAATAATACTCAGCGCGAATAACACTATCAAGCCCTCTATAAACGCGATAACCCCACTCATGTTGTAGGAAGTTTCTTCGAATATACGAGACTCAGGGTAACTTCTTTCATACATCTTCTTTCTCTCGTTGCTAAGGCGGCGGGAAATATCCTGTCCAGCGTTCAGGACCGGGAAATCGCGATCATGCAACAGCTGCAAGGGGGCGCGCGTTCTTCCTCAGACAGTCTGCAATCATCCGCGCCGAGCAATGGCATGAGGCCTCCATGCGCAAAAAACTGCGCACTTCTCCACCGATAAATCACTGAATGATACTGGCCAGCCCCTATAGAGCGGACCCTGCAGGTAAGTGAGCAAGAAGTTGCGCAGCACTGCGCAACTTCTTGCGCAGATTTACGCCACAAAGTCGTTCGATAGATGGCAGTGAACCGTTAAACGCCCACCAGACCGATGTTTAACATGAACCAACCCTTACTTGGCACGATGCTTGAAATAACACTTTTGCCCGCCAGGCAAATTCGCTGGCGGGTATTTTAATTTATGAGGCAAGGAGCATTTTCATGGCGACACCAGCATATATGTCCATCACAGGCACCAAACAGGGCCTGATCACCGCGGGCGCGTTCACCGCAGACTCGGTCGGCAACACGTTCCAGGAAGGTCATGAAGATCAGGTCATGGTGCAAGGGTTTCAACATGAAATGATCATTCCGCGCGACCCACAGTCAGGGCAGCCAACCGGTCAGCGTGTTCACAAGCCGGTCAAGATCACCAAAGTGTTCGACAAGTCTTCGCCCCTGTTGCTGGCAGCGTTGACCTCGGGCGAACGCCTGACCGAAATCACCATCCAGTGGTATCGCACCTCGGCAGCGGGCACACAGGAGCATTACTACACCACCAAACTCGAGGACGCGATTATCGTCGACATCAAGGACTACATGCATAACTGTCAGGACCCGTCGAATGCCCACTTCACCCATCTGGAAGACGTGGAGTTCACCTACCGCAAGATCACCTGGACCCACGAAGTCTGCGGCACTTCGGGCTCCGATGACTGGCGCTCCCCGGTTGTTGGCTAAGTTCAGCTGACCATCAAAATCCCGGCTGGTAATACTGGCCGGGATTTCTGAGCCTTTGCGGCGCGGGCTAGCGGATTTTGCGGCAGATGCGCTGTCCAACCCCATGTTCGTGGGATCTAGCAGCAAACTACTCCCGCGTCTTTTCAGCCCGCGACCGCTGTGCTTGCCTGGAGGCTCAATGAATCTGCACACGCCCCTGACCGATGACGCAGGCTCTGCGCCTCAGCAGGACTGGTTCTCACATGAGCACTACGCCCGGATCGGCGAGCTGATTGCCCGGCTCAACACCAGTGACACTCGGGAAAGCGTGTCGCGTTACCACGCCATGGCCGAGGGGTATTTGCTGGGACTGCTGGACAGCTATCACGTCAGCGTCGAGCATCACGACGCCGTACGCCAATACCTGCACAACCTCGCCATTGCGCGGTTGAAGGCGGTCAAACCGAAGCTGCGCAAGTAACCATGCGCCGCTCAGCCAATGATGATCGTGCCGGCCGCAATGACCACGCACGCAAGGATCTTGCGCACGGTCAGCGACTCGCCCAAAAACAGATACCCGAGCAAGGCGGCAAACAGCACGCTGGTTTCACGCAGAGCCGACACCGCTCCCATGGGCGCAAGGGTCATCGCATAAATGACGATGCCGTAAGCGAGCAGCGACACCACACCTCCGCCCAACGAGGCGACCAAACCGGGCCGGACCGTCAATAGACTGCGTGCGTCCCGCAGACAGATATAAGTGATCGGCATCATTACGCCCCACAGGGCGCACATCCAGGCGGTGTACGCCATCGGCGCGCCGGACAGACGCCCGCCGATGCCGTCCGTCACGCTATAGGCCGCGATGAAACACCCGGTGCCCAGCGCATAAGGGAGGCTGGTCATGTCCAGTTTCCGGCCCTTGAACGCATGAGAAATAATCCCCGCTGACACCAGTGCGATGCCGATCATCGCGCCGGTCTCGACCACCTCCCCCGCAAATATCGACGCACACAGCGTGATCAGCACCGGCGATGAACCCCGTGAGATCGGATAGGTTTGCCCGAGGTCGCCGCTGCGGTAAGTACGTACCAGAAACAGGTTGTAGCCGATATGCAGCAGCGCCGAGAGCACCGCGTAAGGCCAGCTCTCCGGCGCCGGGGCGTCCATGAACAGCGCCCCGGCAATGCTGACGATGGCCACCGCCACGCACATGACGGTCATCGACCAGAGTTTGTCGCCACCGCCGCGCAGCAAGGCATTCCAGCTGGCGTGCAGCAACGCGGCGAAGAGGATTAGCAGGATGATGTGAGTAGGCATGCCCGATAGTAGTCAGTCGACGCCGGGAAACAAAAGCGACGTTTCTTCATCCAGCCATGAGCAAATACTCATGCCTCAGCCGTAGGTCTTCCCCGCCGCTGTCGACTCATCGAGCAGCCAATCGCGAAAACTGGCCACGTGTGGCTGGGTTTCGACCCCTTTCGGGCAAACGAAGTAGTAGGCCACCGGTGAGGGAAACGGCACGTCGAACAGCCTGATCAAACTGCCGTCGCGCACCTCTTTTTCCACATGCCCACTGCGAACGAGGGCGATGCCCTGCCCTAACAAAGCCGCTTCCACAGTCATGTTGGTGTCGGGAAAACGCACGCTTTCCTTCAGCGAAGTCACGCCCAGGCCGATGTTCTGGAACCAGACTTCCCATTTTGGCACCAGATCCGAACCGTCCCTGGCGAGCAGCGGATAGCGCAACAACTCGGCCGGCTCCCGGGGCATGCCGAAGCGCTTGAGCAAGTCAGGGCTCGCCACGGGAAAAATGTGTTCCCTGAACAGAAACTCCGAGTGCAGCGCGGGGTAGTTACCGCCACCCAGACGGATCGCGACGTCGGGATCGCCGCTGGCAAACTTGATGGCGGTGTCGGTGCTGTCCAGCGTGACGAGGATTTCCGGGTGCAACTGGGACAGATTGGGCAAGCGCGGCAACAGCCATTTCAGCGCATAGGAATAGGTCGTGCTGACCTTGAGCCTGACGCGGCCGTTCTCTTCACGAAGGTCCGCAAGCGTGGCCTCCAGGTTCATGAAAAACGTCCGCACGATCGGCGCCAGGGCCGCACCCGCCGGCGTCAGGCTCAACGTCTTGCCGCGCTGAAACAGCTGCACGCCCCAGATGTCTTCCAGATGTTTTAATTGGTGACTGACCGCACTTTGGGTAACGTGCAGCTCCTCGGACGCGGAGGTAAACGTCCCGTGACGGGTGGCGACTTCGAAGGCGCGCAAGGTGGCGGTGGGTGGCAGATCTCTCATCTCATCAGGCCTCAGGGGCGTGAACGAAGCCGCACACACCATGAATGATGGCTCATGGTAGAACATTATGCAGATTGACAGAGGGAACGACTCACTTATGACCGGACAGATCATTTACAGCGTGAAAGGCGAGAGCGACGAACTCAAGGCGGCGGTCGCCAGCGCTCAGGCCACCTTCAAGTTCTTCTGGCGCGAGCTGTCTTGGGAGGCACGCAGAATCGTCAAAAGCCTGGACATTGCGGCGGTCAAAATGTCTTTCGTGCTGGACGCCGACGACCCCGACATCCCTGCCGTCGAAAACATGTGGGTCACCGACATCGAGTTTGACGGGGAGTCCATCAGCGGTGTGCTGAAAAATGAACCTCGCTGGTTCACCTCACTGAAGGCGTCCGACCCGGTGACGCTGCCGCTGGCGGCCCTCAACGACTGGATGTACGTCCGCGGCGGGCATGTCTACGGCGGCTTCACGGTCGATGCGCTGCGCAGCGGGATGTCCACCGAGGAGCGCGACGCCCATGACCGGGCCTGGGGCCTGGATTTCGGAAAAGCCGGCAGCGTTGAAGTGGTGCCCGCTGAAGAAGGCCAGACGCCGCGACTGCTGTCCCGGAATCTGGACCGTGCGCAAGATCGACAGACCCTCGCCGCCCTGGAACGTAGCGAGCACCCGATGGCGCTGAACATGCGCGACCAGGTCGAAGAAGGATTGCGCCAGCATCCGGAAGTGATCCGGGAACCGGACGCCGGCGGATGGCTGCTCCTGCACCGCGAAGTGCTGGCGGGCAATGACACGGTGGTTCGTGCACTGCTGCGCCACGGTGCAGATCCGCTCACATCCAACTGCAACGGCCAGACCTCGCTGGCGCTGGCACGCGCCGCAGGATGGCCCCGAATCGTGGATCTGCTTGAGGGAAAGGACACCGACTACCAGGGTCCGGTCGAGTCCGGAGGTTTTCCTGTCTGGCCAATCGGCCTGGCGCTGATTGCGGCGGCGCTCGCATGGCTTTATTACTTGGTGATCGAACCCGTACGCGCGGCGGCCGCCGGTCTTAGCAACCAGATCCCGGGCCCGATCAACTATGCGGCTGCGTTGCTGATACTCGGTTTCGGCTTGGCGGGCATGGGCCCCTGGTACTACCGATTGCGCCTGCGCACCCCGAAAGCGGGAAGCAGCCGCGTGCTGGATCTGGTGGCGATGATCGGCGTCATGGGGCTTGGCCTTGTGCTGCATGATTATTTAGGCAGCTACCTCATCAGTCATCGGTAGTGACGTGGCGCGACCGACACCTAAAAAACCATACCGCCTGTGACATCGAGCGGAGCCCTACCCACGTCTCACGGAAGCTGCGCGCGTTCATTGATTTCATGAAAGCTCGATTGAACGCCTGAGCAGGCTGCACGCCCTTTCTACGGGTCCGGGTCTGGCCGGGATATAGGACCGGCTTCAGCCGGGAAGGCGTCAGGTGCCACACCGCATCCGCCCTGCTCCCCTTTGAGGCTCTTCATCACCGAGCGCCCCACTGCGGAGCAATGCTGTACAGACCACTGCCAGCGAAGGCCATCAATACGGGCGGTATTTACTTGGCACGCTTATTTCATGGTCAAAATAAACGGCAAGCCGGACCCCGGTCCTTAAGTCTCGTCCACATACGCGCCTCGAATGCGCCAGGTATCGAAGCCTGATCGACCCCTACCGGTTGATCGGGCTTTTTTTATGGATGCTGTCCATGCCGAACTTTTTGACTCCCGACCTGCGTCCCACCGTTCACGTCGGCTTCCTGCTCTCGACCGAAGGCACCTACCGGCGCATGGGCCGCAGTGCCTTGCTCGGTTTGCAGGACGCGCTGGCCGAAGTCAACGCCGACACCCGGCGCCGCGTGCAACTGGAGGCCATTTGCGTGGACCCCCAAGGCGATCCGGCCGCCTACAGCAGTGGCGTCGCGCAGCTGCTGGGTGCGGGCGTCCGGCACATCTTCGGCACCACGCTGTCGGCGAGCCGCAAGGAAATCATCCCGGACCTGGACCAGCACGGTGCGCTGCTCTGGTATTCGAGCCCGTACGAAGGCTACGAAAGCAGCGAGAACGTGTTGTACCTCGGCGGATGCCCGAACCAGACGCTGTTGCCGTTGCTGCGCTACGCCCTGAGCCAGTTCGGTCGGCGGGCGTTTCTGCTCGGCTCCAACTACGTCTGGGGCTGGGAAAGCAACCGCATTGCCCGGGAAGTGCTGGAAGCCAACGGCGCCGAAGTGCTCGGGGAAAAGTACTGGCACCTGGGCGCGACTGGCTTCGACACGCTGATCGAAGGGCTCATTCAGGACTCACCGGCCTTCGTGCTCAACAACCTGGTGGGGGAATCGTCCTACGGGTTTCTGCAGCAACTGGATCGGGCCTGCGAGCGCCAAGGCCTGCGCCTGCCGGTGCTCAGCTGCAACCTGACCGAAGCGGAGCTCGATGGGGTCGGCCCGATGCAGGCGCTGCGGCTGCTGTCCTGCGGGCCGTTTTTTGAAACGCTGAACCCCGCGTTTTGCGAGGGTCAGCAACGCCATGGCCCGCGCACCTGCTCGCATTATTACACCAGCGCTTACACGGCGTTGAGGGTGTTCGCCGACGCTTTGCACGCCAGCGAGGATGCATCGCCCAAGGCGATTTGCGAGCACCTTTACAGCCACCCGGTTGCCAGCGTGCTCGGCACCGTCAGTCTGTCGGCGCGCAACCATCACAGCGCCCTTGCCAGTCATATTGCCGAACTGCGCGGGGGTCGCTTTGAAGTGGTGCAGTCGGCGCCTCACCCCATTGCCGCCGACCCTTATCTCACTGTTACGGATGTACACGCCGATGGGGTCGGCCGACACGCCACCCCGGCACCGCGCTTGAGGATCGTCAAATGAACACACGCGCCTTTCCTGCTTTCGACCAGGGTCACTTGCTGCTGATCGACTGCGATGAACGCAGTCAGGCCAATCTGGGCAAGAGCCTTCAACGCCTGGGTATCCACTCGCAAGCACTGGATCACGATGGACCGTGTGACACCCAAGGCTGTTTCGCGGCGATCCTTGAAATCGAACATTTCGCCAGCCCCCTCGCCGTTGAGGCGCTGAATGCGGCCAGCATTCCCATCGTTGCGCTGACGGCCCACGAAACCCTGTCGCAGATCCAGCGCGCGCTGCAGCTTGGCGCCACGGCATTGCTCAACAAACCCATCAGCCAGGGCTCGGTGTACACCACGCTAATGATGGCGGTGGGATTGCGCGAGCGGCAGCGCGCCGATGCCGAACGGCTCAACGATTTGCAACAGCGCCTGGCACTGCGTCCGCTCATGGCCCAGGCCCTGGCGCGCTTGATGGTGACCCAGCGCATCAACGAGGCGACGGCTTACGAGCGTTTGCGCAGTCTGTCGATGCAGCTCAACCGGCCGATCGAAACGCTGTGCGTCGACCTCCTCGCGGCGCGGGACGAGGACCGCGCATGAACACCCTCAAGGCCCTCTTGCGTCGACCGGCCGTGGCGGTTTCGCTGCTGTTTATCGTCACCGTGGTGCTGCTCGCGGCGCTGGCCCCGTGGATAAGCCCCTTCGACCCGGACGAGCAATTCGTCGAAGGCCTGACCCTGGAAGGCGCACCGATGGCCCCGGCGACGCCGTACTGGATGGGCACCGACCTGCTCGGCCGGGACCTGCTGTCGCGGTTGATTTTCGGCGCGCGCACCTCGCTGTTCATTGGCGTGCTGGCCAACGGGCTGGCGGTGCTGATCGGCACACTGGTGGGCCTGACCGCAGGCTTTGTGCGCGGCTGGCTCGGCAGCGCGTTGATGCGCCTGACCGATCTGATGATGGCCTTCCCCGCCCTGCTGCTGGCGATTGCCCTGTCGGCGATTTTCCAGCCCAGCGTGTGGATCGTTGCCATGGTCATTGCGATGGTCAACTGGGTGCAGATCGCCCGGGTGATCTATGCCGAAACCGTGGCCCTGAGTGCGCGTGATTTCGTCGCCGTGGAGCGCACCCTCGGCGCCAGTTCCCTGCGCATCCTGTTCTCCCATCTGTTGCCCCATCTGCTGCCGACCATTCTGGTGTGGGCGACGCTGGGCATTTCCACCACCGTTTTGCTGGAAGCCACCTTGTCGTACCTGGGCGTGGGCGTGCAGCCACCGACGCCGAGCTGGGGCAACATCATTTTCGAGAGCCAGACGTACTTCACCTCCGCGCCTTGGCTGGTATTCATTCCGGGCGCGGCGATCATCCTCTTGTCTCTGGCGTTCAACCTGGTCGGCGACGCCCTGCGCGACGAACTCGACCCCACACTCAAGGGGCGTCGCTGATGCTGCCGTTCATTTGCCGCCGGGTCGGTTACGCGCTGCTGATTCTGCTCGGCGTGACCTTCATCACCTACCTGTTGCTGTTCCTGCTGCCTGCCGACCCGGCGCGGCAGATCGCCGGGCGCAGCGCAACCCCTGAAGTGGTCGCGGCGATTCGGGCGCAACTGGGGCTGGACCTGCCCTTCTATCAGCAATACCTGAGTTACCTGGGCAACCTGCTCCACGGCGACCTTGGACGCTCCTACATCCAGCGCACCGCCGTGAGTGAACTGATCGGCGCGCGACTGCGGCCTTCGCTGGAACTCATGGCCGCAGGCATCGGCTTCGAGCTGTTGATCGGCATCAGCCTGGGCATGCTCGCGGCGCTCAAACGCGACAGCTTCGCCGACAAGCTGCTCATGGCGTTTTCCTTCGTCGGCGTGTCGGCGCCGCAATTCATCGCCGCCATGCTGTTCCTGTACTTCTTCGCCGTGCAACTGGGCTGGTTCCCGCTGGGGGGCTATGGCGGCGCCAGCCATTTGATGCTGCCGGCGCTGACCCTCGGGCTGCTCGGCAGCGGCTGGTATTCGCGCATGGTCCGCTCGTCGATGATCGAAGTGCTGCATCAGGATTTCATCCGCACGGCACGGGCCAAGGGCCTGAGCCGGGCGCGGATCGTGTTCGTGCACGTGCTGCCCAACGCGATCGTGCCGGTGATCCCGATGATCGGCATCGACATCGGCGTGTTCATGGGGGGGCTGGTGGTGGTCGAGTCGGTGTTCGGCTGGCCGGGCATCGGTCAGCTCGCCTGGCAGTCGATCCAGCAAGTCGACATCCCGGTCATCGTCGGCGTCACCACGCTGTCGGCGGTGGCCATCGTGCTGGGCAACCTGCTGGCGGATCTGGTGATCCCCCTGGTGGACCCGCGCATCGACATCAAGCAGCACTGAATCCATCAACACAACGGGGCACAACAATGAAGATCAACGCGCTGACCCTGGCCGTGGCGGCCACGCTGTTTACCACGCCACTGTGGGCCGACACGCCGAAAAGCGGCGGCGATGTGGTGGTGACCTACCAGAACGATGTCGCGACGCTGGACCCGGCGATTGGCTACGACTGGCAGAACTGGTCGATGATCAAAAGCCTGTTCGGCCGCCTGATGGACTACAAGCCGGGCACCACCGAGCTGGTGAAAAGCCTCGCCGAGGACTACAGCATTTCCCCCGACGGTCTGGTGTACAGCTTCACCCTGGTCAAGGGCGTGAAATTCCAGAACGGCCGTGAGCTGGTCGCCAATGACGTCAAGTACTCCCTGGAGCGCACCGTCAACCCGAAAACCCAGAGCCCG
Organism: Pseudomonas sp. GW821-FHT07F05; assembly: GCF_059418765.1. Classification (NCBI taxonomy): domain Bacteria; kingdom Pseudomonadati; phylum Pseudomonadota; class Gammaproteobacteria; order Pseudomonadales; family Pseudomonadaceae; genus Pseudomonas; species Pseudomonas sp. GW821-FHT07F05. Next base: position 134,653 of record NZ_JBWKQL010000007.1, read on the forward strand.
GGCGCCGGTTTCTTCAGCTCCATCGTCGGTTATGAAGACGTAACCGGCGGCAAGACCACCACCCTCAGCGGCATCAAGGTGGTCGACGACCAACACCTGACCATCACGCTGAGCGCACCGAACGCGACCTTCCTGCACATCATGGCCATCAACTTCGCCTCGGTGGTGCCCAAGGAAGCGGTGGAGCAATGGGGCGCCGACTTCGGCAAACACCCGGTGGGCAGCGGCGCGTTCAGCCTGGCCGAGTGGAAACTGGGGCAGAAGCTCGAACTGGTGAAGAACCCGAATTACTTCCAGAAGGGCCTGCCCTACGTCGACAAGATCACCTTCGAAATCGGCCAGGACCCGACCGTTGCGCTGCTGCGCCTGAACAAGGGCGAAGTGGACATTGCCGGCGACGGCGTGCCGCCTGCGCAGTTCCTGCAGTTCAAGAACGACCCGGCCTCCAAACAATTGCTGGTCACCGGCAATCAGCTGCAAACCGGCTACGTGACGCTGAAAACCACCCTGCCGCCGTTCGACAATCTCAAGGTGCGCCAAGCCATCAACATGGCCATCAGCAAGGAACGCATCGTGCGCATTATCAACGGGCGCGCAGTGCCGGCCAACCAGCCGCTGCCGCCGGCGATGCCCGGTTATGACACGCAATACAAGGGCCTGCCCTACGACGTCGAAGGTGCGAAAAAACTGCTGGCCGACGCCGGTCTGGCCAAGGGTTTCGACACCGAGCTGTACGTGATGAACACCGACCCGCAACCGCGCATCGCCCAGTCGATCCAGCAGGACCTGGCCAAGGTCGGCATCCGCGTGCAGATCAAATCCCTGGCCCAGGCCAATGTAATTGCCGCGGGCAGCTCCAAAGATCAGGCGCCGATGGTGTGGTCCGGCGGCATGGCCTGGATCGCCGACTTCCCGGATCCGTCGAACTTCTACGGCCCGATTCTCGGGTGCACCGGAGCGGTCGAAGGCGGCTGGAACTGGTCGTTGTATTGCAACAAGGCGCTGGATGAACGCGCCGCCAAAGCCGACGCCATGGCACGCCCGGAACAACAGGCCGAGCGCACCGAGGCATGGAAGAAGATCTTCACCGACGCCATGGCCGATGCGCCGTGGGTGCCGATCTTCAACGAGCAACGCTTCACCGTGCGTTCCAAGCGCATGGGTGGCGACGACGCGCTGTACGTCGACCCGGTCCACGTGCCGGTCAACTATGACTACATCTGGGTGAAGTGATCTCGCGCTGGCCTGTTCCCGGTAGACGCCGGGTCACAGGCCATCACGCCCTGCCCCTTAGCAACGAGGACCGCACCCATGTGCCAGAACTGCCTGGTCAAGACCATTCACAGCGTCAACAGCCACTTCGGCTGGGACCACAGCTTTACCCCGGTCGAGCGCGTGGCGCCCGGCACCACCTTGCAGATGAACTGCCGGGATTCGTCCAACGGCTATTTCACTGCGCAATCGCAAGTGGCCGACGTCAGCGTCATGCCCTTCGACCAGATCAATCCGGTCACCGGACCGATCTACGTCGAGGGTGCCGAGCCCGGTGACATCCTGAAAATCACCCTGGACAGCTACAAGCCCGGCGGCTTCGGCTGGACCGCCAACATTCCCGGCTTCGGCCTGCTCGCCGATCAGTTTCAGGCGCCTGCGTTAGCGCTGTGGCACTACGACACGCAGACCCTCGCCCCCGCCGCCTTCGGTGATTTCGCCAAAGTGCCGCTCAAGCCGTTCGCCGGCACCGTCGGCGTGGCGCCGGCCGAGGCCGGGCTGCATTCCATCGTGCCGCCGCGTCGGGTCGGCGGCAATCTGGACATCCGCGACCTGGCGGCCGGCAGCATCTTGTACCTGCCGGTGGAAGTCGCCGGCGCGCTGTTTTCCCTCGGCGACACCCACGCGGCCCAAGGCGATGGCGAGGTCTGCGGTACCGCCATCGAGAGCGCCATGGACGTGGTGGTCAAGCTCGACCTGATCAAGCAAACCCCCTTGGCCACGCCGCGTTTCAGCACCCCCGGCCCAGTGACGGGGCACCTGGACAGCGCCGGCTATGAGGCCTTCACCGGCATCGGCCCGGACCTGATGCAAGCCGCCCGCCAGGCCGTCGCCAACACCATCGACTGGCTGTGCCGCGAGCACCGCATGCCGGCGGAGCAGGCCTACATGCTGTGCTCGGTGTGCGGCGATCTGCGCATCAGCGAAATCGTCGACCTGCCGAACTGGGTGGTGTCGTTCTACTTTCCGAAAGTGGTGTTCCAGTGAAGCCAGCCGAGCAGCCGAGTCTGTCGGTGGAGCGGCTGAGCATCGACGTCGGTGGCGGCGCGTCACGGCGTCGGGTGGTCGATGAGTTGAGTTTCGCCCTGTATCCGCGCCGCACCCTGTGCATCGCCGGCGAATCGGGCAGCGGCAAATCGCTGTCGTCCCTGGCGATCATGGGCCTGCTGCCCAAGGCGGCCAGCGTCCCCGGTGGCGCGATCCTGTTCGATAACCGCGACCTGCTGAGCCTGCCGGAGCGAGAGCTGCAACGCCTGCGCGGCAAACGCATCGGCATGATTTTTCAGGAGCCAATGACGTCGCTGAACCCGCTGCTGACTGTTGGCCAACAACTGGCGGAAACCCTGCGCCGGCATGAGGCGTTGAGTCGCAGCGAGATTCACCAGCGCTGCCGGGCCATGCTCGACGCCGTGCGCATGCCCCAGGTCGACAAACGCCTGACCCAGTACCCCCATGAGTTATCGGGCGGCATGCGCCAGCGGGTGATGATCGCCATGGCGATGCTCTGTCAGCCGGAAATCCTCATCGCCGACGAGCCCACCACCGCGCTCGATGTGACGATTCAGGCGCAGATTCTTGAGCTGATGCGCGAGTTGCAGCAGCAGTTCGCGACCAGCCTTTTACTCATCACCCACGACATGGGCGTGGTCGCCGAAATGGCCGATGAAGTGGTGGTGATGAATCAGGGCCGCATGGAAGAGCGCGGATCGTTGCACCAGGTGTTCACCGACGCGCAAGCGCCTTACACGCGCAAATTATTGGCCGCGGTGCCGGTACTGGGCAGCGCGCCGCCGCCTGATGTCATGAAGGAACAGCCGGTGGTGCTCGCCGTCAAGGACCTTAGCGTGCGCTTTCCTCTGCGCCACGGCTGGTTCGAAACGCCGCGCACGGTGCATGCGGTCGAGGGCGTGAGTTTCGAGCTGCGTCAGGGCGAAACCCTAGGGCTGGTCGGCGAAAGCGGCTGCGGCAAATCCACCACCGGCAAAGCCCTGATGAACATGCTCAGCTACCAGGGCAGCGTCAAATTGCTCGGGCAGGAACTCAACGGTTTGCAGGGTGACGCGTTGCAGCGGGTGCGCCGCGACGTGCAGATGGTGTTCCAGGACCCGTATGCGGCGCTCAATCCGCGCAAGACCGTGTTCGATCTGGTGGGCGAGCCGCTGCTGATTCACGACAAGATGCCCGAATCCCAGCGGCGTGAGCGCGTGGCGCAGCTGCTGCAGCAGGTCGACCTGCCACGGGACACCCTTGAACGCTATCCCCATCAGTTTTCCGGTGGGCAACGCCAGCGGATCTGCATCGCCCGGGCATTGGCACTGAATCCCAAAGTGATCATCGCGGACGAATCGGTCTCGGCGCTGGACGTTTCGGTTCAGGCTCAAGTGCTGGAGCTGCTGGAACGGCTGCGCGCCGAGCATGGGCTGAGCTACCTGTTCATCTCCCACGACATGGCCGTGGTCGAACGCATCTGTCACCGCGTGGCAGTGATGTATGGCGGCCGCATCGTCGAAATCGGCGCCCGTGATCAGGTGCTGCACAACCCGCAGCATCCTTACACCCGACGTTTGCTGGCGGCAGTGCCGGTGCCGGAAGTGGGCCGGCGCCGGGATTTCAAGAGCTTGCTCAAGGAGCTGGAACGGCCCGATCCGATCAAGACAAAGGACTTCGTCGCGCCGGTGCAGCGGTTTTCGGCGGTGGCGGCAGATCACTGGGTCGCGGTGGAGTGATAACAGCAGTGACCGCTTAACGCTTTTCGCCCGTCCACGGCAGCATGCGGCGCAGGGTGTTGTCGCGGACAAGGTAATGATGAAAGAGCCCCGCTGCCGCGTGTACGCCGATCAACCAATAGCCCAGATTCCCGGCCCACTCGTGCCAGCCTTTGATTTGTCTGGCCAACTCAGGGTCGACGGACACGGGCGCGGGCAGGAAGAAGCCGAAGTACGGCATCGGCTTGCTACCCGCCGCCAGCATCAGCCAGGCCAGCACCGGTGTCGCGATCATCAGTGCGTACAGCAGCCCATGAACGAGGTGGGCCATTCTGAGCTGCCAGGTACGAGGGGCCGGCGTGATGGGTGGCGCCTGGTACATCAGCCTGCCCAGCAAACGCAGCCAGACCAGTGCAAATATCGACAGACCGAACATGCCGTGCATGCCTGACAACAGCGAGCGCAACGTGCTTCCTCGAGGGGCGAACCCCTTAAGCTCGATACAGGCGTAAACGCCGACGAACAACGCCAGCATCAACCAGTGCAGGGACATCGACAGTCTGGCGTATCGGTGTGGGGTTGAGATCATGTTGGGGGCGCTCGCTGAGTGGGAGGATGTTGCTGATTTCCGCGCACCTTGAGGCCACTGTCTTAAGGCAGTCTGAAGACGTCGCGCAGGTTGCGAAAACGCCAGGCCAGATGAATTTCTCTACCTTCAGACTTCGTTAAGAATCGACACCGATACTCCACCCCATCACCACTGGGGAGGAGCCACACCCATGCAGGGTCTGGACTGGAATAACCGATTACCACAGCACTCAATGCCGTCCGGTGCGCTGCCTCTGGATTGCCTGCCTATGGGATTCGGCACTGCGCAATCACCGCCCCTCACGCTCAATCGTGCCTTGACTCAGGAGCCACTGCGCGACGCCTACGAGACGTTCATCCAGCATCGCTTTCGCCAGGCCCACAACGCCGAGATCCGTAGCTTCATGCCGGAGCTGTTTGGACTCCACGACAACACAGGCACCCTCTGCGCCGTGGCCGGCGTGCGGGTGGCGACCTCCGGGACGCTGTTCCTGGAGAACTATCTGGATCAGCCTGTCGAGCAGATGATCGAAACCAGCGCCGGCAGGCCAGTGGACCGTCAGGGCATCGTCGAAGTGGGCAACCTCGCCGCCAGCAACCTGGGCAGCGCGCGACTGAGCATCATCACTGTGACCTGGCTGCTCGCCATGAGCGGCCTGGAATGGGTGGCATTCACCGGCAACGCCGGACTGGTGAACAGCTTCAATCGCCTTGGCCTGCGACCCCTTACGCTTTGCGTTGCCGACCCTCTGCGCCTGGGTGACGACAGGCACGCGTGGGGCAATTACTACGATTCTCAACCCAGCGTGCACGTGGGAGACATCCGCGCAGGCTTCCTGCACTTGAGCAGCAGCGGCGTGTTTGAACGCTTCGGATTACCCCTGACACTGGAGGACAGTTGCCATGTCGCCTGAACTGACCGGCTTCCGCCAGCGCATCACTGACCTCGCCGCCGCGCAGCCCGATGCGTGTGCACTGTGGGGCGATGACCTGAAATTGAGCTATGCCGAGCTGGACGCAGAAATCAATCTGCGTCAGGAGAGGCTCAAGGACCTGGACGCCCGGGTCGTGGCCCTCGCCCTTGAGAATGGCCCGGACCTGCTGATTTGGGACCTGGCGATTCTGTTCGCAGGCCTGGCCTGTGTGACGCTGCCGCCGTTCTTCAGCGCCGCCCAGCGCCGTCATTGCCTGGAGCAGAGTCTGGCCGACGTGGTCATTGCTGACGACGGCTACTTTAGTGAACTCGCTCCCTCGGCATTCCGTCATGAGGAGGGATTCTGGCGGCGCGTGAACCGTCAGCCGTCGCCCCTGCCCGTCGGGACGGCAAAGCTCACCTTTACCTCTGGCACGACCGGCACCCCCAAAGGTGTCTGCCTGGACGCCGCAAGCGTACTCGCCGTGGCATTCGAGCTGCAGCGCGCCAGCGAATCTCGCCAGCCCGCCCACCACCTTTCACTCTTGCCTCTGGCGATCCTGCTCGAAAACGTTGGCTGCTACGCCGCGCTTTACGCCGGGGCCATGCTGAGTCTGCCGAGTCAGCGAACCCTGGGCATCCAAGGGGCGAGTGGCGTGGAGTTGCCGCGCCTGCTGTCGACGTTGGCGGTGCGCCAGCCCCACAGCATGATCCTGGTCCCGCAGCTGTTGCTGCTGCTGGTCAGCGCTTGCGAGATGAACGCGTTTAACCCGGCAGCGTTGCGTTTCATCGCAGTGGGCGGCGCCAAGGTCACCCATGAACTCTTGCTGCGCGCCGAAGCCCTCGGCATTCCGGTGTACGAAGGCTACGGCCTGTCGGAGTGCGCGTCGGTCGTGGCCCTCAACCGCCCCGACGCCCACCATCCCGGCAGCGTCGGCAAACCCTTGCCCCATGTGCAGATACGCCTGGCCGAAGACGGCGAGGTCCTGATTGGCGGGTCGCGGATGCTGGGCTATCTCGGCGACGCGGAACCCACACCCGAGTGGTGGCCGAGCGGTGATCTCGGTGAATTCGACGCCAACGGCTATCTCTACCTTCACGGCCGCAAGAAGCATCAGTTCGTGACCAGCTATGGTCGCAACGTCAACCCTGAGTGGGTCGAGGCCGAACTGACCCAACGCGGTCGGATCGCTCAGGCGTTTGTCTACGGCGAAGCCCTGCCTCGCAATCATGCGCTGCTGTGGCCACTGCGCCCGGACACCACCGACGCGCAAATACACAGCGCTGTCGCCCAGGCCAACCAGGCGCTGCCCGACTACGCACGCGTCCACAACTGGACGCGTCTCGATCAGCCTTTCACCACCGCCAACGGCATGGCCACCGCCAACGGCCGACCCCGGCGCGACGCCATTCTGGCGAATTATCGACATCTGTTCACTGAGCCCACGCGAGCAAAGGACCTTCAATCATGAGTTTTTTCGAAACCCTGCAAGACGCCACCCGCACCGAGCGCGAGACCTTGTTCAATCTGCCCGTCATCCATGAGGCGCTGCACGGTGAGGTCTCGCTGGAGAGCTATCGCGCCTTCCTGACCCAGGCCTACTACCACGTGCGGCACACCGTGCCATTGATGATGGCCTGTGGCGCGCGCCTGCCTGCCCGGCTGGAATGGCTGCGTGGCGCGGTCTGCGAGTACATTGAGGACGAATACGGCCACGAGCAGTGGATCCTCAACGACCTGCGCGCCTGCGGTGGCGATGCCGATGCCGTGCGTTACGGCACGCCTGGTCTGCCCATCGAGCTCATGGTCGCGTACCTCTACGATCTCATCGCGCGGGGCAACCCGGTGGGACTGTTCGGCATGGTCAACGTGCTGGAAGGCACCAGCATCGCCCTGGCGACCCATGCCGCCGGCAGCATTCAGCAGCGCCTGGCATTACCGGCCACTGCGTTCAGTTACCTGAGTTCCCATGGCAGCCTCGATGTCGGCCACATGGAGACCTACCGCGCGCTGATGGACCGTCTCGAAGATCCGGAGGATCAGGCGGCCGTGATCAAGGCCTCGAAAGTGGTGTACGGCTTGTACACCGAGATGTTCCGCCAGTTGCCCCTCGTACACGCCGAACCCGTGAAGGAACTCGCCCATGCGTCTGTCTGAAACCCGCGTCGTCCTGACCGGGGCCAGTGGCGGCATCGGCATGGCCATTGCCCAGGCGCTGTGCAGCCATGGCGCCGAAGTGCTCGCCGTCTGCCGCCATCAGGAGCCGCTGTTGCCATTGCAACAGCAGTACCCGCATCTGTTGCACTGGGTGAAGGCCGATCTGACCACCGCCGAAGGTCGTCAGCACGTGCTGATGACCGCGCAGGCGATGGAAGGGGTCAACCTGCTGATCAACGCCGCCGGTATCAATCATTTCGCCATGCTGGAACAGTTGCCTGGGCCCGAGATCGATTCGATGCTCGACATCAACCTGAACGCGCCGATTCAGCTCACCAGCCTGTTATTACCACTGCTGCGCCAGGCCAGCCGCGCCATGGTGGTGAACGTCGGTTCGACCTATGGCTCGATCGGCTATGCCGGTTACGCCACGTATTGCGCGAGCAAGTTCGCGCTGCGGGGGTTTTCCGAAGCCCTGCGCCGTGAGCTGGCGGATACGCGGGTCGGCGTGTTGTACGTCGCCCCGCGCGCCACCCGCACCACGATGAACAGTCCTGCCGCGCGCGCGCTCAACTCTGCACTGAAAACCGCCGAGGACGATCCGCAGACGGTCGCCGCCGCCGTTGTCCGTGCGATCGTGGGTAATCAGCGCGAGCTTTATATGGGTTGGCCAGAACAGTTCTTTGTCCGCCTCAACAGCCTGCTGCCCGCCGTGGTGGACCGTGGCCTGCGCAAACACTTGCCCCTCATTCGCCGACTCAGCAGCGCCCCCTTCGAAAAGAGCACCAAACCATGAAACGTCTACTCGTCGTACTGCTCGCCACACTCGCCCTGCCCGTGTGGGCACTGGATGCCCCTGACCAGCAACGCCTGACCGGGATTCAGCAGGAGTGGGCGCGAATTCAATACCAGTTGCCGGACGATCAGCGCGTTGCTGCATTCGAACAGTTGGCCGCCAAGTCCTCCGCTTTTACCCAGCAGCGTCCCGCCGTCGCCGAGGCCTGGATATGGTCGGGCATTGTCACCAGCAGTTGGGCCGGTGCCCAGGGCGGGCTCGGTGCGTTGAGCAAGGTGAAAACCGCGAAAGCCGATCTCGAAAAAGCCATGACGCTGGACCCCAATGCCTTGCAAGGCTCCGCCTACGCCAGCCTGGCAGCGCTTTATGATCGCGTGCCGGGATGGCCGATCGGGTTCGGCGACCCGGATAAGGCACAAGGACTGCTGGAGCAGGCGCTGAAGCTCAATCCTGACGGTATCGATCCGCTTTATTTCTGGGGCGATCATCTCTACCGCCAGGGCCACTACGCTCAGGCGAAGGAAGCGCTGGAAAAGGCTTTGCTCGCCGCACCCCGCCCCGGCCGCGAAGTGGCGGACAGTGGACGCCGTAAAGATATCCAGCTATTGCTGGTGGACGTAAACAAAAAACTGAAATGACGGAGCATTCATGCGTTTGCTGCTGGTTGAAGACGATGTTGCCCTCGGCGAGGGCATTCATCAGGCGTTGAGTCGCGAAGGCTACACGGTGGACTGGGTGAAAGATGGCGCCAGCGCCCTCCATGCCTTGTTGAGCGAAGTCTTCGACCTGGCCATTCTCGATCTTGGATTGCCCAGGCTGGACGGCCTGGCAGTGTTGCGGCGCCTGCGGGAAAGCGGCTCGGCGCTGCCGGTGCTGATCCTGACGGCACGGGACGCCACCGAGGACCGCATTGCCGGCCTCGACGCGGGGGCCGACGATTACCTGATAAAGCCCTTCGACCTGTCAGAACTCAAGGCTCGCCTGCGGGCGCTGTTGCGGCGCAGTGCCGGCCGCGCGCGGGTCACAATCGAGCACGCGGGCATCCGCCTGGACCCGGCCACCCAGCAAGTCAGTTACAAGAACGAACCCGTCGCCCTCACCCCCAAGGAATACCAGCTGTTGTATGAACTGCTCTCGCCACCGGGCCGGGTGATGACCCGCGAACGCTTGATGCAGTTGCTGTACGGCTGGAACGAAGAAGCAGAGAGCAACACCCTCGAAGTGCACATCCATCACCTGCGCAAGAAGTTCTCCAGCGAGCTGATCCGCACCGTACGCGGCGTCGGCTACCTGGTGGAGGATCGCCCGTGACGTCGATCCGTCGCCGCACGCTGACCCTGATCCTCGGACTGGTGCTGATCGGGCTGTTGATCCTGACGCTGGTCAACCTCCATGACAGCAACCACGAAATCGCCGAAGTCTACGATGCCCAGCTCGCCACCAATGCCCGGTTGCTGCAGGGCGTGATGCGCATGCCCCTGGCGCGGCAGGAGCACGCGCAATTGTACCAGGCGTTCAATGAGGCCCTGGCTCAGGCCGAACCCCGAATCGACGGCCACCCCTACGAGAGCAAAATCGCCTTTCAGGTCTGGGACCTTCAAGGCCGGCTGCTGGTGCACACCCCCAGCGCGCCGAGCCTGACCCGTGCGCCGCAGTACAACGGCTTCAGCGACATCAATGATCTGGGCAAACATGAGTGGCGCACCTTCGTGCTCAGGGACGAGCAACACGACCTGCTGATCTGGGTCGGCGAGCGCGACGACGTGCGCTCGGACCTGGTCAACCGCATCGTTCGCCACACGGTGATCCCCAATCTGATCGGCAGCCTGCTGCTGATGGGCGCGATCTGGCTGGCCATTGGCTGGGGACTCAAGCCGCTGGCCGATCTGGCCGCCACGCTGCGCGGTCGTCATCCGGGCTCCCTCGAACCCTTGCAGCTGGCCCCGCTGCCCAGCGAGCTGGAGCCCATGCAAGCGGCCCTGAACAGATTGCTTGGACAGATTCAGGAGGTGCTGAGCCGCGAACGGCGCTTCATCGCCGACGCCGCCCATGAAATGCGCACCCCGCTGGCGGTGCTGCGTGTGCATGCGCAAAACGTGCTGGAGGCACACGATGAGGCACAGCGCGACCAGTCCCTGAGTTACCTCATCGTCGGCGTCGACCGCACGACACGGCTTGTCAATCAGTTGCTGACCGTCGCCCGGATGGAACCCGGTGCCGGCGCGGTGCTCACCCGCAATGCCGATATCGTCGCAGCTGTCCGCGAGAGCCTGGTGCAAATGACGCCGTGGGTATTGAGCCGGGGGCTGGAGTTGGTGTTCGACTGCGATGAACCTTCCCTGATGGTAAGAACCGATTTCGCCGCCATCGACATTGCCCTGCAAAACCTGGTCACCAATGCGGTCAATTTTTCGCCCTTGAACGGTCAGGTGGTCGTCACCCTGGGGGTGAGCAATGGCTATTTCCAGCTCAGCGTTGCGGACGAGGGACCCGGCATTGACGAAGCCGAGCGGGAGCGTCTTTTCGAGCGGTTCTACAGTCGCGGCAACGATCAGGGGGCCGGGCTGGGCCTGACCATCGTGCAATCGATTGCACGACGCCTCGGCGGTGAAATCATCCTGGAGAACCGCGCAGGAAAAGGCCTGCGCGCGACGCTATGTGCGCCAGCGAACAGACAGCCCTGAGAAAGCGTACTCACACTGTCGTGGCTTGAACGCTTCGTTCACCAGGGCACATCGGTGCCGGCGCTCCGCTGTGCACACCGCCCAACACGCTGCGTCCGCCGGAGTGCAAGTCATTTAAGGGAAACTAATGACGAGCACATGGACACGCACCAAACAGGCGATCTCCCGGGTCAGGCTGGCGGGTCGCGCCGGGACCCATCCGAAGCTTGCGTTCGCCTACGAACGGCTGCTGCGCGCCGAACTGTTCAACGCCGACCAGATGGCCAGCCACGGCATTGCCCTGGCCACCCAGCATCAGCTCGGCGCAGTCACCACGCGGGACTTTCTGCTGGGCAGGCTGGATGACAACGAGGCATTGCTCAAGGAGAGCTGCAGTGCGTTGACTCAAGCCCAGGCGTCCGAGCGCCGTATGACCCCTGCCGCCGAGTGGCTGCTCGATAATTTTTTCCTCATCGAAGATCACATCCGCACCGCACGGTCCCACCTGCCCAAGGGTTACAGCCGTGAGTTGCCGCGCCTGTGCAATGGGCCTTCCAGCGGCCTGCCGAGGGTTTATGACATTGCCCTTGAGACGATTTCCCACGGTGATGGCCGCTTTGACGAATTGAGCCTCAAGCGCTTCGTCGTCTCTTATCAGACGGTCATGCCGCTGACGCTGGGCGAGTTGTGGGCCATTCCGATCATGCTGCGCCTGGCCTTGATCGAGAACCTGCGGCGGGTGGCCTCACGGGTCATGGCCAACTGGGACGATCGTAATCTGGCCGATGACTGGGCCGAGCGGCTCATCGAGGTGTCCGAGCACGATGTGAAAAGCGTGGTGCTGAGCGTCGCTGACATGGCCCATTCTGCCCCGCCCATGACCGCTGCATTCGTTGCCGAGTTCGCCCGCCGGCTGCAGGGTCAAAGCGCTGCCCTGGCGCTGCCGCTCAACTGGATCGAGCAGTTGCTCGCCGAGACCGGTTCGAGTATCGAGCGGCAGGTGCAATTCGATGCGCAGCAGCAGTCTGCGGATCAGATGTCCATCAGCAACAGCATCGCGAGCCTGCGCCTGCTGTCAGCGACCCCCTGGCGTGAGTTTGTCGAAGCCATGAGCCATGTGGAGCAGACCCTCCAACAGGACCCGGCCGAGGTCTATCCGCGCATGGACTTCGCCACCCGCGACAGCTATCGCCACGTCATCGAACGGCTGGCCCGGCGCAGTGGACGCACTGAGATGTCCGTCGCGCAGACCGTTGTAGCGCTGTCCCGGGAACACCGGAATGCTTCAGCCGGAGACGGTCTCACCCGCCATATCGGGTTTTTCCTGGTGGGCCCCGGAATCGGCGTTCTTGAAGAAAACCTCGGCGCCCGTGTGCCCTTTCACGAACGCTGGAAACGCCTGCTGCAAAGCTCACCGCTGACGTTTTACCTGGCCCCCGCCGGTGCCCTGACGATTATTTTTGCGCTGCCGCTGCTGTCCTCGGCACACCGTGACGGACTGCCTGATCTCGCGCTCATCGCACTGGCAGTGCCTTGCCTGGTCATGACCAGTCGCCTGGCCTTCAGCCTCATCAACTGGCTGGTCACGTTCAGCCTGCTGCCCGCCATGCTGCCGAAGATGGATTACGCCGACGGCATTCCCGATGAGGCGCGCACGCTGGTCGCCGTTCCGACGCTGATCGGTTCGCGCCCGGACGTCGACGAATTGGTCGAAGGCCTGGAGGTCAGGTTCCTGGCCAATCGCGACAGCAATCTTTTCTTCGCGCTGCTGACCGATTTCCTCGATTCACCCACTGAAGTGCAAGCGCCGGATGCCGACCTGCTCGCCTATGCCGCAGAGGCGATCAATCGGCTCAACGGCAAGTATGCGGACGAATTGCCGGCGCGGTTTTTCCTGCTTCACCGCCCTCGCCGCTGGAGCGCCAGTGAACACGCGTGGATGGGCCACGAGCGCAAACGCGGCAAGCTGACCGACCTCAACGCGTGGCTGCGTGGCGCGGGCGAAGACCGTTTCACCACCATCGTGGGTGACACCTCGGCCCTTGGTACGGTGCGTTATGTGCTGACCCTTGACACCGACACCCTGCTGCCGGGCGAGGTGGCCCGCCAGTGTGTGGCCGCGATGATGCATCCGCTCAACCGCCCGGTGTTCGATGCAAGCCGTGCGCGTGTCATTTCCGGGTACGCGCTGCTGCAACCCCAGGTCGGCATCAGCCTGACCAGCACCCCCCGCTCGATCTATTCGCGCCTGTTCGGCAGTGGCGGCGGCGTTGACCCCTACACCCGGGCGGTCTCGGACATTTATCAGGACCTGTTCAAACAGGGCTCCTTCATTGGCAAGGGCATCTACGATGTCGATGCGTTCACCTGTGCGCTGGAGGGCTGTCTGCCGGACAACCAGGTTCTCAGTCACGATTTGATCGAGGGCTGCTACGCCCGGTCGGGCCTGCTCAGCGACGTGCAGTTGTACGAGCAATACCCGTCTCGCTACAGCGTGGACGTCAAACGACGTCATCGCTGGATTCGCGGCGACTGGCAACTGATCCCCTGGATCCTGCCCTGGACCCTGAATACGCGCGGCGAATGGGCACGCAACCGTCTCGACGTCATGGCCCGCTGGAAAATCCTCGACAACCTGCGCCGCAGCCTGGAGCCGGCGGCCGTGTTGCTGATGCTGGCCTGGGGTTGGTTCGCCAGCAGTGAACCGCTGGCCTGGACCTTGGCGGTGGTTGGCCTGCTGGTCATGCAACCGCTGCTCAGGACCCTTACTGATGGGTTGCAACCGCCGTTGAACGTGCCTTATCGGCAATACCTGGCCGCGCTGTGCCGGAGTCTGGGGCAAGACCTCGCCCAGATCGCTGCCACCGTCGCATGGTTGCCGTTCGAGATGTATTACAGCGTGGGCGCCATTGCGCGCTCGCTCTGGCGCATCCTGTTCAGCCGCCGCCTTTTGCTGCAATGGCAACCCTCCCGCGAAGTCGAGCGCAACACGCAAAACCCGCTGCCGGCGCTCTACCGCGAGATGTGGATCGGCCCTCTGCTCGCCCTCTGCGGATTCGCCGGCTTGCTGACTGACCCGCTCGCGCTGGCGATCGCCATGCCGTTCCTGCTCGCCTGGGCTGCCGGCCCCTGGATCGCCTGGCGCCTGAGCGCGATGCCGGAAAATGCCGTGTTCGAGCCCTCGGTGGAGGCATTGCGCTTCCTGCAGGTGCTCTCGCGGCGGACGTGGGCGTTCTTCGACGAACTCGTCGGCCCGCAGGATAACTGGCTGCCCCCTGACAATATTCAGGAAGAGCCGAAATCGGTGATTGCCCACCGGACCTCCCCGACCAACATGGGCATGGCCTTGCTTGCGCACCTGGCGGCCCACGACTTCGGCTATCTCAGCACCGACCGACTGCTGCAGCGCTTGGCCGCTTCGCTGGACACCATGGACAGCCTGGAGCGTTACCAGCAGCATTTTTACAACTGGTATGACACGCAGACCCTCAAGCCCCTGCGCCCTCAATACATCTCCACCGTTGACAGCGGCAACCTGGCCGGGCACCTGCTGACCCTGCGTGCGGGTTTGATCCAGCTGCCCGACGCTGCGGTGTTCGATGCTGCCATGCTCAAGGGGCTGCGCATCACGCTGGACACCCTGCTCGAAACAACGGACGCCGCCGGCACCTTGACCGCGCTCTATTCCCTGCTCGAAGAGCCCCTCGAAACCGATGAAACCGGTGCGCTGTTGACGGCGTTACAGACCGTCCGTGCTCGGGTGGCGGCCATGCCGGCGGGCAGCACCGAAGACAGCGCATATTGGCAAACCGCGTTGCTCGCCCAGTGTGATGACTGGATCGCGGCCCTCGAACGTTATCGACTGCCCACGCCTTCGATCGGTCGACACCCCCGTCGCCGCACGCTGCGGGAGCTGTCCACACTGGATGAAGCTGACTGGGCTGCGGAGGATCACCCGCGCATTGACGCGGTCCGCCAGGCCGCCCTTGACGCCATCGCCCGGATCGATCGCCTGATCCTGCTGACGGGGGATCTCGCGCAGATGGACTTCTCCCTGCTTTATGACCACAAGCGCGACTTGTTCGTGATCGGCTACAACGCCGACGAGCGTCGCCTGGACACCGGCTATTACGACCTGCTGGCGTCGGAAGTACGCCTGACCAACTTCGTGGTCATCGCTCAGGGGCAGATTCCGCAGCGGGCATGGTTCACCCTCGGGCGACTGCTCGGTGACTGCGCCGGCGTACCGACCTTGATGTCCTGGTCCGGCTCGATGTTCGAATACCTGATGCCCATGCTGGTCATGCCCAATTACGACGGCAGCCTGCTTGACCAGACCTGCCGGGCGGCGGTGGCCGTGCAGATCGAACACGGGAAACGCCTGGGCATTCCGTGGGGGGTATCGGAATCGGGTTATTACACGCTGGATGCGCATTTCAATTATCAGTACCGGGCGTTCGGCGTGCAGGCCCTGGGCCTCAAGCGCGGGCTGGGCGACGACGTGGTTGTTGCGCCTTACGCCAGCGTGCTGGCCTTGATGGTGGACGCCGAGGCGGCCTGCAAAAACCTGCAGCGTCTTGCCCGCAAAGGCGCCTGCGGGCGCTACGGATTCTACGAAGCGATTGATTACACCGAAGCGCGTCTGCCAAGGGGCCAGCGTTATGCCTGGGTGCAGTCCTTCATGGCCCACCATCAGGGCATGAGTCTGCTGGCCTTGGCCAGTGTGTTACTCAATCAGCCCATGCAACGGCGGTTTGAATCCGACCCTGCCCTGCAGTCGGCCCTGCTGCTATTGCAAGAGCGGGTGCCCAAAGTGGCAGCGCCTTACCTGCAAACCGCCCAGCAGCCGGCCGCCGGGGATACAGGCGCCGGCCAGGAGAATGACCTCAGGGTGTTCGCCAACCCGGGGCTCAAGCGCCCGGCGGTGCAATTGCTGTCCAACGGCAAGTACCACGTCATGCTCAGCAGCGCAGGCGGGGGTTACAGCCGCCTGGAAAACATGGCCGCCACCCGCTGGCAGGAAGACACCACTCGCGATCACTGGGGCACGTTCTGCTACTTGAGGGACGTTGCCACCGGCGCCGTCTGGTCGACCGCCTTTCAGCCGACCTTGCACCGGGCCGAGAGCCACGAGGCTATTTTCAGCGATGCCCGTGCCGAGTTTCGCACCCGGGAACTGGGTTTCGACACCCATATGGAAATCGTCGTTTCCCCTGAAGACAACATCGAACTGCGCCGCCTGCACGTGACCAACCGAGGGGAATCTGCGAGGACGCTGGAGATCACTACCTACGCAGAAGTGGTGCTGGCTTCGCCGGAAACGGACGCCATGCACCCGGCGTTCAGCAAGTTGTTCGTGCAGACCGAGCTGCTGCTGCCGCTGCAAGCCATCGTTTGCAGTCGTCGGCCCCGCGCCAGCGATGAGCACACGCCGTGGATGTGCCACCTGCTCGCGGCTCACGGGGTGGATATTCAGGCCATTTCCTACGAGACCGACCGCGCGCGCTTCATCGGTCGCGGCCGCAGCACCCAGTCGCCGGCAGCGCTGGACCCGGACTGCGAGCAACTGTCGGGCAGCGCCGGCCCGGTCCTGGACCCGATTGTCGCCATACGCTGCCGGATCACTTTGCAGCCCGGGCAGCAAGGCACCATCGATCTGGTGACGGGCGTCGCGGACAGTCGCGACGACTGCCTCTCCCTGATCAACAAATACCGGGATCGGCACCTGGCGGATCGGGTTTTCGATCTGTCATGGACCCACAGTCAGGTGCTGCTGCGTCAGCTCAACGTTTCCCCCGCCGATGCCCGTTTGTTTGAGCAGATGGCCTCGTCACTGATTTACGCCAACGCAGGCCTGCGCGCCGACAGCACCGTGCTGGCGGCCAACCTGCGCAATCAGCAAGGCCTGTGGGGGCAGTCGATTTCAGGCGACCTTCCCATCGTGCTGTTGCAGGTCAGAAGCCTCGAGAATATCGAGCTGGTCCAGAAGATGATTCAGGCCCACGCCTACTGGCGCCAGAAAGGCCTGCTGACGGATCTGTTGATCTGGAACGAAGATCAGGTGGGTTATCGCCAGCAACTGCAGGACGCGATCATGGGACTGGTCACTTCCGGCAGCGAAGCCACGCTGGTGGACCGGCCGGGCGGCCTATTCGTGCGGATGGCGCAGCAGATGTCGAACGAGGACCGCACGCTGATCCTGTCGGCTGCGCGCCTGGTGTTTTCCGAAGGACTGGGGACGCTTGCCGAACAGGTTCAGCGCCGCCGCGTGGTCCGGGTGCACGCGCCGTTTGTAGCGACCCGCCTTTATATGCCAGTGCCATCGAAGGCCCTTGCCCCGTTGCCCATGTCGCTGCCATTGAGCAACGCCTACGGTGGATTCAGCCAGGATGGGCGTGAGTACATCATCAACGCACCGGCCTCCCATCCCACACCAGCGCCTTGGGCCAACGTGATTGCCAATGCCCAGATGGGCACAGTGGTCTCGGAGTCCGGCAGCGCCTACACCTGGGCCGAAAATGCCCACGAATACCGCCTGACGCCCTGGCACAACGACCCGGTGAGCGACCCCGTCGGCGAGGTCATTTACCTGCGGGATGAAGACACCGGGCATTTCTGGTCAGCCACCCCCCAACCTGCCTCGGGCACTGGCGCTTACCGAACGCGCCATGGCTTTGGTTACACCGTGTTCGAGCACGAGGAAGACGGCATTCAGAGCGAGCTCTGGGTTTACGTGGCGCTGGATGCGCCGATCAAGTTCTCCAGGCTGGTGCTGCGCAATGTGTCGGGGCGTGAGCGCAACCTGACGGTGACGGGCTATGTGGAGTGGGTCCTGGGCGATCTGCGCAGCAAATCAGCCATGCACGTGGTCACCCATTCGGACCCTGCCAGCGGCGCATTGTTTGCGCGCAACGCCTGGTCGGTGGAATTCAGCGAGCGTGTGGCGTTTTTCGATACCGACTCCGTCGATCACAGTGTCACGGCGGACCGTACCGAGTTCATCGGACGTTGCGGCAGTTTGCAGTCTCCCGCCGCGATGCGGCATAAGGGGCTGTCCGGAAAAACCGGTGGCGGTCTGGACCCGTGCGCCGCGATACAGGTGACGGTGGCGCTCGCACACGGCCAGGGCACGGAAGTGATCTTGCGGCTGGGAGCGGAGAAAAATCCCCAGGCGGCCACTCAGTTGGTGCAACGCTACAAAGGCGTGCAGGTGGCGGCGGCGGAGTTGCAGAAAGTGAAGGATCACTGGCGCTCGGTGCTTTCCGTGGTTCAGGTGAAGACGCCCGTGCCGGCGCTGGATGTGATGCTCAACGGCTGGTTGATGTATCAAGTGATCGCCTGCCGGTTCCTTGCCCGCAGCGGCTATTACCAGTCGGGCGGCGCCATCGGCTTTCGCGATCAGCTGCAAGACAGCATGGCGATGATTCATGCCGACCCGGCGGCGGCGCGGGCGCATCTGTTGCTGTGCGCGAATCATCAATATGCCGAGGGCGATGTTCAACACTGGTGGCACCCGCCCCTCAATCGAGGGGTGCGCACGGCCTGCTCCGATGATTTCCTGTGGCTGGTGGCCGCCACCAGCCGTTACGTCGAGGTCACCGATGATCTGTCGGTGCTGGACGAACCCGCCGGCTACCTTGATGGGCGTGCGCTGGGTCCGGGTGAGGAATCCTATTACGACTTGCCCGGAGTATCGCCGCTGCAGGAGCCGCTGTATCGGCACTGTGTCCGCGCCATCGAGCACAGCCTCAGCCGTGGCGAACACGGTCTGCCGCTGATGGGCAGTGGCGACTGGAACGACGGCATGAATCGTGTGGGCTATCTCGGCCGGGGTGAAAGCGTCTGGCTGGGCTTTTTCGGTTGTCAGGTGCTTGAACGCTTCGCGCGGCTCGCCGAACGTCACGGCGACAGCGAATTCTCAGCACGCTGCGGCGAACAGGCGAAACAGCTGCGAGACCACCTGGAAGCCTCTGCCTGGGACGGCGCGTGGTATCGCCGCGGCTGGTTTGACGACGGGCAGCCGCTGGGCTCCTCCGTCAACGATGAGTGTCGGCTGGATTCCATCGCCCAGAGCTGGTCGGTGTTGTCCGGCGCCGGATCACCCGCCCGCCAGCATCAGGCCATGCAGGCGGTGGATCAGTACCTGGTCAAACCCGACATCCGCGCGGTCCTGCTGCTTGATCCCCCGTTCGACAAGGGCCTGCAAGACCCGGGCTACATCAAGGGCTATGTGCCGGGCGTGCGCGAGAACGGTGGGCAGTACACCCACGCGGCTGTCTGGGCGGCAATGGCCTTTGCGCAGCTGGGCGACACGACCAAAGCCTGGGAGCTGTTGCACATGATCAACCCGGCCGACCCTCTCAACAGCGCCAGGATCGACACCTATAAAGTCGAACCCTATGTGATGGCTGCCGATGTCTACGGCGTTGCGCCCCATGCAGGACGGGGCGGCTGGACGTGGTACACCGGCTCCGCTGGCTGGATGTACCGATTGGGCGTCGAGTCGCTGCTGGGGCTTCAACGCACCGGCAATCTGCTGCAGCTGAACCCTCTGATGCCGGCGGACTGGCCCGGGTTTTCCCTGAGTTATCGCTTTGCAGGCACGCAGTATCACTTCGAGGTGGTCCGCGGCGATGCCCAGGGCAACTCGATGACTCTGGATGGCGAGCCGGTCGAGGGGGACACACTGACGCTGGTGAATGATGGCGTGGAACGCCGGGTGCGCATTGAGTGCGGCGGCTCGCGGCCCGCAGCGTCAGCGGCAGTGGAATTCGCGAAGGCGGCCGATGATTGACCTCCAGTGCCGGCGCCGCGCTGGAGTACTCTCTGTTGGTCGTCCCCTCTTCCGGAGTTCCCGTATGTGCACCGCGCCCCAGCCGATCGACAATCACTTGCTGGCTGCGCTGGCCGATGAAGAATTCAGTCGGCTGGCGCCGCATATGGAATGGGTGGATCTGCTATTGGGCGAGGTGTTGTATGAGCCCGGGGACACCTTGCGTCATGTGTACTTTCCCACCGACTCGATCGTGTCCCTGCTGCAGGTCACCGAAAGCGGCGCCTCGGCAGAGATCGCCGTGGTCGGCAACGAAGGGCTTGTCGGGATCGCGGTGTTCATGGGCGGCGAAAGCACGTCCAGCCGCGCGGTCGTGCAGAGTGCCGGGGGAGCGTTCAGGCTGGCCGGCCATAAACTCAAGGAAGAGTTCGATCGTCACGGCGACCTGTTGCTGCTCATGCTGCGCTACACCCAGGCTTTGATTGCGCAAATGTCACAGACCGGCTTGTGCAATCGGCACCATTCGATCGATCAGCAGTTGTGCCGCTGGTTGCTGTTGTCGCTGGATCGGCTGGCAGGCAATCAGCTGACCATGACCCAGGAACTCATGGCCAACATGCTGGGCGTGCGCAGAGAAGGCGTGACCGAGGCGGCGGGCAAACTGCAGCGCCAGGGCATCATCGAATACAGCCGGGGCCAGATCAAAGTCCTTGACCGCTCGCGACTGGAACGGTTGAGCTGCGAATGTTATTCAGTGGTGAAGGCCGAGTCCGACCGCTTGCTGAGCTACACCCGACAACGTGAGTGATCGGGTCATCATTAGGGTCTTGAAGGCTCGATACGGTGATTGCACAGATCGGATAAAAACGGCCTCAGGAACTTCAGCATCCACGGGACCCTTTGATGGCGATCAGATACATCCGCAGCCTGACCGGCAGAAGACGCACCCCCGCCGCTAACCGGCACCTTGGCTTCGCCCTGGCTTTTGTGGCCGGGGCCATCAATGCCGGGGGCTTTCTGGCGGTTCAGCAGTACACCTCGCACATGACCGGCATCGTCTCGTCCATGGCCGACAACGCGGTGTTGGGTGCGTACGAACTGGTGGTGCGCGGCGGCAGCGCCCTGCTGTCCTTCATGGCAGGGGCGGCCTGTTCAGCCATCATGGTCAACTACTCCCGCCGCAGACGCCTGCACAGCGCGTTTGCGCTACCGCTGCTGTTAGAAGCTTTTTTGCTGATCTGCTTCGGCTTTCTGGGCGCCAGGCTGGCGGCGGTGGACGGCATGATCGTGTCGCTGACCGTGATGCTGCTGTGCTTCATCATGGGCCTGCAAAATGCCCTCATCACCAAGGTTTCCAAAGCCGAAATCAGGACGACGCACGTTACCGGCATCGTCACTGATATCGGCATTGAGCTGGGCAAACTCTTTTACTGCAATGGCGCCACCCCGCCCGGGCAGCCGCGAGTGCTCGCGAACCGTGCGCGCCTGAAAATATTGGCCGTACTGGCCTTGAGCTTTTTCGCCGGCGGGGTGGCGGGTGCGTACGGGTTTAAACACGTCGGGTACATCGCCACTGTGCCGCTCTCGCTGGTCCTCGGAGTACTGGCCGTTGTGCCTGCGCTGGACGATGTGCGGCGGTATGTCCGCCGTGCAGTGCGTGGGTGACCTGTCGGCAGACGTGCCCGTACAGGATCGACACGCCAAGCGAAGCAGCCGAACGGTTGCCAACCGCTTCTACAAGTGAGCACGCACGTCATCCTGATCACAGAAAGCAGTGTCAGTCCCGCTGAACCTACAGCGAGCTCACCTCCGGATTCAGCCGCTCCAGCACCTGCCTGCTATTGCCGCCGCCAAACAGACTCATCAGGTCCATGACCCGGACCGGGTCTTTGGGGTCGACGCTCAGCTGGATGCCGTCGTTTTTGCCTTTGAACAGTTTGACCATCAGCTCGCAGCCATCACTGAGCATCGGGGCTTTTTCCCGCATCCCGCTTTCACAACTTTTCTGCCAGTTATCGAGGCTTTTCTCGAACCAGGCCTGGCGCTGTTTGTCGGCACTGCCGGCAGTCGGGTCCAAGGGCGTGGCGTAGCGTTGTTCGAGCAATGCGCTGCGTTTGACCATGCCCTTGTCCTTGAAACTGACGTTCAATTCGCTTAATTCAGCTCGGGCGAATGCGGCTTGCACGCCTTGTGCTGCACCGCCGAGCAACCCGTAGACGGCCATCTCGCCGCCGCGCTGCAAATCGTTGATCGTACGGTGAAGGTCCTTGACGTTATCCATGCGGTAGCTGGCGCTAAAGGTGAACAGGTCTGGCATGTCCAAAAAGGTCTCACCGGTGGCGCGGGTAGCGCCGTCATCCAGGTCCAGAAACAGCGTGAGGTCGAACGGTTTGAGCTCGTTGCGGCCGCTGCTTAATAACGGGCCAAAATTATTCATGCCCCTTGAGCCACCGCCCATCCCCATCAGGCCGGCCATTCCGCCCAGGTCCTGCAAACTTTGCAGCGAGCTGCTGGAAGCCTGTATGCCGCTGGCTTCGATGCGCACACGACTCCGGCTGTCGTTGTTGATCAGGTCGGTCACGATGACTTTATCGGCGCGCAGACCGCCCGCCTTCCCCTCGCCAAACTCGACGCCCTTGATCACGACCTTGCCGCCAAAGGGCGAGGAGCTGACCGAGGCCCAGCTGACTGTGCCGCTGAGATGGTTGTCATACACAAAGTCATCGAGGCGCTTCTGGGCCTGTTTGCCGGCATAGGCACACAAGCCAAAGTAGCCCGCAGCGAGTATCGCAACAGCCGCAGCCGGGACAAGCAGTTTTTTCTGGATCATTGCACATCCCCCTGAATGTTCCGGTCAGGCCAGGCCTGTTTGAATACCTGGCGCGCCGCGTCGGGCGTCCAGCTGTCGTCGCCCAACTGCATGCGCATGATTTTCAGCGGATCACGCAAATCGGTGCAGCCATCTTCGGCGCAGGCTTGCAGGTAAGTCACCGCTACCAGGGTCAGCGGCAGGTCCTCGCTGTCTCGCTTGACCGGGTCCACCGTGACCTCGCCTTTGGCCAGGAACCAGCCCTTCTCAGGCTTCAGATTGGGGCCAACAATGTCCAGTTGTGACTCATAGGGGTAATCGGTTTCCCAGCGTCCATCCGTCTTGCCGACGATGTGCACGATCTGGCTGTAAGCAGCTTTGCCGCCGGCTACCAGCCGCGCATAGCCGCCCCCGGAAGTGGGCGCATAGCTGACGTCGGTCAGCAGGCGAGACTGGATGTATTTAGCGTCGCTGCTTTCGGTTTTCAGCTGGGCAAACTGCTGGAGCTGGGTCTGGGCCTGGTAGCCGGCCTGCTCAAGTTTTCTCTGCTCTTCGTACTGGCGCTGACGGTCCGCAGCGCGTTGTTGCTCAGCGACCTGCGCTTCATGCATAAACAGGTAGTTGTTGGCGTTTTGCGGGTTGAACTGCCAGCTTTTGGTGCCCCAGTTCCGGTTGATATTGGATTCATACAGCCAGCTGTCACGGTCATTCTTCACAAGGCCCTGCGGTACATCTCGAACGGCGATGAAGTTGACGTTCGGGGTTTTCGGCTGGACTTGGTCCAGAGCGCTCAGGGCGGTGAATACCGTGGTCTTAATGGTTTCAAGCTGGCGGAAAAGCTCCTGGTTTTCGGTCACGGCCACCAGCGCCGGACTGCGCGTATCCCAATAGCCACTCCAGCTGTAAGACGCTCGCAGCAGATAATGTATGCCACTGGCCGGGTCACTGGTGAGCAGCATCAGGGCGTTTTTCTGGTCATCAAAGCCTACGATAGGAAGCTGCGGCGCTTGTTTGTTGAACGGGATGCCTCGATGAAAACTGCCTTCATATTCCTTCAGCTTCACCCCGTCTGCCCGTAGCACCACCACTGCACCCTCACCTGCAGCGTAGCCATCGGAACCGCAGGTGACACCCGTGGATTTTGCACTCACGAAGCGGGTGTCGCCGTCTGGCTTGTAGGTGGTACGAAACAGGCAACCGTTCTGGTCTTTGAGTTCCAGGAAAAAGGTGGCAGCCTTGATCGCGTCGGCCTCGGACGGTGGCGTCCAGCCGGATACCGCAAAAGCCGGCGTCACGGGAGTGATCGTTTTGGGCACAGGGGACGGCGGAACCGGCGCCGATTCAGACGGTTGTGGAGCTGCGGCGGCGGGCACAGGCGGTGGGACTGGATCTGCAGCCACAACGGGTGCAGGAGCCGGGGATGGAACTCGATCTTCCGTCACAGCCGGTGCAGGAACTGGCGGCTGGACTGGGGCCACAGCAGCAACGGGTGCAGGAACGGACGGCACCGGGGCCGGGTTTGGCTCGGAGACAGGCGCAGCGGCAACCTCGGCTGCTGGCACGGCCGGCATGTCAGCCACGACGACATGGCTGGACCATTCTTCCGCCTTGGCAGCCACCCCATTGGCAACGATCTGGCCTTGAGCGTTGTAGCTTTTCCAGTTCACCGTGGCAGCACTTGGGCACTGGCTGGCCAGCAGGCCGCCGAGTTTGGGCAGCAGGCGCGCGACGACATCGTTGTCCGCCTTGCCGGCGAAGGCAAAACGCAGCGCCAGCGGATTCGTGCACCACGGCTGATTGTCGGCATGGTCCACGAAGACTTCGACGTTCTCGCCTTTGGAAAAGGCCAGCCGGTAGGCAGCAGCATGGGCATTCGGGCACACGGCAAGCGCCAACAGGGTCAGTGGCAACAGTTTGCTTACGCTGCTCATCAAATCAGTTCCCAAGCGCCGTCACCCGCCTGGCAGGCCTTGACGGTTTGCTTCTCAGCCTGACTGTCCTTGGCTTTGACGTCGTAGGTAATCGTGCGGCACGTCGTCTGCGCGGTCAGTTTGTCTTCCACCGGTTTGGCATCGATGGCGTCAAGGTCCACGCCTTGCTTGGCAGCGCTGGCAACGTCGAGGTTGTCCAGGTCAGTGGCGTTGTCGGCGGAGCCTTGTGTGGCAGCACTGCTGGCAACCGCCATGGGTTTGGGCGCAACGGCCTCCACCAGAGGGGCATACACATAGCCTACGGTGACGCCACGGCGGCCGACCATGATCCAGTCATTGTGGGTGCGGCCCAAGGCGGTGAACGTCGAACTCGGGGGTAACCCACCCACTTTTTCGGCGCTGCTGTCCGGCGCGCTGCGCAGGTTGGCCGACTTGATGGTGCGGTAGGGTTTATTGATCACGGTCATGTCGGTGACCGGCTGAATCTTCGGCAGGCGCTTTACCGCCACCTGCCGCGACTGCGTTTCGGTACTCACCGGGGTGATCTGCGCGCTGCTGCCGCTGTGATTGGACTGCCAGGTAGCGGCCTGGCCGTCCTGGTTTCTGTTGAGGACTTGCTGGGTTTGTGCAGCGAGGGCGAGACGGTCGGTTTCATCCATCTTCGCGCCGATGGTTTTGCCCAACAATGCGCCAGCCAGGCCGCCGATCAACATCGCTGCGGTTCGGCCGCCTCCGCCGCCGATGCGGCTGCCGATCAGCACACCAGCGGCGCCGCCGATTACGGTGCCAATGTTTTCCTTGTTAGCCCAGTCGGGACCCGACGTGGCGCAACCGGATGAAAAACCAATGCTCAACACGAGCAACGCAGCAGTGGCCTTTTTTGCCAAACCCATCGCACAGTCCTCTGAGGTGAAGGAGAGATATGCAGGGATGAGTTAGCACGGTGAAATCGTTGATTGGCCTTCATCCCTGAAGAAGTGCGCGGATTACACACAAATTCCAAAAGAGTCACAACCGTTTTTATGGCTGACAGGCGGTTCGGGGGAAGAACAGCGGGCTGCGACTGGAGCAACAGCCTTTACGACTGCATCAGCCAGCCAACGCTCCGCTTCCAAACGAGCCTTGCATAGGGATAGGGGGTACCCCTATGCTGCATTCCGTCTTGGCAGGGGTGCATCCGATGGGTCATATCGCAGCAAACAAAAACGATCTTCTCAAGCGTGTTAAGCGCATCGCCGGACAACTCCAGGCCGTCGAACGGGCATTGGAGTCGGATCTCGACTGCGCCAGGACACTGCACCTTGTCGCCGCCACTCGCGGGGCCATAAACGGCTTGATGGAGGAGATCATTGAAGACCACGCCCGCGCGCATATTGCGGATCCTGATCTCAGCGACGCTGAGCGCAACAAAGGTGTCGAAGAGCTTCTTGAAGCCATTCGTCGTTATTCCAAGTGAACATATCCCGGCGCTCACTCATGAACAGCAGCATCAACTACGGACACGACCACGTGTTCCTCGGCTCAGCCCACGATGAAAATGCCCGGCGCACACTGTGGGTGGTGGCCCTGACGGTTGTGATGATGGTGGGTGAAATCGCCGCCGGGTATGTCACGGGCTCGATGGCGTTGCTGGCCGATGGTTTTCACATGGCCACCCATGCCGGTGCATTGGGCATCGCCGCGGCCGCCTATGGGTACGCCAAGCGTAACGCGTCCAGCCAGCGTTACAGCTTCGGCACAGGAAAGGTTGGAGATCTGGGCGGGTTCGCGTCGGCGCTGATCCTCGGTATGGTTTCCCTGGGAATCGGCATCGAGTCCGTCATGCGCCTCTTGCAGCCAACGGACGTTCAGTTCGGCACCGCTACCCTCATCGCGATTGCCGGGTTGATGGTCAACATCGTCAGCGCCCTGTTGCTAGGCCACGGGCACAGTCATGAGCACGACCATGACCACCACCATGATGATCACGGCCATAACCATGCCCATCATGGCAACGACAACAATCTGAAATCGGCCTATGTCCACGTCCTCGCAGACGCGCTGACGTCGGTGCTGGCCATCGCTGCACTGCTCGCCGGTCGCTACCTGGGCTGGGTGTGGCTGGACCCGGCCATGGGCATCGTCGGCGCCATCGTTATCGCGCGGTGGGCATGGACCTTGATGAGAGTCACCGCAGGCGTATTGCTCGATCAGACCGACGCACACGTGGCCGAGGAGATCCGCCAGTTGGTTGAAGAACCGGGGGATGCCACCATCACCGACTTGCACGTCTGGCGGGTTGGCCCCCAAGCCCATGCGGCCATCGTCAGCGTCCTTGGCGCTGCCACCGCGAACGCCGACACCATTCGAGAACGCCTCCAGCCGGTCCATGAGGTCAGGCATCTGACGGTCGAATTTCGATCGGTTGATTGAGCACCTCTGCCCCTAATCAAAAGGAAATTGCGATGCCACCCGGCAAACGTGAACGGGCGCGAATCGAACGTCGGTTAATTGCGACGCTGACCGACGCGTGCGAAACCGCAAAAGGTGAAATCAAAGGCTTCACCTGGCTGACCCACCTTGCTGACCTGGAGGCGTTGGCTGAAACCCTGAAGGTGATCTGGGTGTTCGAAACGCTGGCGGACAGGAAGCTCGCCCAGGTTGAAGCGAAGGCTCGCCTTTTTGAGCTGACGGCCATTGCGCTGAATGAAGCCGGCATCGATCTGAAGCTGTCAGATCGCAATGTCCGCTTTGATTCTGAGGAAGAATGCCAGCGCAGTCACAGTGGCAACTGGCAGACGCGACTGGCTAAGGATCACTGACGATGGCGAAGGAAATCGAAAACCCGTGCATCGCTGTGTGCCAGCTCAGGGGTGATCTGTGTGTGAGTTGTGGCCGGACCAAGGAAGACATCAGAAAGTGGAAACGCATGAAGCGCCCTGAAAAGATGGCGGCCGTGCAAAGAGCGAGCGCGCGTTTGAAAGCGTTGAAATAGGCATGGGGAGGGTCGTTCCTCCTGAATGGCCGCCGTGGGTCCAGCGTGCAAGTAGCTGGGCCATGAACGGCCCATCAAAAGGTTTTACCCTGGAGCAAGCCAACAAAATCAGGCGTCCTGCAGAATCAGGCCATCGCCCTTCTCCGCCACCGGCGATGCCTGGGAGCGATGACCCTGATGGCCCCAGACCGAGGCGCTCCATACCGGTTGCTGAGGTCTCAACGATTCGACCAGCCCTCCACGGTGCGCACCAGATCGGTGAGGTCACGTCCGCCGCCGTCCTGTTGCGCGGCTACGTTCCACAGTTGACGCGCCGCGTTGCCCAGCCACATCGGCACGCCCAGCGCCTGGCATTCTTCAACGGCCAATCCGATGTCCTTGCACACGCTTGAAATCGGAAAGCCAAAGTCGAAGGTGCCTGGCAGGACGTGTTTGGGAAATTTGTCCATCGTCGCGCCGTTCTTGCCGCTGCCCGCGTTGATCACCGCCATCATGACTTCGGGGTCCAGCCCGCCTTTCACGCCTGCGACGAAGGCTTCGCTGGTGATGGCGAACGCGGTGGTCGAGAGCATGTTGTTGAGCAGCTTGAGCAACTGCCCCTGCCCGGGCTGTTCGCCGACGATGAACACCTTGCCGAACACGTCGAACAACGCACGCACTCGCTCGACTGCCGCCGGTTTGCCCGCCACCATCAGCGCCAACGTGCCCTTTTCTGCGCCCGCTGCACCGCCGCTGACAGGCGCGTCAACGGTGTCGATGCCTTTCGCCGACAGCCCTTGGGCGACTTCATGCTCGGCCCGGGAACCGACGGTGGAAAGGTCCACCAGAATGCGCACCCTGTTGCCCTCGACGATCCCGTCCGCGCCCAGCGCCACGGCCTTGAAAATGGCCGGGCTCGGCAAGCTGGTGAAGACGATTTCGGCGCTGTCGGCCACTTCCCGTACGCTGCCCGCGACTCGCGCACCCAACGCGCCGAGTTCATCCAGCGCGCCTTGATCCTTGTCGTAGATGACCAGCGAGTGGCCCTGCTCCAGAAGCCGGCGCGCCATCGGCCGACCCATGACGCCGACGCCGATGAAGCCCAGTAGGTGATTGCTCATGATGGATTTCCTGCCTGTCAGAGACTCGCCAGACGCATCAGCGCACCGGCATCGTTTGAGTGTTCCAGTTTCCACAACGCGTCGATCAACGGTTGCGGCTCGCACCCCGAACGGCCATAGGCGTTGAGATCGCGCAGTTTGTCTTCGAGAAACTGGTCACTGAGCGGCGCATCGAGGCTGCCGAGGGAAACGTTGAGGTTTCGGGTGAGGACCGAGCCTGAGTGGAAGACGATGCGCACCTGTGCCGACTCCACGGGGTAATCGGCGTCATCCACGAACTGCAACCGCCCGTAAAGCGCGCGCACCCGTTGATCGCTGACCGCTGCGTCGCTGAATTCGGCCAGCCCCGCCCTGCCCGTCGCCAGGCTGACGGCGACGGCATGTTGCGCGCTGACCTGGGATTCCCGGCCAAGGCGTATGTCGGGCCGGTCCGTGCGTTGGCGCAATAAAGGATGCCCCGTGAGTTCGATGCGCTGAATGTCCTCGAGCGCCCAGCTGCGATCCCGCCCCAATTCGAGACAAGCCTGAATCACCGGGTTGAGCACCACGCCACATGGATAGGGCTTGTAGGTGTTGGCCGACAAGGCCCAGCGCTCGCCCAGCCCTGCGCTTATTTCGTCCAGCCGTGGCTGCTCGCCGAAGACGTTCAGAAACCCCCGCTCCCCCTCCAGCGGCTGGTCTGGCCCGGCGAACCCCTCTTTTGCCAGCAAGGCCGAGAGCAGGCCATTGCGCGCGGCGTTGCCGACGCCGATGCTCTTCGCGGCGCTGCCGAGGGTTTCCACCAGCCCGCTGGCCTGTGCGCTGGCATTGCCAAACGCCCACACCAGTTGCCGGGCATCAAGGCCCAGGACCTTGCCGACAGCGGCGGCCGCGCCGAAGACGCCGCAGGTCGCGGTGATGTGCCAACCACGCCGGTAATGTTCGGGGGAAATGGCCATGGCGATGCGGCACTCGACTTCGACGCCCAGCACGAACGCCAGCAGCAGCTGCTCGCCGCTGATCACGCGGGTTTCCGCCAAAGCGAACAGCGCCGCAGCCACCGGCGCCGTGGGGTGCAGGATCGTTGGAATGTGCGTGTCGTCGTAGTCGAAGACGTTGGCGCTCATGGCGTTCAGCGACGCCGCGCTGAGCATGTCCATGACCTCAGCGCGGCCAATCAAGTGAGCTTCGCCACCCCCGTTGAAGCGCGAAAACAGTGTCGCGGCCCTGACGACGTCCGGGTCGCTGCAGCCTGCGAGGGACACCGCGAAATAGTTGACCAGCGCTCGATGGGCTTCATGTCGTACGTGGGCGGGAATGTCCGACCAGGTCGCGCGTTCGATGAACTGCGCGAGTTGATGGCTTAGGGTTTGAGTCATGGGGTATCCATTTTCTTAAGGTCTGACGCTGTCACCACTGCGGGTGCTTTTGGTGCATGGCTCACCCCGCCATCCACCCATCATCCACCGGCAACGTCGCGCCGGTGATCGAGCTGGCCGATTCGCTGCACAGGTAGACGATCAGATCGGCCACGTGACTGGCCTCGATGAAGCGCCCGGTGGCCTGTTTGCCTTGCAGGAATTCCACGGTCGCGGCCTGCCGGTCGAGCTGTTTTTCGGCCATCAGCGCAGTCAGTCGGCTTTCGATGTTGGGTGTCAGCACCGAGCCAGGGCACACTGCGTTGCACGTAATGCCCTGCCCCTGGGTTTCCACCGCCACGGCGCGGGTCAGGCCCAACAGCGCGGTCTTGGTGGTTACGTAATCGATGCGGTTGGCGATGGCTCGCGATCCGTAGGCCGACGACAGATTGAAAATCCGCCCCCACCGCCGTTCACGCATTCCCGGCAACACCCGCTGAATCGCCAGAAACGCCGCCGTGACATTCACCGCCAGGGCCTGATCCCAACGCGCGAGGGGAAACTCATCCAGGGGGGCGAAATGCCGGATCACCGCGTTGTTCACCAGCACGTCAACCCGCCCTGCCGATGCGATCAACGCCTCGACGCCCGCTGGCGTGGACAGGTCCGCCTGCACATAACGCACCTGCACATCGTGGGAGCGCAGCAGATCCTCACGGGCCTGGCGCACCGCGTCAGGCGCGGCCAGACCGTGCAGGACCACGTCATACCCCGCTGCGGCCAGGCCTTTGCCCATCGCCAGCCCGAGGCCGTCCGACGACCCGGTCACCAGTGCCGTGCGCCCATTCATACTCCGGCTCCGTGGGCGTCGATACGCACCGCGAACGAGGGATCGCTCGCATCAACGGGCGCGAAGCGATTCATCACGTCAGGGTCATGGCCAGGAATCACCACCGCACCGGGACGCTGCAACCATTCGCGAATGCGCTCGTAGCCCCGGTACATGTCCGCCAGGCTGTCAAGCACCGCGAACGGCCGGTCCTGCTCCAGTTCGTCGTAATAGTGAATAGCGTCCGAGGCGAGGATCACCGGGCCTTCAGGCATTTCCACCACCACGGCCATCTGCCCCGGCGTATGGCCGCCGAGTTCGTACAGCTCAATGCCCGGAATCAGCGTGTTCTGCGGCGTGTCGAGCAGTGTGATGCGGCCTTCGCGGTGCAGCGCCTGAATGCGTTCGATGTCCAGCGGGTCGATGTGGTGGCCGTACTGCGGGCGTTTGCCCATGTCGGTGCCCCAGAATTCGAACTCTTTGCGCGACATGACGATCTTCGCGTTGGGGTACAGGCCCAGGTTCCCGGCGTGGTCGTAATGGGCGTGAGTCAGTACCAGCAATTTGACGTCTTTGGGGTCGATGCCAAGGCGAGCCAATGCATCTGCAGGCGCGACCACGGGTTGCCGTTTACGGGCGATTGCTGCTTCCGGGCTGAAACCGGTGTCGATGACGATGGTCTGCTCGGCGCTGCGGAAGATCCAGAAAAAATAGTCCATGGTCATCGCCGCGTCCGGTTCGCGGTAAGCGCCGAAGTTGTAATAGCACTCGCTTTTGGTGGTCTGCCGGGTGCCGTACCGCACCACAATCACTTCGGGGTCGGTCCAGTCCGGTCTGACGGTCGATGGCGTGTTCATGGGGAAACTCCAGATAAGGTCTGTGTTCAGGGCCTGATGGCTTGCGGCGTCGTTATTGTTAGAGGAGTCGGGACGCAGCGTTATCGAGGATTATTGGGCGCCGCCTCCAGAGCCTGCTCCAGCAACGGCGCTGCCAGCTGCGCGCCATGGATGCCGATGACACTGACGATCTCCAGCATTTCCATGATCTCTTCCCTGGTCGCGCCGTAACGCAGCGCGTTGCGCATGTGCAGCTTGAGGCCCGGCACATAGAGGTGCGTGGCGGCAGCGTCGAAGGCGCAATACATCAGCTCCTTGACCTTGGGCTCCAGCACGCCGGTGCGCCATGGCACCGAGGAAAATTCGACGTAGGTTTCGAACATCTCCGGGTCCAGTTCCAGCAGGCCCTCCCAGGACGGATGCCAATAGCCCCGGTTTTCGATGAAGCTCGCCTTGAGGGCTTCGCGGCGCGCATCCAGGGGTGCCGGGCCGTTGCGCATGCCCTCTTCTTCCAGCACTTCCAGCAACACCGGCACCCCGACGTTGGAGGCGTGAATGCCGACCGTGCTGATCAGTTCCAGCACCTCTGTCAGTTCCTCGCGGGTCGCGCCGTGCTGAATGGCCGCATGGATGTGTTCCTGAATGCCGGGTTGGAACAGGTGTGTGGCGTTGGCACTGGCGACGAGGGCGACGAACGACTTGACCTTGTGCGGCAGGTGATTCTTCTGCCAGGGCACTGAGGCGAAACCGGCGTAGGCTTCGACAAAACCGGGGTCCAGACGCAGCAGGCTGTCCCAGCCGGCATTCCAGGTCCCGTGACGTTCAAACGCGGCTTTGGCCTGTTGTTGTTTTTCGGTGAGGCTCATGGTGTTCCTCGCTGAACATTGAAGAGCGTTGCATGACCTGCGGGCGCCAATTCATTCACGATGGGCCGGAACATCCGACAGGCCTTTGTCGTCTGCCCTATCGATTCGCAAATGAATTCGCTCTGACAGGGGATGACGGCGTTCAGGCTCAATCCGCCCCACGCAGATAATCCACATCTGCCACCGATTCCTGCCACACGGTCTTGCCGATGGACGTGGCGGTGTGGACCATGAAGTTCGTGGTATTGGCGCCGTGCCAGTGCCGCTCATTGGGGCCGATCCACACGGTGTCGCCCTGGCGGATGGGCTGTGGCGCGCTGCCTTCCAGACAGATCCAGCCGCTGCCCGACGTCACGTACAGCACCTGCCCCTGTTCGTGGTAATGCCAGTAGGTGCGCGCGCCGGGGCAGAACGAAACGTTGTTGATGGTCACCCCATCCGTGGTGGGCATGACCGGGTCGGCCCAGACCACGCCGGTGAACGTCGCGCCACGCTGTTCGGAAATCGCGCCTTCGACAGCGCCGTGAAAAACTTTCATGCCTTGTCTCCTTTCTTGTTCTCTATGGCCGATTCGTGCAGGCGTACCCCACCGGACAGGTCGCCGATGGCGTCTACCACGCGGTTGCTGATCAGGTCGCCGTAGCCGAGCGCCGTTTGCAGGCCGAAGCTCGCCAGCGGACCCGATGCATTGAGCGAGGCGACCCCCAGTTCGCGGACGCGATCCAGGTACAGCACCACGTCCTTGGTCATCAATTTGCCGGTCAGGCCGCCTTCAAGGTAATTGCCATCGACGATGTGCGGGAAGCGGTTGAGCGTGGCGAAATTCACCCCACTGCTGCTGTTCAACACGTCGAGCAAGCGATGCAGGTCGAGGCCCGCCTTCTTGCCGGCAACCATCACCTCCGCCGTGGCCGCCAGGCTGACGGCGTTGAGGAAGTTGTTCAGCAGTTTGGTGGTGTGGCCGGCACCGCTTTCGCCCATCAGGAACACCTTGCTGGCGATCGGCTTGAACACCCACGCCAGGGTGTCCACGGTCGCGCTGTCGCCACCGACCATCAAGGTCAGCGCGCCCTTCTCCGCTGCTGCCGCGCCACCGGAAATCCCGGCGTCGACGTACTGCACGCCGCGCTCGGCAAACAGCCCGTGCAAACGCATCGTCGAACTCGCCGCCGCAGTGCTCAAATCAACGACCACCTGCCCCTCGCGACAATGCTCCAGGAGTCCGTTCGGCCCTTCGACGACGGCCTCGACCACCTTGCTGTCTGGCAGCGACAGCAGCACGACGCCGGCCTCGGCCGCCACGTCGGCGACCGATCCGGCCACCTGCGCGCCAGCGGCCTTGACCCGCTCGCCGTCGGTGTCATACCCGAGCACGCTCAGCCCGGCATTCACCAGGCAGCGCGTCATGCGCCCGCCCATGTTGCCCAGACCGATGAAACCCACGGTTTTGCTATTCACGACAGCTCTCCTCACGTGCAGAGAATTCTAGAAATCCACGTCTTTGGTTTCCGGCCCCATGTAGGCGCCGATGGTCGCGATCACGCCGCCAATCACCAGCAGCACGGCCGGGGTAACGGTGAACGGCATGAATTCGCCCAGCCAGGCCATGTAGAAGGCGTAGAACGACGGGATGATCACTGACAGGCTGAAACCGACACCGAAGCCGGTGGCGCGCACGTCGGTCACGAAACGCTCGTTGATGTAGGTCACGATCACGCCCCATGGCGCGGTCACCAGCACCGAGAGCACGCAGACCAGCGTGATGATCACCGGCAACGTGAGCCCCTGGACGTTGGCCAGGACGTACATGATCGCGGCGCCCAGGGTGGCGATGATCGGCCCGAGAATGATGAAGAAGCGCCGACGGCCGATCTTCTGCCCGATCATGCCGGACGCGATATAACTGAAGAACAGCACCGAATAGGCGATCAGCAGCGTCCCGGTGACCTCCATGCCCGAGAGGTGCAAGGTGTTGCGCAGCAAGCCGGTGGGCAGAAAGATGGTGATGATGTTCTGGGTCAGCCAGAAGCCGGTCATCATCAGCAACACTTGCAGCAGGTTGCGCCCGCTTTTGCCCCGCAGCAGATCGGTGAGCGGCAGCTTCTCGCGGGGTTTGTTGCCCGCTTCGCTTTCCCAGATTTCCGATTCCGACACCGCGTAGACGTAGTACAGCGCCAACATGCCCGCCAGCACGGCACCGATCACGAACGGAATGCGCCAGCCCCATTGCACGTAAGGCGAGCCGGGCCCATCAAGGGGGAACAGCATGAACATCAGCATCGCCACCAGGTTGATGGTGACGTAGGCCAACGGGAAGCCGGCGATAATCAAGCCGCCCACGAACCCGCGTTGGTGCTTTTTCGAATACTCAATCGCCAGCGGCATCGCGCCGGTGTAACCGCCGCCGAGAAAAATGCCGTCGACGAAACGCAGCAGCACCAGCAGCCAGTACGACGCGATGCCGATGCTTTCATAACCGGGCAGCAACGCGATCAGAAGCGTGACCACGCCGAAGCCGGATACCGAGTAGATCGACGCCATGCGCCGCCCGGTCTTGTCAGCGATCATGCCGAACAGCAAGGCGCCGATGGGGCGGCCCAGCAGCGTGGTGATGAACACCAGCGAGGCCAGAATCGCCGCCATGCCGGGCGACAGTTGCGCGGGCTGGAAATAGAACAACACCGGGGACAACACCACCACCGGCAAGTAGATGTCGAACATGTCGATGTATTCGGAGAAAAACGCGCCCTTGATGGCGTTCCTCCTCTTATGCTCGATCGACTGTTCGGTTTCAGCCGCCGATCTGGCTGGGGCGTAGGTGCTCATGACGTTTTCCTTATAGTTATTGTCGGACGCAAGCATGGAGGTGGAACGATCAGCTGGCGGTTTCGGCCTCATAGGCCTTGATCGCCTCGGACGCCACACGGAAGGCCGCCAGGCCCAGTGGCGCGCCGCAGTACACCGCCGCCTGCATCAGCACGGCGCGGATTTCTTCCCGGGTCACACCGTTGCGCAAGGCGCCGCGTACGTGAACGCCCAGTTCATGGTGCTGGCTCATGGCAGTCAGCATCGCGATGTTGATGATGCTGCGGGTCTTGAACGAGAGGGTCGGGTCGCCCCAGATCTCGCCCCAGCAGACCTCCGTGACCATCTTCTGCATGGGCCGGTTGAAGTCGTCGGCCGCCGCCCAGGATTTCTCGACATGGCGGTCACCGAGCACTTCCTTTCGATTATTGAAGCCCTGGTTGAAGCGTTCGTTGTGGTTCGCATTGTCACTCATGTTCTTCTCACCTTTTTCGTACGATCGACTGATTGTCATACAGTTGAAATGGGCAAATTTTTTTCAGCCGTGCGGCGAAGCGGTTGGCCGGCTCAGTTGCCGTAGCCCACCACAGACTTGACTTCCAGGTACTCGCGCAAGCCGTACTCGCCCCACTCGCGGCCATTACCGGAGCGCTTCACGCCCCCGAACGGCGCGGCGAAATCGGCTGGCGGGTAATTCACATGCACGCTGCCGGCCTGTAACTGGCGGGCAACCTGACGCGCACGCTGTTGATCGGCCGATTGCACGTACGCCGCCAGGCCGTAGTGGGTGCCGTTGGCGATGGCGAGTGCGTGCGCTTCGCTGTCGTAAGCAATCATCGACAGCACGGGCCCGAAGATTTCTTCCTGAGCAATGGTCATGTCCGGCGCCACGTTGGCAAACACGGTCGGTCTGGCGTAGTAGCCCTTCTCGATGCCCGGCGGCAGTCCAACCCCACCCGTCACCAACTGCGCACCTTCGTCGATACCGCTTTGAATCAGTGCCTGCACCCGACGCCATTGCTCCCGATTGACCAGCGGGCCGAGCTGGGTATTTTCATCCGTCGTGGGCCCGACGCTGTAGCCTTCGGCGGCAGCCTTGGCAATCTGGATGGCGTCGTCCATCAGGTGGCGCGGGATCAGCATGCGCGTCGGGATCGAGCACGACTGGCCGCTGTTGGTGAAACAGGCGGCGACACCGCGGGTCACGGCATCCTGCAGGTCAACGTCGTCCAGCAGGATGTTCGCCGACTTGCCGCCCAGTTCCTGTGCCACGCGCTTGACCGTATCGGCGGCCGATCTGGCCACCAGCACGCCCGCGCGGGTCGAACCGGTGAACGACAGCATGTCGATGTCCGGGTGTGCCGACAATGCCGCGCCCACTCCCGGCCCGTCGCCGTTGACCAGATTGAACACACCCGGTGGCACGCCCGCCTCGTCCAGCACTTGCGCAAACAGCAGGCTGCTCAGCGGTGAATATTCGCTGGGCTTGAGGACCATGGTGCAACCCGCCGCAAGGGCAGGCCCGACCTTGACCACGATCTGGTTGATCGGCCAGTTCCACGGGGTGATCAGGCCGCAGACACCCACGGGTTCATGCCGGATCAAGGTAGTGCCCCGAGTTTCTTCGAACTGAAAGCGTTTCAGCACATCGATCAGTTGATTGAGGTGCAGCCAACCGCGCGGCACCTGAAACTTGCGGGAAAACGTGATGGGTGCGCCCATCTCGACGCGCATCGCCTGAGCGAATTCTTCTTGACGACGCTCGTAGATCGAGACGATGCGCTGCAGCAGCGCGATGCGCTCGGCGACGGACGTCCGGGCGTAACCCGGCAGCGCTTTGCGAGCGGCAGCCACAGCCCGGTCAACGTCGGTGGCATCGCCCAACGCCAGGCGCTCGACCACGGTTTCGGTGGCCGGATCAATGACGTCGAACCACGAGGGCGACGCCGGTTCGACCCAGCGCCCGTCGATGTAAAACCTGTCAGCGTTCGACATGGCATCGGGCTCCTTCACTCGCCTTCTCTGGCCAGCATGCGGTACATCTCGGTGTGGTCCGTGGCAGGCGTGGCATCCTGCGCCACGTCGTTCCAGACCTTGATCGCGCTCTGGCCGAAGAGCATCGGGTAATCCAGCGCGTCCGAAAGCCCCTTGGCGATTTTCAGATCCTTGTTCATCAGCTGCATCGAAAAGCCCGAACCGAAGGTGCCGCTGAGCATGAATTGCCTGGCTTTGTTCAGCGAAGTGTTACTGCCGCCGCTCGAGGCATTGAGCACGTCGACCATGACGCCGGGGTCAATGCCGAAGCGTTTGGCGACATGCAGCGCCTCAACCGTGGCCATCAAGCCCGCTGCCGACACGAAATTGTTCAGCGCCTTGGCCGCATGACCCGAACCGGCGTCGCCGATGTGCAGGATGTTCTTGCCCATGGCGTCGAGCACCGGGCGGCAACGCTGCAGGACCTCGGCATCGCCCCCCACCAGAATCGCCAGGCTGCCGTCCACGGCGCGCTTCACTCCTCCCGAAACGGGCGCGTCGAGGTAGTGCAGGTTGAGTGTCTTGAGACGCTGCCCCAGTTCACGGGAACGCGCGGGTTCCGAAGAACTCATGTCGATCACCACAGCCTGCGGCGCGAGGGACGCGGCCCAGCCGTCTTCGCCCAGCAACACACGCTCGACGATGTCCGAGTTCGGCAGCATGGTGATGAGGATGTCGAGGGATTTAGCGTTCTCGGCGGTGAGCGCGCTGGCGTTCAGGGTCGCCTGCACATCACGCAGACGGCCGGCGTCGGCGTCAGCGAGAAACAGTTCAAAGCCGGCTTTGGCCAGGCAGGCCGTCATGGGAGTGCCCATCATGCCCAATCCGATGAAGCCGATACGTTGCGGTTGCGTCATGTCCGTGCCCTTTGATTTTTATGTTCTTGTCAATGGCGTCGAGGCGGCGTCAGCCTTTCCTGCGTGACGTTCACCAGCAGGTGAAATAAAACTATAGGGCTGTCATACAATCGGTCAATAGGATAATTTACGTTTTCTTACCAGCGGCACCTGCTCGCAACTTTTGTCAGCAGCCCTAACAGGAGAAGAAAAATGATCGTTGAATTGCGCACCTATCACTGTGCTCCCGGCCGTCTGCCTGCATTGCATGACCGGTTCACCAGCACGACGCTGGGATTTTTCGAGAAGTACGGGATCGGGCAGGTCGGCTTCTGGACCAACCTGACGGGGGCGACCAATCAGTCGCTGACGTACCTGTTGCAGTGGGAGAGCCTGGCCGAGCGCGAGACGAAGTGGAATGCGTTTCAGGCGGACGCCGAGTGGATCGCCAAACGCGCGGCGACTGAAGCCCAGACGATTATCGTGGAGCGGATCGAGGTGCAGTTCATGGCGCCGACGGGGTATTCGGCGTTGCGATGAAAGGAGAGCGCTGAAGGCCGTTTGAATATCCGTTGCTGCGGTAACGGCTGCGTGAGCGGACTCCAGTCAGGGTTGATGCGACACCTGTCGGCGCCGCTGGAGGCAAGACCGCAGTGAATGGCGAAGGTCTGCCAGACAAGGCGTCTGACACGCGCCTGTGCTGTCCTCGCGACTCGTGACATCACCGCATCGCGTGCTGTCGACGTACGGCGGCGAACCGTCACTCGACCGCATGCGCCCCTGTCGCTGCCAGCAGTTCAAGGACGTTTTTCGAAGCGTTCTCGACGTGGAGCAATGCCGCAGCGCAGGCACTTTCTTCATCGCGCAACTGGATGTTGCGGACGATTTCCTTGAGTTCGGCGAGGGTGTGAGGCATGCGCCCTTCCCGGCCCAATGACAAGGCGCGCAGAAGGCTGACGCGGTTGTTGAGCTGTTCGAGCATGCTGCCGACGACGCGGCTTTGTTCGATGTCGAGGAGGACGTGGTAGAAGCGTCGTTTGATGTCCAGCAAGGCTGTGCCATCGACGCTGGTGGTGCGCGACTGTTCGGCGAATTCGTCGAAGACTTCACTCAATTCGCCCACGTCTTCGTCGGTGGCGTAACGAACGAAGTTGCGCACGGCCAGGACTTCCAGCGCACCGCGCACGTCATAGATTTGCACCGCATCTTTGGCATCCACCGAAGCGACATAGGCGCCGCGATGGGGCACCTGCTCCACCAGGCCTTCGGCTTCGAGCTGCCGCAACGCTTCGCGCAACGACGTGCGGCTAACGTCCAGGGCCGTGTAAAGCTGTTGCTCGACCAGACGATCGCCGGGTTTGAAACGCCCCGAGATGATTTCGTTGCGCAGTGCATCCTGCACTTGATGCCGCAAGGACGATGCCTGACGTAGTACTTTCATGCTGTATCCCTGATGACCTGTAAATGCCGTGATGGAGACCCTCGTGGAGCAAGGGTCACTTTGAACCTGCGGGCCGATCCTCATGATGCGACCCGTCGAAAGCAATCGTATTGTATTACAGGAATTTACGGGGAATTTAAATCAGCAGGTGATCCGGTGGTCGTTCGGCATGCGCCGGGGCAGCAGACTGGCCAGGCATTCAGGTCGCATGCGCTTTAGCGTCGCGGCTGAAGTTATGGCCCACAAGCGGTTACTCCTTTCTTACTCAAAGCGGCTCGCCTCTGCACTCAGCCCGCTGCTAGCATCCACTCATTGATAACCTGAGATTTTTCCATGCTACGGATTGCAAGCGTCTTTGTTTTCACAGCCATCTTTTCTCTGCCAGCGTCGGCACAGGAGCAATTCCAGTGTGCCGGGGCAACCGTCACCATTGCGGTAGATGCGACCAGGCCATTGCGATCAACAGAAGGCGCAGACGTTGTTCTCCGGGTAGAACGCGGCACTCGTTCAACAGTCTTGCGGTACAGCAATGTGGATTTCATCGGCGGCGAATGCGACACCGATGCAAATCACGCTAGCCGGATCATCTATCAAGCTGTCTGTGGCGGCAGCGGTTGTCATGATTTATCCAACTGGGGAGTCATCAATCCTGAAAGCCTTCAAGCCCTGCTGGTTCCTTCGGACGACAGCCTTGAGCCAGCCATTGCCCTCCTCGGGCATAAGCCGATGCTGAAAGGCAAACCGATGAATGTGAGCGCTGAAGCACACCGGCTGGGACTACCTACGCCGTAAGGTGCAATGGGCCAAAGAAATCGATAGCCGACGATGAAGCCCCTTTGACTCAAATCAAACGGGACCCAGGTCGTTCTTCACCTGTTCTTGCCTTGCCTGATCGCCGCTCGGCGAATCTACGTACGGAACCTGGCAAGCATCTGCCGAAGGTCAAGGGCCGCCTCACCCGGCGAACAGATCAAACACGCCTCCGAACACCGGGTCCACTCCAGCGCTGAAGCCCTTGAGAGCCAACCTTCGCACGCCCCTCCAAACGAGGACGGGATAACGGCCTTCGTCAATGGGGTCAGGGATAAGAAGCGGATCAGTGGATCCAAGTGCAGTTAACTAATTATTTAAGAAAACGGTGCTTAAGATCTCCCCTCTTCGGCCGATTATATTGGATTGCTGAGTTTAATTAACGCTCATCACCTTTGAGTCAGAAACTGATATACATCTGGAGCCAACAAGTAATGTTACGTCTGACCTGCAAAGCTATCCTTATTGCGCTGTCGTTTGGCCTTTCAACTATCGCCGCTTCTGAAGATCTTAAAGTCTATAGTTTCTCGCCTGTCAATCAATACAACCTTAATCTCTCAGCCACTTTCTGGAACCCGATCATACGGTACGTGTCCGAAAAAAGCGGCGTGAACCTCACGCTGAAATTAGGCCGCACCTCCTCTGACACGACCAGTTATGTGCTCGCACAAGAGGTTGATTTTGCATTTACCAATCATCTCTTCAGCCCTGAGCGCGACAAAATGGGCTGGAAGGTATTTGGCCGCCGTGACGCCCCTGCCCTCGAAGGACAAATCGTGGTCCCCGCCGATTCGCCCATCCATAGCCTTTCCGAACTGGAAGGCAAAGAGGTCGTGTACCCCGGCCCCGAAGCGTTTATTGCTTACAAAGTCACCAGCTCGGAACTGGTAAAAAAAGGGATACATACGTCTACGGTATTTGCAGGAAACATGGACGGCGCCTTCAGC
This sequence comes from Pseudomonas sp. GW821-FHT07F05, assembly GCF_059418765.1. Lineage (NCBI taxonomy): Bacteria > Pseudomonadati > Pseudomonadota > Gammaproteobacteria > Pseudomonadales > Pseudomonadaceae > Pseudomonas > Pseudomonas sp. GW821-FHT07F05. The sequence goes on from NZ_JBWKQL010000007.1 coordinate 176,076, forward strand.
CAGCTGCTCAGCGGCAAGGCTCAGGCGATGGGTGTCAATTCACAGCTTGTCAGCGGCTACACGGAGAGAGAAGGTCAATCGTTCCGCGTATTGTGGAGTTCGTCCTCGTTCAATGATTTAGCCCTCATGGCCTCCCCTCGTATTTCTCAGAAAGAACTTGATGCGGTAGCCAACGCATTTTTCAACATGCAGTACGATAAAGACGGCAGCAAGATTCTTCATGAGGCGACCGAGTTAGTTCATGCACCGGCACCGATTACCTTTATTCCTGCGACGGCAGCGGATTACGCTTCCTATCGTGATTTTTACAGCAGCTTGCCGGCAAACCTTAAGTAAATAATCTGACATTTAGCTGGAGAGGCTATTAATGACTTTCTTTAAAAGCCTGCTGCCAAAATCGCTGACGTCGCAAATATTGGGAATGTTGTCTGTTCTGATAGTCGTATTCCTTACGGCCGGCCTGGGTCTGTTTTATAAAAATCAGCTTCTTCAACATATCGAGGAAATCCAAGACACCGCCAATATGCTGATCGAGGTTGCCGCGCAAGCCGTGGAGGAAAGCGTAGTCATCGGCGATTACGACACCATCAAAAGAACCCTCGAAAAGACCCTGGCTCGCTCGCCATTCCAATCCGCCATGTTTATTGACCTGTCAGGTGGCGTCATTCGCCTGCAGGCGCCCAGCGCGCCGGTTGGCAGAGCCCCCGCATGGATAGAGTCCGAGGTCGCTGCACGATTGTTCGATGTCAACCGTCCGATAACGATCGGTGGGAAAGATTATGGCGTGATGCGCCTGTCATTCAACGCCGAGAAAATAGCGACCGAACTTTGTAATCTGGTGGTGCAAGCTACGGTACTGGCAGTGCTTTTTTTGCTCACAAGTTTGTTATTGATGGGCTGGGTGATCAAGCGTTCACTTGCCCAGCTGGACAAGCTTCACTCCTATGAAGCGGAAATCGCTTCCGGCGAAGTGGCAGCAGAGGCTATGTTGGTCGCAGATGCTCCCGTCGAAATACAGGAAGCAATCAAAGCGGTAAACCGTACTGCGGCAAACATGCGTAATCACTTTGGTCAGCGCATCGAATCGTTGATGAACACCCTGGTGCAGCATAAAAACGCCCTGGATGAGGTTTCAATCGTTTGCGAATGTTCGCCGTCCGGTCGCATCACCTATGTCAACGAACGATTCGTGACAAGCTCACAGCGTTCCCGGGCCGAGCTTTTAGAGTTGACGATCGATCAAGTCTGGAACGGCATGTCTTCAACCACTCAGCCGTGGCAGTGGGCACCTGAACGCGGAGTGTGGAACGGTGAGGTCAGGCTTACCGGTCTTGCCGGTAAGGAGAAATGGCATCAACGCACCATCATCCCTATTCTCGATGACAGGGGCGGCGTTGAAAAATATATCTGCATCGACATCGATATTACGGATCGAAAAGAGTTTGAGGATGCGATTCTCGATAACGCCAGAAGGCAAAACCTGATCGCCCTGTTTGGCCAGCAGGCACTGACAGAGGAAAACGTCAGCGCCCTGGGTGAACTGGCCGCACTGACGGCCGCGCAAGGGTTGAGCATGGGTAGGGCCGCTTTGTTAGTCGTTGATCGAGTGAGTCACAGAGTCATCCTCAACGCCAGGACCGGCTTTACCAGCGTTGATGCCCGGAATGGCTACACGAATGAATTCTTGAGCGGTATGGGTTCTTCTGGCGGGCTTGAGATTATTTCCGATACGCCTGATGCAACGTACAAGTTGCTGTCGATTGACACCGTGGAAGCTGAGCGCATTGGAAGCCGTATAGAGGTCGATATACCGTGCGGGAATGCCTTTAAGGGTGTGCTCGGAGTCTATGCCACCACGGGGCAGCCCTTTACCCGTGAAGATGTTAGCTACCTCCAAACGTTGGCAAACCTGTTGGCCGCCGCGCTTGAACGGGATGACGCGAAGAAAAGGCTCACCTATCTGGCCGAAAATGATTCGCTTACACATCTGCCTAATCGCTGGTTTCTGAATAATTACCTGCACACTGCAATCAGCCGCACTGCATCAGCGCCCTCTGCAATAAGCGTCATGTTCATCGATCTGGACAGATTCAAAACCGTGAACGACACCATGGGGCATTCCGTAGGGGATGAATTGCTCATCCAGGCAAGTCGGCGCCTGGAGGAATATATCGATGACGACAGTCTGGTTGCGCGGCTGGGGGGCGATGAATTTTCGATTGTTGTCACACAGGCTGCTTATTCGGAGAGCTCCATAAAATCGCTCGCGACCCATATTGTCGACGCTTTGGCGAAACCATTTAATCTTCGCGGTCAGGATATATTCGTTTCAGCGAGTGTTGGCATTGCTAATTATCCCTTTGACGGGGATGACGCTGGCGTCATCCTCAAGCATGCTGATACCGCCATGTACCATGCAAAAAAGAGCGGTCGTAATAATTTCAAGTTTTACACTGCCGAGATGAATGAAAGTGCCGTCAAGCGTTTGCAAACTGAAACGCTATTGCGGGGCGCGCTTGATCGCGACGAGTTCATTCTGCATTTCCAGCCCAAGGTCAGCCTCACAGACGGCAGCATCAGTGGATTGGAGGCGTTACTGAGGTGGAATCATCCAGAGCTCGGCCTGGTTTCTCCCGCTGACTTTATCCCTATGCTTGAAGACACCGGCCTGATCATTCCTGTGGGCGAATGGGTCATCCGGAAGGTCTGTGAAACCCTAAAACGTTGGGAAGATAACAATCTCGGAGTGGTACCGATCGCCATCAACCTTTCAGCCAGGCAGCTTCAGGTAAAAGGACTGGCTAAAATCGTCAGGCATATCCTGGAAGAATACGGTATCCACCCTGCTCTTTTAGAGTTCGAGCTCACTGAATCCGTGCTGATGATTGAACCCGAGTCGGCGGTTGAAATACTTCGAGAGATAAAGTCATATGGCATAGGTCTTTCGGTCGATGACTTCGGAACGGGTTATTCCAGCCTGGCCTACTTGAAGCGATTCCCTATCGACACTCTTAAAATCGATAGAATGTTCATAAAAGATATAACAAGCAATCATGAAGACGCGGCGATCACCCGCGCGGTCATCGTATTGGCGCACGAACTGGATCTAAACGTCATTGCGGAAGGCGTCGAAACATCTGACCAACTAGAGTTGCTTGTCAAACATGGCTGCGATCAAATTCAGGGCTATCTTTTCAGTAAACCCGTCACAAGTGATGAGTGTGCCGCCATGATTAAATCTTCACGCACGTTGGCTATAAGATTTTCTGAACCTGATTTTGCCTGAATCAGTATCTGCAGCATTTGCGCGACCCGCCAGGACGGGCAGCGGCGCTTGAACCCAGGGTGAATGTCTTCCCCGGGGCCTCCCCCTTCAGAGCCGTCGCAGCTCTGGCGAACACCATCGGGGTCGCGACGCAGCCCGGTTATGGGCACACTGTGCAGCATTCGCCTGAACACACAGCGCCTAACCTCTATCCGGACGTCACATGACACCCAACGCAGAACTCTATAACCCTTCTACCGACTACGCTGACAAGCTGATTTCGCGGATTGGCCAAACACCTTCGTGGATCGCCAAGCGCATCGGTGTCACCGACAAGCGCATCCGCTACATCCTGGACGGCGAAAGAACCGTCAAGGGCGAAACCACGCCCATTCAGATGACCTACACTGAGCAGTTCGCCCTTGAGTGCCTTGTCCAGGAGGCCATCGCGCTCAAGAGGTAAGCATCTTGGGCTGCCGCGAGGCTACAAACCTTTCAGCAGCCCGTCGGCGCGCAGCAGATCAACGATCACGTGCTCATCCACCGCATACACACCCCGCGAAGCCTTCCAGACCAGATTCTTTTCCTGCAACGCGATGAGCGCTTGTTGCACGCCCGGCACCTCAACCTTGATGTCGCTTTCCGGGATGCCCGCCTGCTTCATCGCTGTGGCGTACAACGCCATGGTGGGCGCCTCGAACGGGGCGAAGTTATCGCCCATGCTGCCCATGACGCGAATCACGGCCGACTGAATCGGGGTGAGGCTGTGGATCACCTTCTTGAGGTTCGCATTCAACTCATCAGCCTGTGCGCGAACAAGCTCGGCAAACCGCTCACGTACGTTTTCAGGGTCGATGAAAAAATCGAAGCGAATGGCATCAGCCGCTGCGCCGAGCAATTCGGGCCGATAGCCGCTTTCTTTGAACAGCTGGAACACTTCTGCCGGATCGAGCGGGGATGGCAGATCGATGTTGGCGCACAGCCAGTCGATGTAGTTCTGATCGAGCGTAGGGAACGGCACCATTGATGCCCCAAAGAACGCCTGGTCCTTGCTGTTGCGCAGCATGGCCAGCTTGTCCCGGTTCGAGCCGGTGCAAACGATGCGCAGGCCGTGGTGCCGGGAGCTGTTGAGTTCGTCCCTCGCCGCCTTGAGCGCGAACAGCGCCGCCACACCCGCCTCGGTGGTAATCGCGTGCTGCGCTTCATCGATCATCAGAACGATGAGCTTCTGCGATTCGTCGGAGAGCGCCACCAGCGCCGTGGTGAGGTCGATGTCCTTGCCGAGGCCGATTTTATCCAGACTGAAATTCAAGCCGCCTACAGCGACCTTGTCTATCCCGGAAGCCTTGGCCAGCCGTGTGATGAAGCCATCGTTTCGGCCAACCGCTTCGCGTATGGCTTCCACGATGACAAGGCCGGGGTCTTTGGTCAGGTCTTGCCAGAGGTCGGCATACAGCACAATCGCCCCCGCTTTTTCCAGCGCAGGGCGCAGGTCTTCACGGGCGAAGGTGGATTTGCCGGTGCGCCGTGGCGCTGCCAGGAAGACGCCTGAACTGGCCGAGCTGCCCACAGATACCTGAATGATCAGCTTCGAAAGCCGGGCGGCCAACTCGGGGCGGTGGTAGAAGATTTCGGGCATCTGTAGACCTCAAGCACAGCTCTATAGGCAATTATAGAGCGACTATAGACCAATTATAGAAAGGGTGAAACTTTACGTTTATAGCGGATTATAGAATCACTATAGAGCGACTATAGACTGATTATAGATGATGTCATTTTAGCGATGCAGCGGCACCCACAGGCCCGCAACCCTCCAGGCCTCGCCGGGCCAAGACGATAGGACAACCTCCGGGATGGTGCGAGCTAGTCGATCAGCCCCTGCGCGTCATAAAACGGATACGGCCCCGGGTAATCACCGAACATGCCGTTGTGGGTGACCAGGCCCTGTTCCGCATCCCAGCGATGCAGCAGGTAGCCTGCCGGTTCGAGGTTGAAATGCGCCGGGGCATCTTCGCGCAGGTCGAGCACGATCTGGTGCGAGGTGCCCGGGCAGGTGCAGCTGATGCTGCCGGCAAAGCGCCGCTGCATCGGCCTATGCAAATGCCCGCACAAAACACGTTCGACTTGCGGGTGACGGGCGATCACTTGCTCCAGCGCCGCGCCGTTGATGAACGCCTCGCGGTCCATGTGGCCGATCCCGGTGATAAACGGCGGGTGGTGCATGATCAGCAAGGTCGGCACCTCCGGGCGCCGGCCAAGCACTTCATCGAGCCAGGCCATCTGGCTGTCCAGCACTTGCCCGCCGTGGGCGCCAGGAATGGTCGAATCCAGTCCGATCAGGCGCACCGGGTGCTCTTCGACGACCCAATCCAGGGGTGACTTGGGACAAAGCGGCAGGTAAACGTGATCGGCGAATTCAGCCAGCAGGTGCTCGCGAACGTCATGATTACCGGGCACCAGGTAGTACGGCATGACCAAGCGCGCCAGCTCGGGATGCAGGACGGCGTATTCATCCGGCCGACCGAAATCCACCAGATCGCCGCTGATCACCACGATGTCCGGGCGCGGCGTGCTGGCGTTCAGATGGTCGACCGCGCGACGCAACGCGCCGAGGGTGTCGACCACGCCATAGGTCAGCTTGTTGCCGGCTTTGAGGTGCAGATCGCTGATCTGCGCGATGAGAAACGGGACGCTCACATTCAACTCACTTACACAATGATTACGGATGCAGGGCGAACAACGCCTGCGGCTCGACGGCCAAGGCGATCAGATCACCCGAGGCATGAATGACGTTGTCGGCGCTGTCGACCAGCAAGGGTTGCGCCGCGCCGACTTCAATCAGCAAACGGCTCTGGGCGCCTTGAAAGAACTGACAGAGCAAACGCCCGTGCAGGTGCCCTTCGCGCTTCACCACCCGCAGGTGCTCGGGCCGGCAATAGACGGTGGACGGCTCACCCGCCCCACTCCACGGCAGTTCGCCGCCGCTGACTTTCAGGCCGTTGACGGAGCGGCCTGCCACCGAGAAGGCGTTGAGATTGCCGACGAAACCGGCCACGAACGGGTTGGCCGGCTGCTGATAGATTTCCCGCGGGGTGCCAAGCTGGGCGATGCGCCCTTGCTGCATGACCAGGATCCGGTCGCCCAGAGCCATGGCTTCGCCCTGATCGTGGGTGACGAACACCGAGGTAATGCCCAGTCCGCGCAGCAGCTGATCGAGTTCGCTGCGCAGGCGTTCACGCAGCTGCGCGTCCAGTGCGGCAAGGGGTTCGTCGAGCAGCAGGACTTTCGGCCGTGGCGCCAGAGCGCGGGCCAGTGCCACCCGCTGCCGCTGCCCGCCCGACAACTCGTGAATACCGCGCTTGGCGTGTTCCTGCAGGCCAACCAGTTCCAGCAGTTCGGCGCAGCGCTTGTTGCGCTCGGCGACGGCAATGCCGCGCACTTTCAGGCCATACACGATGTTGCCTTCCACCGAGAGGTTGGGAAACAGCGCGTAGTTCTGAAAAACCATGCCGACGTCGCGGCGCTCGATGGGCAGACGGGTGACGTCCTGATCGCCGAAGAACACCTGGCCGACGTCCGGCCGTTCCAGCCCGGCGATCATCCGCAGCGTGGTGGTTTTACCGCAACCGGACGGGCCGAGGATCGCCAGGGTCTCCCCCGCCTCGATGGTCAGGTTGAGGTCGTGAACGGCGACAGTGCCGTCGGCGAAAGCCTTGCGGCAGCCGATCAGCCGCAGCGTGGTTCCAGTCATCTTTGCTCTCCACGGGAAAGGCGCGCGCTGATGGCCTGCAACGCAACCAGCAGCGGCACGATCATCAACAGAAATATCAGGGTGTAGGCACTAGCGACCTCCAGCCGCGCCGAGGCGTAACTGTCCGCCAGACCGACCGGCAGGGTTTTCGTCATGGGCGTGTGCAGCATCCACGTCAGGTTGAATTCGCCCAGGGACAGCGTGACCACCATCAGCACGCCGGCGAGAATCCCCGCCCGGCAGTTGGGGACCACGACGCTGAAGAACCGTCGCAACGGCCCGGCGCCAAGACTGGCGGCGGCCTCCTCCAGCGTCGGCAGGTGTTGACGCTGCATCACTGCCATCACCGGCCGCACCAGAAACGGCAGGGTGAACAGCACATGGCCGACGAGGATGAACAGCCAACTGCTGCGAAAGCTGCCGAACTGGCCATAAGTCAGCAGCAGGGCCAGGGCGCTGGCGAGGCCGGGCATGGCCACGGGCAAGACCATTAATTCTTCGAAGGCGCGACTGAAGCGGTTGTTCATTCGCACCAGCGCGTACGCCGCCGGTACGCCAATCACGCAGACGCACACCGCGCAGGCCAGGGCCAGTTGCAGGGACAGCCAGACGGTCGGCGAATAGGCCTGCCAGACTTGAGCAATCCAGTCGAAGGTCAGTCCGCTGGACACGCCCTGAAAATAATTGCGGGTGAGCCCGGCCACCAACGACATCAGCACCGGCACCAGCATGAACGCGCAGACCAGGAGCGTGAACAGCAGTTGCGCGATGAACAGCGAAGAACGCTTCACAGGACGGTCCTCGATTGCTTGACCATGCGCCGCGCGAGCAGCAACACCGCCCAGGTCAGCGCGCCCAATACCACCGACAGCGCCGCCGCGACGGTAAAGTTGGCGTAGTTGGTGAACACGTTGTAGATCGCCACGGGGGTGACATTCAGTTGAGTCCCCAAGGTGAAGGCTGTGCCGAACGCGCCCATGGAGGTGGCAAAACAGATCGCCCCGCAGGACACCAGCGCTGGCGCCAGCCCGGGAATGATCACGTCATACACCACCCGCCAGTGCCCGGCGCCGAGGGAATGGGCGGCTTCTTCCAGGCTGCGGTCGAGGCTTTCGCAGGCGGCCATGATCGTAAGAATCACCCGCGGAATCGAAAAATACAGATAGCCGAGGAACAGGCCCGCCAGGGAATAGGCGAACACCCAGCGCTCACCGGCCAGTTTCAGGCCGAGCATGGCAAACAGACCCTGCCGCCCTGCCAGCAAAATCACCAGAAAACCCACCACCACGCCAGGAAACGCCAAGGGAAAGGTCAGCAGCGCCACCAGAGTGGCGCGTCCGAAAAAGCGCTGTCGGGCGAGGAACACGCCGGTGATGCCGCCGACCAGCAGCGCCGCCAGCGTCACCACGACGGCGAGCACACAGGTTTGCGCCAGGCTGCCCAGATACTGCGGGCTGCTGAGCACTTGCCAATATCCGCTGCCGGCGCCATCCCGCTGCTGTCCGCCGAGCACGATCAGGTGCGCCAATGGCAATAGCCAGAACGCCGCCAATACCGCCGCCGCGGGTGCCAGGGCCCACGCGGCTGTTGGGCGCAGACGCCATTTCAACAACCTACGCGCGGCCACGTTCTGCGCCTTCAACACCGTGCTGCTCACTTACTTGACCTCGCTCAGGTAACGCGCGGCGAAGGCTTCCTGCACGTCTGCCATGTGCTGGTAATCCACCACACCGGCGCGGGCGTAATCGCTGTCCGGCAAAAACTGCGCGGCGACGTCCGCCGGCATCTTCATCGTGCGAACCGGACGCAGATACGCCTTGGCCCACAGCGCCTGGCCCTGCTCGGAGAGCACGAAATCCAGCACCTTCTCGGCGTTGGCTTGATGGGGCGCGTTGGCGACCAGGCTCATCACGTAAGGAACGCTGATGCTGCCCTCCTTCGGGATGACGAAAGCGACGTTGGCCTTGTCCTTGTAGCGGGCGCGGTAGGCGTTGAAATCGTAGTCCACGAGGATCGGCAATTCGCCGGACAGTACCCGCGCATAGGCCGTCTGCTTGGGCACGATCGGGGAGTTCTTCGCCAGTTTCTGGAAGTAGTCGATGGCCGGCGCGAAGTTGTCCAGGGTGCCTCCCATGGCCTGGTTGATCGCCACGGCAGAGACGTAGCCAACGAACGCGCTGGACGGATCGAGGTAACCGACCATGCCTTTGTATTCCGGCTTGAGCAGATCAGCCCAGCTTTGCGGGACTGGCAAGCCACCCAGTGCATCGACGTTGACCATGATGCCGAGGGTGCCGGAGTGGATCGCGAACCAGTGCCCTTCCGGGTCCTTCAGGCCTGCGGGAATTTGCTCCCAGCCTTTGGGTTTGTAGGTGCCGACCACGCCAGCCTTCTGCGCCTGCAAGCCGAAGGTCACGCCGTAATACACCACGTCCGCCACCGGGGCGGCTTTTTCGGCCACCAGTTGCGCCAGGGACTGGCCGGAGTTCTTGTTGTCCAGCGGCACTTGCACGCCGGTGCTGTCGGCGATGGCGTTGAGCTGAGTGCCCCAGTCCGCCCATTCCGGCGGGCAGTTGTAGCAAATCGCGGTTTCGGCGGCCTGGGTCAGGCTGGCCACGCCACACAGCAGCAGGGCCGCCAGGGTTTTACGGAAGCGGATCATGGAGCGTCTCCTCGTAGGGCTGAGTACTTTCGCCCGGCCGGATGTGGCACGGCAGGCAGTGGGAAGTCGGGGCGGCGCCGGCGATTTGTGCCAGCAGTTGATCGATGACGGTGGTGGCCAAGGCGGCAATCGGCTGAACCACGCTGCAGAGGGTCGGGTGCATCTGGGTGCCTATGTCGATGCCGTCGAAACCGATGATCGACAGCTGCTGGGGCACCGCCCAACCGTGGCGGCGCAGTTCGGCGATCAGGCTGATCGCCAGCAAATCGTTGGAGCAGACCAGCGCGGTGGGCGCGTGAGGGCCTCGTAGCAACGGCGCGAGCGCGGTGAAATCGGCCTGGGTGTGGCTGGGCATTTCGATGATGGGCATGGCGTTCAAGCGGTGTTCAACCATGGCGTCGCAGTAGCCCGCGTAACGCTGCCGCGCCCGGTCGGACTGCAGCGTCGGCCCCGCGACCATGCCGATGCGTCGATGACCGGCGTCCAGCAGATAGCGCGTGGCAAGGGCCATACCGGCACGGTTGTCCACCGAGACCGCGCTGTATTCGGTGCTGCCGGGCTGGTGAAAAGCGAGGACAAAGGGCGTGTCTTCGGTGCTGAGGCTTTGCAGCACGCGATTGCTGTGGGCATCGGTCACAGTGAGGACAAGTCCATCGACCCGTTGGCGCAGCAGTTCTTCAACCACCGCACTTTCCCGCTCGGCGCTGTAATCGGTGGTCGCCAGCAACAGGTTGTAGCCCCGCAACCGCGCGGCGCGCTCCATGGCTTGAAACTGTTCGGCGAACACCGGGTTGAGCAGGCTCGGCACGACCACACCGATGAGCTGGGTGGTCTGCAGGCGCAACTGGCGGCCCAGCAGGTTGGGGCGAAACCCCAGTTCCCGCGCGGCGGCGAACACCTGGTCACGGGTCGTCGGACGCACCACTTCGGGAGAGGCGAAACAGCGGGCGGCGGTCGCTCTGGAAACCCCGGCCACCCGTGCGACTTCTTTCAGGTCACTCATGTTCACTCGCTTGAGATCGATCTCATTGGCGAGGACATTACGGCGTCAATGTGGCAATTCAGGGGCGAGGATGTGACAGATTGGAGTCATTGGGTGAGGCAGGCCTGACTGCCAGGCGGAAGTCGGACTGGCTCAACCCACTGTAGGACCGGCTTTAGCCGGGAATGCGTCAGGTGTCACACCGCACATCTTAGGGTGTGCGGGCTGCCCTCTTCCCGGCTGAAGCCGGTCCTACACTGAGATCGCGTGCAGCCTCAGAGACCGCATGCGTTGAAGGTGATCAGGCGTCGGACAAAACCACATGGTCCATCGCTGCCTGCACGCCCACGGCCTTGATCTCGGTCGCGTTCGCTGCCGGGCTAAAAGCGAAATCCTCGGCCTTCAGGCTATGGCTGTAATCCCCCGCCAGGGTGACCTGGAATTTCTGACCTGTGCTGTCCGCCTCGTTGCTGCGCACGTAGGTGCGGTCGCTGCTGGCGTTGTAACTGACCTGCAAGGTGCCGTCGCGGCCGTCGCCCAATCCGGTGAAGCCCAGCGCTGAAACATCCAGCGTGTCGTGGCCAGTGGTGAAGTCGGTGATGAGATCCGCCGCGCCGACGTAGCTGTCGCTGATGTGATCGAAGCGGAAGGTGTCCTCACCCGATCCGCCGGTGAGCCGATCGCTGCCAGCACCGCCAACCAGCAAATCATCGCCGACGCTGCCCGCCAGCACGTCGTTGCCCGCCAGGCCAAACAGGGTGTCATTACCCCAGTCGCCATACAGCGTGTCGGCGCCTGCCGTGCCGGTGGCGTTCACCGAGGTCAGTGGCTGAGACGAATCGGTGCGCGTGTCATCGGGGTTGGCGAACAGTACATTGCTCGCGGTCAGGTCATAGAGGTGGTTGCCGTTAAGCAGGATTTCGAAGCGGTTGCCGTCGGCGTCCGGCTCCAGCGACTTCAGCGCCGTCTGGTCGCCGGCCAGGTTCAACACGACTTTGAGCGTGCCGTCATAGCCATTGCCCAGGCCCTTGAAATCCAGGGCAGTAAGGTCGAGGCGATCATGGCCGTTGCTGTTGAAATCGGTGATCAGGTCGCGTTGCGCGTAGCTGCCGCTGGCATCGTTGCGCAGGCTGTTGCTGACGCTGGTGTACACGAAGGTGTCTGCGCCAGCCCCACCCGTCAGCGTGTCGCCGCCGCTGCCGCCGAGCAACCGATCTGCGCCGCCGTCACCGGACAACGTGTCTCGCCCTGCGCCGCCGATCAGCACGTCATCGGCAGCGGTGCCAAACAGCTTGTCGTCATTGGCCGTGCCGGTAATCGACGAAAAGAAGTTCGTCGCGCTCAGCGTGCTCAGGTGGTTGCCGTCGAGTGCCAGCTGAAAGCGGTTGCCGGCGGCATCGGCGTCCAGGCTCGACAGGTAGGTAATGTCGGTGCCAGCGTTGTAGGACGCCTTCAACGTGCCGTTGTGGCCATTGCCCAGCCCTGACAATCCCAGCAGGGTCAGGTCGAGACGGTCGCTGGCGTCGTTGAAGTCGGTAATGCGATCGGTGAAGGACGTGGTGGCCGTGCGATAGCTGTCGCTGACCGAAGTGAAGCGAAACACGTCGCTGCCGGTGCCGCCGCTGAGGCGGTCCGCCCCTGCACCGCCATGGATGACGTCGTCACCGGCGCCGCCGTCGATGCGATCGCGCCCTGCTCCGCCACTGATGAATTCGTCCGAACGGCTGCCGATCAGGGTGTCGGCGCCCGCACTGCCGCGCACAATCAGCACATCGCTGTTGTTGTAGACCTGGGTGTTGTTGCCCGCCGCGCTGATGTCGCCCGAATGAGTGCCGTTGATGACGTTGCCGAAGATCACGCTGCCTTCGACGCTCGCCACGTCCGACGGCACCTCGGCCACGCCCCAGGTCGATCCGGCGCTGCCGGTGATCAGGTTGTCGTAGACGAAATTCTGCGTGCCGTTCTCGCTGCCCAGGTTGCGGATCGCCACTTCCGGCACGTCGTTGCTCTGCGCGTTGGCGTGGATGACGTTGTCGGACACTTCGATGTGGGTCGTGCCCTGCAGATTGACGCCTGACCCGCCGTTGTCATGGATGTCGAGGCGATACACGCCGCCGTATTCGATGCCGCGCATGTGCACGCCATCACCGCCGTTGCCATAGACGTCGCCGCCGATGACGCTGAAAAAGCCGGTGTCGACGCCGCTTTCTTCATGGACGTGAATGCCGTCGCCGGCGTTGCCGGAAGCTTGGTTGTCGGTCAGCGACATCGCCACGCTGCCAAGCCCCACATTGATGCCATTGCCGCCGTTGTCCAGCGCGCGGTTGTCCTGGAAGGTCAGCGCCGGCAGCGACCCGCCCAGCACGAAACCGTCAGAGGCATTGTCTGTGGCCGTGCTGTTGCGCACCGTCAGATGCACCGACGCGCCGGTCAGGTCAAAACCGCTGCCGCTGAAGTTCGTCGCGGTGACGCCGTCGATCAACAGATTGGTACTGCTCGCCCCCGACTGAGACCAGCCACTGACGTGCCCGCTGCCGCTGACCTGATTGCCATCCAGCGAGAGATTGCTGACGGTCGCGTCTCGCACGCTGCTGCCTGCTACCACGCCCAACAGAGCGGTGGTATTCGATCCGGCGCCCTCGGCCAGCTTGAGCACGCTGTCACCTGCGCCCTCCCCGGTGAGGGTGACGTTGCTTTTCAGCGCCAAGGCGTTGCCCGAACCGTCGCTGTCCGACACAAGCCAGGTGCCGCCAGGAATGTAAACCTTGCCCCCACCCGCAGCGCTTGCGGCATCAATTGCCTTCTGGATGGCGACGGTATCGTCAGTGACGGAGTCGCCCTTGGCGCCGTAATTGCGGATATCGAAAGTGGGGGTGATGCTCATGCGCTGCTCCTGCCTGGAATACTGACGACCTGTGAACCGGTTGTCGCAACCGGCTCGGGGAACAGGTTGGACCGGCAGAGTTCCGGATTGTTAGTGCCGGTTCGAAGGCTTTCGTCGGATGGGCTGTATGGGTTTGCGTGGCACTTTTCGGTGCGCCATCCAGTCGCGGGAGTGAAACGCCGGGTGACGAGACATCCCTGAATTCATTACATTCATTCCAGCTATCCACCCAAGGCCTACCGATGAACAGCTATCTGGCGCAGGCACACAATAATCGATGGTCGAACCGGCGCCTGCTCTCGGCATGCCTGGGGTTGAGCAATGAAGAATACCTGGCGCCGCGAACAGGTTTTTTTTCCTCAATTGAGCTGACGCTGCGGCACATACTGGATGTCGATCAATTCTACCTGGCCGCGCTGACGTTTGATCTCGAAGGTCAACGAAAGGAGCTGCCCGAGCATCTCTCGCTGCAGGAAATCGTCCGGCTCCAAACCGAGGCAGACGGCCGACTTGTTACCTATTGCGAAGGTCTGGATGAGCACGCGCTTGGTCGACGAGCGGGTGTAGTACGGGCGACGGGCATTATTCCGGAACGGGTGGATTGCCTGTTGCTACATCTGTTCCAGCACCAGATTCACCACCGTGGACAGGTTCACGCCATGCTGTCCGGTACCCGCATACCACCGCCTCAACTGGATGAATTTTATCTTGATGGAAATTTACCATTGAGGGCATCGGATGAGCTTCTTCCCGGCTAAAGCCGGTCCCACTAAAAAGCACCGCGTGCATCCAGTGGGATTGGCTACGTACCCGAATGTAGGACCGGCTTTAGCCGGGAAGGCGTCAGACGTCACGTCATCATCGCTGGCTGAGGAATGGGGTCTCAGCCAATGGCGTTATTTATGCGCCTTACCCTTGGACACCATCTGTTTGATCGTGCCCGTCGGAATATCAACCAACAGGTACTGGCCCTTGATCTCCACCCACTGTTGATTTTTGTCCGGCGCGCTCAGGTGACGTGCTTTCCAGTCTTTAAGCGCCAGGCTGGGACGTTGGTATTGATCAGGGACGTTGTCGCCTTCCTTCATTTCCTTAACCCCTGCGCCAGGGCGATCCATCGTCACGCTTGGCTGTTCGGCAGCGTAGGAGAAGCTGCTGACTGCGCATACTGCGGTGAACAGCAGATGAGGGAGGAATTTCTTTCCGAGCATGATCAGATCCTTTGGCAAACGAGTGCCGCTGATTGAATAAGGGGTGACGGTGCATCCGTCATGCTCTGACCGGGACTGATTCCCAGGAGTTCGATCTGATCGCGTGCCATACGCTCGCATCGACTTTCGCAGTGGTTGCCAGTGGGGCAACAGCAGATACCAGAAGCCGAAGATCAACAAAGTCCGAGAGCCAGTCTCGAGACACTTGTTCTCTGTCCACTGTATATGGCATCAATGTCGCTGCACTGCTTGCATGGAAAAAACCGCATGGAAAGCCCCACGCTCCAGACTCCCCGGCTGACACTCGCCCCGCTGCGGCTAACCGACGCGCCCGTGATTCAACAGCTGTTTCCCCAGTGGGACGTGGTCCGGTATCTGGACAGCCATGTGCCATGGCCCTATCCCGACGACGGCGCGCTGACCTACCTCCGCGACGTCGCGCTTCCTGCCATGGCAGACGGGCGCGAATGGCACTGGACGATACGCCTGACGTCCGAGCCGGCGCGGATGATCGGCTGCATCAGCCTGCACGATCAGCCCGAGAACCACCGGGGTTTCTGGCTGGCGCCGCAATGGCGAGGTCAGGGGTATATGCGCGAGGCGTGCGAAGTGATCAATGCCTTCTGGTTCGAAACCCTGCAGCGCCCGGTGATGCAGGTGCCCAAAGCGGCGGGCAACGAGGCATCGAGGAAGATCTCCGAACGCGAGGGCATGCGCATGATCGAGCGCCGGGACGGCCACTTTGTCTCCGGTCCCATGGTTCAAGAGCTCTGGGAGTTGACGCGCGATGAATGGTTGACCAGGCAGCCGCCGACTTCGAAATGATGCAGCAGGCACTGGTTTCCCGGGGCAGTTAGCTGATTGCCTGTTGACCTGCTCCGCCTCAATCCCTAGGGTAGCCGGCCTTCTTTACCCCTCAGGAACCCCATGTCCAGCCGCAGCAAACTCCCGTCCACCGTCTACCTTCTGGGCCTGACGATCTTCTCGCTGGTGACGGCCGAATTCATGGTCGCCGGCATGATGCCCGCGCTGGCCGACGCGTTCTCGGTCAGCCTCGCCCAAGTCGGCAACCTGATCGCCTTTTACGCTTTAGGCATGGCCATCGGCGGCCCCCTTGTGACCGTGTTGCTGCTGTCCAAAGGCGTCAGCAACAAACGCTCTTTGATCGCGCTGCTCGTCTGCTATGTGCTGGCCGGCGCAGTCGCAGCGGCCGCCCAAAGTTATCTGGTGCTCGCCGCTGCACGCGTGGTCATGGGCATTTCCAGTGCCGTCTGCATCGGTTTGTGCATGACGGTGTGCGCAGGCCTCGTCACCCCGGAACGACGCGGTCGAGCGGTTTCGGTGGTCCTCGCCGGGCTGATGCTGTCCCCTGTCGTCGGCGTGCCGCTGACCACGTGGGTCGAGCAACACTTCGGCTGGCGTGCGAGCGCCTGGCTTGTAGTAGTGCTGGCGATGCTCTGCACGGTGCTCGCGAGCAAGCGCCTGCCGGCAGGCGCCAATGGCAGCGAACCGCCGCTGCGCCAACAAGTCGCGGACATGAAGAATCCGCCCCTCTGGGCGGCGTACCTCACCAGCGGCTTGATCATCGGCGCCACCTTTGCCGCGTTCAGCTACTGCACGCCCATCTTGATTCAAGAAGTCGGCGTGGCACCGAAATTCGTCGCC
Organism: Pseudomonas sp. GW821-FHT07F05; assembly: GCF_059418765.1. Classification (NCBI taxonomy): domain Bacteria; kingdom Pseudomonadati; phylum Pseudomonadota; class Gammaproteobacteria; order Pseudomonadales; family Pseudomonadaceae; genus Pseudomonas; species Pseudomonas sp. GW821-FHT07F05. The sequence continues at coordinate 192,496 of NZ_JBWKQL010000007.1, forward strand.
CCGCTGCTGGCGCTGTATGGCGTCGCCAACGTGCTGGGCAACTGGGTGGTGGGCCGGCTGGCGGATCGCTACATGATGGCGATCGTCGGCTGGGGTCTTGCGATCATGGTGCTGGCATTGTCGGGCTTCGCCCTGGCCGGGGATCATCTGTGGCTGAACCTGATGTGCTTCCTCGCCCTCGGGCTGACCGGCGTGGCGCTGAACCCCGCGATGGTCGCGCGCGTCATGAAAGCCGCCGAGCCCGGCGCGCTGGTGAACATCATGCACACCTCGGTCATCACCGCCGGGCTGGCATTCGGCAGTTGGGCGGGCGGCGTGACGATCGATGCAGGCCTGGGTCTGCGTTCGCCGCTGTGGGTCGGTGCGGCCATGGCGCTGGCAGGATTGCTGAGCCTGGTGCGGCCGATTGCGATGCGTCGCAGCCAGGCGTTGTGCGACTGAAGGCGTTGTAACTGACGTCCGGGTATTGCCCGGAGACTGATGCCTGAGACCGCCCAGGGTCAGTCTTCGCCAATCATCTGCCCGGCAAGGTCCGCGAATGCGCGAAGCCGGTCCATTTGCCGCATGTCGTGGTGATAGCCCATCCAGATATCCCGCCCGGGCGGGGCCTGGCCGGCGTCCAGCAGCCTGAGCCCGGCGGCCTGATCTCCAAGGACGCGCGGCAATACGCAGACGCCAAGCCCGAGGGCGCACATGCGCGCCTGCACCGTGCGGCTGCTGCTGGTAAAGACGACCCGGGCTTGCGGGTACAGCGCTCGCAGCCAGATGACGTCCGGGTAATGGGATTGCGCGGTGTCCATGGTGATTAACCGGACGCCTTCACCGCCAGCATCCGGAGAGAATGGCTGCTGTGCGCCCACGTACAAACCGTAGTTCAGGGTGGTCAAGCGACGCTGGACGATGTCCGGCTCGGTGAACGGGACGATCCGAAACGCAATGTCGGCCTCTCTGCGGGTCAGGTCGGACAGCCGTTGTCCGGCGATCAGTTCGGGCGCGATCAGGGGATGGCGCCGGAGCAGTTCGGCCAGCACAGGCCCGAGCACATAGCCGGCAAACCAGTCCGCCGACGAGATGCGCAGCAGGCCTTCGAATTGCTCGCTTTCGCCGGCGATGCGCCGCTCGATCGTCAGCGCGCTGTGCTCCATCTCCTGCGCTAGCTCGAAGATGCGCTCACCGCTGTCGGTTAATACCAGGCCGGTCGCCGTGCGGCGAAAGAACACTTCACCACTGCTCTGCTCCAGCACATGCAGGCGACGCCCCACGGTGGGATGGCTTACGCCCAACAACTTTGCGGCGGCCCCCAGTGAACCGCTGCGGGCGACGGCGAGAAAGACGCGCAGGTCATTCCAGTCCATGGCGTACCTCGTACAAAAGTGAACGCCGAAGATGCAGCAATGGCAGTCCCCAAGCAACTGCACGGCTCGCACAATGGCGCTTCTCAGCAAAACACTCAGGGCACGTCCACAGCGTGGAGGCCCAACCCACGCGCTACCGAGAGGAACATCATGAACATTGAAATGCTCGCTGCACGGCTTGAAGCCCTGGAAAGCCGCGCGGCGATCGAGTCGCTCATTTCCGGCTACGCCAACGCCTTTGACCTGATGGACATCGACTTGCTGCGCAGCCTCTGGCACCCCGACGCCACGCTGGATCTGCCGGATTTTGGCGCTGGGCGAAGCCTTGAAGAGATCGTCGCCATGGCTCACACCAGCTGGATCAAGTTGCCGCACATGCATCACTGGATGTCCAACCCCATGATTCAAATCCAGGGGGCAATGGCCTCGGCAACCGTCGCGGCGGACTGCCTGTTTCATGATCGGGAAAAAGGCCCGGTCCAGGTCAGCGGCCTTTACCACGACCGCTTCGAGCGTCGCGATGGACAGTGGCGATTCACGTCTCGCCGCTTCGAGTTGCACTTCCTGACCCCGCTGCTCAACTGGACGCCGATTGCAGGTTCCGAAGCCTTCGAGCGCGTCTGAGACCTCTTCGCCTCAACAGCGCATCGCAAGCTTGCCAAGGCGATGCGCTCCTCTATTGATCGCCCCCTTTTTCATCCGATCGCAACGCCAAGGTTGCGTAGGGAGGTCCACCTATGTCCGTCAATAATACCCTGCCACATGATCCGCGCCGCTGGGCGATGTTTGTGATCCTGCTGGTCGGCGCGTTTCTGCCACCGCTGGATTTTTTTATCGTCAACGTGGCATTGCCATCGATCAAGCAGGATTTGAGCGCCAGCGTCTCCGCTGAGCAACTGGTCATTTCCGCCTACGCCGGGCTGTACGCCGTGACACTGATTACCGGTGGGCGGCTCGGCGACCTCTATGGCCGCGGCCGTGTGTTTTTCATCGGCCTGACCGGGTTCGCAGGGGCGTCATTGCTGTGCGGGTTTGCCTGGTCGCCGTGGTCGCTGGTCGGCGGACGCGCATTGCAGGGCATAACCGCGGCAGTGATGGCGCCGCAGGCACTGGCATCGGTGCAGGCCATCTTCCCGGATTCGGAAAAGCCCCTCGCGCTCAGTCTGTACGGTGCTGTGTTCGGGCTGGCGTCGGTCATCGGGCAGGCATTGGGCGGGATTCTGATTTCGCTGAACCTGTTCGGACTGGGCTGGCGGGTCATTTTCCTCGTTAACCTGCCGGTTGCGGGGCTGATTTTGCTGTTCGGCCTACCTGTGCTGAAGGAAATCCGTGCGCGAAATCCGAACACACTCGATCTGGGGGGCGTGGCCCTTTCGATCCTGACCCTGGCCGCGCTGATCGTGCCGCTGATCAAGGGGCGAGAAGCAGGATGGCCGCTGTGGGCCTGGTGTTCACTGACGGCAGTGCCGTTGCTGGCGTGGGTGTTCTGGCGCTATGAAGCGCGGCTGAGTGCTGCCGGCGGCTCGCCACTGCTGGATCCCCACGCGCTGAACGTCCCGGGGCTGGGTCGCGCGCTGGTCATTGCCCTGCTGTTTTACACGATCGCGCCGTTTTTCCTGTTGTTCTCGATCTATCTGCAAGGGGCACTGGAGACCTCTGCGCTGAGCGCGGGGCTGGTGTTTCTGCCCTTCGGCGCCGGATTTCTGCTCGGGCCGCTCATGGCGCCCCTCTGCAAACGGTCGCTCGGTGTGTACGTCAATGCGACGGGCATGGGCCTGGAGTCGGCCGGCTTTATCGGCATGGTCTGGCTGCTCAGTGCGACGCCGGCCGGCGTGTACCCGGCGCCGGCACTGCTTGCCGCCCTGCTCTTCATGATCGGTTTCGGGCAGGGGCTCGGGCTTCCCACCCTCATGCGCATGGTGACGGGCCGCGTGGCGCCTGTGTATTCGGGCATGATCGCCGGCGTCGCCAGCTCAACGCTGCAAATCAGCACAGCGCTGAGCGTTGCAGTGATTGGCGGGGTGTTCTACACCCTCCTCGATGGACGCACTGACCCGCCAGCCATCACTCACGCCTTCATCATCGCGCTATCGTGCATCGCGCTCTGCCTGGGCGCGGGGACGCTGCTGAGTATCACGCTGGTACGCGAGCCGGCGTTGCCCGATGGAAAAGCCGCCACCCGGTCAGCGGGTTAAGCGGCGTGCACCTGATGAGCCGCAACCATCTGCCCGCCAACCCTTCCACCCTGCACAAACCCATGGGCCCGCGCACGGAACGCAATCACCATGCTGATCAGCAGCACCAGCAACATCACCCACGCAAAGGCGCCCGTCCCCCAGTGATCGAGCAGCACACCGCCCAGATGCCCTGCGACCCAGATGCCGACCAGCGCGGCAATGCCGAACACCAGCAGCACCAGATCGACATGGCGACCCAGCCCGGCGAGGGAAACGAAGGGCGCGACGTAGGTGTAGAGAATGTTGTGGGCGAGCATCCAGGTCAGCACCACGCCAAGGACAGGACGCACGCCCGGCGTGAACAAAACCTGACGCAGCGGCATGCGCCGGGAAGATGATTGACCCGGGTAGTCCGGCACTCACGCCGCAATTACTCATGTGATGGGCGTATGGGACGGGCTGCGCATCGACATGCCGATGGAAGCGGGTGACCCGCCTGAAGCCTGACCGTGGGCTACCCTCGGGAGTCCTCGCCGCTGAGGCTTAACCAAAACGCTCATGCGCCGCATCAATGAATCGGCGCAGCTTGGCCGTTCGCTGTCGGCTGCCGGTGTAGAGCATATGCATGGCCCGGCTCGGCGCCTCATAGTCAGGCAACACTCGCACCAGCGCGCCGCTGCGCACCGCGGACTCGAGGAAATCCCAAGGGCCGAGCACAATGCCGAAACCGTCCAGCGCCGCAGAGAGCAGCGCACGGACCTCATTGACCCTCAATCGACTGGCCACCTGAACCCGTTCCACCGTTGACCCTTTGCAGAAAACCCATTCGCGTTCCGTCGGCCGCGACCACCAGGCGTACCCCAGGCACTCATGCTGGCTCAGGTCCTGGGGACATTGCGGCACGCCGCGTTCGGCCAGGTAGCCAGGTGCTGCGCAAGCGACCAGTTGATAAGGGGCCAGCGGCCGGGCGGTCAGGCTGGAGACGTCCAGCGGGCCGATCCTGAACGCGATATCGACCCCCTCCTCCATCAGATCAACCAAGCGATCGGTCAATTGCAGATCGATTTCAATCTCGGGATGCTGCCGGAGAAATTCCGTCACGAAGGGCATGAGGCGAGAGGAGCCGAAGGTGGTGGGGGCGCTGATTTTCAGCTTGCCGCGCGGGGTGTCGTTCATCATCTCCCCAAGGGAATCCGCCGCCTTCGCTTCACTCAGGATGTGTTTGCAACGTTCCAGATACGCCTGGCCCAGATCGGTCAGGCTCTGGCGCCGCGTGGTGCGGTTCAGCAGTCGTGCGCCGAGTCGATGCTCGATCGCAGCGACATGCTTGGCGACCATTTGCGGCGACAACCCCAGGCGTTCGGCCGCCTTGGCGTAGGAGCCGCATTCCGCCGCCGTGACGAAGGCTTCCATGCTGCTGAGACGATCCATGATTCAACACTCCGGGTGGGGAGACTAAGTGCCTGATGATTATTTATCTGCGGCTGGTTCGCAATCATCATGACCGCTTCCAGCCCACCAGAGGAGTCATCACATGCGCATCGGCATCATCGGGGCAGGCTTTATCGGCCAGGCAGTGGCGCAACGGGTCATCGCCGCAGGTCATGAAGTCATGCTCAGCAATTCACGTGGCCCACAGACCCTGAACGGCCTGCTCGTCCAGATACCCGGCGTCCGGATCGGCACGATTGAGGACGCTGCTGCCTTTGGCGATGTGGTCCTGGTCGCCATTCCCTTCAAGCACTACCCCACCCTTTCAGCTAAATGGCTTGCCGGTAAAACGGTGCTGGATGCCAATAACTACTACCCCGAACGGGACGGCTTTTTCCCGGCGCTCGACAGGTGTGAGACCACCACCAGCCGGCTGCTTGCCGAGCATCTGCCTGGCGCCACAGTGGTGAAGGTGTTCAATGCGATCCTGGCGGATGACCTCATCCGGGATGCTCGGCCAGGTACGGCGCACGACCGACGCGCACTGCCGGTGGCCGCCGATGACCCTGCGGCGAAAGCGCTGGCCATACAACTGCTGGACGAGGTGGGATTTGACGCGGTAGACGCCGGTAACCTCGACGAAAGCTGGCGATTCGAACGGGCCAAACCCGCTTACTGCATTCCATTAAACCGGGAGGCGCTGAAAGTCGCGCTGGCCAAGGCTGAAAGGCACATTGAATTGCCCCATGGCTCGTGGCGCCACTGAGTGGCGTCATCCCGCAAGGGACCTCCAGCCAGCGCCACCTTCCGGTAACATGCGTGCCTGCACATGCCGTTTGTATTGCCTCGGGAAGGAACTTGATGATCGATCTCTCAGTATTGCTGCTTTTCGCTGGCGCCTGCCTGGCGCTTACGCTGACACCGGGCCCGGACATGCTGTTGATTGCATCGCGAAGCATGAGTCAGGGCAGAGCATCCGGTTTCGTTTCGCTGGCGGGCATTCAGGTGGGCACCTATTGTCACGCGCTGGCTGCCGCACTCGGATTGTCGCAATTGTTGATCAATGTCCCCGCTGCCTACGACGCGGTGCGGTTCGCGGGGGCTGCCTATCTGGTTTTTCTCGCCTGGAAAGCGTTCAGCGCCCCATCGCCGCTGCGTGCAGATACGGATCTCGCAGCCACGCCCCTTCTGAGTATCTTTCGGCAGGGAGTCGTGACCAATCTGCTCAACCCAAAAATGGCACTGTTCGTGTTGGCGTTGTTCCCGCAGTTCGTTGATCCGGCGAAAGCTTCGCTGGTCGCGCAGATGCTGATATTCGCCACGGTTTTGAACGTCATCGGATTGCTGGTGAACGGCGCAGTGATACTCCTCGCCAGTAAAATCGGGCACACGCTGGCGACCAATGCCCGCATTGCCAAGCGCCTTAATCAAGTACTGGGTGCGGTCTTTCTGGGATTGGCCTGTCGGCTGGCACTGGTTTCGGGAAGATAAGGTGGCGGTTGCCAGCGTAGAAAGTCTCACCTCCCAGTCCGCTGAATAAGGAGCCTCACCATGGCTGCCATCACTGACTATTCGGACACGCTTCATCGCCAGGCCGTGATCGAACTCTGGGACACCGTGTTCGGCTACGAAACCGCCCATAACACGCCCGGCCTCGCCATCGACAAAAAGCTGGCTGTATCGGACGGCCTCTTTTTTGTTGCCCTGACGAACACCGAGGTGGTGGGGACCGTCCTGGCCGGGTACGACGGTCATCGTGGATGGCTGTATGCGGTGGCGGTGCACCCGTCTCATCGCAGAAATGGCGTAGGCATGCAGCTGGTTCGTCATGCAGAGCACGCCCTGACAGTGCGGGGGTGCATGAAAATCAACCTGCAGATCGTCAGCACCAATGCAAGCGTCCAGGCGTTCTATGAGTCTACGGGGTACTCAACCGAACCGCGCATCAGCATGGGCAAGAAAATCGAATCGAACATCACCCATTGACGCGCTCGACGCAGCGACCTCCTTGCCCTGCCCCCGCTGTCTGCGCCCCTGATCAGGGGCGTATTACTTCGTTGCTTTATTGAGCCGGATGCGCCTTCAGCCAATTCTTCATCTGCGTAATTTCCGCCGCCTGCGCCGCCACAATCTTGCGCGCCAGCTCCAGCATCTCCGGATCCTTGCCGTATTTAAGCTCGTTCTTCGCCATCTCCACCGCGCCTTCGTGGTGCGGCAGCATGCCGGCGGCAAACGCCACATCGGGGTCGTCGCTCATCATGCCGTGGTGCATGTCGTCTTTCATGGCGCCCATCGATTGCTGGTAGGCCTCATGCATCTGTTTGACGTCCTCCGTCTGGTCGGCCCTGACGGCGGTTACGGAAAGCAGAGCAATGACGCTGACAACGGCGGCAATCTTTTTCATGACGAAGCATCCTGGATGAGGGTAGAGACGAAGCCGTCACGCTAGACCTTTCCATTGCGGCAAGGTCAAGCGCATTCTCGATTGCCGTTTAAAACACATCGTTCAATGCCCGAATGCATCCTTGAGCCCAAAACCCGGGTGTTCGTGGATTTTTTCTGGTCGAGCATTTTCGCACCACGATGGGCAGCCGATTTCGAGGGGATTGAGCCAGAGCCTGAGACCAATGGCCACGCTGGCGCGGATCTATAGGCAGCGGTTATGCGAAGGATTGTTTATCGGTCTTGGACGCTATCGGCGGATGGGAAGATGATTGCTCCACGCCTCACCACCCACATCAGCATCATCAACCGGCAAGTCCAACCATCGCCAGGAGAAAACCATGACGCAGTCCCACGCCTACAACGACACCAGCCTCGCACTCACCGCCGAAATCCTCGACGCCAAACAGCGCAAGAACCTGTCCTTCCAGGACCTGACCGACGGCACCGGCCTGGGCCTGGCCTATGTCACCGCCGCGCTGCTGGGCCAGCACCCGCTGCCGGCCGATGCGGCGAAAGTGATTGGCGAGAAGCTTGAGCTGAACGACGACGCCGTTGCCCGCCTGCAGATCATCCCGTTGCGCGGCAGCCTTGGCGGCGTGCCTACCGACCCGACCATCTACCGCTTTTACGAGATGATCCAGATCTATGGCACCACCCTCAAAGCGCTGGTCCACGAACAATTCGGCGACGGCATCATCAGCGCGATCAACTTCAAACTGGACATGAAGAAAGTTGAGGACCCCGAAGGCGGCCATCGCGCGGTGATTACCCTGGACGGCAAGTTCCTCCCACTGCGCCCGTTCTAAGTTGCACCCGCGCTGAGAGGTGGACCCGCCGCAACGGCGGGCCCGCTTCAAACTACTCAAGGGCAGCGGTTGCACTCAGTGATCACAACTTAGGTTCAATGACGGAGAGAGGAATACATCATGAAGGCACTCATCGACGGTCTTTTGAAGTTTCAGAAAGAAGTGTTCCCACAGCGCACTGATCTGTTCAAGCACCTGGCGACGACCCAGCATCCCGGCACGCTGTTCATCACCTGTTCGGACAGCCGCGTGGTGCCGGAGCTGCTGACTCAGCAGGAACCCGGCGAGCTGTTCGTGATCCGCAACGCCGGAAATATCGTGCCGTCGTACAGTCCGCACCCGGGCGGCGTGTCGGCCACCGTTGAATACGCCGTCGCCGTGTTGGGCGTGACTGACATCGTGATTTGCGGCCATTCCGATTGCGGTGCGATGACGGCGGTCGCCAAGTGCACTTGCATGAATCACCTGCCCGCCGTGGCCGGCTGGCTGGAGCATGCGGCCTCGGCGAAGGTCATCAACGAGTCGCGGGTTCACATCAGCGAAGCGGCAAAGGTGGGTTCGATGGTGCGCGAAAACGTCATCGCGCAACTGGCCAATCTGCAAACCCACCCCAGCGTGCGCCTGGCTCAGGACAGAGGTCTGTTGAATCTGCACGGCTGGGTCTACGACATCGAGACTGGCTCGATCGACGCCCTGGACGCCGATAACCGCAGCTTCAAGTCGTTGCTGGATCACCCTTCGACCTGCGCCGTGCACGCTCGCCAGGCAAATGCCGCCGCATGAGGCGAGGCGGGACGTACACTCACCCGGTCTGTCCTTGCCCCTGGTGATCAATCCCATGCTGTTACGACACCTGCGTTACCTGTTGGCGGTCGCCGACCACGGAGGTTTCACCCGTGCAGCGGAGGTGCTGCATGTCTCGCAGCCGACGCTTTCGCAGCAGATCCGCCAGCTCGAAGAGAGCCTCGGGGTGAGCCTCTTCGACCGCACCTCTCGCACGGTCAAACCCACCGACGCAGGCCTGGCGTATATCGAATGCGCGCGGCGGGTGCTGGTGGAGCTGGCGGCGGGCAAGCGCGCGTTGCACGACGTCAAGGATCTGTCCCGGGGCAGCCTGCGCCTGGCCATGACCCCGACGTTCATGGCGTATCTGGTCGGCCCGCTGGTGCGTGACTACGCCGCGCGGTTCCCGAACATCCATCTGGACATTTTCGAGCTGTCCATGGGCGACATCGAACGGGGGCTGGCCGATGATTCGCTGGACATCGCCATCGCGTTCGATCAGGTGCGCAACCCCGACATCGAGTGCATCCCGGCATTTGTCGAAACCCTGGGGTTGATGGTGGGCCGGGATCACCCCTTGTACGACTCACCGAGCCCGCTGACCGCCGCTCAGGTGGCGGACCTGGATTTCGCGCTGCTGACGTCGGACTTCGCGACCCGGACCTGCATCGACAGCTATTTCGCCCGCGCGGGCATCACGCCCAGGGTGGTGATCGAAGTCAACTCGGTAGCCACCCTGCTTGAGGTGATCCGCCACACGCCGGTGGCGACCCTTCTCCCCGAGCCGATTGCCACGCGAGACCGCGGACTGCACACCCTCCCGCTGACCGACACGGCGCCCCAACGCGGCGCATCGCTCCTGCGCCGCAAGAACAACTACCACAGCGCAGCGTCGGTGGCGTTCATGGCGCTGGTGCTGGGGCGGATGGCTGATTAGCGCCAGACGCCCCTTGCCGGCCAAAACCGGTCCTGGCGGCTATACGCGGTGCTTTTCGTAGGACCGGCTTTAGCCGGGAAGAGGCCAGTGTGCATGTCATCCGTCTGTAGCGTGACGCCCAACGCGTTCCCGGCTAAAGCCGGTCCTACGAGGGTACGCGGGGGCGTGGCGCGGCGGTCGAAATCCCCAGAAAACCCCATTGCCAGGAGGCCATCGAAGCGCGCCGGGGCAGGCAGGAGCAATGGATGGAGAAGGAAATTCGCGGAGGCCACTGCTCCCGCGACGCCCGTGAAAGCTGTGTCCGAAAAGGTGGGATCAATGACATTGTGACCATCATCCAAGAGCCGCATCCTGTCTCACATCGGCACCGGCCAACCCCGGGGTGCCCCACCCGTAGTCGCTGCGTTGATCGATGAACGCGGGCCTCGACAGGCCCCGGCCATGCTCGGCTGCACCTTTAACCGTGAGGATTTCTGATGAGCATTTCTGACCAGCCCCTGGCCACGCCCTACACCGAACACTGGATTGCCCGCGAGGGCGGTCGGCTGTATGCGCGGCACTACCCAGGCACCGGGCCGGCTTTTGTGTTGATGCACGGCTTTCCCGACAACCTGCACATCTACGACGGTCTGGTGCCTCACCTGACCCTCGCTGGCCGTAGCGTGGTGACCTTTGATTTTCTGGGCTTTGGTGCTTCGGACAAACACGACGGCGCGGTTTACAGCTTCAGGCAGCAATTGGGCGATTTGCAGGCGGTGGTCGAGGGCCTCCAGCTGGGCAAAATCGTCCCGGTTGCCCACGATGCCGCAGGCCCTGCCGCGATCAATTTCGCGTTGGAGCATCCCGAGAACGTTCATGGCTTGTGCCTGCTGAACACGCTGTACGGCGCCACCCCCGCCGCGCGCCTGCCGGAACTGATCGAGCTGTTTGCCCAGCCCGGCCTCGCCGCGCTGGCTGCCGAGATCATCCAGAGCCCCGAGCAGATGGGCTTTTTGCTGAACTTTCAGTTCGGAAGATTCCAGGCCAGCCTCAGCGAACGTCACCAGGCCCACAGCGCCGCCGTGCTCGGGCCGATTGTGATCAACAGCTTCATGCAGCCACCGAGTTCGGCCCGCGCTTTTGTGCAGCTGGCAGCCGATCTGTTTGCCGAAATCGGGCGCAACACGGCGCGCCTGGCCGACCTGAAAAAACTCGATGTCCCCGTGAGCATCCTCTGGGGCAATGACGACCCCTATCTCACCACTGGTATGGCCGACGACTTCAAACGTCATCTGCCCCGTGCATCCGTTAGCTTCGTCGACGCCGGCCACTGGCTGATGATTGATGAGCCCGCGCTCGTTGCGCAAAAAATGCTGGCGTCTGCCTGAACCCATTGCTGATCAAGGACTTCCCCATGACCGTTATTGATGACCTCACCCAACGCAATGCCCTGTTCGCCAGCACCGGTTTCGACGCGCAGTTGCAGATCATGCCGTCGATGAAGACCGTGATTATCGGCTGCGTCGACCCCCGCGTGGACCCCGCCGATGTGCTGGGCCTCAAGCCAGGCGAGGCTGCGGTGATCCGCAACGTGGGCGGCCGCATCAACCCGGCGATGTTGCAGAACATGGCGATCGTGCGCACCGTTGCGGCCGCCGAAGGCAAGGAAATCGGCCCCGGCTGGAACCTGATCGTCCTGCACCACACCGACTGCGGCATCACGCCGTGCCTGACCCACGCACCGGCGTTGCTGGCGAAGAACCTCGGCGTCGAGATAGCGGACCTCGACGCACTCGCCATCGCCGATCCCTACGCAGCAGTCGCCATCGACGTCGCCGCGCTCAAGGCCAACACGCAGCTGCCCGGCGGTTTTCTGGTGACCGGGATGGTCTACGACGTCGACACCGGCAAGGTCGACGTGGTCGTGCCTCCTGCGCTGTTGCGCTCTACAACGTGAACCTCTTCGCCCACCGCACCGAGCACATCTTATGAAGCTGATCTTTCGCCGACTGCTGCTTGCCAGCGCCTTGTCACTCAGCTTGACCGGCACCTCCCAGGCGGCCCCGCTGCCCATGGTGCCCACCACGAAAATCATCGCCATCGGCACGATTACACCCGGCTCGACCCAGGACGCGATCGGCGCCGTGCTGCCCCAGGAAGTCCGTGAAACCGTGCAGCTGCACCTGGACGGCAAGATCGAGCAGTGGAACGTGCGCAACGACAAACTGGGGGTGGTCTTCGTCCTGAACATGACCAGCGTCGAGGAGGCCAAAGCGATTTTCGCCAGGATGCCGCTGGACCGGGCCGGTCTTATTTCCTTCGAGTTCATTCCCGTGGGCCCCTTGTCACCGCTGTCGCTGCTGCTGGCGCCCGCGGGTCACTGAAGCGGCTGCTGTTTGACTGCCGACGGCGTCCTCACAAGGGACGCCGTTTTCGTTGGCGCGGAGGTGTGTTTAGCGTACAACCCTGATGAAGCAGCCTGCAGGTCTTGCAGGCCACCGTTCCGTTGATCAGGGCAAACGTCATGCAGACCGTGGGATTGATCCTCTACCCGGGCTTTCAGGTGCTGGGGTTGTCCATGTCCGCCACCTTTGAAGTGGCCAACCTGATGGCCGAGCGCGAGGTGTATGCCGTCAAACTGCTGTCCGAAACCGGCGGGCTGGTGCAGTCATCCGCAGGCTTCGGCGTCGACACCGAGCCCTTTGACCAACGCCGCTTCGACACGCTGTTGATCCTCGGCGACAACGTGGTCAGGCCGGCGTCCCCCGGATTGATCCAGTACATGCGCGAGGCCAGTCCGCTGACCCGTCGGGTCGGTTCGATCTGCACCGGCTCCGCGGCATTGGCCGAAGCCGGCCTACTCGCCGGGCGCCGAGTGACCACCCACTGGGCCCACGCACCGGACTTGCAGCGCCTGTATCCCGACATCCAGGTGGACGAGGACCGAATCTTCATCAACGACGGGCCGGTGTGGACCGCCGCCGGCATGAGCGCCTGCATCGATCTGGCCCTGGCGTTGGTGGAAAACGATCTGGGCAGCGAAATCACCCGTCGGGTGTCCCGGCATCTGGTGGTCTATCACCGGCGCGCCGGCGGCCAGTCGCAGTTCTCGGTCATGCAGGACCTCGACCCGAAAACCGACAGAATTCAAGCCGCGCTGACCTACGCGCGACAGCATTTGAAGACCGAGCTTTCCGTGGAGCAACTGGCCTACGTCGCCCATCTCAGCCCCCGGCAGTTCAGCCGGATTTTCCTTGCCCAAACCGGCAGATCCCCCGCCAAGGCCGTGGAAAACCTGCGCGTCGAAGCCGCCCGATTGATGATGGAAAACGGCCACAGCTCCATCGACGTCGTCGCCACCGAGACCGGCTTTGGTGATCGCGAGCGCATGCGTCGCGCCTTCATCCGTGCGTACGGCCTGCCGCCGTCGAGCTTCACCCGCCCTCATCCACAACTGAGCTGACATGACCGAAAAGGTGGCAACCACGACCTACGCCCATGGGATGTCGCCTGTAATCTGACCTCACTGAAACCCAACTCCTGTGAGGAAAGCCCCATGACCATCGTCAAAGCCGCCGCCGTACAAATTGCCCCCGTGCTCTACAGCCGAGAAGGCACCGTCGCAAAGGTGGTGCAGAAGATTCTCGAACTCGGTGAAAAAGGCGTTCAGTTCGCTGTGTTCCCGGAAACCATCGTGCCGTACTACCCCTACTTCTCCTTCGTGCAGACGCCGTTCGAAATGGGCGCCGAGCATTACAAGTTGCTCGACCAGGCCGTCACCGTTCCTTCGGCGGCCACCGACGACATCGGCAAAGCGGCCAGACAGGCCAACATGGTGGTCTCGATCGGGGTCAACGAACGCGACGGCAGCACGCTGTACAACACGCAATTGCTGTTCGACGCTGACGGCACCCTGATCCAGGCCCGTCGCAAGATTTCGCCGACTTATCACGAGCGCATGATCTGGGGCATGGGCGACGGCTCCGGCTTGCGCGCCGTGGACAGCGCAGTCGGACGAATCGGCCAACTGGCCTGCTGGGAGCACTACAACCCTCTGGCCCGCTATGCGCTGATCGAGGATGGCGAGCAGATTCACGCGTCGATGTACCCCGGCTCGTTCGCCGGCGACCTGTTCACCCGGCAGATGGAAGTCAGCATCCGCATGCACGCCCTGGAATCGGCCTGCTTCGTGGTCAACTCCACCGCCTGGCTGTACCCGGAACAGCAGGCGCAGATCATGGCCGACACCGGCACCTCGATCGACCCCATTTCCGGCGGTTGCTTCACCGCGATCATCGACCCCCAGGGGGAAATCATCGGCTCACTGACCGAAGGCGAAGGTGAAGTGATCGCCGACCTGGACCTCTGGGAGATCGACAAGCGCAAACGCCAGATGGACGGCCGCGGGCATTACAGCCGTCCGGAGATCCTCAGCCTGGTCATCGACCGCACCGCCCACAGCCACGTGCATGAACGTGCGCCGCATCCGAAGCTCGCCGAGCTGGAACAGCGCGCCGCCAGCAACGCGTAATCCGGTTTAAACGCACTTGGCGCACCGTCCATAACGACGGTGCGCTGATCGCCCCTCCTCCCGAAAAACACCCACCCGACCACCGGCGTCGTTCATTTCCCGCAGTCACTTTCATTATGAAATTCACTGTGTAATATTATGGGCATCATTCAGCATAACCGGACCGGAGAAATCCATGAAACGCGCCACCTTCCAGCCCATGCCCTGCCCCGTTGCCAACGCCCTGGAACACATCGGCGACGGCTGGAGCATGCTGATTCTGCGCGATGCCTTTTACGGCCTGCGCCGCTTCGACGACTTCATCAACAGCCTCGGCATCGCCTCCAACACCCTCACTCGCCGCCTCAATGATCTGGTCGCCCACGACCTGCTGGAACGTCGCCCTTATCAGGACAACCCGCCGCGCCACGAGTACCACCTGACCGAGGCCGGCCGTGATCTGCGTCAGGTGATTCTCACCTTGATGGCCTGGGGCGCCCGCCACTCCAACACCGGCGACAAGGTTTATCTCGCTGATCAGGAAACCGGCCAACCGGTAGACCTGGCACTGATCGACGCCAACACCGGCAAGCGCATCACCCGCGACGGCCACCGCGTGCACATCAGCCCCGATGCCGACGCGTTGACCCAATGGCGTGTACGCGCCGGTCAGGCCTACCGCGACAACGACGCACTGATCAGCCCCTTCCCTAACTGATTCCCACGAGGTCCTTTCGCCATGGACACCCACACCACGTCTGCACCGCACGCCGCTACTAGTCCCAGTGCCAGTCCAACAAACGCTTCCGAAACCTCGCCCACCGGCAAACCACCCGCTGCCTCCCGGCGCAAGAAGGTCCTGCGCCTCGGCCTGCTGGCCATCGCCGTGATCGGCGCGCTGGGTTACGCCAGCCATTGGTGGCTGACCGGGCGATTTATCGAAGACACCGATGATGCATACGTCGGCGCCGACACCACGGTCATCAGCGCCAAAGTGCCGGGCTACATCAGCGAAGTCGCGGTGCAGGACAACCAGTTCGTCAAGGCCGGGGATCTGCTGGCGCGGATTGACGTCAGGGACTATCAGGCGGCGCTGGCCAAGGCCGACGGTGCGGTGGCGGCGCAGCGAGCGACGCTGGTCAACCTGGATGCGACCGAGCAGCTGCAACAGGCGATGATCAACCAGGCCAAAGCGCAACTGGACGCCGCCGACGCGGAAACACAGCGGGCCAGCGACGACCACACCCGCTATCAGAATCTGGTGCGCACCCAGGCGGTCTCTGTCGAGAGCGCGCAACGGGTCGACGCCACCTGGAAGACGGCCCGCGCCGACCACGCCCGTGCCGAAGCCGGCCTGCTGGGCGCTCGCCGGCAGCTGGACGTGATCGAGAGCCAGCGCGGCCAGGCCCGTGCGGCACTGCAACAAGCCCAGGCCGAGCGTGATCAGGCCCAGTTGAATATCGGTTACACCGAATTGCGCGCACCGGTGGACGGTTATGTCGGCAATCGCCGCGCCCGGCTCGGCGCCTATGCCGCCGCCGGCAGCCAACTGATCTCGGTGGTCCCCGCCCAGGGATTGTGGATCGATGCCAACTTCAAGGAAGACCAACTGGCGCGCATGCAAGTGGGCCAAAGCGTCAGCGTTCGCGCGGATATCCTCCCGGGCCGCGAATTCCACGGCCACATCGAAAGCCTGGCCCCCGCGACCGGCGCGCAGTTCAGTGTGCTGCCAGCGGAAAACGCCACGGGCAACTTCACCAAGATCGTCCAGCGAGTGCCGGTGCGGATTCGCCTCGACGGCGCCGACGCACGCTTCGGGGCCCTGCGTCCGGGCCTGTCGGTGGTCGCGAAAATCGACACCGCCGAATCGCCCGAGCACAAGGACGTTGCCGTGGCGGTGCAGCCATGAACTCGCCGATGCCAACCCTGAGCACGTCGCAAAAGGTTGCCGCGTTTGCCACCATGTGTGTTGGCATGTTCATCGCGCTGATCGATATCCAGATTGTCTCCGCGTCCCTCAAGGACATCGGCGGCGGCCTCTCCGCCGGCGCCGATGACACCGCCTGGGTGCAGACCGCTTACCTGATTGCCGAAATCATCGTCATCCCCATGTCCGGCTGGCTGTCGCGGGTGATGAGCACACGCTGGCTGTTCGCCGTGTCGGCCGCGGGTTTCACCCTGACCAGCCTGCTCTGCGCCCTGGCCTGGAACATCCAGAGCATGATCGCCTTTCGTGCCTTGCAAGGGTTTCTCGGCGGCTCGATGATCCCGCTGGTGTTCACCACCGCCTTCATGTATTTCACCGGCAAGCAGCGCGTTATCGCGGCATCGACCATCGGCGCCATCGCCTCGCTGGCGCCGACACTGGGCCCGGCCGTTGGCGGCTGGATCACCGATGTTTCCTCCTGGCACTGGCTGTTCTACATCAACTTGGTGCCTGGCCTGTTTGTCACCTTCGCCGTGCCCATGCTGGTCAAGGTTGACCGGCCCAACCCGAGCTTGCTGAAGGGCGCGGACTACATCGGCATGGCGCTGATGGCGGTGTTCCTCGGCTGCCTCGAATACACCCTGGAAGAAGGCCCGCGCTGGAACTGGTTCAGCGACAGCACCATTTCCACCACAGCATGGATCGCGGCGGTCAGCGGCGGCCTGTTCATCTGGCGCTGCCTGGAGATCAAAGAGCCGATCGTGGATCTGCGCGCCCTGAAAGACCGTAACTTCGCCCTCGGCTGCCTGTTTTCGTTCATCACCGGCATCGGCATATTCGCGACGATTTACCTGACCCCGCTTTTTCTCGGCCGAGTGCGCGGCTACGGCTCCCTCGACATCGGCCTGGCGGTGTTCTCCACGGGGATCTTCCAGCTGCTGGCGATCCCGGTCTACGGCCTGCTCGCCAACCGCGTCGATTTGCGCTGGATCCTGATGTTCGGCCTGGCGCTGTTCGCCCTGTCGATGTGGGACTTCTCACCGATCACCCATGACTGGGGTGCCAAAGAGCTGTTGCTGCCCCAGGCCATTCGCGGCTTTGCCCAGCAGATGGCGGTGCCGCCGGTGGTCACGCTGACACTCGGTGCGCTGGCGCCCGACCGGCTCAAGCTGGCGTCCGGGTTGTTCAACCTGATGCGCAACCTCGGCGGCGCCATTGGCATTGCCGCCTGCGCCACCGTGCTCAATGACCGCAGCAACCTGCACTTCCTGCGTCTGGCGGAGAACCTCAACACCCGCAACGAGCCAATGAACACCTGGCTCGAACAGTTGACCGGCAGCGCGCAGACCCTCGGACAGAACAGCCTCGACGCCAGTCAGGTGGCGCTGCGGCAACTGTGGGCGCTGACCTGGCGGGAAGCACAAACCCTGACCTACGCCGACGCTTTTCTGATGATCATGGCCTGCTTCGTCGTCGCCACGCTGATGGTGCCGTTGATGCACAAGGTCAAGCCGCCGCAGCAGCCTTCGGCCGACGCCCATTGATGACATTCGAGGATATTTCGATGAAAACCCTGCTCCCCCTCATGCGTTTCCCCCTCGCGGCGCTTACCCTTGCACTGGCCCTGGTGCAGACCGGTTGCACCGTCGGCCCTGAGTATCAGCGGCCCGACGATCAGGCAGCGGCGCAGTTCATGGCCCAGGATGCCTTGCAGCATCGCGACGGCAGCCGCCCGGCGCCGGCGCTGGAAAAATGGTGGCTGGGCTTCGACGACCCGCAGCTGACGCGGCTGATCCAGACGGTGCTGGCGCAAAATCTTGACCTCGCCGCAGCCATGGCCCGGGTCGATCAAGCCCAGGCCGTGGCGGCGCAGGCCGGCGCGATCCGTTTGCCCCAGGGCAGCCTGGACGGCCAGGTCGTGCGGCAGCGTCAATCGCTGGAAAGCCCCGAGGGTCAGCTGGCCAGTCATCAGCCCGGCTACGACCGTAGCCAGACCCTGAGCACGATCAGCGCCGGCGCAAGTTGGGAGCTGGACCTCGCCGGCGGCCTGAAGCGCGGTGAACGCGCGGCGCTGGAAGATGCCCAGGCGGCGCAGGCCAGCCAGGCCGGTGTGAGAGTGTCGGTGGCAGCGGAAGCGGCGGATGCCTACCTGCGCATCCGTGGCGCTCAGCAGCGGATTCGCGTGGCCGAGCAACAGATCGGCATCCAGACCGACCTGCTCGGTCTGGTCGACAAGCGCCTCGGTCAAGGCATTGGCACCCAGCGCGAAGCGTCCCAGGCGCGAGCGGTATTGCAGCAGGCAAAAACCACGATGCCACCCCTGCGCACCGAACTCGCCGTGCAATTGAACCGCCTCGATGTGCTGATGGGGGCCGCTCCTGGCACTTATGCACGGGACCTGGCCGGCAACACGCCTCAGGACGACCGCTATCACGTGCCGCAGATCCCGGCCAACATCGCCCCCAGCGAAATGCTGCGTCGGCGCCCGGACGTGATCGCTGCAGAACGCCGACTGGCCGCCAGCAATGAACGCATCGGCCAGGCCACGGCCGAGTTCTATCCGAAGCTGTCCCTCGGCGGGCTGCTGGGTTTCAACAGCTTGCACGGCGGCTCGCTGCTGACCGATCAGGCGTTTCAGCCCCAGGCCATGCTCGGTTTGCACTGGCGGCTGTTTGATTTCGGCCGCGTCGATGCCGAGGTCGCCCAGGCCAGAGGCGCGAATGCCCAGGCCCTGGCCGAATACCGGCAGTCGATGCTGCGCGCCAGCGAAGACGTCGAGAACGCGGTGGTGACACTGGTTCAGCTGGAAAGCCAGCGGCAGGATCTGGCGCTGGAGATCTCCGCTCGCCAGGCCGCCCGCCAGGCGGCGAGTGAAGCCTATCAAGGCGGCGCGGTGAGCCTGATCGAAGTCCTCGACGAAGACAGCGAACTGCTCCGCGCCCGGGATCAAATGGCCCAGCTCAACGCCAACGACGCCCGCGCTGCCGTCGCGACCTTCCGGGCGCTGGGCGGCGGGTGGGACGCAGGCGATGCGCAGCTGTCAGCAAACTAAAAGCTCAGCCTCCAACTACAAATACTCCATACCGACCTGGCGAATCATTCCCGGCGCCGGAACCTTTATCTTGCCGCCCGAGTCTTTTCTGGAAGCCAAATTGCATTCTGCCAGCAAGCAGCGTAAAACGCTGGCCGCCGATACGTGCTGGATCAGCCGGCTGGCGCAGTCCCGGAGGGAGCATGGCGCACCTCCGACCTCAGGTCATAACGTTACGTTTGCAGGTGGAAACTTGAAGCATTTGACCCGGGAAGCCCTCGAGGCTGAAGTCATGCAGTTGCGGTCGGCGTTGAAGAAAAGTGAAGTCATGAGGCTGAACAGTCTGTGCACCGGCACACGACCGAACGATGTCGCCGGCTCGCTCGACCACACGGCCGAGCGCGCCGCCGAAGAGGTTGCCGAGCAAGCGATCGAAGACGCTCAGGTCCGCTACCGCCTCGCGGTAAAAGCCACCAACGATGCGATCTGGGACTGGGACCTCAAGGAAAACCATGTCCTGTGGAACGACGCCCTGGAACGGGTCTACGGGCATCCGATCGCCACGGTCGAAATGACCGGCGACTGGTGGATTGCGCAGATTCACCCCGATGACAGGCAGCGCATCGTCACCTCGATCCATGACGTGATCGACGGCGGGCAGACCGGCTGGAGTGAGGAGTATCGGTTTCGCCGGGTGGACGGCACCTACGCTCAGGTCCTCGACCGTGGCCACGTCATCCGCGACGTTCAAGGCAACGCGGTGCGCATGATCGGCGCCATGCTCGACCTCACGCCGATTCGTGACACCGAGGCTGCACTGCGGCAGAGCGAGGAGCGTTTCAGGACGATTCTGGAAACGGTCGAAGCCGCCTTTGCCATCGTTCAGGTCAAGTTCGATGCCAATGACTACCCGATCGACTATTGCTTCCTCGAAGCCAACCCGGCCTTCGAACGTGAGGCCGGGGTCAACCTGCGCGGGAAATGGGTCCGGGAGTTTGCCCCGGACCTGGAACAATTCTGGTTCGATACCTACGGACGGGTTGCCAAAACCCGCGTGCCGGCCACCTTCGAAAGCTACGCCAAAGCCTTCCAGCGCTGGTTTGACGTGCGCGCCGTCCCCGTTGGCGATCCCGCCGAATGTCAGATTGCGATCATCTTCAACGACGTGACGGGGCGGCGTGATGCCGAGGAGCGTCTGCGCCAGAGCGAAGCCATCGCCCGCGCGAACGTCGAGCGGGTGCAGCTGGCCCTGGCCGCCGGGGCCATTTTCGGCACCTGGCACTGGGACTTGCCCAGCAACAGTTTCACCGTCGATGAAGCGTTCGCCCGGGCCTTCGGCCTCGACCCGATGCTGGGTTACGAAGGCCTCAGCCTTGAGCAAGTGGTGGCGACCGTGCATCCGGAAGACCGGGCGGGCCTGATGACGGCAATCGACGAGGCCATCCGTCGCGGCGGCGCCTACGCCCATCAATACCGGGTCCGTCGGGCGGACGGCAAATACTACTGGATCGAGGCAAACGGGCGCGTCAACTTCAGCGAGGACGGTGTTCCCCTCAGCTTTCCGGGCGTGCTGATCGACGTCGAGGAGCGGCGTTCGGTCGAAGCCCAGCGCGACCTGGCAACCGCGGCCCTGCGTACCCTCAATGAGACCCTGGAACAGCGCGTGGCGGAACGCACCGCCGCGTTGATGCAGACCGAGGAAAAGCTGCGCCAGTCACAGAAAATGGAAGCCGTGGGGCAACTCACGGGCGGGCTTGCCCATGACTTTAATAACTTGCTCGCGGGCATCTCGGGCTCGCTGGAGTTGTTGAGTGCGCGGTTTGCTCAAGGTCGTCTGACGGATGTCGACCGCTACCTGACGACGGCCCAGGGCGCGACCAAACGGGCGGCTGCCCTGACCCACCGATTACTGGCGTTCTCCCGCCAGCAAACCCTGGATCCCCGGCCCACCGAGATCAACAGCCTTGTCGAGGGCATGACCGAGCTGATCCAGCGCACCGTGGGCCCCAGCATCAGCGTGCAGACCGTTGGCTCGCCGGACAGCTGCGTGGCACTGGTCGATGCGAGCCAGCTGGAAAATGCGTTGCTGAATCTGTGTATTAACTCGCGGGACGCCATGCAGGACGGCGGCAGCATTACCATCGAAACCCGCTGTCAGTTCGTGGGAACAGCGGAAGCACCGCTGCTGGAGGTCCCCGAGGGCGAATACCTGACCCTCAGCGTGACCGACACCGGAACGGGCATGCCAGCCAACGTCGTGGCGAAGGCTTTCGACCCCTTCTTCACCACCAAACCCATCGGTCAGGGCACTGGCCTGGGCCTCTCGATGATTTATGGTTTCGCCAAGCAATCCGGGGGGCAGGTTCGTATCGCCTCGGTGGTCGGACAAGGGACCACGCTGTCCATCTACCTCCCCCGCTACCACGGAACGCCCAGCGTAAATGAGCTGTACGAACCAGATGCCGCGGCCTCGACAGCGGGCATCGGCGAAACAATTCTGGTCGTCGATGATGAACCCACGGTGCGCATGCTGGTGACCGAGGTCCTGGCTGAACTCGGCTACACCCTCTTGGAAGCGACGGACAGTGCCAGTGGCCTGAATCTGCTTCGCTCCGACATGCGCATCGACATGCTCGTCACCGATGTAGGCCTGCCCGGTGGCATGAACGGACGCCAGATGGCAGACGCTGCGCGCCTGGTGCGTCCGGGCCTGCGGACATTGTTCATCACCGGCTACGCGGAGGGGGCGGCGATCGGTGCCGGGCAGCTCGAGCCTGGCATGCATGTGCTCATCAAGCCTTTCGGCATCGAGACACTGGCCGCCCGCGTGCGTGAACTCATGAACACGCCGATCTGATAGACCGATCTGATAGTCAGCCCGGCGGCATGACCCGATCAGGCTGACGCGGACCTTTGGGCCACACCTCACGGTTTTTCCGAAAAGCCAGCGCCTCCCCGGGTGACATCTGAAGCCTGATGAGCATGGGGCGGCGATGTTTCGCGTGCAAACATTGACAGCCTGCTGAAACGCTCGCTATACCTACAGCGTTGTACGACGACAGACGATCACAATCGATAACCCCAATAATAAAAAAGTGATGCCATGATCCCGAACGAGTCTACCCACCCCCAAAGCATTACCCAGGCGGCCACCCGGTCCGTCGGCAAATACCGCTGGACGATCTGCGCGCTGCTGTTTTTCGCCACCACAGTCAACTACCTGGACCGTCAGGTGCTCAGCCTGCTGGCACCGGAGCTGTCCACGACGTTTGGCTGGAGCAACACCGACTATGCCAACATCGCTTCGGTGTTTCAGTTCGTCTACGCGATCTCGATGATTTTCGCCGGGCGTCTGGTCGACAGGATTGGCACCAAAACCGCGTTCGTGGTGGCCATCAGTGTCTGGTCCACCGGCGCGGTCATGCACGCGTTTGCAGTGCCGCTGGGACAAGGCATTGGCGCGATCACCACCGCCCTGGGATTCGCCGCCATTCCGGTGTCCATTGCCGGTTTCATGCTGTCACGGGCCGTGCTGGCGGTTGGCGAGGCCGGTAACTTTCCGATTGCGATCAAAGCGGTCGCCGAATACTTCCCGAAAAAAGAGCGCTCGTTCGCCACCGGCATCTTCAACTCAGGCGCCAACGTTGGCGCGATCACGGCGCCCATTTGCGTGCCGCTGATCGCGGCATTCTGGGGCTGGGAATCGGCGTTCATCGTGGTCGGCCTGCTGGGTTTTGTCTGGCTGGGCGTGTGGATGGCGCTGTACGAAAAGCCGGATCAGCAAAAACGCCTGACGGCCGAAGAACTGGCCTATATCCGTAGTGACGAGGTCGAGCACGTCAAGGCGGCCCCGCTGCCGGGCGCGCCTGCGGTCAAGGTCTCCTGGTTCAAATTGCTCACCTATCGCCAGACGTGGGCGTTTGCCTTCGGCAAGTTCATGACCGACGGCGTGTGGTGGTTTTTCCTGTTCTGGCTGCCGACCTACCTGTCGGCGCAGTACGGGATGAAAGGCCAGGCCATCGTGCTTCCGCTGTTCGTGCTGTACAGCATGACCATGGTCGGCAGCATTGGCGGCGGCTGGTTCCCGAGCTACTTCATGGCCCGCGGTGACAAGCCTTATGACGGCCGGATGAAGGCCATGCTGGTGATCGCGCTGTTCCCGCTGGTGGTGCTGTTGGCGCAACCGTTCGGCTATATCAGCTTTTGGGTGCCCGTCCTGTTGATCGGCATCGGCGCGTCCGCACACCAGGCGTGGTCCTGCAACATCTTCACCACCGTCTCCGACATGTTTCCGCAGAAAACCGTGGCGTCGGTGGTCGGCATCGGCGGCATGGCGGGCGGCCTGGGCGGCGTGGTCATGACCAAGATCGGCGGCTGGGTATTCGACTACTACAAGTCGATCAACGACATTCACACCGGCTACATGATCATGTTCGCGATCTGCGCCCTCGCCTACCTGGTGGCGTGGAGTGTGATGAAGACGCTGGTACCGCGCCACAAAGAGATCACTGACCTTTAACCAGTCGGACGAAGCCAGGCCCCCCCATAAACCGGGGCTGAAGCAACAATGTGGGACCGGCTTCAGCCGGGAAGGCGTCAGGGGCCACACCGTAAAAGTGAGGGCGATCGCACTGGCCTCTTCCCGGCTGAAGCCGGTCCCACTAAAAGACCGCGTGCGGTCAGTGAGATGCTGACGATCAGGCGCCTCTGTTACCTCGACTGACCGCCAGCATTGAGCAAGTAAAACCAGGGTCTGCTAAGACGGGCCCCGGAGATCAATCTAACCAATCGGGGTTTCATTCACCTCGTCGTCAGCCTCAGGTTCCGTTAACGCTGTGAAGTCGACCAGGAGCGGCGCGGTGACGGCCTCATCGGCCCGTTCGGCAGCGCCGTCCCGTCGCGATTCAGCCAGCAGGTCGTTCAGCGCCACGTGCAGCTTCTGCAACGCCCCTTCCTTATCCACCCACCAGTCGGTGGACCACAGCCGCAGCAGGTTCCAGCCCAGGCCGGTGAGAATCGCCCCGCGCA
The DNA here is from genome assembly GCF_059418765.1 of Pseudomonas sp. GW821-FHT07F05. Taxonomy (NCBI): domain Bacteria; kingdom Pseudomonadati; phylum Pseudomonadota; class Gammaproteobacteria; order Pseudomonadales; family Pseudomonadaceae; genus Pseudomonas; species Pseudomonas sp. GW821-FHT07F05. The sequence goes on from NZ_JBWKQL010000007.1 coordinate 216,905, forward strand.
CTTTGTCCCGGTCCCGCGCCGTGGCAGCGCTGTGATAGGTGGCGCCGTCGCACTCAACACCCGCCAGATAATCGCCCGGGCGGTCCGGGTGAACGATGCCCAGATCGATGCGGAAACGTGACACGCCGATCTGCGGAACGACCTGCCAGCCCAAACGCCTCAGCCCTTGCGCGACGGCTTCTTCGAACGGCGAGTCGTAACCGCCCACCGAGCCCTGAACCGCCTCGGCCAGCGCCTTCGGACCACGCTGAGCAAACTCGATGAAGTGCTTCAGATCGCGCACGGCCCGGGCGTTGGTGCGGTTGAGGTCAATCATCGACGGATCGAACGAGGTGAACACCAGCATTTCCCGGCGGGACCGGGTGATGGCGACGTTGAGCCGGCGCCATCCGCCGTCCTTGTTGAGCGGCCCGAAGTTCATAGACATCACCGGCGCACCGGGTTCGGTGGGGCCATAACCAATGCCCAGCATAATCAGGTCACGCTCGTCGCCCTGGACGGTCTCTAGGTTCTTGACCACCACCGGCTCGGTCTGGGTGTCCTGGAAGAACGGCTCGATCTGCGGGTATTGCTTGCGGGCCGCGTCCAGCAGGTCGTTGATCAGTTTCTGCTGGTCGGAGTTGAGGGTGATGATGCCGATGGAATACCCCGCCGCCACGAACGCGGGGTCGGTGAGGCGCTTGACGGTTTCATCGACGATGGCCTGGGCTTCGGCCTGGTTGTAACGCCCCTTGCCCTTGGCGTACACGCCCTCGACCTTGCGCCACTCGACGGCGCTGGCGCGGGTTTCCGCGGCCGGGAAAGTGATCAGATTGCTGTCGTAGTAACGGTGATTGGAGAAGGCAATCAGGCTTTCATGGCGACTGCGGTAGTGCCAGCTAAGACTGTGGCTCGGCACCCCTGCCCCCAGGCATTCGTCGAGGATGCTTTCCATGTCTTCGGCGGTGTCGTCGTCGCCGGCATTCGGGCCACGGTTGAAGAAGTTGGTCGGCGGCATCTGCCGAGGGTCACCGGCGATGATCACCTGCTTGCCCCGGGCAATCGAACCGATGGCGTCCCACGGCGCGATTTGCGACGCCTCATCGAAGATCACCAGATCGAACGGCGGTTGGTCGGCGGGCAGGAACTGGGCAATCGACAACGGGCTCATGAGCATGCAAGGGGCCAGGCGATTCAGCGCATCGCCCATCTCGATCGCCAGCTGCCGGACCGGTTTGTGCCGGCGGGACTTCTGCAATTCGTGCTTGAGGATGGCGAAGCCGCTGCTCTTGGGAATGTCATTCTTGGACGGAATCAAGCCGCAGAGCTTGGCGCGGATATAGCGCACCGTGAGTTTCGCCAGCTCGTCGTCCAGACGCACGAAGGCGCCGATGTCGCTCATGTGCTCGGCCGCCACGAAATTGCGCAGCAAGGGTTCGCCGTCGATGCCCTGGGTCGCGAACCAGTGGGCATAAGCCGTGACGAAGGTGTCCTCTGCAGCGGACGGCAACAGGCTGCCGGTTTCCAGTGCCTGAGCCAGAGTGGCCAGGCCGGCCTCAGTTGCCTGTTGGCGCACCCGGCACCAGTCGCACCACGCCTTGAGCTGCTCTTCGTGCTGCTGGATGGCGAGTGACGTGGTCCGAAGAACGGCCACGCTCGGGTGAGTCTCGGTGGCCGTGCCGGCTAGGCCGGCGAACGACCGCGCCGCTTCCTCAAAGCGCGACAGCGCCTGCTGCAACGTCAAGCAGGCGGAAGCGATTTGGCCGCTCGGCGCCAACATGTCGTTCGCCTCGATCACCAGACGCGCCACGGCGCCGCGCAAGGCAACCAAGTGCTCGGGTGATTCCGCCAGCCCGATCAGCATGCCGCGCAGACGCTCGGCCAAGGTCACGGCCTGCAGCGTTCGCACCGGGTCGCTGGTCATGCCTTTCCAGCCGGGCATCGATTGCATGTCGCTGGCCAACCCGTCCAGCTCCAGTAGCTGAGCCTGCAGGCGTTCAAAAATGGCGAGGTCGCCCAAGGTGTCCGGCAGGCCCGCCGCGCCACCCAGAGAGGCCAGCTTCTTCGCCACCTTTTTCTTGGCAAACGTCGCCAGAAACCAGAACTTGCCCTCGGCTTCATGCCACTCGGTGCGCAGTTGCGCGACCGGCACACGACGGCACGCTTCATCGGCGTAATCCAGAGACAGGGTTTCTTCAAGCTCCCGATAGCTCTCGATCAACTGGCAACTGCGCCGGGCTGCTTCGATGCGCGCGGCAGCATCGGGTGCAAAAGCAAATGACAGGTTCAGCCCGTGGGATTCAAGGATCAGGGCAACCAGCTCATGCAGCTGCTGGACCTGCGCCACTTCAGCGACCGGCAACGGCACGTGGGTCAGACCCAGGAGCCGCTCGCTGGCGGCGTTCAACTGATCAAGGGCTTGGGGAATCTCACGGGCGACGCTGGCGATCTGTGCCTGCCAGGCGTTCGACCATTGCGTCTGCGCCAGGGCGCCGAACTTGCCTGACAGCTCGCGGGCGGCGCTGCCGTTGAGTCCCAGGCGACGGGCGAGATCCAGCAACCCGGCGTACTCGGTTCCATCGTGTTCCGTGCCCGTTTCCCAGCTCATTCTTGGCGTCTGAGCGCTGTGGTCGCGAACCACCCGACCGATGGACTGATGCAAGGTCAGGCCGTTATCCCAGCGTCGGTGCAGCACGTCGACCAGTTGATTGAGCCGTGAGCGCAGGGTCTGCAACCGGGCGGCTTCCCGCTCCCATTCCTCGGCGCTCAACGCTTCACTCACGTCCCAGGCGCGGTCCAGCTGCTTGAGCACTTCAACCTTGGACGCCTTGCTGGAATGCAGCTCCAGACAGAACTCGCCAAGGCCCTTTTCAGCCAAACGACGGAATACCACGTCAAGGGCGGCGCGTTTCTCTGCCACGAACAGCACACGCCGGCCGAGGGCCAGGTTGTGGGCGATCATGTTGGCGATGGTCTGGGATTTGCCGGTGCCGGGTGGCCCGTCCATGACGAAGCTGTGGGTGTTGGCCGACGCCACCACCGCGGCCACTTGCGACGAGTCGGCCGGCAAGGGGGCGAACAGCTGCGCCGGCGTGACGGTCGCATCCAGACGCTCGGGGCGGGGAAATTCGGCCGAACTGGAAAAGCCTTCACCCGCTCCTTCACCCGCTGCGTCGGGGTCCAGCAGATGCTTGACCAGAGGGCTTTGCAGCAGCTGCGCCGCGTTGGCGTTCAGGTCTTTCCACATCAGGTATTTGGCAAACGAGAAGGTGCCCAGCACCAGCTCGGTGCTGACCTCGAAGCCGGGTACATCGCGCACCGCCCGGCGCACGCTGTTCCAGATACCGGCCACATCAATGCCGCTGCCATCGCTGGGCAGCTCACCGTCCAGCCAGGGAATCACCAGCTCGAAGTCGTGGCGCAGCAGCTCAAGCAAAGTCAGGTTGAAGCGCGGTTCCTCGTCGAGCAGGCTCAGGGTGACGCCGGACAAGGCGCTTTTGCGCTCCAGTTTCACCGGCAGCAAAATCAACGGCGCGGAATAGGTTTTCGGGTCGTCGACGCTTTTCTTCCACTTCAGGAAGCCGATGGCCAGGAACAGCGTGTTGGCACCGCCTTCCTCGATATCGCTGCGGGCCTTGCGGAACAGGTCGATCAGCGTGGCTTCCAGCTTGACCTTCTCCAGACTGGCGAGGACTTCGCCGCGCGCCAGTGCCTGACGGGCCACCTCGTCGACCAGGCTTTCGTTGTTCTGCTGTTCATACAGGGCCTCATCGCGGCCGCTGCTTTTCAAATCGGGGACGGCCACCACGCGAATGCGCTGGCCGCTGGAGAGCAGGTCTTCAAGGGCCGCCGGATCGGGGCATAGCAGACGCACGCCCTTGGCGCTGTCAGGCAAATGCAGCAGACGATTCCGGGTGGTCAGATCGAGCAGTTTGCGTTGCCACAGGGTAAGTTTTCCGGCCGGCCCCGAGGCGTCTTCATTGATCTCGACATCGAACCCCGGCAGCGAGGGCGCTTCTTCCAGCCCTTCCGCCACGGGCGGTGCTTCCTCGGCGCCATCGACTGGAACAACCGCTGACACCAGCGCCATCGGACGGATCTTCTGCATCCGGGCGCGGTGCACGTCGATGGCCATGATGAACTGCTCATCGTCGAGTTCCCGCTCGGCGGCGGCCACCGCCCGGGAAAAACTCGGCGCGGGTGCCTGGGTCGCGAGGGTCGTCTCGAACACCAGCATTTCTTTCAGGTCGAGACGCTTGCGCACCGCCGACGCTTCATCGGTCAGCAACTGGGAAAATTCTTGCGGCTGCAACCAGACGCCGGCGAATGCGTGACCCTTGGTCATGACCAGCAACGCATTCAAACCGGCCTGCTCCAGCGCTGCCGCGAACAGCAACGCGGTGTCGAGGCAGGTCGCGACGCCGTTTTCCAGCACCACGCTCGGTGGCCTGATCTTCTGGCCCTGCTGCTCGAAACTGGCGGGTGGCAACGCATAGCTCAGTTGAAAGCTGCACACCCCCGACCAGATGGCGGAAGCCAGTTCCCAGGTGCGCGTGCGGGATTTGCTTTCGTAGCCGTCGATGCCGTCTTTCTTGCCGGCACGGCGCAGGACTTGCGAGGCGGCTTTGAGCACCCGGTCCACTGCGGGGTCATTGGGCATGCAGAACGCGGCGAGCAATTCCGGCATCGCGCTCAGACCGCCCCATTCGGTGCGGGCCAGCAGCTCGGTGGGGAAGCGCTGTTCGACGAGCACCGTTTCGCCCTGGGACACGCGCAACACCACGTCGGCGTTCAGGCTTTCGGTCAGACCGGACAGGTATCCGGCGTTCAGCTTGATGTCGCGATCAGGGATGCCGAGGCGATCACCGGCGTGGATGCGGTCAATATTCCAGCTTCGGCTTTCAACGAACTCCGGGTCGGTGCTCAGGGTCAGCACCAGGTCTTCGAGGGTGGTTTCTTCCTGGTTCCAGAGGCTCAATTCACGCACGAGGGGAACGGCATTCTGGTGGGAGGCGAAGCCGATCTTGCGGGCGATCAGCGCGTCAATCTTGATGTTCATTCACAGGATCCTGAAGCTACGAGCGCTGGCCCCATGAGGGGCGCGCCAAATGGCGCCTATAGTCCATGAGTAATCGCCGGTTGTGAATGTGTTTATCGGTCAATCAGCCCGCCGGGCATTTTGCAGGGACGCTGGCGCAGCGGTCCGCCACGCCCCGGCTTGCGGCCCGCGCGAGGGCTTCACTGCCTGCGCGAGCCCTTGCTGCCGGCCCGGGAGATGTCCCCCCAGCGGCGCACCAGGTAGTTGTGCTCATCCATGACCGCATTCCACACCGCGATGTGGCCCATGCGCTGCTCGTAGGAGCCGCCATCGCGCACTTCGCCGATGTCGATCAGCGGCAGGCCGTCGCTGCCCATGAGTTGTTCCCGGGCGGGCAGTCCGGCGTACCAGTAATCCCACTCGGCCGCGCTCAGGTGTTCGCGGCTGCGGGCCGGGTTGCCGATGTAATAACCCTGGCGGGCCATCACCGCCCCGGGCCAGCCGGACAGCCACCAGTTGAGGTAGGCGTAGGCCGCATCGAGTACCTCGCCTTTGGCATGGCGCGACAGGGACAACCCGCCGAACCAGCCGCGATAACCCTCGCGCGGGACGGCGACGCGGTATTTCACGCCGGCCCGATGCAAGCGCACCAGGGTCGGCGACCATAAGCTCTGGATGTCGATTGTCGGATGCAACATCAGCTCCGCCGCTTCTTCATCGTCTGACCAGAACGCGCCGAACATGCCCTGCCCCTGCTTGCGCACGAGGATGTCGGCCAGCACGTCGATCTCTTCGATGCTCAGGTTGCCGATGTCGCGGAACTGCGCCAGCCCTGCGCCTTGCACGGCGAGCGCGGCGTCGAGTGCGCCGATGGCCGCGTCACTTTGCAGGGCCACCCGCCCGCACCAGGCCGGATCGACCAGCCAGCCCCAGCTCTCGTCCGCCGAGCTGAAGCCGGCGGGAAGGCGCTCGGGACGATAGGCGAAACTGTCGGCGTTATGGGTCAGCGGCAACATGCTGATCCGTTCGCTCACCGCGCTGCCGAGGCTGCCGTCGTGCTGCACAAAAAGGCGCTCGCTGGGCACGCTGCCGCTGCCGAGGCGGTCACTGGCCGACAGCCTGCCGCGTTTGGGCAGGTCGTTGATTTCGTGCCACAGGGCAACACGGCGGGTGTCGATGGGCTGAATGGCGCGGGCGGGCCAGACGAAATCCACGTTGTGGAACCACTGGTCATAGAGGTCGTAACTGTCGGGCTGCATGACCGCGATGCGCTGGGCGGTCTGCACGTCATGCACCTGATAGACCAGCTTGATACCGAGGTCTGCTTCGGCGCGAACCCGCAGGGATTCAAGCAGCGTCACCGAAGTGCCCAGTACCCTCAGCGTCACGGTCATGCCAGCGCTTCCCGGGGCGCCGGCGCCAGGCGTTCACTGAACACCTCGAACGAGCGGCGCAGCAGCGCGGTGTCCAGCCCGCGCACGATGAATACCAGCCGCGAACGATGGTCGTCGCCGGGCCATGAAGGCAGGTGCACCGGCGCGTGCAGACAATGCTGCACGCCATGGATGACGACGGGGGCGTGGCTGTTGTTCACGTTGAGCAGTCCTTTGACGCGCAGGATTCGTTCGCCGTGGCATCTTAGCAGCATGGACAGCCAGACCCCGAAGGCGACCCAATCCAGCGGGCGTTCAAAGGTCAGGCAGCAGACCTGCGCCTCACCGTGGCGGGCGGCTGTCGAGCGCACGCCCATTAATTGCCAGCGCGCGACCTCCTGGGCGGGATCACTGCTGTGCAGCCCGTCACCGAGCAGCAGTTGGTCGCCGCTCTGAATGGCATCCGTGGTCATCACAGGCGCGGGATTGATCGACTGCAAACGCCGCTGCAACGCCTGCAGCGCGTCTTCGTCGGCGACGTCGGTCTTGCTGATCAGCAGCCGGTCGGCAGCGGCGACCTGGGCCATCCATTCCGGGTGCAGGCGTTCCTGCAGCGCGGCATGGCTGGCGTCGACCACGGTGACTACCAACCCGATATGCACACGGCCGCGGAGGTGCGGGTCATTGTTGATCGTCGCCAGAATGGGCGCAGGGTCGGCCAGGCCCGTGGTTTCCAGGAGGATGCGTCGAAACGCCGGCACTTCACCCCGCGCCCGGCGCTGGAGCAAGTCGGTCAACGCGTCGCGCAATTCGCCCCGAATCGAACAACAGACGCAGCCGCTGGGCAGCAGGACGGTGTCCGGCGCCACCTCTTCCACCAGCAGGTGATCAATGCCGACGTCACCGAACTCATTGATCAGCAGCGCCGTGTCGCCGAGGGTTTCGCCCTGCAGCAGGCGCTTGAGCAAGGTGGTCTTGCCGCTGCCGAGAAAACCGGTGATGACGTTCAGCGCGATGCTCATGGGTGCTGCTCCAGGTGGTCCAGCAGTCGTTCATCCAGCGGATCCAGCGGGCGTCCGATCAACTGCTCGGCCCGTTGCCACAATTGATCGAGGCCGCTTGCCAGTTCCTGCTTGCCGGTGGCGCCGAGCAGGAGGTAGGAGACGCCCTGAAAGTCCTCGACCTTCAGGCGGAACGGCGCGACCACCTTGTTGATCGCGGCAATCCGGCGCAGGCGTTCGCGGCGACGGGGCAGTTCGTCGCCCAGCGGGTCGCTCCAGTGCACGTCTTCGCCCAGCAGGCCGCAGAGTCCACACATGGTCTTTCGCTCCTGTTTTATTCGATCTGATGCATCAGGGCATCACATCACCGGAATTCGGCCCCAGGGTCTGGCCGACGAACAGATTGCCGCCGGGCTCGCTGGCGAGCAGCACGGCGACGGGCGCCACTTCTTCCGCCAAGCCAAAGCGCCCCAGGGGCAGCTCGGCCGCCTTGGCGGTTTTCCAGGCGCTGCTGATACCGGCCACCAGCGGCGTCTCGATCGGCCCCGGCGCGATGGCGTTGACCAGCACGTTGTCCTTGGCCACTTCCAGGGCGAGGGATTTGCTGAAGCCGATCACCCCGGCCTTGGCCGCCGCGTAATGGGTCAGCTCGGCGCCGCCCTTGATGCCCAGCTGTGACGCGACGTTGATGATGCGTCCCCAGCGCTGCGCCAGCATGTGCGGCAAGGCGCGCTGACTGGCGATGAACACGCTGGTCAGGTCGACGCGCAGCATGTCATTCCACATGTCCAGGGTCAGGTCGACACAGCGCGCCTGGGTCAGCATCCCGGCGTTGTTGACCAGAATATCGATGCCGCCAAAGTGCTCGACGCAGGCATCGACACCGGCCTGCGCGCCCTCGACGGTGCCGACATCGGCCACGCTTTCCACCACTTGGGCACCTAATGAGCGACAGGCCTGAGCGGTGGTCGCCAGGGTAACGGCGTCGCGATCGGCCAGGACCAGCCGCGCGCCCTGCTCGGCGAACGCGCGGGCGATGGCAGCACCGATCCCGCTGCCGGCGCCCGTGATCACAGCGCGCTTGTTTTTCAGTTGCATGGTGTTTCCTCTTTCAGTCCAGCGCCTGTAGCGCGATCAACAGCGGATCAGCGCTGCGCCCTACTCCGGCCACCGCACGGTCAGGCCGCCATCGATGACGATGCTTTGCCCGGTGAGATAACTGGACTCCTCGCTGCACAGGAATCGCACCAGCGAAGCGACTTCATCGGCCCGGCCGACACGACCCAGCGGGATGGCCCGGGCCGCCTTGGCAAGGCCCTCCGGTCCCAGTGAGTTCTTGCTGTCCAGCGATTGCGGTGTCTCGATCAACCCCGGGATCACGGCGTTGCAGCGAATCCCCCGGGGCGCCAGTTCCACCGCCAGTGAGCGACACAACCCGGGCACCCCGGCTTTGGCCGCGGCGTAGTGCGAGTGGTCCTGCCAGCCATAGACGCCACCGGCAATCGACGAAATGGCCACCATCGAGCCGCCCTCGCCCATGTGCCGGGCCGCCGCGCGGAAGGTGCGCATCACGCCGGTGAGGTCGACATCGAGCATCTCGTTCCAGCGCGCGTCGGTCATCTCCAGCAACGGTGCGCGGCGCAGCAGGCCGGCATTGGCGACGGCGTAATCGATGCGGCCGAAGCGGCTGATGGCCTGCTCGGCCAGGGCGTCAACCGAGGCCGTCCGGGTCACGTCCAGCTCCGCCATCAGGCATTCGCCGCCCGCCTCCGCGACCAGCCGCGCAGTGATCTCCGGGTCATGGGGGTCGGCCGGGTAATAGCCGCCCACCACCGCGACGCCCTTGTGCGCGAACGCCACCGCCAGGGCCTGGCCGATCCCGCTGGCGGCCCCGGTAATCAACGCTACTCTGCGAGTCATGTTCAGTTCCTTATTGGACGGTTTCTGGGCGCACATGGCGGGCGGCGAACATCAACACGCCGGACAGAAAGCACGGCACGGCACCGAAATACAGCGCCGAGGTCTGCCAGTCGCCGCCGGCACTCAGGACCGAGGTCGCGCCAAAACCGGCGACCACGGCGCCAATCGGGCCCATCGCGTGGATGATCGCGCCACCGGTGGCGCGGATGCTGGTCGGGAAGCTTTCGCTGATGAAAAACAGGGCGGCGGAATACGGACCGATCAGGAAGAACAGCCCGAGGCTGTACAGGCCGACCACCGTGGGCATGTTGCTGGGGCCGAACAGCATGCCGGTGAACGACAGACCGCCGAGCATCCAGCCCAGGCCGATGACGTTGCGCCGGCCGATCTTGTCGCCCATCCAGCCGTGGCTGAGGTAGCCGCAGTAGCCCACCAGGTTTGACAGCACCAGGATGATCAGCGAGTTCTCGAAGGAGATGTGGTGAACGCTGACGATGACCGAGGTGCCCAGCACGCTGAACACCTGAATCGCCGCCCAGTTGAGCAGGATCGCCGCGCCGATCACTAGGGTCGCCCGGCGCGAGGTGCCCCGGAACGCTGCGCCGATGCCGGCGGTGCGATGCTCTTCGTAATCCACGCCGTAGGTCATTGCCACTTGTTTGGCCTGCTCGGCGTCGCCGGCCTTGCGCAGCTGGGTGATGCGCTGGTGAATCTGGAACTGCGGGCTTTCCTTGAGCTTGCGCGCCATGAACGCAATTACCAGCGCAGGGATGGCGGCGAAGACGAAGCAGCCCTGCCAGCCGATGATCGGCAGCAGCACAGCGGTCAAACCGGCGGCGATCAGCGCACCGACCGGCCAGCCGCCTTGCACCAGGCTGTAAATGAAGCCACGCCGCTTGGCCAGACGGGGGTCCTCGGAGGCCGCATAAATTTCGCTGAGGTACGTGGCGTTAACGGTTTCTTCGGCGTAACCCAGCCCGCTCAAAGATCGGATCAGGATCAACGGCGACTTGCCCCATGACCCGCCCAGCGCCGTCAGCGCGGAGCAGATCGCGGAACCGGTGACCGTGAAAATGATGCCCATGCGCCGGCCGAGGCGGTCCACCAACGGACCGATGGCCAGTGCGATGACCGCCGTGCCGACCGCGGCCCAGGTGGCGATTTCCGCCTGTTCCGCTTCGCCCCACTGAAAGTGCCGGCCGATTTCCGGCAGCAAGGTGCCGAACAGGATGAAGTCGTACACCGCAAAGACCCAGGCGAAGAAGGCGATCCAGGTGGCGTAGCGGACTTCTTCGGAAGTCAGTTGCCGGGGTTTCCAGCCGGTCAGATCAAGCTTGTTGTAAATGGACATGGGTCACGCCTCGGAATGAAGGGGCTATCAGCTGTGGCGCGGGTTACGGCGGACGAAGTCGTCGGCGATTTCGTCGAAGGTGACGAACTTGACCCCGGCGTGGCTCTGGATGTGCTCGATCAGACGCTCCAGCATCAGCAGCACTTGCGGGCGCCCGGAGACGTCCGGGTGAATGGTCATGGTGAACACGGCGTGTTCGTGCTCGCGGTAGACCCAGTCGAACTGATCGCGCCACATCTCTTCCAGATGGCGCGGGTTGACGAAGCCGTGGCTGTTGGGCGCCTTTTTGATGAACATCATCGGCGGCAGGTCGTCGAGGTACCAGTTCGCCGGAATCTCCACCAGATCGGTTTCCTCACCGCGCACCAGCGGTTTCATCCAGGTGTCGGGGTGCTGGGTGTAATCGATCTTGGTCCAGCTGTCGCCCACGCGCACGTAGTACGGATGGAAGTCGTTGTGCATCAGGCTGTGGTCGTACTTGATGCCTTTCTTGAGCAGCAACTCGTTGGTGACCTTGCTGAACTCCCACCACGGCGCGACGTAGCCGGTCGGACGTTTGCCGGTCATCTGAGTGATCAGCTCGATGGACTTATCGAGGACGATTTCTTCCTGCTCGGGCGTCATGGCGATCGGGTTTTCGTGGCTGTAGCCGTGGACCCCGATTTCGTGGCCGGCGTCGAACACGGCCTTCATCTGCTCGGGAAAGGTCTCCATCGAGTGACCGGGCACGAACCAGGTGGTGCGCAGGCCGTAGCGCTCGAACAGCTTGAGCAGGCGCGGCGCACCGACCTCCCCCGCGAACAGGCCACGGGAAATGTCATCCGGCGAATCCTCGCCACCGTACGAACCCAACCAGCCTGCCACGGCGTCTACGTCGACACCGAAGGCGCACAGAATTTCTTTAGCCATCATCGTTCTCCAGCGGAGTTATCGGATCCTTGGTTTCGGGACGTGCGCAACGCGGCTTCAACGGCCAGCGCTGCGCGCAATAAACGTGAGTCTTCGGCACTGGGCGCGCTGATCAACAGGCCGGTGGGCAGGCCAAGGGCGTCGCAGCCACTGGGCAGCGACACGCCCGGCATGTCCAGCAGACTGCCCGGCATGGTCAGGCGCAACGTGCCCAGGTTGGTGCGGGTAAACAGGTCGTCGTCGCTCAGCAACGGCGCAAGCGGCGGCGCCACATGGGCCACGCTCGGGGTGATCAGAAAGGCGCCATCGAGTTCGTCGCTCATCTGTTGCTGAAGCCGCTCGCGGGCGCTGTAGAGGTTGATCAAGTGGCTGGCCGGAAATGCCCGCGCCGCTTCAAGCCGGCGTCGTACGCGAGGGTCGAGTTGCGCGGCCGCCTCGCTGTCGAGCAAGGGCTGATGCAGGGCGAAGGCTTCTGCCGCGCCGAGCCAGCCTTGCTGCTGAATGAGATCAAGGGCGGCCTGAAAAGCCGGCGAAGGACGCACCTCGACCAGCGCGCCTTGGGCCTGCATCGCGCTCACACAGCGCAGCAGGTTGTCCCGCACAGATGGCTCGACGCGGTCGTCCTCAAGAACAGCCTGATCGACCCGGAACCGCTGACCGGCCAACGGGCGCGGCAGCAAAGAGGTCGGTTTTGTGCGACCCCGCAGGATGTCGTCAATGGCGACCGCATCGCGCACGCTACGGGTCAGCGGGCCAAGGCTGTCGAGGGTGTGCGCAAGGGGGAAGACCCCGTCGCGGCTGTAGCGGCGGCAACTGCTGCGAAAGCCCACCAGGCCGTTGAAGGCAGCCGGAATGCGGATCGAGCCGGCCGTGTCGGTGCCCATGGCGATGGGCACAATACCCGCTGCAACTGCCACCGCGGAGCCTGACGACGAACCGCCGGGAATGCGCGGCTGGTCATGCCCGAGGGGATTATGCGGCGTGCCGAAATGGGGGTTCAGGCCCAGACCCGAGTAGGCGAATTCACTGAGGTTGGTTTTGCCGACACTGACCATCCCGGCCCGTGACAGCAGGCCGACGCTCTGCGCATCCAGCAGCGCCGGCGCGTATTCACGGCGCAACGCAGCGCCGGCGGTGGTCGGGCTGCCAGCGAGATCGAACAAGTCCTTCCAGGCGATGGGCACGCCGTCCAGAGCGCTCGCCGGTTGCCCGGCCTTCCAGCGTGCCGCCGAGGCTTCTGCTTCGCGGCGTGCCCGGGGGGTGGAGAAAGAGATGAACACGTCATCGACGGCGGCAGCCTTCGCCAGCGCTGCGTCCAGGGCCTGCACCGGGTCGTTCGTTCCGCTGGCGAACGCTTCGGCCATGGCCAGCGCATCGGCGAGTGTCGGATCCGGGAAGCGAGCGTCGGACATTTCATCTACCCTTTAATGTACATATTTGGAGAATGTACATTTCTTAAAGGCAGAAAGCGTGCCAGAGTCTGAGTACCTTGATTCGCGGAGCGATGATTGCGTGGGCATGCGGGCCAAGAGCCCCGGGCTAGATACCTCGTCCAATTTTAAAGCACGAGGTGGTGCGCAGGACTGTAAGCGTCATCACAGGTATGCCATCAAGGATGGATAGTTATGCAAAGGTACGTTTTAGTGCAGAAAAGTAACAACAGCTCCAATACCGTGCGCTCTGCCGTGGCCCGCAGTGACGCGCTGTCTTGTGCGAGAATCCCCGCCCGCCTTCCGAGAAGTGTATGAAATCGATGTCCGCCGAGGATTCCCGCACTGCGTCCCGCTACGCCACGATCCGACAGGTCCTGCGCGATGCCATCGTCAACGGTGACGTGGTTGAAGGCCTGGTGCTGCTCGAAGCGCCGCTGGCAGAGCTGTTCGGCACCAGTCGGGTGCCGGTGCGTCGGGCGCTGGATATGCTCCATGGAGAAGGCCTGATCAGTCGGTTTGATGGGCGCGGTTATCTGGTCAATCCCAACGGCAACGACGTACAGCCAGTGCGCCTGGCCCTGACCCACCATCAATTGGGCCTCGATAGCAGTGAAGAGCTGGTGGACACGCGTCCCCTCGGCGAACGGATTTTCGAGGAAATCGGTGCGGCGTTATCGACCTGTATCGCCTTCGGTCATTATCGGCTCGATGAGCAAATTGCCGCCGAGCACTATGGCGTCAGCCGGGCCGTGGTGCGCGAGGCGCTGATGCGTTTGCGTGACCGGGGGCTGGTGGAGAAGGAGCCTTACTCCCAGTGGCTGGCCGGCCCGCTTACCGCTCGGGAAGTGACCGAGGATTACGAGCTGCGGGCCTGCCTCGAGCCAGAAGCACTGCGCCAGACCGCGCCAAGCCTGAGCCGGGACGACCTGGCCGCCATGCTCGCGCGGGTTGAAGCCGCGCAGAACAATCCGCAGTGCAGCCTGGCAGACATCGAGCGACTGGAAGAAGACCTGCATCACCACTGCCTGGCGGGCATCAGCAACCGCAAGATTGCCACGCTGATCCGCCAAGGCCAGAGCCCGATGATCATCAGCCGGATTTTCTACAGTCAGCTGGGCATCGGGCCCGACGAAGCGATGCTGGCCGAGCATCGGTTGATCCTCGAATTACTGCTGCACGGCGCGTTTGATGCGGCCGCGCTGAACCTCAAGGAACACCTCAACCGCGCCCGTCAGCGGATGCTGCAGCGGCTGAAAGTCTTGTCGGTACTGCCTGAACAGCCCGTCCCGGCGTATCTGACCCGACTCAGCTGAAGAAGCGGGAATGTGCAGAGTAGGACCGGCTTCAGCCGGGAAGGCGCCAGCGGCAACACCGCAGAATTGATGGCGCACACACCGGCCTCTTCCCGGCTGAAGCCGGTCCTACCAATCAAAAGCAGCCGACACCGAATCAGCAGCACCCGCCTGAAAATCACTCTGTCACCCACGAACCACCCAGCGCTGCCTGCAGCTGAACACTGGTGATCAACTGCGTGGCGACCAGATTGAGCAGGGTCTGGCGTTCGTTCAGGCTGGTGGCCTGGGTGGTGGCGACGTCGAGGTAGTCGATGACGCCGGCTTCGTACTGATCGCGACTCACCGCTGCGGAATCTTCCGCCGACTGCGCGGAATTGCGTCGGGCTTCCAGCTCCGGCTCCAGGGTGCGCAGTTCGACCAGGTAATCCTCGACTTCGCCCAGACCGGTCAACACGGTCTGGCGATAGGTCGCGACGGTGGCGTCGTAGGCATGACGGGCCTGTTCGACACTGGCGCGGGTGGCGCCAAAATCGAGAATCGTGCCGGTCAGGCTCGGGCCGATCGACCAGAAGCGGTTGGGCAGCGAGAACAGGTTGCTCAGGGTGGAACTCTGGTAGCCGCCGCTGGCGCTCAGCGTCAGGTCCGGGTAATACGCCGCCGTTGCCACCCCGACCGCAGCGTTGGCGGCGGCCATCTGCCGTTCGGCGGCGGCGATGTCCGGGCGACGTTCCAGCAAGCGACTGGGCACACCCAACGGCACGCCGGGCACGTGGTACTGCCAGGCCGGGTCTGCGGCGAGGGAAAAGTCCGCCGGCGGTTTGCCCATCAGCAACGCGATAGCGTGCTCGTACTGGGCGCGTTGCCACTGCAAGTCGAGCATCGAGGCCTGGGCGCTCTGCAATTGGGTTTTGCCCGTCGCCAGATCGGCCCGCGACGAGATCTGCTCGTCGTACTTGTTCTGGATGATTTGCAGGTAGCGCTCGTAACCGGCAATGGTCTCGCGGTACAGCGCGATACGCCGGTCCAGCAGGCGCAGCTGGAAGTAATCCTGCGCCAGGGACGATTGCGCGCTGAGAGTGGCGTTGGCCAGGTCGGCAGCGCTGGCTTGGGCGCTGGCGCGGTCCTGTTCGTTGGTGCGGCGCAGTCTGCCCCAGATGTCAGCCTCCCAACTCAGGTCCAGGGTGGCCGAATGCAGCTTGCTCACACCCCCTGCCCCGCTGGACGACGAGCCGCTGGCGGACTCACTGCGGCTGCTCGCCCCGGTGCCGGTCAACGTCGGGAATTCTTCGGCGCGGGACTGACGCACCAGCGCCAGGGCCTGTTGGTATTGCGCGGCGTAGACCGCGACGTTCTGGTTATTGAGCTGCACCTGGGACACCAGCGCATCCAGTTGCGGGTCCTGATAAAGCGCCCACCACGGCCCCTTGGGCAACTCGTCCTGGGGGCTCGCCGCCTTCCAGCCCTGGGCTTCCTTGAAGGTGGCGGAGATCGGCGCACTGGGTTTCTGGTAGTCAGGGCCAACCATGCAGCCCGTCAACAGGGTGCCGGTCAGCAGCAGAGCGATGGACAGACGGGACGGCAGCGCAGCGTTCATTCATTCAACCTTGTCAGTCAGCCGGGCACGTGAGTGCGGCGGATACGCGTGTGCCAGAAACGCCGCGAAGAACGGCTCAGGCGATCGAGATAGAGGTACACCACCGGGGTGGTAAACAGGGTCAGCAACTGGCTCAGCACCAGGCCGCCGGCAATCGCCACGCCCAGCGGCTTGCGCAGGTCGGCATCGCCGCCGCTGCCGAGGGCCAGTGGCAAGGCGCCGAAAAAGGCGGCCAGCGTGGTCATCATGATGGGCCGGAAGCGCATGCGACAGGCTTCAATGATGGCTTGCTCAGGCGACATTTTGCGGTCGCGCTCGGCCATCAGGGCGAAGTCGATCATCATGATGGCGTTCTTTTTGACGATGCCGATCAGCAACAGAATGCCGATCAGGGCGATGACCGTCAGTTGCATGTTCACCGCCTTGAGCAGCAGCAAGGCGCCGACTCCCGCCGACGGCAAGGTCGACAGAATCGTCAGCGGGTGGATGTAACTTTCGTACAAGACCCCCAACACGATGTACACCGCCAGCAACGCCGCGCCGATCAACCACGGCATGCTGGCCGCGAGCGCGGCGTAAGCCTGGGCTGTCCCGGCAAAACCGTACTGGATATCCCGGGGCAAGCCGACCTTGTCGACGGCCGCATTAATGGCCGCCGTGGCCTGTTCCAGAGAGACGCCGTCCTGCAGGTTGAAGGCGATGGTGCTGGTCGCCGATTGACCCTGATGCGCCACGGCCAGCGGCGCATTGTCAGGACTGAAGGTAGCAAACGCGGTCAGCGGCACTTGCTGGTTATCGGCGTTGATCACGTACATGCGGTCGAGCATCGTCGCGTCCTGGGTGTACACCGGGTCCAGGCCCATGATGACGTGGTACTGGTTCAACGTTTTGTACAAGGTCGCCACCTGCCGCTGGCTGTAGGCGTTGTTCAGCAGGTTGTCGATGTCGCTGACGCTCACTCCCAGCCGGCTCGCGGCGGCACGGTCGATGTGCAGTTTCATCTCCTGGCCGCCGGTCTGGGAGTCCGAGTCGATACCGGTCAGTTGCGGCAATGCCCGCAGCGCCGCCTCGACCTTCGGCTCCCACACCCGCAGCAGGTCCAGATCATCGGCCTGCAGGCTGAACTGGTAGGTGGCGTTGGCGCTGCGCCCGCCCACACGAATGTCCTCGGCGGGCATCAGAAACACCTGAATCCCCGCCACCTTGTTGTTCGCCCGGGTCAGCCGGTTCGCCACCGCTGCGGCGCTGCTGGTGCGCTGCTTGTAGTCCTTGAGCCGAATGAAGAAGTCGCCGGTGTTGCGCGACCCGGCCCGCCCGCTGCCCGTTGACGACATCACCGCCTCGACGTCGGGATCGGCCGCCAGGTCATGGGCGATCTGCAGCAAATGCGGCTTGAGGGCCTGAAAGGAAATGTTCTGGTCGGCGCGCACGGCGCCCATCAGCACACCCGTGTCCTGGGCCGGGAAAAACCCTTTTGGCACCGTGGCATAGAGGTACACGTTGAGCCCCACGGTCAGCAGCAGGCTGAACATGGTCAACAGCCGATGGCGCATGACCCAGGCCAATGCCGTGAGATAGGCGCCCTGCATCCGCGCAATGCCGGCTTCAATCCAGCGATAAAGCCGCGGCTCGCGGGCGTCGTGGGCGGGCTGGCGCAGCAGCAGGACACAGAGCACCGGGGTCAGGCTCAGGGAGACCAGCATCGACAGGCCCAGAGCGATGCTCAAGGTCACCGCGAACTCCCGGAACAGCCGCCCGACAATGCTGCCCATCAGCAGGATCGGAATGAACACCGCGATCAGCGACAGGGTCATGGACAGCACCGTGAAGCCGACTTCGCGGGTGCCCATCAGCGCCGCACGCAGCGGACGCATGCCCTGCTCCTGATAGCGAGCGATGTTTTCCAGCACCACGATCGCGTCGTCCACCACAAAACCGGTGCAAATGATCAACGCCATCAGCGACAGGTTGTCGAGGCTATAACCCAGCAGGTACATGATCGAGCAGGTGCCAATCAGCGACACCGGCAGCACCACCGCCGGAATCAGCGTCGCGCGCAGGTTGCGCAAAAACACGAAGACCACGGCAATCACCAGCAAGGTGGCGATCAGCAGGGTTTCTTCGGTGTCATGCAGGGACGAACGCACGGTCGGGCCACGGTCGATGACGCTGATCAGCTGCACGTCACCGGGAATTTCCCGCTGCAACTCGGGCATCAGCGCCTTGATGCTGTCGATGGTCTTGAGCATGTTGGCGCCGGCCTGGCGGGTCACGCCCAGGGTCACCGAGGGCTGGCCGTTGTAATAGCCGCCGACGAAGGTGTCTTCCACCGAGTCGTAGACGTTGGCGACATCGCGCAGACGCACAGCGGCGCCGTTCTCGTAGGTGATGACCAGGTCCTGGTAATCGGCGGCCTTGTCGATCTGGTCATTGCCGTCGATGACCCAGCTCTGCCCCTCGCCCTGGAGAATACCCTTGGGCTTGGCCTTGGTGGCGTCGTTGATGGTCTGCCGCACGGCCTCCAGGGAAATACCGGCGTGGTTGAGCAGGTTGGGCTGAACGTCGATGCGCACCGCCGGCAAGGCGCCGCCCCGCACCGACACCTCGCCAACCCCGTTCACCTGGGCGATCTTCTGCTGCAACTTGCTGTAGGCCAGGTCGTAGAGCTCGCCGGGGCTGCGTGTCGATGAGGTCAGCGCCAGCATCAGCACCGGCGCCTCGGACGGATTGGCTTTGCGGTACGTGGGCAGCGACGGCATCGAACTGGGCAGCAGACTGCGCGCGGCGTTGATGCCCGCCTGCACATCCCGGGCGGCGCCATTGATGTCGCGATCCAGTTCGAACTGCAGAATCAACGTGGTCGATCCCTGGCTGCTGGTGGACGTCATCTCGGTGATGCCGGCGATCTGCCCGAGACTGCGCTCCAGCGGCGTGGCCACCGTGGCGGCCATGGTTTCCGGGCTGGCACCGGGCAGCGAGGCGCTGACCATGATCGTCGGGAAATCCACCTGGGGCAGCGGCGCCACCGGCAACAGCGTGTAGCCGAGAATCCCTGCCAACGTGATGCTCAGGCTCAGCAACAGCGTCGCCACCGGACGGCGGATAAACAGCCGAGACAGATTCATGGCCGCGCACTGCCCTGATCGCCATTCCGGGTGCTGCCCCGATTGCTGCCCCGCGTGAAGCGTGCCCTGGCCCGCTCGGACAGGCGATCAAACATCAGGTAGATCACCGGTGTGGTGAACAGCGTCAGCACCTGGCTGAGCAACAGCCCGCCGACGATCACCAGCCCCAGCGGCCGACGCAATTCCGCCCCGGCCCCCGTGGCGAGCATCAGCGGCAGCGCGCCGAACAGCGCCGCCAGCGTGGTCATCAGAATCGGCCGCAAGCGCAGCAGCGCGGCCCGGTGAATGGCGTCCCGGGCGTTGAGGCGCTGGTGCTGACGACCCTCCAGGGCGAAGTCGATCATCATGATCGCGTTCTTCTTCACGATCCCGATCAACAGCACCACGCCGATCAGCGCGATCAGGCTGAATTCCGTCCCGGTCAGCAGCAACGCCAGCAAGGCGCCGATCGCCGCCGAGGGCAGCGTCGAGAGAATCGTCACCGGATGGATGAAGCTCTCGTACAGCATGCCCAGCACGATGTACATGGTGACCAGCGCCGCGAGGATCAGCCACAGCGTGTTGCCCGTGGCGGTCTGGAACGCCTCGGCCGCGCCCTGGTAACGCAGGGTAATGCTGCTCGGCGCATTCAGCTCGATCATCACCTCGCTGATGGCCTGCTGCGCCTGCTCCAGGGAATAGCCGTCTGCCAGGTTGAACGACACCGTCACGGCCGGGAACTGGTCCAGGCGGCTGAGGGACAGCGAACCGGTGCGCTGGCCGACCTTGGCGATGTCCGTCAGGCGCACCATTTGCGCCGGGGTGCCGGTGGTGGTGGTCGAACTGGATGACGTGCTCTGGGTGGAGGTGCTCGAAGACGTGCCCGATGTCGTGCTGGCCGTCGTCGTGGCAGAACCGGTCGCCGCCGCCAGGTAGATGTTGTCGAACGCCGCCAGGGATTGCTGGAACTGCCCCGGCACCTGCAGCACCACGCGGTACTGGTTGGACTGGGTGAAAATGGTCGATATCAGGCGCTGGCCGAAGGCGTTGTACAGCGCGGTATCGACGTCGGAGGCGCTGATGCCGTAGCGCATGGCCGCTGCGCGATTCAGCTCGACGTACGCCACCAGGCCCTGGTCTTGCAGGTTGTCGACGACGTCGCGCATTTCCGGGCGGTGCTGCAATTTCTCGATCAGCCGGGGCGTCAGCGTCGACAGATTCGCGCTCTCCGAGTCGTCGAGGGTGAACTGGTACTGGCTCGGGGTCAGTTGGTCATCGACGGTCAGGTCCTGGGACGACACCAGATGCAGCTGAATGCCGGACACGGCGCTGGCGGATTTCTCAAGCCGGGTGATGACTTGGGTCGCGGTGTCGTCGCGGTCGTCGAAGGGCTTGAGGCCGATCTGCAGGCGGCCGTTGTTCAGCGAATCATTGCTGCCGTCGACGCCGATGGTGGACGACACCGACTCCACGGCCGGGTCCTGACGCACCGCTTCCACCAACGCCTGCTGACGACGGGCCATCTCGCTGAACGATACGTCCTGGGAGGCACGGGTGAAGCCCTGAATCAGACCGGTGTCCTGGGTCGGGAAGAATCCTTTCGGCACTATCAGGTAGAGAAAGCCGGTGAGCGCTACGGTGCCGACAGCCACCAGCAGCGTGAGACGCTGGTGATTGAGCACCCACACCAGACCCCGGTCATAGCCGTTCAGCACCTTTTGATACTGGCGATCGCCCCAGGCGGCGAAGCGGCCCTTTTCGCCCTCGGGCACATGCCGCAGCAAATGCGCGCAGAGCATCGGCGTCAGGGTCAGTGACACGACCATCGACACCAGAATCGCCACCGCCAGGGTGATGGCGAACTCCCGGAACAGCCGACCCACGACGTCGCCCATGAACAGCAGCGGGATCAGTACGGCAATCAGCGAGAAGGTCAGGGAAATGATGGTGAAGCCGATTTCCTGGGAGCCTTTCAGCGCCGCCGCCATGGGCTCTTCGCCCTCCTCCAGGTGCCGGGAAATGTTCTCCACCACCACAATCGCGTCGTCGATGACGAACCCGGTGGCGATGGTCAGCGCCATCAGCGTCAGGTTGTTCACGCTGAAGCCGGCCAGGTACATGATGCCGAAGGTGCCGATCAGCGACAGCGGCACCGCGAGGCTCGGGATCAGCGTCGCGGTGAAGTTGCCGAGAAACGCAAAGGTCACCAGCACCACCAGCCCGATGGACAGCAACAGCTCGATCTGCACGTCCTTGATCGAGGCGCGGATGGTCTGGGTGCGGTCGCTGATGACTGTCAGCTTGACCGAGTCGGGCAAGGCCGTTTGCAGGGTCGCCAGCTTCTGCTTGATGCTGTCGACCACGTCGATGACGTTGGCCCCCGGCTGACGCTGGACCGCGATGACAATCGCCGGTTGCCCGTTCGCCGTGGCCCCCAGGTACTGATCCTGCGGCGCCTCGGACGTGGTCGCGACATCCTTCAGACGCAGCGCCGCCCCGTTCTCGTAGGCCAGCACCAGCTCGCCGTACTCCACCGCATCGCGCAACTGGTCGTTGGCGTCGATGGTGATGGAGTGGGACGGGCCATCGAAGCCGCCCTTGGAGCCGTTGACGTTGGCGGCATTGACCTTGTCGTAGACGTCTTCCAGGGTCAGGCCGTGGGCCGCCAGGCTGGTGGGGTTCACTTCGATCTTCACGGCGGGCTGCTGACCGCCGGCCAGGCTGACCATGCCGACACCGGAAATCTGCGAGAGCTTGAGCGCCACACGGGTGTTGACCAGATCCTGCACACGGGTCAGCGGCAGGCTGTCCGATGTCGCCGCGAGGGTCAGCACGGCGGTGTCGGCCGGGTTGACCTTCTTATAGGTCGGCGGGTTCGGCAGGTCGGTGGGCAGCAGGCTGTCGGCGGCATTGATCGCCGCCTGCACTTCCTGTTCGGCGACGTCCAGCGACAAGTCCAGGGAGAACTTCAGGGTAATCACCGACGCCCCGGCCGAACTGGTCGAGTACATCTGCGCCAGCCCTGACATCTGCCCCAACTGGCGCTCCAGCGGCGCAGTGACCGCCGAGGCCAGCACGCTGGAGCTGGCGCCGGGGTACAGCGTGGTGACCTGGATGGTCGGGTAGTCCACTTCCGGCAGCGCCGAGGTCGACAGCAGGCGATACGCGAAAATACCGGCCAGCATCACCGCGAGCATCAGCAGCACCGTTGCCACCGGGCGCTGGATAAACAGTCTTGAAGGATTCATGGGGCAGCGTTGCCGGCAGCCGGCTGCGTGGCGCTGGCAGGGGTTCTGGATGCGGCGACATCCGCGCCGGCCGGTTTGTTCGCCTCAATGGTCACCGTGCTGCCGTCACGCAAATGATCGATGCCTCGGGTGACGACCTGATCGCCCTTGTCCACGCCTTGGCTGATCACCGTTTGCTCGCCGAAGACCGGGCCGACCTTGACGCTGCGGCGGGCGACCTTGCCGTCTTTCACCACATACAGAAACTCGCCGTCGCTGCTCAATTGCACGGCGGCCGACGGCACCACCACGGCGTTGTGCAGGGTGTCGGTTGTCAGCTTCACGTTGACAAACTGGTTGGGGTAAAGCTTCTCGGCAGGGTTATCGAACAGCGCCTTCAGTTTGATGCTGCCGGTGGTGGTGTCGATTTCGTTGCTGATGAATTTCAGCGCGCCGTTGGCCAGCGGCGTGTTGCCCAACTGATCGAGGGCCTGCACGCTCAAAGGCTCGCCCTTGCGGACCTTGGGCAGCAGGGTCGCCAATTGCGCCTGGGGCAGGCTGAAGGTCACGGCGATCGGGTTGGTCTGGGTCACGGTGACGATGCCGGTGGTGCTGCTGGACGAAACGATGTTGCCCGGATCCACCAGCCGCAGGCCGACGTAGCCATCAATCGGCGAGACGATTTTCGCGTACAGCAGATTGAGTTTCGCCGCATCGATCTGGCCCTGATCGGCCTTCACGGCGCCGGCGTACTGGCCGACGGTGGCGATCTGCGTGTCCAGGTCCTGCTTGGCGAGGGAGTCCTTGGCGAACAGCCGCTTATAGCGTTCGGCGGTCAGTTGCGCGCTTTTCAGCAGCGCCTGATTCTGGGCCATGTCGCCCAGGTATTGGTCCAGGGTGGCCTGATAGGCACGGGGGTCGATCTGCGCCAGTAACTGGCCCTTCTTGACGTACTGGCCCTCGGTGAAATACACGGCCATCAGCTCACCGTCGACCCGACTGGTCACGGTGACCGAGTAGTTGGGGACGACCGTGCCGAGCGCCTGCTGAATCACTGGAACATCCGCCGTACCGGCTGTGCCCACTGCGACGCTGACCGCTGCGTTGGGGTCCGCCATACCTGGCCCACCGTGGCGACCACCGGGTCCGGCGGAAACAGTCGCGCCAGCATCGGTCGACGGCGTCGTGTTGGAGGTGTGCCGGTAGTAGACATAAACAGCCCCAACGGCTACGGCTATGAGGAGCGCAAGGACAAGGCGCTTTCGTGAGCGGGCTGCCGAATTCTGGGTCATGGTTTACTTCTTTGTGGCCAAGGGACAAAAAGTGAAGCCGTCGGCCAGCGCGTTGCCGGGCGGATCGGTACGGCGTGCAAAACGCTGCGCCAGGCAACGTCGATGCGCGCGGCGCGCTGCAGTCGTGCAGCAGGCGCCGCCTGGCCGGCAGGCTGACGTTCGGATTGAGGTGTTTCGAATTGTTGCGACATTTAGCCCTGCGTGATCCGCAGGAACAAGCGACGAGCCCGACCTTTGCAGAGAATTTACATTCGGCGGGTGCATCGGCTGGGCTTGGCGAGGCCCGCCGCGCTCACTCCGCCAGCATGACCCGGTTGCGTCCCTCCTGCTTGCCCTCGTACAAGCGCTGATCGGCCCGGTTCAGCGCATCCCGGAACGTCTCCCCGTCTTTCAGGATGGCCACCGCAAGGGTCGCGGTAAGGTTCAGGCTCATCTGCCTGATCTCCCCGCCCTGTTCGCGAATATGCGTAAGTATCCGCTCGGCGATCAGCCGGGCGTCCTCGAAGCGGGTGTTGGGCATCAACACCAGAAATTCTTCGCCGCCCCAGCGCGCGGCGATGTCCGTGGTGCGTACACACTGGTCGATGACAGCGGCCACCTGCTGCAGCACCACATCGCCCATGTCATGACCGTGCTTGTCGTTGATCTGTTTGAAGTGATCAATGTCGATCAGCACCAGCGCCGTGGGGATCTCCCGCCGCCCCCCGCCTAGCTGACGCAGACGCTGCAGCACCCGCCGCCGGGTATAGAGATTGGTCAGGCTGTCGCGGTGGGCGGAGTGATAAAGGTTCATGTGCATCGACAGGTTGAAGCGCACCGACAACGCCGTGGCGTGCAGCAACAACGCCGTTGCGGTCAATGCGTTGGCTGCGCCAAACAGGTCCTGAACGTTTTCGCTGATGCTGAAGACCGGCACCTTGTTGCGCAGCAGGTACCCGCCCACGGTGACGATGAGCACGGCGGCGCTGAGGCAGCCTCTGCGCACCGGCGAGGAATGAAAGCCGAAAGCAATGATCGGCACAATGCAGAACACGTAGAGGTGGAAGTTGCTGTCCCAGCCGAGCACCCAGGTGGCGATGGCGGCGTGGGCGATGATTTCGATACAGATGAGCATGCCGGCGCAGCGATACAGCCGGCGTTTGATTGCCAGCAGACAGGCGATGTAAGCCGCGACGCTCGCCGCGTTGGTGACCCACATCACGGGCAGGTCCACGATCAGGAACAAACCCAGCAACAGCACGTGAATCGCGAACGCGATTTGCACGATCGGGATGATGTGTTTCCAGTATTCAACGGTGGCTTCCCGAGTGACCTGAGTGCGGTCATCGGCGGTGAGGGTATTCATCAGGCTATCTCGGGAAAAATTATTACGGTGGTATAGAAGGTAGCCAAGGACAGCGTCCGGGGTGACGCCATATCGCGACTGGGAATAACACTGATTCCAATTTAATCTGCTTGCAGACCTTTGAATTTTCGGCAATTTTGATGCTTAGGCATTTTGCCAGCATTTTATTTTCCGCCTGCATAAAACTAATCAAAAAGTGCGGAGGTCATTGAATTACGCGCAACACGTCTTGCGCTCTGCCAATGACCAAAGGAACTGCCACTATGATTCGCGATGACCGAGTTACACCTGCCGCCTACGACGATCCTGTCTACCGGGGGACTGCTGTTGCCCCCTTGCTCAAACGAATTTCCTGGGGCGCCATTCTGGCCGGTGTGGTACTCGCGCTCGTGGTCTCGCTGATGCTCAGCCTGCTGGGCACCGCCATCGGCAGCGCCAGCATCGATCCGCTGCAAGAAGCCGATCCGCTGGCAGGCATGGGCAAAGGCACCGGCATCTGGCTGGGTGTGAGTATGGTCATTTCCCTGTTCGTCGGGGGCTGGGCCGCCGGCCGGTTGGCCCATCGCGAAGGCGCCTTCCACGGCATTCTGGTCTGGGCCAGCGTTTCGCTGATCAGCGTTTACCTGGTGTCCAGCGCCGTGACCGGCGTCGTGCGTGGCGGTTTGAATCTGGCGGGCAGCGGCCTGTCGGCAGTGGGCAGCGGCATTGCGCAAGTGGCCCCGGCCGTTGGCGGCAAGATCCAGGAGCAGCTGCGCGCCCAAGGCATCGACTTCAATCTGGACGATATCCAGGGCGAAATCGAACAAGCCATGCGCCAGACCGGCAAGCCTGAGCTGGACCCGAACAAGGTCAAGCAGGACGTTGCTACCACCCAGGAAGACGCGAAAAACACCGTACAACGCAGCGCCGAAGCCCCACAACAGGCTGACGAGCAACTGAGCGGCCTGCTCGACCGTCTGAAAGCCAAGGGCGACCAGGCGTGGGACGCCGCTGACCGTCAGGCCTTCGTCAACCTGATCAAGGCCCGCGGCAACAAGACCGACGCCGAAGCCAACCAGATCGTCGATCAGGCCCAGGCCAGCTACCGCCAGGCGTACGCCAAGTACCAGGAGCTGAAAGCCCAAGCCGAGCAGAAAGCCCGTGAAGCGGCTGACGTTGCGGCGAAAAACATTTCCCGCGCCGCCTGGATCCTGCTGATCACCCTCGTGGTTTCTGCCCTCGTGGCAGCCGGTGCCGGTGCAATGGGTCGTCGTACCCAACCGGCTGCGAAGATCGTCGGCGCCGTCTAAGCGTCAGGTTCAAGCCCGCAAATTAAATGGCCCGATCGCAAGATCGGGCCATTTTTGTTTGCGCTGAGGGCGGGTCTACTAACCGCACCGTACGTCTGAAAACGCCGGTTCACGCCTGAGCCAGAATGCACCCCAGCAGACCCGGAAAGCGAATATCCAGCTCCTCGGTGCGCAGCGAATTCATGTGCGTGGTGCCGATGTTGCGCGTATGCACCAGGCCTGCATCGCGCAGCACGCGGAAGTGGTGAGACATGCTGGACTTGGGCCGTCCGCCGTCGAGCTCGCCGCAGGTCGCCTCCTCTACCGTGGAAAGACAGCGAACGATTTCGAGGCGTACGGGGTCACTTAATGCGTAAAGCAAACGCTCAAGTGTGAGTTCGGTCGGTAACGGATGTTTGAAGGCGCGCATGCCGCGCATCATAGCGAGGGGTTTCATTCTTCGCCATATTTCGAATACTATCGAACAAGCGAATTCAATCATCAGGAGTATTTCATGTCTGCATTGTTCGAACCCTTCACGCTGAAGGACGTGACCCTGCGTAACCGCATTGCCATCCCTCCAATGTGCCAGTACACGGCAGACGACGGCGTCATCAACGAGTGGCACCACGTTCACCTCGCGAGCATGGCCCGCGGCGGTGCGGGCCTGGTGGTCGTCGAAGCCACTGCCGTCTCCCCTGAAGGCCGCATCACTCCGGGTTGCGCCGGCATCTGGAGCGACGAGCACGCCAAGGCGTTCATTCCTGCGGTGCAAGCGATCAAGGCAGCCGGCTCGGTCCCGGGCATCCAGATCGCCCACGCCGGTCGCAAGGCCAGCGCCAACCGTCCATGGGAAGGTGACGACCACATGGCCGCCGATGATGCCCGTGGCTGGCAGACCATCGCACCCTCGGCCATCGCCTTCGGCGCCAACCTGCCGAAAGTCCCCCAGGAAATGACCCTGGACGACATCGCCCGGGTCAAGCAGGACTTCGTCGATGCTGCACGCCGTGCCCGTGAAGTCGGCTTTGAATGGATCGAGCTGCACTTCGCCCACGGTTACCTGGGCCAGAGCTTCTTCTCCGAACACTCCAACCAGCGCACCGATGCCTACGGTGGCAGCTTCGACAACCGCAGCCGCTTCCTGCTGGAAACCCTGGCCGCCGTGCGTGAAGTCTGGCCGGAAAACCTGCCCCTGACCGCGCGCTTCGGTGTGATCGAGTACGACGGCCGTGACGAGCAGACCCTCAGCGAATCCATCGAACTGGCGCGCCGCTTCAAGGCCGGCGGTCTTGATCTGCTCAGCGTCAGCGTCGGTTTCACCATCCCGGAAACCAACATCCCGTGGGGCCCGGCATTCATGGGCCCGATCGCCGAACGCGTACGCCGTGAAGCCGATATCCCGGTGACCTCGGCGTGGGGTTTTGGCGATCCGAAACTGGCTCAGGCCGCCGTGCAGAACGGTCAGCTGGACCTGGTGTCGATCGGCCGGGCGCACCTGGCGGATCCGCATTGGGCTTATTTCGCCGCCAAAGAACTGGGCGTCGACAAAGCCTCGTGGACCCTGCCTGCGCCCTACGCGCACTGGCTGGAACGCTATCGTTAAGCGTCCCGCGTAAAAAAATGCCGCCTTTGAGGCGGCATTTTTATTTGTCGACGGCACTGGTTACTATCCGCTGCCGGCCGCCTGTGGGTGCGCCCTGCCCGATTTGAATTTCCTGCCAGGACCTGCCGATGATCAGAGAGTTGAAAACCTTCGTCTGCGTCGCGCGTCGAGGCACCTTTGCGGCGGCCGGGCGCGAGGTCGGGCTGACCCAATCGGCGGTGAGCGCGCAGATCAAGAACCTCGAAGACGCTCTGGGCGTCACCCTCTTTGATCGCACCGGCCGCGCCGCCACCCTCAACGCCGCCGGACAACGCGCCGTGGCACTGGCCGAAGAAATGCTGCAGCTGTTCGGGCGCATGGGCAGCCCCGACAGCGCCAACGACTTTCGCGGCGCGCTGCGCATCGGCGCCATCAGCACGGCGCAGACCGGCATCCTGCCTCAGGCCTTGGTGGCGCTGCGCAGCAAGGCGCCGTTCATCGAGGCCAGTCTGGTGCCGGGGGTTTCATTGAACCTGCTCAGTCAGGTGGACGCCGGCGAGCTCGATCTGGCGATCATGATCAAACCGCCATTCGCCCTGCCCAAAGAGCTGCACGCCGAGGTCCTCGCCAGAGAACCCTTCGTGCTGATCACGCCATCCGGCATGCAGGGCGACGACCCTCGGCAGATCCTCAGCGACCACCCTTTCATTCGCTACGATCAGCGCTCGTTCGGCGGCCGCCGGGTCACGCAGTTCCTGCGCGAGCGCAAACTTGAGGTGCGGCAAACCCTGGAGCTCGATGAGCTGGACGCCATCGTCAAGATGGTCCGCGCCGGGTTGGGCGTGGCGCTGGTGCCCATGGCCGGGTTGTGGCTGGAGCATGCGGAGGACGTGCGGATCATCGACCTTGGTGAGCTGACCTTTTTCCGCGAGATCGTGCTGGTGAGCAAATACCTGCAGCGGCACACACCGCTGCTGGAATTGTTCAGAAGCTGCGTTGTGGACGCGCTCCCCCGCGCAGACTGACGCCATTGCCCGTCGTGCAAGTGCGCCTCGGCGGTCACACCTTGAATTTTCCGACCAGCGTCTGCAAGTGCACGCCCAACCGGGCGAGTTCAACACTGGACGCTGCGGTTTGTTCGCTGGCGGCCGATGTCTGCTCGGAGACTTCGCGAACGCTGATCACGCTGCGGTTGATCTCTTCAGCGACGGCGCTTTGCTCTTCAGCGGCAGCGGCAATCTGGTGGTTCATCGACTCGATGGACACCACCGAGCGGGTGATGCCCCCCAGTGAAACCCCGGCACGGCGACTCAGTTCGACACTGCTGTCAGTCAGCACGCGGCTGTTTTCAAGGATCCCCGCCACCTGCTGCGTGCCGCTCTGCAGACCGGTGATCAGTTGCTCGATTTCTTCAGTGGAAGACTGGGTACGCTGGGCCAGGCTGCGCACCTCGTCAGCGACCACCGCAAAGCCCCTTCCCGCCTCGCCCGCCCGCGCAGCCTCGATGGCGGCGTTCAACGCCAGCAGATTGGTCTGCTGAGCGACTGACTTGATGACATCGAGGACGCTGCCAATTTTGCCGCTTTCGGTTTTCAGGTCCGCCATGGCGACCGTCGAGTGGCCGACTTCGGCAGCCAGGCGCTCAATTTGATTGATGGCCTGACGCACCACCTCGTCACCGTCGCGGGCCTCACGGGTGGCGGTGGCCGCGGCCTCGGAAGCGCTTTCCGCGTTGCGTGCAACTTCCTGCACCGTGGCCGCCATCTCGTTCATGGCCGTCGCCACCTGATCGGTCTCGATCTTCTGGCTGTTGACGCCCGCACTGGTTTGCTCGGTGATCGCTGACAATTCCTCGGCGGCACTGGCGATCTGCGTCACGCCATTGCGCAGCCCGGCAATCAGTTCGCGCAGGTTGACCGTCATCCGCGCCATGCTGCGTTGCAACATGCCCAGTTCGTCTTTGCGCGACACCACACGGGCATTTGTCAGGTCACCACCGGCCACCTGCTCGGCAGTGCGAAGCGCGTCCATCAAGGGCAGGACAATCAAGCGAGTGATCAGCCAGGCCGCAAGAATGCCGAGGATCAATGCGCCCAGTGTCGCGCCGCCCAACACGTTACGGGCGGCGTCCACATCTTCGCTGCGCAATACGGCCTGATTTTTTGCCAGTGCGTTACTGGCGGCAAACAGGCTGGCAATGTCTTCGTTCAACCCCAACTGAGCGTTGGCGGCTCCCGCTTGAGCCTCGCTGAACTGGCTGACCGTCAGCAAATAAGCGTCGAGGGCCGAGCCGAGGTGCTGCACGGCCTCGTTTTGTGCCGCCGGCAGCGCCTGGCCAAGGACCGTGGTGTAGGCGCGAGCGTCACTGATGGCTTTTTTGGCCGGTGCTTCAAGCTCGGGTTTGAGGCTGTAGGTGTAGCCGCGCAATTGGAAGCGCGCCTGCTCGACCAAGGCCTGCGCCTTCACCACCGCAGCGGTCTGCGCAGCGTCGGCGTTCGCGGAAATTGCGGCCTCAATCTTCTGCAATTGCTCCACCGCGGCGTCCGCATTGCTGCCGAAAATGCCACGAGAGGCCTCGCGATTCTGCACAGATTGAACGTAGTCGCTGAAGTGCGCGCGGTAGCGCTTGACCGCCTCCGTCGCCGACTGAATATGCGGGATATTCAACGCCGAATCGAAATTGGCGCGGCAGTACGCCAGGTGACTGTCAAGGTTGTCCAGCGCCTTGACCACCACAGCGGCGTGATCTGCATCGTAATTGAGCGTGTAGGACAAGCGCGCGATGCGCATGTCACGCGTCAGGTCATTGAGCTTTGAGATGTCGAGAATCCGGTCTCCCCTTTCACTCAGTCCGCCGATCCCGGACCACCCTGCCAACGCTATCAGTAGGGTCAACACCAGCACTGCGCCAAAGCCCAGAGACAGCTTGGATCTGACGCTGATGTTTTCCAGCATCCTGTTCATCGCAGTGAGCATAAGTTTTCCAGTCCGATCCGATCATTAAGAGATGCTGAATCGGTTTATCGGCCGCTGGACAGGTAAGTTGAAGTGGCTGCAGTGCGGCTGAAACGAAAACGGGCGCCTTTGACAAGCACCCGAGGGGCACGCCCGGATTATTTGGCGAACAACTGACTCATGTCCTTGAACGCCTTGAATTCCAGCGCGTTGCCGCACGGATCGAACAGGAACATGGTGGCCTGCTCGCCCACCTGGCCCTGGAAGCGGATGTAGGGTTCGATCACAAACTTCGTTTCCCGGGCGCGCAGACGCTCCGCCAGCGCCTCCCATTCTTCCCAGTGCAAGATGATGCCGAAGTGCGGGACCGGTACGTCGTGGCCATCCACCGCGTTGGAATGCACGGACTCCTGGGAAGTGGTCTTCGGGTGCTCATGGATGACCAGTTGATGACCGTAAAAATCGAAATCGACCCATTGCTCGCTGGAGCGGCCTTCGGAGAGACCAAATACGTCGCCGTAGAAGTGGCGCGCGGCGGCGAGATCGTAAACGGGAATGGCGAGATGGAAGGGCGAGAGGCTCATGGGCGATCCTTGGGGCGGGAATGACAGGGCGGATTGTTGACCTTAATCGCACGCCGTAAAAGCGAATTATCCTTCTGCCGAGCCTCAACAATTTTGATCAATCGGGCGCTTGATACCGCTTGAATCATTCCAAAAACGAAGTTCTGGGAAATTTCATACAGGGCCAATGGAACTTTTGTAGTGGCGTTCTGCCCTACATCCGTTCGGGTGATTCCTCTCCCCGGTTTTATTGACCTTTCTGGCTATCTCCACCATGAAAAAGCTACTGCTCGCTGCCCTTTGCCTGTCTTCTTTTGCCATGACCGCCAACGCCACGCAGATCTCCGGTGCATTGGGTGCCACCAGCCAAGGTGGCGTCACCGGCCGCGTTGCCCTGGGTTTCGACTGGGACAAGTCCTGGCTGGAAAGCTCCACCGGCAAGCTGACCGGCTATTGGGACCTGGGCTACACCTACTGGGAAGCAGGCAAACAGGCAGGCGCTCGCCACTCGGCGTCCTTTGCACCAGTGTTCGTTTATGAGTTCGGCAGCGGTCCGGTGAAGCCCTATATCGAAGCCGGTGTGGGCGTTTCGTTGTTTACCGGTTCATCTGCGGGTGACCAGAAGTTCGGTTCCGCTTTCAACTTCGAAGACCGTCTCGGCGCCGGCCTGAAATTCGGCGACACCCAGCGCGTCGGCCTGCGCGTTACCCACTATTCAAACGCAGGGATCAAGGAGCCTAACGACGGGATCGAATCCTATGCGCTGGTCTACAGTCATGCGCTCTAAGGGATGAGGGCCTAGCTGCGAGCTCGAGGCTTCAAGCTTCAAGGTTCAAGCGCCGTGCTTCGTGCTTGGGCCGCATAAGTCGAATGCCAGAGGGCTGCTTTTTGCAGCCCTTTTTTTGGGCGTCTGCCCTGCTCCACTTACTCACGTCCTCGCCCTCAGCCCTCCTCGCTTAGCACGGTTACATGACTCGCGGGCCGTACACCCAGGACCGATTGTCAGATTCCAGTCAAATAGAGGCCTGTTTTGCGCAGCAAGCCATTCATCTATCCCGCTGGCCGCCGATAGCCCGACTGACACACTGCAATCCTTTCCCTGCAATCGCTTGAAGGCCCTCAAGGCATGACCAAATCCCTGAAATTCAGCCATAAAATCCTGCTGGCGGCGTCGCTGGTGGTGATCGCCGCGTTTACCTTATTCACCCTCTACAACGATTATCTGCAACGCAACGCCATCCGGGATCAGTTAAGGGAAAGTCTGAACCAGATGGGCGAAAGTACGGCCGGCAATATCCAGAACTGGATGTCGGGACGCATCCTGCTGGTGGAAAACGTCGCCGAGGGCGCCGCCGTGTCGTCGCCCGAGGTGTTCAACCGGCTGCTCGGTCAGCCAACGCTGATCTCGACGTTCATGAGCATCTACCTGGGCAGAGCCGATGGTTCATTCGTGACGCAACCGCCTGATGACATGCCCGGCGATTACGACCCGCGCACCCGCCCGTGGTACACCGATGCACTGAAGGCCGGCAAGACCACCTTGACCGAGCCCTATCTGGACGCCGTGACCAAAGGCCTGATCGTGACCATCGCCACGCCGGTGAAAGGCCCTTCCGGCGTCGCCGGCGTTGCGGGCGGCGACCTGAGTCTGGAAGTGCTGGTGAAGATGATCAGCGCGCTGCGCCTGCAGAACGACGGCCATGCCTTTCTGGTCGACGCCAACGGCCGCATTCTCGTGCATCCGGACACCTCGCTGGTGATGAAAACCCTGGCCGAGGTCTACCCGAACGCTACGCCGCGCCTGTCCGAAGACGTCAGCGAAAGCGAGCACGCCGGCAAGACCGAAGTCGTCACCTTTGCTCACGTTGACGGTCTGCCGTCGGTCAACTGGTACGTCGGCATCGCGGTGGACAAGGCCCAGGCCTACGCCGCACTGGGCGATTTCCGTAACTCGGCGATCGTCGCCACGATCATCGCCGTGGTCCTGATCATTGCGCTGTTGGGCGTGTTGCTCAGCGTGCTGATGCGTCCGCTGAACACCATGGGCCGCGCCATGCACGACATCGCGGCAGGTGAAGGCGATCTCACCAAGCGCCTGGAGATCCTCAGCCAGGACGAATTCGGCTACCTGGGCAACGGCTTCAACCTGTTCGTGGAGCGGATCCATGACTCCATGCGCGAAGTGGCCTCCTCCACCGTGCAGCTCAACGAAGTCGCGCTGCGCGTGGTCAGCGCGTCGAACTCCTCGATGCTGAACTCCGATCAGCAGGCCAACCGTACCAGCAGTGTCGCGGCGGCCATCAACGAGCTGGGCGCTGCGGCGCAGGAGATCGCGCAGAACGCCGCCATGGCGTCCGGGCATTCCAGCGACGCGCGCAATATGGCGTCCAGTGGTCAGGCCGTGGTCGGTCAGAACATTCAGGCGATGAACCGCTTGTCGACGCGTATCAGCGGCGCCAGCGAGCAGATCGAGCAGCTCAACACCAAGACCGCCAACATCGGGCAGATTCTGGAAGTCATCACCGGGATCTCCCAGCAGACCAACCTGCTGGCCCTCAACGCTGCCATCGAAGCAGCACGCGCCGGGGAAGCCGGGCGCGGGTTTGCCGTGGTCGCTGACGAGGTCCGCAGCCTGGCCCATCGCACTCAGGAATCGGCAAGCCAGGTGCAGAAAATGATCGAGGAGCTGCAACACGGCGCCCGTGAAGCGGTGGCGATCATGAATGACAGCCAGCGCGAGAGCCATGAAAGCGTCAGCATCGCCAATCAGGCCGGCACGAGCCTGGAAAGCGTGACCGTGCGCATCGGCGAGATCGACGCGATGAACCAGTCGGTCGCCACCGCCACCGAGGAGCAGACTTCGGTGGTCGAAGCGATCAACGTCGACATCACCGAAATCAACACACTGAACCAGGAAGGCGTGGAAAACCTGCAGGCCACGTTGCGCGCCTGTTCCGACCTTGAACGTCAGTCGGCGCGTTTGACGCAGCTGGTGGGCAGTTTCCGTATCTGAGGCAAGACGGAGCGCTGTTCATCGCAAACCTGACGCTTGATCGGTCAGTCCTTGCGAAAACAGCGCTCCGACGAAATGATGGCACTAAGACATCACCGATGATGTCATAGTCCGGTCAACCCACCCCTTTGGTGCAACATGCTTTCCTTTGTCCTCGATCGACCTGGCCCCCATGACGCGCAACTTCTCGCCGAGGTCGATCGCACCATCGCATCGCGTTTTCGCAGCCTGCGTTTCAGCACTGAGCTGGAACAGCGCTACGAGGCCGAAACGCTTGAGCAACGCCGCCAGTTTCTG
The DNA here is from genome assembly GCF_059418765.1 of Pseudomonas sp. GW821-FHT07F05. NCBI lineage: Bacteria > Pseudomonadati > Pseudomonadota > Gammaproteobacteria > Pseudomonadales > Pseudomonadaceae > Pseudomonas > Pseudomonas sp. GW821-FHT07F05. The sequence goes on from NZ_JBWKQL010000007.1 coordinate 251,447, forward strand.
TCCGCCGTGGGCATCGGCGGCATCCTCATCTACAACCTGTTCATGGTCAGCGACTGGCTCAGCCTGAACGACATGTTTACCTACGTGGCGCTGGGCCGTGTCTGCCTGATGACGCCGATCTTTATGATTCTGCTGATCATCGCGCGGCGCGCCAGCACCCGACGCATTGTGGAAGCGACGGCAGCCATCGGCACCGTGACGTGTTCGGTGATGCCGCTGATAGCGATGATCTACAGCGAAAGTCCGTTCCGCTTGCACTATCAGCTGGGGATGCTGCTGATCATGGTGTATTGCACGGTGATCCAGCAGGTGCCGGTGCGCTGCGCGGCGGTGGCCATGGCCTGCATGCTGGTCATTCAGCTGGTGACCACTTACCTCGCTGAGTTCGCCGACTTTCAGATCTGGCAAGCCAATGCGCTGTTGTTCTTCTCCACCGCGGCGTTGCTGATGATGGCGTCGTGGTTTCTGGAACACGGAAGCCGCCTGAGTTATCTGTTTGCGTTGCGCGGGCAGTTGCTGCGAGCGCAACTGGTGGAACTGGCGCGCATCGATTCGCTGACGCAATTGTTCAACCGGCGTTTTCAGGGCGAGGTGCTGGCCTCCCTGTGGAGTCGCGCAACGCAGACCCCCACGAACGTCGCGGTCATCCTGCTGGACATCGACCACTTCAAATCCTACAACGACAACTACGGGCATCTGCAGGGCGACACCTGCCTGCGGTTGCTGAGTGGCGTGATCCAGCGCACGGCGCAGAAAGCCGACGCCCTGACCTTTCGCTTCGGCGGCGAGGAAATCATGGTGCTCATGACCCACGCCCACCCGGCCCAGGCCAGGGCCCTGGCAGAAAACCTGCGTGCTGCGGTCGCCGCGCTGAACGTGCCCCACCCGGTGCTGGGCGACGGCGCCAGGGTCACCATCAGCCTGGGCGTCGCCATCGCCAGCGCACCTCAGACCAGCGCCGAAGCGCTCATCGCCATGGCCGACAAGGCGCTCTACGCCGCCAAGGGCGAAGGCCGCGACTGCCTGCGCTGCGCCCCCGCTGAAGTGGCCTAGTAGGCCCGCCAACCCATAATAGGACCGGCTAACGCGAACTTTGTGGGACCGGCTTTAGCCGGGAAGGCGTTGGTCGTCACACTGCAGAATCGAGGGTGCCCACCCTAGCCTCTTCCCGGCTGAAGCCGGTCCTGCCAAGCGATCTTCATCGCTCGCAGACTCCTCATCTCTCCAACAGTGCCAGAAAAGCACATCCCTCCAAACGTCAATTACGTGACACCAACAACCACCAAAATGTGCCGATCGTCACAAAACGACGGTTTTCCGACATACGGCGACAACTTTTCCGTTCAGGTGGGTCATACCTGCTGCAGTGCCGATTGGAAATTGGCACGCAGCGTGACCTCAGCCTGTGACCGGAGATAAGTACATGATTTTTAACGTCCAAAATTTTGGCGCCAAGGGAGATGGCGTCTCTGACGACACCGCGGCCATCCAACAAGCGATTGATGCAGCTGCGGCGGCGGGTGGAGGACAAGTCTATGTACCCCCCGGGACCTACATCGTCTCAGGCGGCGAGGAACCGTCCGACGGCTGCCTCATGCTCAAGAGCAACGTCTACATGTACGGCGACGGCATGGGCGTCTCCAACATCAAGGTCGCGGACGGTTCGGACACGAAAATCACCGGCGTCATCCGCTCCGCCTACGGCGAAGAGACCCACGACTTCGGGCTGAGCAACCTGACCATCGACGGCAACCGGGACAACACCACCGGCAAGATCGACGGCTGGTTCAACGGCTACATCCCGGGCAAGGAAGGTTACGACTCCAACGTCACCCTCGATGGCGTGGAAATCAAGGACTGCTCCGGTTACGGCTTTGACCCCCACGAACAGACCGTGAACATGGTCATCAAGAACAGCGTGTCCCACGGCAACGGCCTGGACGGCTTTGTCGCTGACTTCCTCAGCGACAGCACCTTCGAAAACAACATCGCCTACGACAACGATCGCCACGGTTTCAACGTGGTCACCAGCAGCCACGATTTCACCCTCAGCAACAACGTCGCCTACGGCAACGGCGGTGGCGGCATCGTCGTGCAGCGCGGCAGCGAGAACATCCCTTCGCCGAACAACATCACCATCACCGGCGGTGAGGTCTATGGCAACGGCGCCGAAGGCGTGCTGATCAAGCTGTCCAGCGAGGTCACCATGACCGGCGTCGACATCCACGACAACGCCAGCGCCGGCGTTCGCATCTACGGCAGCAACAACGTCGACGTCATCAACAACACCCTGAGCAACAACTCACTGGGCGGCGGCGTACCGGAAATCATCATTCAGTCCTACGACGACACCAAGGGCGTTTCCGGCAAGTATTACAACGGCAGTGACAACACCGTTCAGGGCAACACCATCAACGGCAGCGCCCTGTCGACCTATGGCGTGGCCGAGCGCAACGAAGACGGCACCGACCGCAACGCCATCATCGGCAACACCATCACCCATACCACCAAGGGCGACACCCTGGTGTATGGCGATGGCAGCTACGTCAGCGCGACCGTGCCAGTGGTAGCGGTTCAGGGCACCGACGGCAACGACACCCTGCTGGGCAGCGACGCCAACGAGATCTTCTACGCCGGCGCGGGCAATGACACCGTCAACGGCGGTGGCGGCAGCGACATCCTCATCGGCGGCGCCGGGGTCGACAAGCTCACCGGCGGCGCGGGCGCGGACATCTTCCGCTTCACCAGCGAGTCCGACAGCTACCGCACCGCGACCACCAGCTTCGACGACACCATCACCGACTTCGACCCGACCCAGGACAAGATCGACCTCGCCGGTCTGGGCTTCACCGGGCTGGGCAACGGCCGTGGCGGCACCCTGCAGATCAGCTACAGCGCCAGCAACGACCGCACTTACATCAAGGATTACGATGCCGACGCCAACGGCAATCGCTTCGAGCTGATCCTCGCCGGGAATCTGGTCAGCGCACTGACCGCCGACAACTTCATCTTCAACCGCACCCTCACCGGCACCACCGGCAACGACTCGCTGCAGGGCACTGACGGGGCCGACACGCTGCTGGGCCTGGCCGGCAACGACAGCCTGGCGGGCGGCGCCGGGGACGATCGTCTCGACGGCGGCGCGGGGCAGGACACCCTGAGTGGCGGCGCTGGCGCTGACACCTTCGTGTTTTCCAGCCGCACCGACAGCTACCGCAACTACAACGCCGGCGGCGCCAACCTGGGCGACGTGATCACCGATTTCGACGTCACCGCCGACAAGATCGACCTCTCCAAGCTGGGCTTCACGGGCCTTGCCGACGGCATGAACAACACCGTGTACGCGGTGCTCAACGACGCCGGCGACAAGACTTACATCAAATCGCTGACCGCCGATGCCGAGGGCAACCGCTTTGAAGTGGCGCTCGTGGGCAACTACCTCGACAAACTGACCAGCGCCAACTTCGTGTTCGCCACCGCCCCGACGGTCAATCAGGCGCCCGTCGTCGCCAACCCGCTGCTGGATCAGAACGCCACCGAAAACACGCCGTTCAGCTACGTCGTGCCCGGCACCAGCTTCACCGATCCGGACAACGATACCCTCAGCTACAGCGCGACCCTGGCCGACGGCACCGCCCTGCCGACCTGGCTGATCTTCGACGCCGCGACCCGCACCTTCAGCGGAACCCCGGGCAACACGGCGTCGGGCACCTACGCAATCAAGATCACCGCGAGCGACGCTAGCAACGCCACCGTCAGCGACAGCTTCACCCTCGCCGTGCAGGACGTGCCGGTAACGCCGGGCGTGATCAACGGCACGCCGGGCAACGACACGCTGACCGGCACCACCGGCAACGATCAACTGTTCGGCGGCGCGGGCAATGACACCCTGAACGGCGGCGACGGCAACGACGTTCTCATCGGTGGCGCCGGTGCCGACAAACTCACCGGCGGTGCGGGGGCGGACGTGTTCCGCTTCACCTCCACCCAGGACAGCTACCGCACGGCGACCACCAGCGCCAGTGACCAGATCCTTGATTTCGATGTCACCGCCGACAAAATCGACGTCTCGGGCCTGGGCTACGGCGGCCTGGGCAACGGCCTCAACGGCACGCTGCAGGTGACCTACAACGCCAGCACCAACCGCACCTACGTCAAGGACAACGTCGCGGATGCCAACGGCAACCGTTTCGAACTGTCCCTGGCGGGTAATCTGGCCGGCAGCCTGAACGCCAGCCACTTCGTCTTCGCCAGCCAGAATGCGCCCGTCAACGTGGCGCCGGTGGTGGTGATTCCGCTGCTGGACCAGAACGCGACGGAAAACTCGCCGTTCACCTACGCGGTCACCAGCAACAGCTTCTCCGACGCCAACAACGACGCGCTGACCTACACCGCGACCCTGGCCGATGGCAGTGCCCTGCCCGACTGGCTCAGCTTTGACAGCACCCGCCTGACCTTCAGCGGCACGCCGACCAGCACCGCCTCCGGCAACTACACGCTGCTGATCAAGGCCACCGACCCGTCGGGCGCGTCAGTCAGTGACAGCTTCGCCCTGGCCGTGGCCGATGCGCCGGCCAGCACCATCACCGGCACCGACAACGGCGAAGCGATCGCCGGCACTGCCGGCGCCGACCTGATCCTCGGCCTGGGCGGCAACGACACCATTCGCGCCGGCGCAGGGCCGGACATCATCGACGGCGGCGCGGGTCGCGACTCGCTGTACGGCGGCGACGGCGCGGATACCTTCCGCTACACCAGCGTCCAGGACAGCTACCGCGACTACAACACCGGCGGTGTCACCGCGACTGACACGATCTACGATTTCACCCACGGCGTGGACAAGATCGACGTCTCCGCCCTGGGCTTCCTCGGCCTGGGCGATGGCAGCAACGGCACGCTGTACCTGAGCCTCAACGCCGCTGGCGACAAAACCTACATCAAATCCAGCGTCCCCGACGCTGACGGTCACCGCTTCGAGATCGCCTTGAGCGGCAACTACATGAACACCCTCACCGCCGACGACTTCGTGTTCGGCTCTCGGGCCGACCAGGACATTCTGTTCCTGCCGACCCTCGGCCAGTCCAACGCACGTCTGCTGCGCATGACCGAAGACGACAGCCAGTCCGGCACCACCATGCTGGTGGACGGTTTGAGCAAATACACCACCTACGACGTGCGCAGCCAGTTCAACGACGCTGACGGCAATGGCATCGACATCGCGGTGGGCGGCAGCACGGTCAACGGCCTGTCGACCCTCGGCGCCGAAGAGTTGAAGCTGTGCTGGTGGCTGACCGACACCGACCAACCGGGCCCGGCCCTGTTGCGCGCCGTGGCCTTGCTGAACGACCAGCTCACCGAGCTGAAGTCGATCGACAACGTGACCATGGGCATCATCTGGGGTCAGGGCGAAGAAGCGGCGCAGGAAATCGCCCGCGCTTCGGACAAGGATGCTGCGGCGGCGGCGTACAAGGCGGCGACCTTGTCGGTGTTCGATTACCTGCACGCGCAGTTCGGCAACTTCAACGTGTACATGATGGAAACCGGTCACTACGACCAGGACGCGGCCCGCGCCCGCGGCTTCTCGGAAGAGAAGATCGCCGGCATCGTCGAAGGTGTCGGCTACGTCCGCGCCACCCAGGAAGCGATCGCCGCCCAGCGTGACGACGTGAAGATTGCGGTGGATTACACCGACCTGCCCCTGCGCCACGAAGTCGACCCGCTGGTCTACCCCGACGACGTCTGGCACTTGCATGAAGAGTCCGCCGAGATCGTCGGTCAGCGTCTGGCCGACTACATCGCCGACGACCTGGGCTTCCACGGTGACCCGAGCGACAACAACAGCGTACAGGCCATCTTCGACGGTGCGCAGAACGAAGGCGGCATGATCTTCGGCACCGACCAGGACGACACGCTGGTGGGTTCGTCCGGCAACGACACGCTGGACGGCGACCTCGGCGCCGACAGCATGACGGGCGGCGACGGCAATGACATTTACATTGTCGACAACGCCTTCGACAGCGTCACCGAAAGCAGCGACTCGCCGTCGCAGATCGACACCGTGCAGGCGTCGGTCAGCTGGACCCTCGGCGCGAATCTGGAAAACCTGGTGCTCACCGGTGTCTCGGCCATCGACGGCAACGGCAACGAGCTGCGCAACTTCATCACCGGCAACGCGGCCGCCAACGTGATTGATGGCGCCGGCGGTGCCGACAGCATGAGCGGCGGCAATGGCAACGACACGTACTACGTCGACAACAGCGGCGACAGCGTGATCGAAACCAACGCCGATCGCGTCTCCGGCGGCATCGACAGCGTGCACAGCACCCTGGCGACGTTCACCCTCGGCGCCAACGTGGAAAACCTGTACATCGACAGCCTCGATGCGGCCAACGGCATCGGCAACGCGCTGGACAACGTGCTGTTCGCCGGCAGCGGCAACAACGTGCTGGACGGGCGGGACGGTAACGACACCGTGTCTTACGTTGGCGCGCAGGCAGGCATCACCGCCACGCTGTCGACCTCGGCCCAGCAGAACACTGGCGGCTCCGGCCTGGACACGCTGAAGAGCGTCGAGAACCTGATCGGCAGCGCCTTCGCCGACAGCCTGACCGGCAACAGCGGCGCCAACGTGCTCAACGGCGGCGCCGGCGATGACACGCTGATCGGCGGCTCGGGCAACGATCGTTTGATCGGCGGCGCGGGTACCGATTCGCTCACCGGCGGCACCGGGGCCGACACTTACGTGTTCGACTCTGTCGCCGACATGGGTGTCGGTGCGCTGCGCGACGTGATCAACGGCTTCAAGAGCGCCGAGGGCGACCTGCTCGACTTCAGCGCCCTGGACGCCAATCCTCAAACGCCGGGCATCGACGCGTTTACCTTCATTGGCAGCAACGCCTTTGACAGCAACGACGCCACCGGGCAGATACGTTTTGCCGACGGGATCCTCTACGGCAGCATCAACGCCGACGCCACCCCGGACTTCGAAATCCAGCTGGTCGGCGTCAAGGAGCTGCACGTCACTGACCTCGTTGCCTGATTGATCGCGTAAACACAAAAACGGCCTCCGCAATGGAGGCCGTTTTTTTTTGATGGATAGCGCATCTGCCGGCCCCTTCCCGGCTAAAGCCGGTCCCACTGAAAGCATCCCGTGCATCCAGTGTCACTGACTGAAACCCGAACGATGGGACCTTATATTTTCTGTGGGACCGGCTTCAGCCGGGAAGGCGTCGGATGCCACACCGCAAAATTCACTGCGCACGCACTGGCCTCTTCCCGGCTAAAGCCAGTCCCACTAAAAGCAGGAGTGAGCTTGCTCACGAAGAGGCCGGGACATTCAGTGAATTTTCAGCGGTTGGAACGGCGCCTTCGTGAGCAAGCTCACTCCCACAGGTGCTGTGTTTGCTGCAAGAAAGCGTCGGGGCAGAACGACAATTCGCGCTAAACGTTATATGAATCCATCAGGCCTGATCCGCCGGAAACACTGGCTCCCCCAGATTCAGCATCAGGCGGTTGGCCCAGGCGAAAATCGAGATGGCGTGTATCAGGTCCAGTACCTGCCCATCGTCCAGGCCCTGCTCACGCAACGCCTTGATATGGGTGGCATCGATCGAGGCCGGGGCCAGTGTCAGGTCTATCGCAAAGCGCACGATGGCTTTTTCCCGTTCGTTGGTGCCCGCCGTGGCAGGGTCGGCGAAGACCTCGCGGATCACGTCGTTGCGCTTGGCCAACTGCTCAAACCGCTGGGCATGCACCGAGGCGCAGTACACGCAGCGGTTGACGCACGAGACCACGGTGCTCGCCAGTTCACGCTCGGCTCGGGACAGCCCGCCTGGGGCGTACATGATGGCGTTGAAGGCCTGGGAACGCTGGCGAAGAATGTCCGGGTGATGGCCCAGGGTCAGGTAATAGTCCGAGGTCTTCGCCTGGGGATGGCTCTCTTCGAGCACCGCGATCTGCTCGGGGGTGGCGCTGTTCAGATCAACCGTCGGCAGCCAGGCCTTCCAGCCCAGTACCTCGTTGGTGAATCCATTGTCGCGAATCGGCTCACTCATCACGCTTCTCCAGCAGAAAGCAGTGCACCCAGCCCTGCGGCCAGACGCACCTGATAGGACATGAACGCAACCAGCTGCGCCAGCACAACGATTTCCTCAGTGCTCAGCCCGACATTGTGCAGCGCCTGCAACGCCGCCTGGTCGCCATGCACTGGCGACTCGATCAATGTGCGGGTGAATTCCAGAATGCCGCGCAATCGAGGGTCGCTCAGCTCATCCAGCGAACCGGAATCAATGCTGGCCACGCTCAACGCGTCCACGCCCTGGGCGTGCAACTGCGCCAGATAGTGCGCGGTCAGTGTCGCGTGCGGCGTCAAATGGGCGGCGTAATAGGTCACCCACAAGCGTTCGGTCAGCGACAGATTGCCCGGCAGTTCAGGGGCAAAAAACAAATCCTGACTGCCCTGGGTGGCGGAGGCGACCTTGTCGCGGGCATGGCGAACGGTGTGAAGCGTCGAGCCCGGCTGAATACCGAGCAGACCATCAAGCACATCGGGCTCAGTGCCCGGCACAGTGTCCAGCGGGTGTGAGGGATTCAATGACATGACGTTTCCTGACAGTAAGTGGGACGTCGTCCCCGCTGCGCACCTGTGTCGCCGCGGGGACATGCAGAATCAAGGTTGCTCGGTGACCATGGTCGCGGCGGTGCGGTCGCTCACCAGCGGCTCGACTTTCAGGCCCTTCCGCGCCGCCCAGATGTTCTGATAATGAAACAGCGGGATGATGCCGACGTCGTCGCTGACCACTTTCACCGAGTCCTCCAGAATCTGCCGGCGCTTGGCTTCGTCGAATTCGGCGGTTGAATCGACCAGGGCCTTGTCCACCAGCGGGTTGCTGTAATGACCCCAGTTCGAAGCGCCCTGCCCCTTGCTGCTGTCGACGGTGGTGAGAATGTTGGTCAGCGCGTAGGCCGCTTCGCCGGTGCCGTTGCCCCAGGCTATGACGCTGACCGCCAGTTCATTCTTGTTGGCCTTGCCGGCATACACCGCCCACGGCAGCACTTCGAGCTGCACCTTGACGCCGATCCGCGACCAGAACTGCGCCACCGCCTGCATCGCTTCCGGCGCCTGCGGATAACGGTCGCCCGGCACGTGCACGGTCAGCTGAAAGCCTTCGGGGAAGCCGGCCTGGGCCAGCAGCTCTTTGGCCTGCTTGACGTCGTAGGGGATGTTTTTCACCTGCGGGTTGTAGCCGAAGGTGTTGGCCGGCATCCATTGATTGGCCTCGGTCACGGTGCCTTGCATGATGCGTTCGTCGATGGCCTGGCGGTTGATCGCCAGGGACAGCGCCTTGCGCACGCGTACGTCACGCAGCGGGTTCTCTGCCAGCGGCTTGCCGGCGTTGTCACGGATGAACTCGTTGGGGCCTTCGCGGAAACTCGGCTGAATGATCAGCGCACGCAGGCCCTGATAGGCAAACACGTTAACGCTCGGGGTCTTGCGCAACCGCTCCACGTCCGTCGGCGAGACCTTGTCGATCACGTCGACGTCACCTGCCAGCAATGCAGCAGTGCGGTTGGCGGCATTGGCGATGAAACGAAAATCGACCTTGTCCCAAGTCGGCTTGCCGCCCCAGTAACTGTCGTTGCGCGCGAAGATCGTCCGGTCACCCGGCACGTAGGAGACGAAGCGATACGGCCCGGTGCCGATCATCGCCTTGCCGGCGTTGTAATCGGCACTGCTGGCGTTCGCCCCGGCGTGGCGGCTGACGATGTAGATCGAGTCGACGTCAGGCAGCAGATTGGCGTTCGGCGTGCGGGTTTTGATGATCAGCGTGTGGGCGTCCTTCGCGCTGACCGACTCGACCGTGCGCATGGCGCCGGCGTACGAGGCGACGCTGCCGGGCACGCTGCGCGCGCGCTCGAAGGAGAACACGAAATCATCGGCGGTCAGCGGCGTGCCGTCCTGCCATTTGACGTCATCGCGCAGGTCGAACTGCCAGGTGGTCGGGTCCACGACTTTCCAGCTTTTGGCCAAGCCCGGCAGGGTCTTGTCATCGTGGCGGTTGACCAGGGATTCGAAGGCGTGCAGCGCGACCGAGCGGTCGCCGGCGTAGTTGTTCAGTTGCGGGTCGAGGGACGAGACCGGGTCGGCGTAACCGATCCGCAGATCCTGGGCCGAGACACCCCCGGCGGCCAGCAGCAGAGCCGTGGCGATCAGTGAGCGAACACGTGGTTGCATGGGAGATTCCTTGTACGCAATGGCTGGGATTCAGGACGCGCTTCGAGGGGCGCGCTCATGACAGATCGTTGAGGTGACACGCACTCAGGTGGTTCGGCGAAACCTCCCTCAGGGCCGGAACTTCCTCGCGGCAGCGCGCCGTGGCATGCGGGCAGCGAGGGTGGAAATGACACCCGGCGGGCGGGTTCAGCGGGCTGGGGATTTCCCCTTTGATCGCGTCATAACGGGTACTGCGGACATCGAAACGCGGGATCTGCGCCAACAGCGCCTGGGTGTAGGGGTGATTGGCGCGGGCGAACAGGTCATCGACCGAGGCGCTTTCCACCACCCGGCCGAGGTACATGACCACCACGCGATCGCACAGGTGCTCGACCACGCCCAGGTCATGGCTGATGAACAGATAGGTCAGCCCCAGTTCGTCGCGCAGGTCCATGAACAGGTTGAGGATCTGCGCCTGAATCGACACGTCCAGCGCCGCCACGGACTCGTCGCAGACCAGCAGTTCAGGCTGCACCGCCAGCGCCCGGGCGATGCCGATGCGCTGGCGCTGGCCGCCGCTGAACTGGTGCGGATAACGCTGGCGCAGTTGCGGGCTGAGCCCGGCGCGCTGCAATTGCGCGCTGACGTAATCGTCGAAACCGGCCTTATCAGTCAGCCCGTGCAACAGCGCGCCCTCGCCGACGATGCGGTCCACCCGCAGGCGCGGGTTCAGGCTCGACGACGGGTCCTGGAAAATCATCTGCACTTTCAAACGTACGGCGTGGCGCTCTTGCTGGGTCAGGCTGTCCCGCGCCTGACCGTCCACCAGCGCGGTGCCCGACGACACCGGCAACAGCCCCGCGACCATGCGACCGAGGGTGGACTTGCCGCAGCCGGACTCGCCAACCAGCCCCACCACTTCGCCGCGCTGAATGCGCAGATCCACCTTGTCGACGGCGTGGGTCACCGGCCGTGGACGGGTAACGTGCAGGCGTTGCAGCAGACGCTGAATGGAGCTGTCCGCCGCTGTGCCGAAGGTTTTACTGACCTGGCGCAGCTCGATGAGCGGGGTGGATTCACTGCGCATCGGCGGCTCCGGGATGAAAACAACGGACGGTCTGGCCCGGCGCAATCTCGCGCTCGGCCGGTTCTTGAGCGCAGACCGACGAGGCGCGCGAGCAGCGCGCGGCAAAGGCGCAACCGGTCGGCATCGACAACAGGTCCGGGGCCATACCGGGGATCTGCCGCAGGCGCTGGCCGCGCTTGTTGCGGCTCGGCAGGCTGTCGATCAGGCCCTGGGTGTAAGGGTGTTGCGGACGGTCGAGCACATCGGCCACCGAACCCTGCTCGACGATGCGCCCGGCGTACATCACCGCCACGTCATCGGCCAGGCCGGCGACCACCGACAGGTCATGGGTGATCCAGATCAGCGAGGTGCCCTGCTCGCGCACCAGCTTCTGCACCTCGCTGAGGATCTGCGCCTGAATGGTCACGTCCAGCGCCGTGGTCGGCTCGTCGGCGATGATCAGATCCGGCGAATGCAGCAGGGCAATGGCAATCGCCACCCGCTGGCGCATGCCGCCGGACAACTGATGGGGGTAGGCACGCAGGCGTTCTTCCGGACTGGGAATGCCCATCAGCGCCAGGGTTCGGCCGGCATGGGCGCGGGCTTCGCGCTTGCTGACGACACGATGGGCACGGACCGCCTCGATCATTTGCGTGTCGACCCGCAGCACCGGGTTCAGGGTCATCATCGGGTCCTGAAAGATCATCGCGATGCGGTTGCCCTGCAGTTCCCGCAAGTCCGCCGCGATGAGCTGGGTCAGGTCGCGCCCCTTGAAGAGCACTTGACCGCCGCTGATCCGGCCGGGCCCATCGACCAGACCAAGGATGGAAAAGCCGGTCACCGACTTGCCCGAACCGGACTCCCCCACCAGACCGAGAATGCGCCCCGGCGCGACCCGCAATGACACATTCCGCACCGCCGGCAGCACGCCCGCGCGGGTGTAGAACGAGGTGCACAGATTGCGCACCTCCAGGGTCGGCATTGGCGTTGGCGTTTGTGTGGGCGTGGACATGGCCGCCGCATTGCGTTCTGGCAGGCTCATCGCAGCAACCTCGGGTTGAGGACGTCACGCAGACGGTCGCCCACCAGATTGATCGCGACGATGGTGATCAACAGCGCCAGGCCGGGAAACAGGCTGATCCAGTACTCGTTGCTAAGCATGTATTGAAAGCCGTTGGCGATCAGCAACCCCAGTGAAGGCTCGGTGACCGGCACGCCCATGCCGAGGAACGACAGGGTCGCTTCCAGCGTGATGGCCCGGGCAATCTGCAGCGCGCCGATGACGATCAACGGCGGCAGGCAGTTGGGCAGAATGTGGCCGACGACAATGCGCCACGGTCCGATGCCCTGGCCGCGGGCGGCATCCACGTATTCGCGGCGGCTTTCGGTCAGGGCCTGACCCCGCGCCGTGCGGGCGTAATACGCCCACTCCAGCAGGATCAGCGTGAGCATGACGTTGCCGACGCCCTTGCCCAGCCACGCCAGAATCATCAGCGCCATGAGAATCACCGGGAACGACAGCAGCAGGTCCACCAGGCGCATCAGCAAGGCGTCGAGCCAGCCGCCGACGTAGGCCGAGACCAATCCGACCAGGGTGCCGATGACTGCCGCGATCAGCGCCGAACCGATGCCGACCCACAGGCTGATGCGCAGCCCATACAGGATCGCCGACACCAGATCGCGGCCCTGTCCATCGGTGCCCAGCCAATAGGTGTAACCGCTGTCCACATTGGCGCTGCCGGGTGCGAGCCGCGCATCCAGCACGTTCAGTTGCATGAGGTCGTAGGGGTTTTGCACCACGATCCACGGCGCCAGCACCGCCACCAGCACGATCAGCACAAGCACCAGCAAGCCAACGATGGCAGTGGGCGAACTGATGAATTCGACGGCGACCCGGCACCAGGGTGATTGCGCCTGCAGGCCAACATGGGACGGGACCGGTTTGGAAGCGGCGTTCATCGCGAGCCCCCCACGCGCACCCGGGGATCGAGCAGGTAATACAGGCCATCAACGATCAGGTTAAGCACCACGAATATCACCACCACGACCATTAGATAAGCCACCACCACCGGGCGATCGAGCATGTTGATGCTGTCCAGAATCAGCTTGCCGGCACCAGGCCAGGAAAAAATGCTCTCGGTGACTACGGCGTAGGCGATGGTTGAGCCCAGTTCCATGGCCAGCACCGTCACCACCGGAATCATGGTGTTGCGCATGACGTGCATGCACATCACCCGCATCGGCGAGAGGCCTTTGGCCCGGGCGAATTTGACGAACTCCTGGGGCAGCACTTCGCGCACACCGGCGCGGGTCAGGCGCAGCACCAGCGAGATTTTGAACAGCGCCAGATTCAACGCCGGGAGCAGCAGGTGTTGCAGGCCGTCGAGGGTCAACCACGACCACTGCACGCCAAACAGCTCGCGGGTTTCGCCGCGACCACTGGCCGGCAGCCAGCCGAGCTTGATCGAGAACAGCATGATCATCATGAGCGCCACCCAGAACGCCGGCAGCGAGAAGCCGACGATGCTGGCGGCCATCATCATTCGCGACAGCGGGTGATCCGGGTAGGTGCCGGCAAACATACCCAAGGGCACGCCGATTACCACGGCGAGAAACAACGCGCAGAACGCCAGTTCGAAGGTCGCCGGCAAGCGCTGCAGAATCAGGCGCATGGCGTCCTCGTGGTAGACGAAGCTCTGGCCGAGATTGCCGTGCACCGCGCCCTTGATAAAAATCAGGTACTGCTCCCACAGCGGCTTGTCGAGACCGAGGTGGGCGATGGCTTGCAAGCGCTCGGCCTGATTGAGGTCTTCGCCCACCAGAATGTCCATCGGGTTGCCGATGGCGTTGAGGCCGACGAACACCACCAGCGTCATCAGCAACACGACCAGAAAGGACTGAGTCAGTCGCCGCAGCGTCCAGCCGATCATCGAAGCAACTCGTCAGCGGTCGGTTGTCCGGCCACCCACTCATCGCCGAACAGCTCGGGGTCGGCGTAGTTGCGCATCGCTTCGAAGTGCAGCTCGACGTCCTCGACGAACAGCTGGCCGATCAGCGCCTGGGCCAGCCGCTTGGCGCCTTCGCTGATGGCCGGGATGTCGCCGGACACCGCGCCGAAGCTCAACGCTGCCGGGTAACTGAAGCAGTGAATATGGTCCAGGCCGGGACAGGCGCCGGGGGTCTTTTCCTGAAACTCGAAGCACGTGCCCAGATCGGGCAGCTCCGCCAACTCGGCGTCGCTCTCCCCTGCGGGCGGCTGAAAGCGGTCGCGCCAGACACGGACGTGGGAGGCAAAGGGTGCGAATTCCGGGCGCTGCTGAAAGTGGGTGCGGAAACCGGTGGCGAACACCACAAAGTCGGCCTCGATGCGTGCGGTCGGGGTGTTTAGCCACACGCCGCCGGCGGGGTTCTGCGCGACAGAGGTGACTGGACTGTTGAGCAGAAACCGCGCACGGCCCGACCCGGAGACGCGCAAGGTGCTCCCGCGGGGCGGCGGCACCTGCTGGGTGTTGAGATAATTGCGGATGCGCCACTTCCAGGCATCCGGCAGACGCCAGTAGCCGTGGGTCATGCCCGGGTTGCCAGCGCCTTTGCCCTTGTTGATGCGCGGCAATTCGGCACGGCGGATCAGCAGGTCCACCTTGCTCGCGCCCGATTCGAGGGCGGTGGCGGCGCTGTCCATGGCCGATGCACCGCCGCCGATCACGGCCACGCGCTTGCCCTCGAACCACGCAGGCTGGAGGCCATCAGCCGAATGGGCCCAGAGATGGCGTGCCAGGGTGTGGGCGAAATCAGGGACCCACGGCCCGCCAAGGCCGTCCCGTCCGGTGGCCAGAACCACGTGACGGGCGCGCAAATGCAGGGTGTGCCCGGCGGTTTCGACGTCCAGCTCGACCAGCCCGTCGGCACGGGGCGCCACATGGCTGACCCGGTGTTCGTTGCGTACGTCCAGCGTCAGGACCTTGCGGTACCAGCGCAGGTATTCAGCCCATTGCAGACGCGGAATCTTGTCCAGCGCCGCCCAGCCTTCGCTGCCGAACTGCGCCTCGTACCACGCGCGGAACGTCAACGCCGGCAAGCCCAGGGCCGGGCCGGTAAGTTGTTTGGGCGAGCGCAGGGTTTCCATGCGCGCGGTGGTCGCCCACGGACCTTCGAAACCGGCTGGCGCCTGATCGAACACCACTGCCGCCACGCCTGCATGCTTAAGCTCCGCCGCCAGTGCCAGGCCGGCCATGCCGCCGCCGATGATCGCCACGTCCAGCACCGGCGCGCCTTCGCTGAATAGGGGTTTGACCCATGGGCTGGCCGGCAGATCGAGCCAGGTCAGGTCCTGTCGCAGACGGCTTTCCAGTGCGGCAAGACCTGAGGGAATCAGCGTGTCAGACATCGGGAGTACTCGGGAGTCGATCGGGCAATGCTTGATTTCGAATTCAAGAAACGTTCCAAAACTGTCTAATAATGAATTCATGGATGCTATGAATGCTTAATCCGAATACTAAAAGCCGCTCCTTATTCTCGCAACGCGCAAAAAAGCATATCGATATAGCTAAAACGCGGGATGAATGTCAGCTATGCCACCTTCCCGGCTAGAGCCGGTCCCACTAGGGTTTTGTGTCGCTGCGGATTGATGCGCCGAGCGCGGAATTGTGGGACCGGCTTCAGCCGGGAAGAGGCCAATACATCCGCCACACCTGGAGCGCCAATGACGCACCCTTCCCGGCTGAAGCCGGTCCCACTAGGGTTTTGCATCGCTGCAGATTGATGCGCCCAGCGCAGAATTGTAGGACCGGCTTCAGCCGGGAAGAGGCGAGTGAATCGGATACATCTATAGCGCCAATCACGCACCCTTCCCGGCTAAAGCCGGTCCTACAGGGATATGGGTCATTGCGAAATCGCTGCGGCGTACGCGGAATTGTGGGACCGGCTTCAGCCGGGAAGAGGCCAGTGAATCCGATACATCTATAGCGCCAATGACGGCCCCTTCCCGGCTAAAGTCGGTCCCACAAGAAGTGTTCCAACCGCCGCACCTCGGGCGCGGCCGAGATTTCCCTGCGGCTCATCTATTCCGCATAAATGCTCTGCAGCAGCGCATCGTGTGCACTGGCCTCGTGCATGAGCATGTCGGGCAGCAGTTGTCTGGCCGAGCGGGCGATTTCCTCGATCAGTGCCTGGGCAACATCCGACAGCGGGTGGGCGAACGCGGAAATCAGGCCGAAGAAGAAGGGAATGTTGCAAGCGATGGGCCGCACCACCACGCCTTCCACCGGAACACCCATCGCGGTGAACGGGTCCACCAGCGCGATGCCCAGCCCGGCCCGGGCCATCTGCATGGCGATCAGCGAGGTATTGGTGTCGAGCATGCGCGGCGTTCCACCTCCTGCATCGGCAAAGGCCTTGTCGATGCGTCGGCGAAAGCGGTAGGGGTTGGCCATAGTCACCAGCGTTTGCTGAGACAGCAGCTCCATCGACAACACGTCATGACGCGCCAGTTCGGAATCCGCTCGAAGCACAGCCATACAGGGCGCTTCGCCGATCCAGTGGATGTCCAGGCCGCGATGCTCCAGCGGCAGGCTGACCGCGCCCAGGTCCATGGTCTTGGATAACACCGCCTGAACCACGTTCTCCGGCGACATGCTTTGCAGTTGCACCTGCTGCGGCCGCAGATGCTCGGGCAAACGCGCCAGCGCAGCGGGCAGCAGCCCCGCCGCCAGCGCTGAAATCGCCACCAGTTTGATCTGATGGTTTTCCTCCTGGGCGATATGCGCCGCGCGCTGGCGAATGTTGCGGATGCCCAGCAGCGCGCTCTCCACCTCGCCGTACATCATGAACGCCTTGTGGGTCGGCGTGACTTTCGGGCCGCTGCGCTCGAACAACGCGAACCCCAGTTCCTGCTCCAGCTCCTGAATGACCCGCGTCACCGAAGGCTGCGAGCGGCCCAGCATCTTGCCGGCGGCAGTGACGCTCCCTGCGGACATCACCGCCGCAAATGCTTCCAGTTGACGCAGATCCATAAACAGAGCCTTACCACGGGGTTAATGAAGACAGCGCGCAACCAGCGAGGCAGCGGGTTCGCGAGTGGCCGAAGTCTACACGGTGAGGCGAAAACGGCGCGAGGTCGTCTACCCGACCCTCGGCGCCGGTGCCCGTCCTTGTACGATCCTGACTTCAGTGATCGTCATTTGAGTACAGATCCCGGCCATTCATCCGCCACGGGTGTCGATCATCGACTGCCCTGCAACTCGATGGAATTTTCGCGAACCCCCTCCCTCTGAACCTACATATCAAGAAAAGTCAGCAGGCTACCCATGACCTCTTTACAGCTTCTTTCCGAGCGTTCTGCCACGGCGCATTTATCCAGCGGCGCCCACCACTCGCTGTACTCCCGTCTGCTGCGCGGACAGGTGGAAGCCGAGCGGGACAACGCCCGTGAGTTCCTCCAGGAGCAACTGGAGGTCGCGAAGACGCTGCCGTCCAACCTGCCTGCTGACCTGAATGATCTGTCGTCATGGGTGGCCAATAACAGTCATTCAGTGGCCGAGCAATATCGCGTCTATCTGGAGGAACGCCGCGCCGGCGGGCCCCGCAAGTTCTTCACCAATAAAGCCCACGCCCTGTTCTTCCTGCAAAGCGTTGCACCGAGCAAGCTGGTGGACGGCGCCTGGCTGTACGGCACGGTGAAGCATGCCAATGACTGGCGCTATCACGGCCTGATCCGCACCTACCTCGAAGAGCTGGGCGACGGTGAGCCTGCACTGAACCACGTGGTGCTGTACCGCAACCTGCTCACCGAACACGACTGCGCACCCATCGCGCAGCTGGACGACTCGTTGTATTTGCAGGGCGCCATTCAACTGGGTCTCGGCCACTTGAGCGACGAGTTCCTGCCAGAAGTGCTGGGCTACAACCTCGGCTACGAACAACTGCCGCTGCACCTGCTGATCACCGCCTTCGAGCTGAGTGAGCTGGGCATCGACCCGTATTACTTCACCCTGCACGTGACCATCGACAACGCCAGCTCGGGCCACGCCCACAAGGCGGTACAGGCCGTACTGGATCTGTTGCCGAACGACGACAGCAAGGATGAATTTCTTCAGCGTCTGCGCGCAGGCTACCTGCTCAATGATCTGGGCATTGGTTCGACCGACATCGTCCGCGCGTTCGATCTGGAAGAAGAAGTGGTCTCGATGCTGGAGACCAAAAGCACCTTCGGCCAGCACATGCATTCGGACTATTGCCGCCTCGAAGGTCGCACGATCAATGACTGGCTCGCCACTCCTGGC
Organism: Pseudomonas sp. GW821-FHT07F05; assembly: GCF_059418765.1. NCBI lineage: Bacteria > Pseudomonadati > Pseudomonadota > Gammaproteobacteria > Pseudomonadales > Pseudomonadaceae > Pseudomonas > Pseudomonas sp. GW821-FHT07F05. Next base: position 270,006 of record NZ_JBWKQL010000007.1, read on the forward strand.
CAGAGCCGTCAGTTGCTGAGTGCGCTGGAAGATCGCGGCTGGATCAAGCGCAATCAAGACCCGCAGGACAGCCGCTTCTGGCAACTGATCGACGGCCCCGGCGCGGTGATGTTCGGCGTGTTCAGCGGTTATGAAATGCAACTGCTGAAGGACTGGATCGCCGGTGACTGGCAGGCCTCCGAGCAGAGCAACCCGTTCCGCACTCGCTTTCGTCGCCGCCACGTGGCCGCAAACGACGTCGCACAGCCGCGCAACGGCCCTTCCCTGCCGCTGGAGAAACTGGTTGAGCTGATCGCTCCCGATTCCCATCCAACGCCGGAAGGTCTGGCAGCCACCCGAATCTATGCCCGCCAGTTGGCGCAAGGAAGCCTGACACGATGAACCAGCAGACATTGCTCGAGCCGACATTCGATACCCCGGAAATGACCGACGAAAGCCACGACCTCGCGCTGCTGCAGTTGGGCCAACGCCTGCAGGCTGATCACTATCGTTTCATGACGGTCACACCGCTGACCCATCAGCGCGTCAACGGACGTGAGCAGAACCGTAAAGCCCGTAGCCTTCGCGACGTTTTCGGCTGGAGCCGCCCTTTCGAAACCGGCCTGCTGGACGAAGCCGAGCTCGAAACTTTGCTCGCCGCCGGTGTACTCCGTGCCCATGCCGGCCTGTGGGTCAGCGACGTGCGTTGGTCGAGCCTCGACGATTTGCTGTTCGTCCACTCCGCCTTCCCCACCGTGGCCCACGATTCGGTGTTCTTCGGACCCGACACCTATCGCTTCGCCCAGGCCATCGAGGAGCATTTGCGCACCTCGACTCACCCGATCCGCACCGCCGTCGACATCGGCTGCGGCAGTGGCGTCGGCGCGATTTTGATCGGCCGTGCCCGTCGGGATGCCAGCGTGCTGGCCGTGGACATCAACCCCACTGCGTTGCGCTTTACCGCGGTCAACGCGTCGCTGGCCAAGGCCGATAACGTGGTCGCCTACCACAGCGACATTCTGGCGGGCACCACGGGCGAGTTTGACTTGATCGTCGCCAACCCGCCTTACATGAAAGACAGTCAGGAACGCGCCTACCGCCATGGTGGCGATCAGCTGGGTTCGGAGCTTTCGGTGCGCATTATGGCCCAAGCCATCGAGCGACTGGCCCCGGGCGGCAGCGTCTTGTTGTACACCGGCGCTCCCTCGGTGGACGGCGTTGACCTCTTCCTTGAGCAGGCGCGCAAGCTTGTCGATCGTCCTGACCTCGCCTGGTCCTATCGCGAGATGGACCCTGACGTGTTCGGTGAAGAACTGGAAACCGAGACCTATCAGGAAGCTGACCGCATTGCCGCCGTGGTGCTGACGGTGACGCGGATCCAGTGATCTATCCGACCACCCCGGATGGCCGCTATTTCGTGGTCAAGGGCCAACTGTGGCGCTGCAGCAACCCGGCCCTTGGCGAAGAAGAGCGGCAGCAGTGGGTCAACGCGCTGATGAAGGCCCGCCAAGCGGTCAAAGCCGCCAAGCGCGCCGAAGATGCTAACGCGCTCAAGGCGGCTCGCGCTTCGGTCAATGCGGCAAAGATCGCACTGGGTGAGCGCGGTCCGGTGTGGTGGTCGGACGGTGCAGCAGATTTCAATCGCTACAAGGCTGTGAATACGCCCTATCGGAACTGGTTCGAGTCACTGCAACAGTGAGCGGCTGCTGACGCCAGACTTGCAACACATGACCTGACAGCGGCGCGTTATCAAATTCTCTGAACGATTAACGCGTTCATTGCGTCGGAATAAGTACGGGCACTCAAGCCACGTCAAGGACAGAAGAGGAACTTCACTATGGCAAAGCTCATTCAGACTTCCGCACTCGCATTGTTGATGGCCATCGGTAGCCAAGGCGCTTTCGCTGCCCAGGACAATGACGACTTCGTTGAAGATGCATCCGCCAAAGGTGTGGCTGAAGTCGAAGCCGGCAAACTCGCGCTGGAAAAAGGCACTTCTGCGGATGTCAAAGCGTTCGCGGAAATGATGGTCAAAGACCACACCGCCGCCAATACCAAACTCAAAGGCATCGCTGACACCAAGAAGCTGGAAGTCTCTGACAACGCCATGCTGATGGACAAAGCGAAAGCGATGATTCTGGAATTGCGCAGCTCGAAGTCGTTCGATCAGGCGTATGCGAACAACCAGGTGGTTGCCCACGAACAAACTATTGCGCTGTTCAAGAAAGAAGCCGCTGAAGGTAAGGACGCTGATCTGAAAGCGTTCGCGACGGCGACTCTGCCTAAGCTGGAAGAGCACCTGACCCACGCCAAGGCCTTGGCCAAAGCACATGGCGGTGACGCTGCCAAATAATTCGGACGGTGCCTGTTAAAGGCTAATTCGAACATTTAGTTGAGAGAGGCAGGGTTTAGAGACCCTGCCTTTTTCATATCTGTCAGAGTGTCTTCATGGGACATACGCCCGCCCCTTAGTACGTGAGGCCCGACATGAGCAATGCAACCCGCAATCAAATGGCTGTTGTCCTGAACCAACTCAACGAACTTCGCGGCAGCGTGAACGAACTGTTCCGCCTTGAGCTGTCCGAGGTCACCGAGCTGACCGGGCACCAGACGGTGGACGACAAGCAGAGCATCGCCCAGTGCTTCGCCACGCTGGAGGCCTCCATCGTCGACATGGAGCAGACCTTGGCGATGCTGGCGGAAGCGACCGAGCAGCGTGGGGCTGTTTGACCTGCTCCCCTTATTTTATTTTGCAGTGTCAGCGCCGACTATTTTGCAGTGTCAGCGCCGACGCTTTCCCGGCTAAAGCCCGTCCTACTATGGAAACGCGATCCTTTAGTGGGCCCGGCTTTAGCCGGGAAGAGGCCCGTCCAGGCGCCATCATGTTTGCGGGTGTAGGGAGACGATCGCTCCCACTCTGGAACTCCGCCCTCGCCGCGAACTCTGCGTTTAACAGACACATGCCGCAGGGTGAGGGATTTCCATGAGCGCCGGACTGGACGAATACAACCGCAAGCGAGATTTCGACGCGACGCCTGAGCCCTCAGGCAGCACGAAGAAGAAACGCACTTCGAGCAAAAAGTCAGCGCACGCCCTTCAGTTCTGCATCCAGAAGCATGATGCCTCCCGCCTGCATTACGACTTCCGCCTCGAAATCGATGGCAGCCTGAAAAGCTGGGCCGTGCCCAAGGGCCCTTCGCTGGACCCCAAAGCCAAGCGCCTGGCGGTCCATGTGGAAGACCACCCCGTCGAATACGCCACCTTCGAGGGCAGCATTCCCGAAGGGCATTACGGTGCAGGCGACGTCATCGTCTGGGACCGCGGCGTGTGGACGCCCCTCTCCGACCCCGCCGACGCCTACGCCAAGGGCAAACTCAAATTTGAATTGCAGGGCGAGAAGCTCGGCGGCGTGTGGAACCTGGTCAAGACGCACATTCCCGGCAAGCAGGAGCAGTGGTTTCTGATCAAGCATCAGGACGAATTCGCCCGACCGGAAGCCGACTACGACGTGGTCAAGTCGCTGCCCGACAGCGTGCTCAGCGAGCGCACCCTGATCCCGAAAAAACGTGGCGGCAAGTCGACCGCGTCCAGGTTGGCAAAGCCCCGGCCTGAACAGCCGAAGCCCGTAGAGAAGGTCCCTGCCCCGCGCAAGAAATCCGCCAAGGCGCAGCTGGTGGGCGCTGAACCTGCAGAACTCCCGGACCTCATCAAGCCGGAACTGGCCACGCTGGTGGAGTCCGCCCCCGAAGGCGACTGGCGCTACGAGATCAAATTCGATGGCTACCGGGTCATGGCGCGGGTCGCCGACGGCAAGGTGCAGCTGTTCACCCGCAACGGCCATGACTGGACCCATAAACTGCCGCGCCAGGCCGAAGCCATCGCCGGGCTGGGCCTTGAGTCGGCCTGGCTCGACGGCGAGATGGTCGTCGCCAACGACGACGGCGTGCCTGACTTCCAGGCCCTGCAGAACGCCTTCGAGGCCGGCCGCAGCGGCAACATCATTTATTACCTGTTCGACATGCCTTTCCTGAACGGCATGGACCTGCGGGAAGTGCCGGTGGAGCAGCGACGCACCGCGCTGTCCAAGGTGCTCGAACGCACCGACGACGAGGTGCTCAGGTACTCCGAAGACTTCGCCGAAGTGCCGGAAGTCCTGCTTAACAGCGCCTGCCAGATGAAGATGGAAGGCCTGATCGGCAAGCGCGCCGGCAGCCCCTACGTGTCACGCCGCAGCGGCGACTGGATCAAGCTCAAGTGCAAACGCCGCCAGGAATTCATCGTCGTGGGCTACACCGATCCGAAAGGCGCGCGCAGCAAATTCGGCGCGTTATTGCTAGGTTTGCACGATGCCGACAGCGGTGAATTGAGGTACGCCGGCAAGGTGGGCACCGGTTTCAACGAAGCGACATTGGGCACGATCTACGACCAGTTGACCCCGCTCCACGGGAAGAAGGCTGCGGTGGTCAATCCGCCCACCGGCTTTGAAGCCAAAGGCGTGCACTGGCTGAAACCGGTGCTGCTGGCTGAAGTGGCCTTCGCCGAGATCACCAAAGAGGGATCGGTGCGGCACGCAGTGTTCCATGGCCTGCGCACCGACAAGCCTGCCGAATCGATCACCGAAGAGCTTCCGGCTCCGGCGGTTTCTGCCGAGCAAACCTCCGAGCCAGAAGAGAACCCAAAGCCAGCGCGCAAACGCGCAACAGCATCCAGGGCGGCCAAGTCCGAAGAAAGCCGGCCTGGATCAGCAGCGACCACCGACGCCACAACGGGCAAGATCCGCCTGACCCACCCCGAGCGGGTGATCGACCCTACCAGCGGCGCGACCAAGCGTGACCTCGCCGATTACTACATCCGTATTTCCGAGTGGCTCCTGCCGCAACTGGCCCAACGCCCCGTGGCGTTGGTGCGTGCGCCCGAGGGCATCGGCGGCGAGCTGTTCTTCCAGAAAAACGCCGACCGCCTGGCCATCCCCGGCATCGAGACCATGGGCAAGGAATACACCGGCCACCCCGTGATGCTGATCAACAACATCGAGGCGCTGATCGGTGCGGTGCAGATGAGCGCCATGGAGCTGCACACCTGGAACGCCGTTGCCAAGAATCTGGAGCGGCCGGACCGCTTCATTCTCGACCTCGACCCTGACCCGGCGCTGCCCTGGAAAACCATGGTGGAAGCCACGCAGCTGACCCTCGCCGTGCTGGATGAACTGGGGCTCAAATCGTTCCTGAAAACCAGCGGCGGCAAGGGCATTCATGTGGTCGTGCCGCTCACGCCGAAAGCCGACTGGGACGCCGTGAAGGAGTTCAGCCACGCCATTGTCAAGCACATCGCCAGGCTGCTGCCGGAGCGGTTTTCGGCGGTGTCGGGGCCGAAGAACCGGATTGGCAAGATCTTCATCGATTACCTGCGCAACGGCCTCGGCGCCACCACCATTTGCGCCTACTCGGTGCGCACCCGGGATGGCCTGCCGGTGTCGGTGCCGATCCATCGCGAAGAGCTGCTGGAGATCAAAGGCGCCAACGCCTGGGACATCAACACCGTCCACGAACGCCTTGCCGAACTCGACAGCGACCCGTGGGCGGACTTGAGCAAAACCCGGCAGACCATCACGGCGGAGATGCGCAAGCGGGTTGGCCTCAATTAGCCCCGCCGCGCGCACTCCGTTGTGAGGCCGCGATCACAGAGTGGGACCGCGTGTTCATTGCAGGACCGGCTTTAGCCGGGAAGGCGTCGGCAGTCACACTGCAGAACTGATGGCGCTCACACCGGCCTCTTCCCGTCTGAAGCCGGTCCTACTAATCGACCGCGTGCTCATGGTAGGACCGGCTTTAGCCGGGAAGGCGTCGGTAGTCACACTGCAGAACTGATGGCGCACACACCGGCCTCTTCCCGGCTAAAGCCGGTCCCACCAAAGCAACGCGTTTCAGCAGCGGGACCGTGATCACATAGTGGCCCCGCACGCACCGCTAATCCCCCACCGCTGCAAAGTCCTGAACTAAACCCCCCGCCGCCTGCTCCGCTACTTAGTTGCCCCTAATTAATCGCGGAGAAAAATCACAATGAGAGCACTTACCTACCACGGCGCCCATGACGTCAAAGTCGACACCGTTGCCGATCCGGTCCTCGAACAAGCTGACGACATCATCCTGCGCGTGACCGCCACGGCCATCTGCGGCTCCGACCTGCACCTGTATCGCGGCAAAATTCCCACCGTTGAACACGGCGATATCTTCGGCCATGAATTCATGGGCATCGTTGAAGACACCGGCTCAGCCGTAACCGCCGTGCAGCGCGGCGACCGGGTCGTGATCCCCTTCGTCATTGCCTGCGGCGAATGCTTCTTCTGCAACCTGGACCTGTACGCCGCCTGTGAAACCACCAACACCGGTCGCGGCGCGATCATGAACAAGAAGGCCATTCCACCGGGGGCGGCGCTGTTTGGCTTCAGCCACTTGTACGGCGGCATCCCCGGCGGCCAGGCCGAATACGTGCGCGTGCCCAAAGCCAACACCGGCCCGTTCAAGGTCCCCGGCACGCTGTCGGACGAGAAAGTGCTGTTCCTCTCCGACATCCTGCCCACCGGTTATCAGGCGGTCCTGAACACCGGCATCGGCCAGGGTTCGAGCATCGCCATCTACGGCGCAGGACCCGTAGGTCTGATGGCGGCGGCCGTGGCCCGGATGCTTGGCGCCGATCAGATTTTCATGGTCGACCACCACGCTTACCGGCTGGCATACGCCCAGGCGACCTACGGCGTGATCCCGATCAACTTCGATGAAGATGACGATCCGGCCGACACCATCATTCGTCAGACCAAAGGCATGCGCGGCGTCGACGGCGTGGTCGATGCGGTGGGTTTCGAAGCCAAAGGCAGCACCACCGAAACCATTCTGACCAACCTGAAAATGGAAGGCAGCAGCGGCAAGGCCTTGCGCCAGTGCATCGCAGCAGTACGCCGTGGCGGCGTGGTCAGCGTGCCGGGTGTGTACGCCGGCTTCATCCACGGTTTCCTGTTCGGCGATGCGTTCGACAAGGGCCTGACTTTTAAAATGGGCCAGACCCACGTGCAGCGCTACCTGCCGGAACTGCTCGAGCACATCGAGGCCGGCCGCCTTGCCCCCGAGGCAATCATCAGCCACCGAATGTCGCTGGAGCAGGCCGCCGAGGGCTACAAGATTTTCGACAAGAAACAGGAAGACTGCCGCAAGGTCATCCTGACACCGGGCAGCCCTGAAATCCCTCTGACCGAAACCGAAACCGTGACCCAAACCGGAACCGTCACCGGCATCCCCGCCATGTGATGGCACGCGCACCGAGGACAATGATATGGAAACGCTCTTCTCGATCGCCCTGGCGGTGATCATCCTTCTGGTCGACGTGTGGGCCATCGCCAGTGTCTGGCGCAGCACCAAGTCGTCCGGTACCAAGATCGGTTGGGCGGTGCTGATCTTCATCTTCCCTGTCATCGGTGTCGCCATCTGGGGCATCGCCGGCCCGCGAGGTATCGTCGAAGCACCCACGTCCAAGGCGCACAGCAAGGGCTGAGACACGCCCGTTTTACGGCGCGCGGTCGCAATGACCTCGCGCCGATGCTGCCCTCACCTTCCCCTCGTTTGAATCAATTCACGCCCGAACAGATCGATCATGGCCCCGCCTTTCCAGCGTTCGGATCAACTGCTCGACCGTCCGTCTTCGACCCCGAACTCCCGCTTCCCTAGGCCCCTCCACCCTTACACAGCGTGCAGATTCGCTGCCGCGTGAGATGGCCAGGTGCGCCCGTCCCTGAGTGTGCCTTTGCCCCGAATGATGTCCCGATTGATTTGAGGATGATGATCAAATGCCTACATTCAGCGAAGACACCGCAGGCGCCCAAGCGCGCCCCGCGTCTCCCGGCGAGGCGCTGCACACTCTGCAAGATAATGCGAAAGACCTGCTCGGCACGGCCCGCGAGCACGGCACCGAGCAGTTCGGCAGTTACCGCGACAGCGCCGCCGAGCAAATCGAAAACCTGGCCAAAACAGCGAGCGCTGCGGCTGAAGAGCTACAGGACAAGGACACCCTGGGCATCTCCCATTACATCAGCGACATCGCCGAGAGCCTGAGCGCGTTTGCGACCAGCATGCGCGGCAAAAGCGCCGAGGAGATGCTGCACCAGGCCGGCCGTCTGGCGCGGGAAAACCCTGCGCTGTTCGTGACGGGCAGTGTCGCGGTGGGCTTCGGGCTGTCGCGGTTCCTGCGCGCCAGCAGTCCGGACCTGAACGCCTCAACCTCGTCCCCATCGTCATCCGCCCCTGACTCGCCGCAGTACCCCTCGGTCGACAGCGAGAGCGGCTTCAAGGCAGGCCAGAACGAAGGCCTGAGCGCTCGTCACCCGTACGAAGCGGATACCTCTCGAGGAGTGCCGATCCAGACGCCGGACCCACTGGCCCCGCGCAACCCCACCGCCCAGGGCGCAGCCACCACGGATCTCGACGACGGTGGCGGCATACAGCAATCGGGCGCCGAACTGGGCAGCTTCAACGCAGACCCCGGCACCGCGTCGAGCCCTGCGCACACCTCAACGCCCGCGCCTGACAAGCCTGCGTCCCGGGGAGAATTCTGATGTCGATTAATTCTGAACTTCCCCCACGCAGCACCGGCATCCACAACGGCGACACCGACACATCGGCGCTCGGCATCATCCGCCAGTTGGCCCACGAAGTCCCTGCGCTGATCAGCGAAGAACTCGCGCTGGCCAAAGCCGAAATTCGCACCTCGGTCGCCACGGCCAAAGCCGCGTCTGCCGCCCTCGCCGGGGGCATGGTCATCATGCTGGCGGGATTGGTGATCCTCCTGCTGGCCGCCGTCTATGGGCTGGCGATGGTCCTCGTTCCCTGGCTGGCCGCGCTGATCGTCGGCGTGGTGGCGATGATCGTCGGCTTCCTGATGGTGCAATCCGGCAAGAAACACCTTGAAGCCACCCAACTGGCCCCTGAGCGCACGATGAACTCGCTCAGCAAGGACAAAGAAGCCATTCAGAGGAAAGTCTCATGAGCGTCGACAGCAGCTTTGCCACCGAAGATGAACTGAACCGCGACATCCCCGATCCGCTGCTGGCGAAAAGCCCGGACGCGATCGAGCGCAACATCGATGCGCGCAGGGCCAACATCGAAAACCTCGTCGACGCCCTGGAAAGCAAACTGTCGCCCGGGCAACTGATCGACCAGGCACTGACGTTCACCAAGGAAAACGGCGGCGAGTTTTTCGGCAACCTCGGCACCTCGATCAGGAATAACCCGATGCCGATGCTGCTCACCACGGTGGGCATTTCCTGGTTGATGCTCGGCCAGAATCAAAAGCCCGGCGCCGCGTCCGGCGGCAGCGGCGCTTCGATGTTCGGCCAGTGGGGCGAGAAGCTCAGCGGTGCAGCCCACAGCGTGAGCGAATCATTCAGCGGCGCGACGGATCACGCACGGGAATCGGCGCATCAAGCCAGCGACAAGGTCGGGCAGTTCGGGGAATCCGCCAGTCAAACGCTGGACGATCTGAAGCAGCAGGCCAGCGAAAAAACAGCCGCGATGAAAGACACCCTGTCGTCCACCGCGAGCAATGCCCAGGAAGCGGTTCTGCGTCAGAGCCGAAATGTACAGGGCACCTTCCACTACCTGCTGCGCGAACAGCCGTTGGCGCTTGCCGCCATGGGCATCGCGCTGGGGGCGGCCCTGGGTGCTGCGCTGCCAAGCACCGAGAAAGAAAACAAGGCGTTCGGCAAGGCCAGCGACAACCTCACCCAGAAAGCCAGGGCGACGGTGAGCGAGACATGGGAAACAGTGTCCGACGCGGGCAAGAACATGGCCGATGATCTGAAGAGCACCGCCAAGGGGGTCTGACAACGCAGGGTACGCAGGACGAAAAAAGGGGCTGCGTTGGCAGCCCCTTTTCATGCGCACTACCCGCCGTGCGCGTATGCCCAGCGTTTGCAATCCTTACAGGATCGGCTTGCCGCCGGTCACGCCATAACGTGTCCCCGAGATGTAACTGCCTTCGTCGGAGCCCAGCAGCACATAGATCGGCGAGACTTCAACCGGCTGACCCGGCCGCCCAAGTGGGGTTTCTTCGCCGAAGCTTTTCACGTCTTCGTCAGTCATGGTCGACACGATCAACGGCGTCCAGATCGGGCCGGGCGCGACGCTGTTCACGCGAATGCCGCGTTCACCCAACAACTGCGCCAGGCCGGCGGTGAAGTTGGCGATGGCGCCTTTGGTGGCGGCATAGGGCAGCAGCGTCGGCTTCGGCGAATCCGAATTGACCGAGCTGGTGTTGATGATCGAACTGCCCGCGGCCATGTGGGGCACTGCGGCCTTGCAGATGCGAAACATCGCGGTGATGTTGATATCAAAGGTCTTCACCCACTCCTCGTCGGGGATTTCTTCGAGGGTTTTGTGGGACATCTGAAAGGCAGCGTTATTGACCAGCACGTCGATTCGGCCGAATTTCTTCACCGTCTCGTCTACAATCGCCAGGCACTGGGCCTTCTCGGCCAGATCGCCCGGCAGCAGCAGGCACTGACGGCCCGCCTCCTCCACCCAGCGTGCGGTTTCCTTAGCGTCTTCGTGCTCGTCGAGGTAGGAAATCGCCACGTCGGCGCCTTCGCGAGCGTAGGCAATTGCCACTGCGCGACCGATGCCGCTGTCACCGCCGGTGATCAGCGCAATTTTGTTGCTCATGCGGCCCGAGCCTTTGTAGCTGGTCTCACCGCAATCCGGGTATGGCTCCATTCGGCTCTGATCGCCAGGCACTGTTTGCTGCTGAGGCTTGAACGGCGGTTTCGGGTAATCAGTCATGGGGCTCTCCTTGAAATAGTCCAACGCAAACGGTCAGCGTCAAAAGTGGACTGAAGGCGCGAGGGATGAGTTCGGAGTTTTTTAAAACGGCCTTGCCAGGCGGTTTCATCGAGTACCGATGCGATGTCGATTCTTTCCACATCCGCAACACTGAATTGCTAAATGTTAGCTAGCTAACGGAATCGACCGCTGCTACTTTCAATCACGTTGAATCCGCCGATTTGACAACCCCCCCGGAGCCGCCTTCGCGTCAGAGATAACGTGAGGGCGGCTCGCTTTTTTGTGCCGGCCCCTGGCACATCGGTATCAGGAATTGATCGCAAGCCAGGCCCACATGGCCCGCCGAAACACCGTCAGGCCTCCCCTTTCCCTTCCGAGTCGGACATCATGAGCGTCGGCCGTTTCCTGGCCCGTCATCCACACACTCGTAGAAGAGAGCTCCCATGGCAAACCACGACATCACCTTCACGCCGGATCCCGACGCCGATTCCATCTCCTCGGACGTCGCCGGCTTTGGCGGTCTGCTGGTGTCCACGCAGATCCCCACGCGCGCCGACGGCACTCTGGAACTGGGCGGTATCGTCGAGCAGAGCGAATGCACGCTGCAGGCGCTGAAAGTGGCGCTGGAGCGGGCCGGCAGTTCCATGGACCGCGTGTTGCACCTGACCATCTACCTCACCGACATGGCCGATCGCGCCGCTTTCAACGACGTCTATAAGCGCTTTTTCGCCAAACCCTGGCCGGTGCGCGCGGCGGTTGGCGTCGCTGCCCTGGCCGTCGAAGGCATGCGCGTGGAAGTCACGGCGATGGCCGCCAAGGCCTGATCCCGCGGGTTTTCCGGCGCCCCGCTCAACAGGCAGGCGCCACCGGGCAGCAGACGGGTGCCGGTCAAGCGTTTCGCCGCTACAATGCGCGCCTTGACCGTGACCGTGCCGACTAAAAAAATATGTCTCTGCCCAAACATCACCTGGAATTGCTCAGCCCCGCCCGCGACGTGGCCATTGCCCGCGAGGCCATTCTGCATGGCGCTGACGCGATCTACATTGGCGGCCCCAGCTTCGGCGCGCGCCACAACGCGGCCAACGACGTCAGCGAAATCGCCCAACTGGTCGAGTTCGCCCGCCGTTACCACGCCCGCGTCTTCACCACCATCAACACCATTCTTCACGACAACGAGCTGGAGCCGGCGCGCAAGCTGATCCATCAGCTCTACGACGCAGGCGTCGACGCGCTGATCGTGCAGGACCTCGGCGTGATGGAGCTGGACATTCCGCCCATCGAGCTGCACGCCAGCACCCAGACCGACATCCGCACGCTGGAACGCGCCCGCTTCCTCGATCAGGCCGGCTTCTCGCAGCTGGTACTGGCCCGTGAGCTGAACCTGCAAGAGATCCGCGCCATCGCCGACGAAACCGATGCCGCCATCGAATTCTTCATTCACGGCGCGTTGTGTGTGGCCTTCTCCGGTCAGTGCAATATTTCCCACGCGCAGACCGGCCGCAGTGCCAACCGGGGTGACTGCTCCCAGGCCTGCCGCCTGCCCTACACGTTGAAAGACGATCAGGGTCGCGTCGTTGCGTACGAAAAACACCTGCTGTCGATGAAAGACAACAACCAGAGCGCCAACCTGCGCGCACTGGTGGATGCGGGCGTGCGTTCGTTCAAGATCGAAGGCCGCTACAAGGATATGGGCTATGTGAAGAACATCACGGCCTACTACCGCCAGCGTCTGGACGAGATTCTCGAAGACCGCCCGGACCTGGCACGTGCCTCCAGCGGCCGCACCGCGCACTTCTTCCTGCCGGACCCGGACAAGACCTTCCACCGGGGCAGCACTGACTACTTCGTCACCGACCGCAAGATCGACATTGGCGCGTTCGACTCTCCCACCTTCACCGGCCTGCTGGTCGGCGTGGTCGAGAAAGTCGGCAAGCGTGATTTGCAGGTGGTCACCCATGAGCCGCTGTCCAACGGTGACGGCCTCAACGTGCTGGTCAAGCGCGAAGTGGTGGGTTTCCGCGCCAACATCGCCGAGCCCAAAGGCGAGTTCGAAGAAGACGGCAAAAAGCGCTATCGCTACCGCGTCGAGCCGAACGAGATGCCGAAGGGCCTGCAACTGCGGCCCAACCATCCCCTCAGCCGCAACCTCGATCACAACTGGCAGCAAGCGCTGCAAAAGACCTCGGCCGAACGCCGCATTGGTTTGTCATGGGTGGCGCGTCTGCGTGAAGAGCGTCTGGAACTGGTCGCCACCAGCGAAGAAGGCATCAGCGCCCGCGTCGAGCTGAACGGCCCGTTTGGCGTTGCCAACAAACCGGAGCAGGCACTGGAACAGCTGCACGATCTGCTCGGCCAGCTCGGCACCACTGAATACCACGCGACGGCCATCGAGCTGGACGCGCCCCAGGCGTTCTTCATTCCGAACTCGCAACTCAAGGCCCTGCGCCGTGAGGTCATCGAGAGCTTGACCGCCGCTCGCGTCCAGGCGCACCCCCGCGGTGCCCGCAAGCCGGAAACCGCGCCGCCGCCGGTTTACCCTGAGGCGCACCTGTCGTTTCTGGCCAACGTCTACAACGAAAAGGCGCGGCACTTCTATCACCGTCACGGCGTGCAGTTGATCGACGCCGCTTACGAGGCCCACGAAGAGAAAGGCGAAGTGCCGGTGATGATCACCAAACACTGCCTGCGCTTCTCCTTCAACCTGTGTCCGAAGCAGGCCAAGGGCGTAACCGGCGTGCGCACCAAGGTGGCGCCGATGCAGCTGGTGCATGGCGATGAAGTGCTGACGTTGAAGTTCGACTGCAAGCCGTGCGAGATGCACGTGATCGGCAAGATCAAGGGCCACATTCTGGGTCTGCCGCATCCGGGCAGCGGCGTGCAGGTGGTGGGACATATCAGCCCCGCTGATCTGCTGAAGACCATCCCGCGCGCCCCCCACTGATTCGGGCCTGTTGCGCTAACCGCGCTGCACCTTTCGGAATGGAGCTTCCGTGATGCAGCGCGGTGAGTCAGCGGCGTGCGACTTCGTGCTTGATGCAGCCTTCGTAATACACCTGTTTGACGCTTTCCGGCCGCAGCCTTGAAGGACTGTCGTAGGTCTGTTCGGTGATGCCCAGTGCGCTCATGCGCATCCACTGCTGGGCGAAGTGCTGGGCCTGCATCTTCTTGCGTGCGCCGTACAGCGTCAGGCCGGAGAGTTTGTATTGCTGAGCGGTGCCCGCCATCCCGGCGCCCCAGGTGCAGAGGTCGCGTTCGTTCTTGCTCGGAGGGCGCGCAAAGGCTTGGGAAGTCACCGTTGCGAGAACGCAGAAGGTCAGTAGAGCCCTGAGAAATGACATGCGATTCCTTGCCTAAGTGACTGATCAGGCGTGGATTCTGACGACAGCGCCCTTGCACCGGGGCCAGCATATTGCCTTCTTTCTCGGCCAGCCGACCAATGACACCCGCGCCGCCATGTCTCAGGGCTCCGCGTCACATTTGAGTAACGAAAGCCTGCGCCGCCTGCTACCGTGTAGGGGTTACGTATGAACCTTATCGGCCGATCCCCGGTCGATAGATGCACCTCTGGTTCCGTCGACCGCTGCTGTACCCGACCGAACCCGCTTATTTCCAGAAGGACCGTCCATGATTCCAATTCAACGCATCGCCTGGCTCAAGGCCTGGGGCGCCCATGGTTTTACCGCCACGGGCGTGGTGCTCGCCTTTCTCGCGACCATTGCTCTGTTCGACAATCAACCCAAGGCGTGCCTGCTCTGGCTGGGCTTTGCCCTGATTGTCGATGGCGTGGACGGCTCCCTGGCGCGCAAGCTCAACGTGCAGTCGGTCCTGCCGCACTTCGACGGCTCCGTGCTGGACCTGGTGATCGACTACCTGACATACGTATTCATCCCCGCCCTGTTCATCTACCGCTACATCCCGCTGCCGGAATACACCCTGCTGCTGACCACCTCGATCATTCTGGTGTCTTCGCTGTTCTGTTTCTGCAATGTCGAGATGAAGAGCAAGGACAACTACTTTCAGGGCTTCCCCGCCGCCTGGAACGTCGTCGCCCTGTGCGTGTACATCCTTTCCCCTGCGCCGTGGCTGACGTTCATCACGGTGATCTGCCTGGCGCTGCTGACGGTCACACGCATGAAGTTCCTGCACCCGTTCCGCGTTCGCCGCTTTATGCCGCTCAACATCGCGGTCACGGCCGTGTGGTTCTTGTGCAGCTTCCTGCTGGTGATGAACCACCCCTACAACGGGTCGGTGACGCTGTTCGTGTGGCTGGCGATGTCGGCGTACTTCCTGGGGAT
Source organism: Pseudomonas sp. GW821-FHT07F05 (assembly GCF_059418765.1). Taxonomy (NCBI): domain Bacteria; kingdom Pseudomonadati; phylum Pseudomonadota; class Gammaproteobacteria; order Pseudomonadales; family Pseudomonadaceae; genus Pseudomonas; species Pseudomonas sp. GW821-FHT07F05. The sequence continues at coordinate 285,103 of NZ_JBWKQL010000007.1, forward strand.
CTGCATCTGGCGCACGTCCATGGAATGGATCGACAAAGCCCGCGTCTGATTCTTCCGACGGCTTTATTCGACGCACAAAAAAAGCAGCCCTCTTCGGATGGCTGCTTTTTTTCTGCGCGGGGTTTAACCAGGCGTTTTTGACGCGGGCTTAGAGGGTGTAACTCAACGGCAGCTGGGTCGTCGACTTGATCTGCTCCATGGCAAAGCTGGAACTCATGTCGGTGATGCCGGACAGCTGGATCAGCTTCTTGTAGACGGCGTCATAGCCGGCGATGTCCGGCACCACGATCCGCAGCATGTAGTCAGTGTCGCCGGCCATGCGGTAGCACTCCACCACTTCGGGCAACGTGGCAATCAGGTCATGGAAGCGTCCCAGCCACTGGGCATTGTGCTGGTTGGTGCGAATGGCGGCGAAGACTGTCACGGCGACGTTCAATTGCCCAGGATCAAGCAACGCCACCCGCCCGCGAATCATGCCCTGCTCTTCAAGCTTCTGTACCCGACGCCAGCATGCGGTGCTGCCAAGGCCGACGCTGTCGGCGATTTCCGCAATCGGACGGGTGCAGTCATTTTGCAGGATGCTCAGGATGGCCTGGTCGAATTTGTCCATGGGATGCGCGGTGGCCTCAGGTGAAGTCATATGCCGGGAAGCGATAAAGATAGGCCAAAAAGCGCGAAGCTGAAAATCATATTCCGCTAACTGGGGTTTTGCCGGAAATATAATCTAAGCCGGGTCTAAATCTCCGTTGAGGAATCAATTTTTTTTCAGCCTGACGCTAGTAGTATTTTCTGCACGACGGACAGCGCAGAAATCCCCATGAAAACACTCCCTTGTTATTTCGATTACGCCGCCACCACACCGGTTGATGACCGCGTCATCCAGGCCATGGTCACCTGCCTGGGCCGCGAAGGCACCTTTGGCAACCCGGCCTCCAGCTCCCACGCCTACGGCAATCAAGCCCGCCAGGCCGTTGAGTTGGCGCGCCGTCAGGTCGCGGAACTGGTGGGCTGCAGTGCCGATGCCCTGGTCTGGACCTCAGGCGCGACCGAATCCAACAATCTGGCGATCAAGGGCATCGCGCTCAACCCCAACAACGGCGCCCGTCGCCACCTCATCACCAGCACCATCGAACACAAAGCCGTCATCGACACCGTGCGCCAGCTTGAGCAGGCCGGTTGCCCGGTGACCTGGCTCGAACCCGATAACCGCGGCCTGATTCACCCCGACGCCGTGCGCCAGGCACTGCGCGACGACACCCTGCTGGTGTCGCTGATGCTGGTGAATAACGAGCTGGGCACCGTCACCGACATCGCCGCCATCGGCCAGATTGTGCGAGCGCACGGCGCCCTGTTCCACGTCGACGCCGCTCAAGGCGCTGGCAAACTGGCAATCGACTTGAGCGCATTGCCGGTGGACCTGATGTCCTTCTCGGCGCATAAAACCTACGGCCCCAAAGGCATCGGCGCACTCTACATCGGCGATCGCGCACGGCCGCTTCTCGAAGCACAGATGCACGGCGGCGGCCACGAACAGGGTTACCGCTCCGGCACCCTCGCCACCCACCAGATCGTCGGCATGGGCGCGGCTTACGCACTGGCCAGCGCGGAAATGGACGAGGAAGTCGCGCGCATCAGTGCCCTTTCGGCGCAACTGCGTGAAGGCCTGCTCAGCCTGAAGGGCGTGAGCCTTAATGGCGATCCGCAACAGCGTGTCCCCCACACGCTCAACGTTTGCATCGACAGCCCGGGGTTTAACGTCGCCAGCCTTGCCAGTGAATTGGCGGTTTCTTCGACCTCGGCGTGTAACTCGGCGAGCAGCAGCGTTTCTCATGTGTTGCTGGCGCTGGGGTTGAGCCAAGGTCAGGCGGGCAGCAGCTTGAGGCTGAGCTTGGGGCGGTATACCGAGGTGGGTGATGTGGAGAAGGCGATTGCGGTGATTGCCGGGAAGTTGAGTGCGCCGGCAGCGACGTTTTGGTGAGGAAACTGGATCATAAGCGGAACTGATTCTTCATGGATCGTAAGGGGACTGATTTATGTACAGCGCCTGAGCGTAAATAAGTCAGTCCCGCAGTGGTGGAGTAATCAATGGTCTAACCTACTCGCCTCATTTAGCGAACTAACTTTTTCTTGTTTCGTAATTTCTTCTCGCAAGACGAGCGACGGCCTCATTGTCGTCATGAATAAGCCGCTCAAGGATCGAGCCGGGAGTTTTTTTATTCGACGCTATTCCAAGTCGCACTGAGGAATTGACATCTTGCGAAAGACTTTCAAATAGAGCTGACGATAGCTTTCTTTTTCTGGCAATAAACGGCCTGCTATCCGCGTCGACCACGCACAGCTCCTCCAGAATCTCCAATGGGACTGTCTTATTGTGAACAACCCACCTTAGATATTCAGGATATTTCTTAATTACTTCTCGCCAGACAGAACTTGGAGCTTCTTCCATGGCAGCTCTGTCGTACTCAGCTTTTATCTCGCTACTTCGTAGTACAACAAACTCTTCAGCAGACGTGATCATTTATTGTCTCTGCATTTTAAAGATTTGAAGTTGATGTGTTTTCCGGTTTCGCTTTTGTGTTTATCCATGTGATCCCCATAGACATCTGCGTCGGCAATCCATGCGCCGTGCTCATCGTAGACTTTCCAGGCGCTCTGCCCATGGCCGGTTTTATCCATCGACCACCAGCGATCGGTATCTGGATCTTTATAATATCTCGCGTAGCCCACGCCAGCGACATTACCCTCGCAAACCCGGTCGTAGCGATTGACCTCCCATTTTTTTCTGCATGCGCGTTTGCAGTTCTGATTAGGCTTATCTGACTTAGGCTTACGCCCTGGTCCGACGGGCGAACTTGCCAGCCCTAACGGGTCGACCCAACTGATTGAGTTTGGCCCATATTGGTAGATGTTCAATCCACCTAAATAGCCAATCGGATCCTTGCTGATGAACCGCCCGACCTTTGGATCATAGTACCGATGCCGGTTGTAGTGCAGGCCGGTTTCGTGGTCGTGGTATTGGCCTTGGAAACGGATGGGGTTGGTCAGGCCGACTTGCTGGGCGACTCTGAGCGCTGTTCTTGCGCCTCGCCCCACGCTTTGTACTGAGCGCTCCACGCGGTGTTGCCGTTCTGGTCGGTCATTTCCTGGGGCGTGCCGAGGTGGTCGCATTGGTACCAGGCGAGTGCGTCAATCGGCAGCGCGACTGGCTTGTAGTTCCAGAGCGGGTCTTCTTTGAAGTTGTAGCGGCCTTCGTAGGTCGGTTGGCTTACGAGGCGGATGGTTTCGTGGCGGATGGCTTGGGCCACCGGCACGAATGTGCGGGGCTCGTGGATGTAGTGGACGGTTCGGCCTAACCCGCCAGCGCAGGGTGGAGGGCTGCTTTCCCAGGCGAGGTTGTCGCCATCCCAGCCGTATAAGGTGAAGCCGCAGCCGAGCTCGCGCTCTTTGCGGGCGTGTTCGTTTTCATTCCAGCCGGTGCCGGCTTCTGGGCGCGGTCGGTAATGGGCTTTTGAGAGTTTGTAGAGGCGACGTCCGAGTGGGTCGTAGCCGAAGTCGACAGTGAGGCGCGGATCGCGGAAGTGCACCAGACGATCGAATAGGTCCCAGTGCAGTTCGCTGCGCAGGCCGTTGGTCCAGCGCTCGGTCTGGTTGCCGCGTTCGTCGTATTCGTAGTGGTTGCCGGCGTAGTCGCGCAGCAGGTTGTCGATCAGTTTGTGGCGGACCGGTTCGGGGTCGAGTGGACGGCGCGCGGGTGCGGCGCTGTCGTTGAGTAAGTTGCTCGCAGGGTCGAAGGCGAAGGTTTCCAGGCCCAGGCGGCTGGTAGCGCTGAGCAAACGACTGACTGGGTCGTAGCGGTAGCTTAATGGGCCGCGACGGCTGTCGTTAATGTCGGTGAGTTGGCCGGCGGCGTCGTAGGTGTAGGCGCGTTTTATGAGCGTGGTTTTGTCGTCTCGTCCTAGCAGTTGCTCTTGCAGGCGTCCCGCTGGGTCCCAGCTTTGGGTTTGCAGCAGTTGGTTGCCCTGATGGCGGGCAACTTCGCGATGCAGATCATCGCGTTCGTAACT
>NZ_JBWKQL010000008.1:0-262078 GCF_059418765.1 Pseudomonas sp. GW821-FHT07F05
TGGTCGGGGTAAGGGGATTCGAACTCCTGACATCCTGCTCCCAAAGCAGGCGCGCTACCGGACTGCGCTATACCCCGACGGTACTACTTCTTGAAATTGGCTCCGTGACCAGGACTCGAACCTGGGACCCAATGATTAACAGTCATTTGCTCTACCGACTGAGCTATCACGGAACGATCTTTTCAAATCTATCAATTTCAGATGCAGCGTTTGACGCGCTTCAACACAACAAATTCAGTAAATCTTCACCAGACGAATCTGGCACTTACCTCACTGAACCTACTGCATTTTCAGCCTCTTCGACCTGTTTGCATCGCTGCGTTCACGTCTCTGAGGCGCGCTATTCTACATTTCCAGAAACACCTGTCAACCCTCTAAATTGCTTTCAAGACAATGATTTGCGATTTTTTTGTGGATCGTCCTCAAGCCCCCGAAAATCCTGCGGTTCAGTGAATAAATCACGGCGCATAAAAAAGGGCTCCCACCAGGAGAGCCCTTCTGCGCCTCTATATAGAAGCGGAGATCAGCCGAAGACGATCTCGTCGTCCTGCACCGTGCCTCTGATGCTGGTGCCGGGCATGAAGCCACCCGACAGGATCAACTGAGCCAGCGGGTTTTCGATCCAGCGCTGGATCGCTCGTTTGAGCGGACGCGCGCCGTACACAGGGTCGTAGCCGACGGCGATCAGCTTGTCCATCGCCTCGGTGGACAGTTCCAGGCGCAGATCGCGCTCCGCCAGACGCTGACGCAGACGGCCCAACTGGATCTCGGTGATGCCGGCGATCTGGTCGCGAGCCAGCGGTTCGAAGATCACCACTTCGTCGACCCGGTTGATGAACTCCGGACGGAAGTGCGTGGTGAGCGCATCCATGACCGCTGCGCGCTGCCCTTCCCGATCGCCCACCAGCTCCTGAATGCGAGCCGAGCCCAGGTTGGAGGTCATGACGATCACGGTATTACGGAAATCCACCGTACGCCCGTGACTGTCGGTCAAACGCCCGTCTTCGAGCACTTGCAGCAGGACGTTGAAGACGTCCGGGTGCGCTTTCTCGACTTCGTCCAGCAGGATGACCGAGTAAGGCTTGCGGCGTACCGCTTCGGTCAGATAGCCACCCTCTTCGTAACCGACATAGCCAGGGGGCGCGCCGATCAGACGAGCCACGGAATGCTTCTCCATGAACTCGGACATATCGATCCGCACCATCGCCTCTTCGGTGTCGAACAGGAACTCCGCCAGCGCCTTGCACAGCTCGGTCTTACCCACACCGGTTGGGCCGAGGAACATGAACGAGCCGCTCGGGCGGTTAGGGTCCGACAGCCCGGCACGCGACCGGCGCACAGCGTTGGCCACCGCGACGACCGCTTCGTTCTGCCCGATCACGCGCTGGTGCAGCAGCTCTTCCATTTTCAGCAGCTTGTCACGCTCGCCTTCGAGCATCTTCGACACCGGAATGCCCGTCCACTTGGACACGACTTCGGCAATCTCTTCCTCGGTCACCTTGCTGCGCAGCAGCTGGTTCTCCGGCTTGCCGTGCTGGTCGACCATCTGCAGGCTGCGCTCCAGATCGGGAATCACGCCGTACTGCAATTCAGCCATGCGGTTGAGGTCACCCTTACGCCGCGCCGCTTCCAGTTCCTGGCGAGACTGCTCGATCTTCTGCTGAATCTGCGCAGAGCCGGTCACTTCAGCTTTTTCGGAAGTCCAGATTTCTTCGAGGTCGGCGTACTCCCGCTCAAGGCGCTGGATCTCTTCCTGGAGTTTTTCCAGGCGCTTGATCGCGGCCTCGTCGTCTTCCTTCTTCAGCGCCTGCGCTTCTACCTTCAACTGGATCAGGCGACGCTCAAGACGGTCGAGCACTTCCGGCTTGGAGTCGATCTCCATACGAATGCGGCTGGCCGCTTCGTCGATCAGGTCGATAGCCTTGTCCGGCAGCTGCCGATCGGTGATGTAGCGATGGCTGAGTTTGGCCGCCGCAATGATCGCGCCGTCGGTGATCGCCACCTTGTGGTGAACCTCATAGCGCTCTTTCAAGCCGCGCAGGATGGCGATGGTGTCTTCTTCACTCGGTTCATCCACCAGCACTTTCTGGAAGCGACGTTCGAGAGCGGCGTCCTTCTCTATATATTGGCGGTACTCATTGAGCGTCGTGGCGCCCACGCAATGCAGCTCGCCACGGGCCAGCGCCGGCTTGAGCATGTTGCCGGCGTCCATCGAGCCTTCGGCCTTGCCGGCACCGACCATGGTGTGCAGTTCGTCGATGAACAGAATGATCTGCCCTTCCTGCTTCGATAGTTCATTGAGCAGGCCTTTCAGGCGCTCTTCAAACTCGCCACGGAACTTGGCGCCCGCGATCAGCGCGCCCATGTCCAGGGACAGCAGACGCTTGCCACGCAAGCCGTCCGGCACTTCGCCGTTGATGATGCGCTGAGCAAGGCCTTCGGCGATGGCGGTTTTACCCACGCCGGGCTCACCGATCAATACCGGGTTGTTCTTGGTCCGGCGTTGCAGCACCTGGATGGTCCGACGGATCTCATCGTCTCGGCCAATCACCGGGTCAAGCTTGCCTTCCTCGGCGCGCTTGGTCAGGTCGACGGTGTACTTGTCCAGCGCCTGACGGGATTCTTCCGCGTTCGGGTCGTTGACAGCATCGCCGCCACGCAGGTTGCTGATGGCGTTTTCCAGGGCTTTCTTGCTGACACCCTGGCCGAGCAGCAGCTTGCCGAGCTTGCTGTTCTCGTCCATGGCGGCGAGCAACACCAGCTCGCTGGAGATGAACTGATCGCCTTTTTGCTGAGCCAGACGATCGGCCTGATTCAACAGGCGCGCCAGATCCTGCGACATGTTCACGTCGCCAGTCGGGTTCTGGATCTTCGGCAGTTGGTCAAGCTCTTTGGTCAGCGCGGTGCGCAGGCTATTGATGTCGAAGCCCACTTGCAGCAACAAAGGCTTGATCGAACCGCCCTGCTGTTCAAGCAGCGCCTGCATCAAGTGCGCAGGCTCGATGGCCGGATGGTCCAGGCCCACCGCCAGTGATTGAGAATCTGAAAGAGCGAGTTGCAATTTGCTGGTTAAACGGTCAATACGCATGGGTCACCTTCCTAAATGGGCAGGCCGGAGTAATGAACACACCTAATAAAGAAAACCTGCCAGATGGTTCTTTACATGCGGCCGATTAGGCAGGATTCAAGCGCTGACGGGTTGACATGGATCAACATTAGCTTGAAGGAAGGAATTCAGAAGGAATTAGTGCGGGAGCGCGGAGGCTACCGGGCTTCGAGCCAGACAAGCGAGGCGAACCGTCCGGTGCGTGCGCCACGGCGATAGGAGAAGAATCGCTCATCGTTGTAGGTTGAGAGGCCGCCGCCATACACCGCTGTCACGCCGTGGGCGGCCAGACGCAGGCGAGCCAACTGGTAGATATCGGCCATGAACTTGCCAGCGTTGGCGCTCGGCACGAACGCATCGGCCGTCTGGGGGTGCGTCGCCATGAAGGCTTCGCGCACTTCGGGACCGACTTCGAATGCCTGCGGCCCGATGGCAGGACCGAGCCAGACCAGGATGTCGGAGGGCGCATCGGCAAAACTGTGCACCGTCGCCTCAAGCACACCCGCCGCAAGACCGCGCCAGCCCGCATGTGCGGCGGCAACCTGAGTGCCCGCTTTATTGCAGAACAGTGCCGGCAAGCAATCGGCCGTCATGATGGTGCAGGCCACGCCCGGGGTTTTGCTCCAACTGGCATCAGCCTCAAGCACTTCTGCCGGCGCGGCCTCGACCACGTTGACGCCATGAACCTGCTTCAACCATGCAGGCTGGATATTCAGGCGCGAGGTCAGTGAGGAACGGTTGTGCGCAACGGCCGCTGGATCGTCGTCAACGTGATCGCCCAGATTGAAGCTGTCGAACGGCGCCGCACTGACTCCGCCCGATCGCGTCGTGACGCACGCTTTGACACCCGCCGGCGCAGGCCAGTCGGGAATCAGCCAGTCCGTCAAACCCTCAGTCATCCGATGAACGCTTCGCGGTCTTGCTTGAGCAGCGTCAGCAACCAGACAAAGTCGTCTGGCAGCGGCGATTCCCAGCTCATGCGCTTACCGGTCGTCGGATGATCCAGTTCGAGGAAACGCGCATGCAGCGCCTGACGCGGGAAATGTTTCAGCGATTCGACCATGGTGACACTGGCCGCAGGCGGGATCCGGAAACGACCGCCGTAGGCAGGGTCGCCGACCAGCGGGAAGTTGATGTGGGCCATGTGCACACGGATCTGGTGGGTACGCCCGGTTTCCAGCTTGACCCGCACGTGGGTGTGCGAACGGAAACGCTCCAGAACCCGGTAATGACTGACGGCAGGCTTGCCGCCTTCCATGACCGCCATGCGCTGACGCTGCTGACCATGACGACCGATCGGTGCGTTGATCTTGCCGCCAGAGGTCACCACGCCGATGACGATGCACTCATAAATGCGGCTGACGCTGCGATTCTGAAGTTGGGTGACCAGTTGCGTCTGCGCCTGAATGGTCTTGGCGACCACCATCAGGCCGGTGGTGTCCTTGTCCAGGCGGTGCACGATGCCGGCACGCGGGACATTGATGATGTCCGGCACATGGTGCAGCAAGGCATTGAGCAGGGTGCCGTCGGCGTGACCCGCTGCCGGATGCACAACCAGACCGGACGGCTTGTTGATCACCAAGATCTGGTCGTCTTCGTAGACGATGTCGAGCTCGATGTCCTGCGCGATCCACTCGCCCTGGGCTTCCTGCTCGGCTTTGAGGAGCAGAACGGCGCCGCCATGCACGATGTCACGCGGGCGCAACGCGCCTCCGTCCACAGTCAGGCGACCGTCTTTGATCCAGGCGGAAAGGCGCGAGCGCGAGTGCTCTGCGAATAGTTGGGCGGCGACTTGGTCGAGGCGTTGACCGCCCAATTCGGACGGCACCTCTGCGCGGAGTTCTATGATCTCAGACATGCTCAAACTAGGAGGTGGCACTGGCCTTTGGTTTCGGCTGTGCGCTTGTGGTTAAATACGGCGTCTTTTGTCCCGGGGGTTCCACGGGGCGCCCATCATAACAGGACGGTCCTGCGCAAGACAGCAGGCCGTTATAGGGACGCAAGCCGCCATGCAAGTGAAACACCTGCTGCTGATAGCCATCCTCGGACTTACTGTTGCCTGTTCTTCGAAGAAAGAAGTCATCGACGAAAACCTCAGTGAAGTCGAGCTGTACCAGCAGGCGCAGGCCGATCTGGACAACAACAGCTATAACAGCGCCACCGAGAAGCTCAAGGCGCTGGAGTCGCGTTATCCGTTCGGTCGCTACGCTGACCAGGCGCAACTCGAGCTGATCTACGCCAACTACAAGAATGGCGAGCCCGAAGCTGCCAAGTCGGCGGCAGAGCGTTTCATTCGTCTGCACCCGCAACACCCGAACGTTGACTACGCCTATTACCTCAAGGGCCTGACCTCGTTCGACCAGGACGTCGGCATCATCGCCCGCTTCCTGCCGCTGGATCAGACCAAGCGTGACCCGGGCGCCGCTCGCGATTCGTACAACGAGTTTGCTCAGCTGACCAGCCGTTACCCGAACAGCCGCTACGCTCCTGACGCCAAGCAGCGCATGATTTACCTGCGCAACCTGCTGGCGGCCTACGAGATCCACGTTGCCGACTACTACCTGACCCGTCAGGCCTACGTCGCAGCCGCCAACCGCGGCCGTTATGTGGTTGAAAACTTCCAGGAAACCCCATCGGTCGGTGACGGCCTGGCGGTCATGGTCGAGGCCTATCAGCGTCTGCACCTGGACGACCTGGCTGACACCAGCCTGCAAGTCCTGAAAACCAACTACCCGGATCACCCGCAACTGGTGGACGGGAAGTTCGAAGCGCGCACGGCAGAAGCCGACAACCGCTCGTGGCTGTCCAAGGCCACTCTGGGCCTGATCGAAAGCCGTCCGCCGCTGCCGCCAGGACAAACCCGCGCCAACCAGGACGTGATCAAGCAGTACCAGGACGCCAAGGAAGCCATCCCTGCAGACCTGTTGCCTGAGAACCAGTCGGCTGACGAAGAGAAGAAAAACAATGACGACGACGGCACGCCGAAAAGCCGCTCGATCTTCAGCTACATGACCTTTGGCCTGTTCGACTGATTCAGTCCCTGCCAAGCGTCAGCTGAAAAAGGCCCTTCGGGGCCTTTTTTCATGCCTGACCGTTTTCCGACAGCATCCGGCGATGGAGATGACTGTGCGCCCGACACCCGCTTGGCTACACTGCGCGCTCTTCACTTCATAAGCTGACAGACATGATTCGCTTGATTATGTGGATCGCCCTGATCGTGGCGGCCATCTGGTTTTTCAAACGCCTGACCAAAGGCCCTGCCCCACGCCCGAAACCCGCAACGCCGGAAGTCGACGCTGCGCCCATGGTGCGTTGCGCGCAATGTGGCGTGCACGTCCCTCGCGATCGCGCGCTGAGCCAGAATCAGCAATGGTATTGCACCGAAGCGCACCGTTTGCAGGGTCCCGCTGCACGTGACCGCTGACAGCCTTTCGCTGACCACGCCTCAGGCACAACGCATCCTGCGGCTGTATCACCTCTATCGTCTGAGCATCGGCGTGCTGCTTGTGCTGCTGATCTCCAGCAGCCTGGATGCCGAACTGCTGGAGCTGGCCGATATCGAGCTGTTCCGGATCGGCTGCTGGCTGTATCTGGTGTTCAACATCCTCGTCGTGGTGCTGCTCGAACGCCCAAGCCGCCAAGGGCAACTGTTCTCCCTGGCCATGGCTGACACGCTGATGCTGGCGGCGCTGTTCTATGCCGGGGGCGGGGCGCCGAGCGGCATTGGCAACCTGATCATTGCGTCGGTGGCGATCAGCAATGTGCTGCTGCGCAAACGAACCGGGCTGCTGATTGCCGCGCTGTCAGCCATCGGCATCATTTACCTGACCTTCTACATCAGCTATCACAAGCCTTCAGCGGCCAATCATTTCGTGCAGGCCGGCTCGCTGGGTGCGCTGTGCTTTGCGGCGGCCCTGCTGGTCCAGGCCCTCTCACGCCGGCTGCAGCTCAGCGAAGACATCGCCGAACGTCGCGCCGCTGACGTCGACAACCTTGAAGAGCTCAACGCATTGATCCTGCAGCGCATGCGGACCGGCATTTTGGTGCTCGACGAAGATCACAAGGTGCTGCTGGCCAACCAGAGCGCGCTGAATCTGCTGGGCCACGAGCGCCTGCTGGGCGAAATCATCGATGTTTACTCGCCGCAGTTGGTCGAGCGCCTGGGTCAGTGGATGGCCAACCCGTCCATGGCACCGCGCAGCATCACCACCTCGGCCATTGGCCCGGTGCTGCGTCCGGGGTTCATCGCCCTGGCGCGCGGCAGTCATCGCCATACGTTGGTATTTCTCGATGACCTGTCGCAGATTTCCCAACAGGCCCAGCAGCTCAAACTGGCCGCGCTGGGCAGACTGACCGCCGGTATCGCCCACGAGATCCGCAACCCGCTGGGCGCCATCAGTCATGCCGCCCAACTGCAGCTGGAATCCGAGGAACTGACCGTTCCGGACCGGCGTCTCAGTCAGATCATTCACGATCAATCGCGGCGGATGAATCTGGTGATCGAGAACGTTCTGCAGTTGTCTCGTCGACGTCAGACCGAGCCCCACCTGCTCGACCTCAAGCAGTGGCTCGAGGCGTTCGTCCGCAACCTTCGCGATGAGCTGACGGCGGGGCAAAGCGTGCATCTGGACATCGGCGCAGGCGTGCTCAGTACGCAGATGGACGCGGAACAGTTGCAGCAAGTGATGAGCAATCTGGTGCAAAACGGTTTGCGCTACAGCGGCCAACTGCACGCACACGCGCAAGTTTGGCTAAGGTTGTTTCAAGCCCCGTTCAGCGAACTGCCGACGCTGGAAGTTCTTGACGACGGGCCGGGCGTTGCCGAAGAGCATCTCGCGAAAATCTTCGAGCCCTTCTTCACCACCGAAAGCAAAGGAACCGGCCTGGGCCTGTACCTGTCGCGCGAACTGTGCGAAAGCAATCAGGCGAGCCTCAATTACACACCACGGGAAGGTGGCGGAAGCTGCATGCGAATTACCTTCGCCCATCCGTTCAAGCTGAGCTGAACATGAGCCCACGGCAAAAAATTCTGATCGTCGACGATGAGCCGGACATTCGTGAGTTGCTGGAAATCACGCTCGGACGAATGAAGCTAGACACCCGCAGCGCGCGAAACGTCAAGGAAGCCCAAGAGTGGCTGGCCCGCGAAGCGTTCGACCTGTGCCTGACCGACATGCGCCTGCCCGATGGGAATGGCCTGGAGCTGGTGCAGCACATTCAAAAGCGCCACAACCAGGTGCCGGTGGCGATGATCACCGCCCACGGCAGCCTCGACACAGCGATCCATGCCCTGAAAGCCGGCGCGTTCGATTTTCTGACCAAGCCCGTCGACCTGACGAGATTGCGTGAGCTAGTGACGAGCGCTCTGCGCCTGCGTATTGCGCCTGCTGAAGACAACCGCATCGATAACCGCCTGCTCGGCAGCTCGCCACCGATGCAGGCGCTGCGCAAGCAAATCGCCAAACTGGCCCGCAGCCAGGCGCCGATTTACATCAGCGGCGAATCGGGCAGCGGCAAAGAACTGGTAGCCCGGTTGATTCATGAGCAAGGCCCGCGCGCCGAGCAGCCGTTCGTGCCGGTCAACTGTGGCGCAATCCCGTCAGAGCTTATGGAAAGCGAATTCTTCGGGCACCGCAAAGGCAGCTTCACCGGCGCCCACGAAGACAAACCCGGGCTGTTTCAGGTCGCCAATGGTGGGACGCTGTTTCTCGATGAAGTCGCTGACCTGCCGCTGGCGATGCAAGTGAAACTGCTCCGCGCGATCCAGGAAAAATCCGTTCGCGCCATCGGCGGCCAGCAGGAGCAAGTGGTTGACGTTCGCGTGCTGTGTGCCACCCACAAGGACCTCAATCAGGAAGTGGCGGCCGGGCGTTTCCGTCAGGATTTGTACTACCGGCTGAACGTCATCGAGCTCCGCGTACCGCCCTTGCGCGAGCGCCGCGAAGACATCGAAGAGATCGCCAACAGCGTGCTGCGTCGCCTGACTGAATCCGCCGGCGAGCCTGCCACCCTCCTCCCGCCCCATGCGCTGGCGGCGCTCAAGGGCTATCGTTTTCCTGGCAATGTGCGCGAGCTGGAAAACATGCTCGAACGGGCGTACACGCTGTGCGAAGACGATCAGATCAACACCGCAGACCTGCGCCTGGCCGAGCCGTCACGCCCCACCGAGCAAGACGGCCCGAGCCTGGCCGACATCGATAATCTGGAAGACTATCTGGAAAGCATCGAACGCAAGCTCATCCTGCAAGCGCTGGAAGAAACCCGCTGGAATCGCACGGCGGCCGCGCAGCGTTTGAATTTGACCTTCAGGTCGATGCGCTATCGGTTGAAGAAGTTGGGGTTGGAGTGATGGATTCGACGACGTACGCTTGATAAGTCCCAAAAAGGGACCTATCGTTCCCTTTTTGGGACTTATCCAGACAAATCCCTATGAACATCGGCGATGCGCTCTTCACCACGACTCAGCAACGAGTGCTGGGCCTGCTCTTCGGCACTCCGGAGCGGAGTTTCTATACCAACGAAATCAGTCGCTGGGCCCAGGTCGGCAAAGGCAGCACAACTCGTGAGCTGGAGAAATTGCACTCAGCAGGTTTGCTGACCGCAACCCGCCAAGGCAACCAAATCCATTATCAGGCGAATTCTGAAAGTCCGGTGTACCCCGAACTGGTTGGCCTTGTGCGCAAAACATTCGGCATCGCCGATCACCTCCGAGTGGAGTTGTTGCCTTTCGCAGACCAGATTCAGCGAGCGTTTATTTACGGCTCGGTTGCGAAAGGGACCGCAAACACATCCAGCGACATAGATCTGATGCTGATCGGTGAAGGCGTCAGCTACAGCGAAGTGATGGAGCGTATGATCCCGCTCGAAGAGATGCTGGGCAGACCCATCAACCCGACGCTCTACACGCCGTCGGACTGGAAAGCGAAGCTCGCCACCGGCAACAGCTTTGTGACCCGAGTGGCAGAGCAGGAAAAGATCGACATCATCGGAAGCGATTAGGGAGAACCTATGGAATGGGCAACGAGCCTTTGGCGAACTTGGTACGTACCGGCGGATTGAAAGCCGAGCCTGCTGACAAGAACGAATGTATCGGACTGGTCCGCTCGGCGCTTGATAGGCTGTTGGACGCTCATAATTCCGCGCTTTCATACGCCAGCCGTTTTGATCTGGCCTATAACGCTGCACACGCACTGGCGCTGGCGGCAATGCGCCTGAAAGGATACCGGTCAGACCGCCGCTATCTCGTGTTTCAGTGCCTTCCACACACGCTGAATCTGGATAAAGTGCGGGTAAGGCTCTTTGCGCTTTGCCACGAGCGCAGAAACCTCGCTGAATACGAAGGCTACATGGATATCGATGATGCGCTGCTCGCGGAGCTACTCACGAGTACCGAAGCACTTCGAGGCCTACTGGCGTCGGAGATGGCCGCTCATGGTTTCAGTCTCCCCTCTGGCGCATAAGGCGCCGCATCAATAATCGGCCTTTCCCCCACCAGCAAATCCGTCAGTAACTGACACGACGCCGGCGCCAGCACCAAGCCGTTGCGGTAGTGGCCGCAGTTGAGCCACAAGCCTTGATGATTCGGCACAGGGCCGATGAAAGGAATGCCGTCAGGCGATCCCGGCCGCAGCCCTGCCCAGTGCCCGACCACATGCGCATCCGCCAACGCTGGAATCAGTTCGATCGCCGAAGCTTTCAGGCTTTCCAGAGCATTTTCAGTGGGTGTCTTATCAAAACCTTCGTATTCGAGCGTGCTGCCGATGAGGATATGTCCGTCACGCCGGGGGATGGCGTAACGGCCTTTGGCGAGGATCATGCTCGGCAGAAAGTCGGCGGCGCACTTGTAGAGGATCATCTGCCCTTTAACCGGTTCGACGGGCAGCGCCAGCCCCAGTTTGCCCAGCAGCTCACCGCTCCATGCGCCCGCCGCCAGCACCACGCTGTCCCCGAGCACATCGCCCTCTTCCGTCGTGACGCCCAGCACGCGATCACCTTCGCGCACGAAGTCGATGACCTGGCAGTGCTCACGAATCACCACGTTGGGCAACGCCAGCAGTGCCGCCTTGAGCGACTTGACCAGACGCGGGTTGCGCACGTTGGCGACGTCGGCCATGTGCACTGCACGTGCATAGCCGCCACCCATGACGGGGACGGCATCGTATACCGCGGAAATATCCACCGACGTCAGCGGACGATTCATAAGCGCCGCCCACTCGAGCGCTTCGGCTTCGTCGTCCAGGTCCAGCCAATACAGGCCGGTTTTGTGCACTTGCGGGTCTATGCCAGTCATTGCCAGCAAGCGCTCGGCGAGCTGCGGATAAAAATCCTGCGACCAGTGCGAGAGTGCCGTTACGGCCGGGCTGTAGCGCCACGGGTAGAGCGGCGACACGATGCCGCCGCCGGCCCAGGAGGATTCCTGGCCGACTTCCGAGCGGTCGAGCAGCGTTACGCTTCGGACTTTGGAGGCGAGGTTGAAGGCGGTCAGGAGGCCGATGACGCCGCCTCCGATGATGACTATGTTTTGATTTAGCACAGCGGCCACGACTTGCTCAGGTGCATGGATTCAACGGCCCCAACAGCTTGTGGTGGTGGTGCCCGCAGCAAGACCGGGGTTGGTTCTGAGGCCGGTGTTGGTGATCTGGAAGCTGCCGCACTTGTCGCCATTCATCATAGCGGTGGGGACGGGTGTTGCTGTCAGCGTGAAATCCATACCAGCAGGCGTCGAAGATACATAGGCAACGTTGTACCAAGCATTGCCAGCGACTGGCACGTTCAGATAACTACCGGTTTTGGTGAAAGCGCGTTCCAGAATCTGGCTCTGCTCCATGAGCAACCCGGCAATCTCGGTACGATGAGTGCGCCGTACGTATTCGGTATAACTGGGATACGCAATCGCCGCGAGAATCCCCACAATCGCCACCACGATCATCAGCTCTATAAGCGTGAATCCCTTCGTTTTACTGCCAGTCATTCTGCCTTCCTCATCTCGTCTGTCTCCACATGATGCGCCGGTTTGAGACCCCGCCCAGTTCGTTCAATGTCGGAGGAGTAGCCAGACCGCCCAGAACAATGGCTTGGTTACCGTTATCTTTATCAAGCCCAACAGCCGTAGGCACGCCGCCACTTATCAGGAAGCCGCTTGAATTAGCGTCAGCACTGTTGACCTGCCCATCACCGTTTGTATCCAGAACCGGATAGCTGAGCATCCTCCCGCTCAACGCATCCAGGTCCGCGAACCTGCCGGAGCCTGAACTTGAGCAAGGATCCGTAGTGTCCACAATCGCAGTGGTGAACTGAACGCGACCGAACGCGAGTACGGCAGCATAGATAACTCGCTCACCCGTCGCGACGCTGTTATAGATGAGCGGAAGATAAAACCCCTTCTTGGCTGCGTAGTTGACGTCATTCTGGGTGGTGGTAAATGCCTGCCCCGACGCTACGCTGGAAACCCCATTGATGGATTGCGCCACGAGATCGCTTTCGTGGTAGTTGGCACTCGTGCCGTCGTTGTCCCACACCGCATAAAATGCCTGGGTCGCGGTCGTGGTTTTATCCGCCGCCTCGAGCAATTTTCCTGTCCCAAAATAAACCATCTTGCCGCCGTTCGGGTTATTACCTACGACCGGCTGAGCCGTGATCGGCTGATTCGCCCCGCCTGATGCAGTGAACAGAGGCGTTCCCCCCAATCCTACCTTCCAGCTGGATGCGGTCTGCCCTGTGAAGTCAAACTTCCACATCTGCCCTTTCAAATCGCCGCCGTAGGCGTACTGAACGACACTCTGGGCATTGACACGTAACTTGACTGAGGACAATCCGTTGTTGCCTGAGGTATCGACGGTGATCTCTCTTATCAGCGCCCCGTTGCTGACATCGACGACAAAGAGTGACGCCACGCCGTTGGTGCTGCCGTAGCCGTTGGAAATGAACGCCGCCCATCGACCATCTGGCAACTGAGCGACCTCCGGCTTGGCGTAGGCATAGCCCAAATTGGCAAACCCTGTGGTAAGACTGCTGATGTCCCAGAGTGCTTTTACCGTATTCGAGGCACCGGCGTTGAATAGCTGAAGTGCGTAAAACCCCTTACCACCCGAGCCCGCCCCCCCAAGAGCCAGAGTTTTCCAGGAAGAAGCAAACTGGACATCTACGATCGAGATTTGACCATCCATCAAAAATTTGTGAGATACGCCATTGATGTAGTTTGGATCAGCAACGTAATGCAGGTTCGTCAGAACGGTTGATGGCATATACCCATAGCGTCTGTTACCCGTTGATGGATCGATCACGTTTACCAATCCATCGTTGGCATTCACCACGAGATTGGGGTTCATTGAGTTTGATTTGATATCGACATACGTGGAGTAGCTGTTATCAGAGGCAGGGTCTGACGCGGGAGTATCCGTGGGTGACGCATAAGCCAGGGTTGAATTGATCACATCACCGAGCAATACAGTTCTTGTTTTCAAACCTGTCTTGTTCGTCCCTTTACTCCATTCCACCAAGTCTGCACCTGAGACCCCGCTGGGCAGGTTTGCGCTGAGAGCGACCTGCTGCAGGGGTGCGAAGCTCGAATAAGACAGCGCGATGACGCTGCTGGTCAGCGAGTTCCAGGACTCATAAGTAGCGGTGATGCCTGGGACGATCTGTTTGTCGGTGGACCAGTTAGGCACCGCGGTGTTGACGGTTCCGTCAGTTCCAATGGCCAAAGCCTTGATCGTCCCGCGCCAGTCAGTAGGGTCGTATTGGGTCTGGAAAAATACAGATGTACTCGACAATGAGGCCGAGTTTGAAGCCGCCCCTCCCCCGGTTCCTGCGCGGGAGGTGATGTCGTTCAGAGCAGCGGATAATGCAGTGTTGAGACCGGCGCTGTCCGTAGCTTGATAGTAAATTCCTTTCCCGTACGCGGCAGCGTCGGAGAGCATTGCATTGGCTGCTGTAAATCCGACTGTGTACGTAAACATGTTCTGTTTGGTGAAGTCTGCAGCGTCCCAGCTCTTGCCTGCGGCATCGGTCCCGCCCGTTCGCATGTCGATGTCGTAGGCGAATTTTGCGATATCGTCCAGGTAGAGCGTGTCACCCTCACCATCGCCATTGAGGTTGTCACCGTCATTATTCTTGCCATCCCAGTTGGGCAGGTTGGCACCGCCTAATGGATCATTGGTTGGAAAAGTCCGGTCGTAAGTCGGCAGACCGTCGGTGATCACAACCCCATAGTTGCGCTGGCAACGGTACTGAATAGGGCTGGTGTAGGTGGCAGGCGTTGAGTTGTAGTACGGCGCCATCCCACGAAAGTAGCGAGTCACCTCATAGTACGTTTCAGCCAACGGCGTGTTGGCAATTGCTGCGAGGCCGTTGATAGAAGAAATCAGTGCGTTGTAGTTGGTGGTGGCTTGGCTGGACGTTGTGGAAGTGGTCTGTGATAAGTCGCTAATCGCTCTGGCGATATTGCCCCCGGGCCCAGGGTTTCCGGACGTCGGTGGATTGAAGGTAGCCAAGCCTATTCGCAGATTTCGGTTGCTGGCGACTAGCGCGGCGGACACCGTCCGAGCGACGTTGATTCGGTAATCGTTGGGGACCGTTCCATCTGTGTAGTCTTTTCTGGATGCAGACGTCGCAGAAATCAAGTAGCTGATATAAGCGGTGGTATACCGAGTATTCCCGTTTCCCACGGGGTCGGGCAATTTGAGACAAACGACGCTACGAGTCGAGACTTTATAAAAACCGTCGTAACCGGAGGAGCATCCCCCTGCCCGCAGATTCCCTACAAAAAAGTTCGTGTCAGTCATGTCCAAGGCGTTGACGTTGCCGCAGCTGAAATCCGAACTACAGTTGTACACCTGTAACTGGTCCGCATTGGGATCAAACCCCGAGGCCCAGATGATGCTGTTCATACTGCCGGAGTCATCTACCAACAGCATAACGTTGGGCGTCACCGACCCAGCGGTCAACAATGGAGAGTCAGAGGGTACGAACGCAGCGTAGGCCGTGGCCGAGCCGTAAAGCCCTAGCAATACGCCTATCAAAAACCTGCCCAGATAAAGCCTTGCTCTGCGATACCACTCAACGTTTGGCATAGATGCTTTCCACTACAGTTCGCGAGTTACCAGAGATGCCAACGCCTGTGATGCGATAAAGCGTCCACGATCTGCTCTCATCCCAACCGACAGAATTGATGTTGACCGGGTCTTTCGTTGTCGCGATCTTCTGCACAGCCCAAAAGCCTCCTGTCATCGCAGACCAAGTCACTCCAGTTGCAGCGTTGGTACCCGCTACGGACACGATCGTTGCATCCGCAGGTGGAGCACATTTAGTACAGGTCGCCAGTTTGTAATTATTCGCTTGAACCGCAGACTCCCCAATACGTACAGCCGCCTCTGCGATCTGAAAGGACTCGTTACGAAACTTGACGCTACCCGACATCTTTTCCTGAAGCGTCGCGTTCTGCATTGACGAAATTCCGATCAACGTCAGTAGGAGCAGAAACACTAGACTGACGATAAGCGCCATTCCGCGCTCGCGGGGCCCGGTACGTTGAGCTGTTTTAAATTTAGCTGCGTTCACGATGGCCACACCTAATAGAGACGGTTACGTAAAGCGGTGAGAACGCTGAACGTCTGGTTCTTAACCCGACCGGTTGCGTCTGTCATCTCCAGGGTCAGCCGCACGCTGCGTATTAGATTCGTGTTGGCAGGCGTCGCTGTGTATCCCGTAACGGTTGTGTCCGAAGCCGTATTGGCAGTGCCGAACATGACCGAGAAATTGTTCACGTTATTGACGATGACAGCCCCCCCCAGAAGTATTTGCTTATTCGCAAACTGGTAAACAAGCTGACGTATCGGAAACGCTAGCTGATTGGCGGTGGGCGTTGCCGCCCCGGTGGTAGCAGTCGCTCCAGATTTGCAGTCAGAGACAATGGTCCAGGTTGGAGCACCGCCGTTGTTTCCCACATCCGCTGTCACCAGCGTGAGCTTCGTCGTAGCGTTGTCCCACTGGATTGGAGTTGCCTGCGCGGCCTTGAAGTCAGCCTTGGCACTGGCATCAGTGACCGTCGCCAGGCAGCCGAACATCCCCACCATGCGTATCTCCTGGGCCATCTTGGTGAGGATGAAACGCGCATCCTCCTGCATAACGGCCGAGGCGTTCTGCGAAAGATAAGTATTTTTGGCTGAAATGAAAATCTGAATAACGCCCGCCACAATGAGCAGACCCAATAGTAGCGAGATCATGATCTCGATCAGACCGAAGCCTTTGGCGCGGTGCTTCATTGAGTCACCTTCGCGTCTATCGCCACACGACTCTTCACAGTAAAGGTCTGCAACGTATTTGCCGTGTTGGCGGCCCGGGCATCAATCCAGGTCACGGTAATGGTGACCAGCCTCTTATCAATCGGGTCAATCGTAATCGTCCCATCCCCGGTGACGGGGTCGAGACTTTGGATATTGCTCTTGAAGTCGTAGAGGTCCTGCGTGCGCGGAGTATTCAGGTCGGGCCCCCAGGTGACTGCCGCCAGAGAAGCCAACTTGTAGTCAGCATCCGGATTGGCGCGTATGCGATCCATCATGTCGTACGCAATAAAGCTGGCCTGGCTGCTCGTCCTTGAACTGTCAGTGTATTTCAGCGCATTCAACTGGAGCGCTGCCGCACCTAACAGCCCAATGGCCAGAACAAGCAGGGAGACCAGCACTTCAATAAGCGTCGTGCCTTGTTGCTTATAATCCATCCGTTCGCTCATCAGCATCCACCCAATACGATACGGCCGCTCAGGCATATGTTGATCACTCGGGTGATGGTGCCGCGTGTGTAGGTGATGCTTACGGCAGCGGCCGCCGTCGGCACCGGTGCGGCCAACCCCCCCAGGTTGTTGAAGTCGATCGCAGTAGGATTTCCGCTCACTGCCAGCACTGATGCAGAGTCCATCGCTGGCAAAACTCGCAGAATGGGAATCGGCGCCGTTGCCGCAGGATCAATGGCACTCAGCTGAGTATTCCAGGCAGTGCCCGCCACCGATGGTGTTACACGGATGACAGTGCCGCTGTTTATAGCCTGTTGCCGGGCGTAATTAAGGAAACGCTGGAAGTCGCTTACCTCGGTGTCGGCCTTGGAATTCTGGATGGCAGTACTGAAACTGGGAATGGCGATCGCAGCAAGAATGCCGACCAACGTGATGGTCACCAGCAACTCGACCAGCGTAAAACCCCGACACCCTTTAGCCATTTAATCTCTCCTTAATGGAGAAACTATATAGCAACCGGTTGTTTCAATATTTGCCGGGGGGATGTGTGGCTGTTTTCGGCGGACGAACGCCCTGACGCGCGGCGCCGTAGCCGATCTAGGTCATCTCACCGCCCCCAACACCCCGCCACACTGGCAGCCCCGGACATTCCAAGATTGTCGCGCCTGCCGGTGTGTTCCAGCACAAAGCTGCCGCAGGCATCCCCTCCCATCACCCCGCCGCCAATCGGCGACGCGGTCAGCGTAAATGTCCGCTCCTTGCGCTCAGCCCCTATCCGATAAAACGCATTCCCCACCGACACCTCATGACTGAACGCCGGCGGCCCGCTGACGTCCGAGTACTGCCCTGCCCGCGAATGAAACCGCTCCAGCTTCTGCGCCTCTTCAACCAGCACCCCGGCGATCTCGGAGCGGCGAGTTTTACGGGTGTATTCGCTGTACTGCGGGTACGCGACGGCGGCGAGAATCGCGACGATGGCGATGGCAATCAGCAGTTCAATCAGGGTGAAGCCTGCGGTTGCTCTGTTCATTGCCGCTGCCGCCACATCACGCGACGCTCTTGGGTGTGGATGCTTTCGAGCACGGTGCGTGAGTCGCCCTCGATGCCAACAGCCGTCACGCGATACAAGTTCCAAAACTGACCGTCTGCGCCTCCGGCCGGCTGGTCGGTTTGGCCAACATGCTGAATGCCGTAAAAACCACCTCGCGTCGCGACCCAATCCACGCCCGACGCCGCGCCCGTTCCGCTGCTGGAAAGGGTCAACGCTTCAGGCGGTGGCACACATTTGGCTGGCGACGAACAAGCTGGCAGGGAAAAACCCGGTGCCACGATTTTCGCTTCCGCAATGCGCAGCGCTGTCTCGGCGGACTGAAACGACGCATCGCGCAGCTTTAGCGTGCCGGCCACTTTTTCCTGGAGCGTGGCGTTTTGCATCGACGATGTTGCCAGCAGGGTCAACAACAGCAGGAACACCAGACTGACGATCAACACCGCCCCACGTTGTGCGTTCATGTTCATGCGCTCACCCCAGCCGGTTACGGATGGCGGCGACAACGTCGACGGTTTGTTCCTGCGCCCGGCCTGCGGGGTCGAACAGGGTCAGGGTCAATCGCACGCTGCGGATGAGGGAGGGGTCGGCAGTGGCGGCGTACCGCGAGATGGGGCGGTCGTTGATGGATCCGGCGACGCCAAACAACACGCTGAACGCACGCACGTTGCTGACCAGAGGCTGGCCGTTCAGCGACAGCTCATTGCGCGCCTTGTTGAAGCGATAGACCTGCCGGTGAATCGGCATAGCGGTCTCACCCACGGCAAGTCGAGGCGCCCGGCCGTTGGAGTACGCGGTGGCGGATGAAATGCAGTCGGTGTGAATGACCCAGGTCGACCAGCCGCCGCCCTCCCCGGTTCCGGCCGTGGCGAGGGTCAGAGTGTGCGAATTGGCGTCCCACGTGATGGGGTCTTCAAACGCCCTGGAGAAACCATTACTGACGCTGGCGTCTTCGACCTTCCCCAAACAGCCGAACATCCCTACCAGCTGCACTTCCTGGACCATTTTGCTGAGCACGAATCGTGCGTCTTCCTGCAGGCTGGCGGACGATGTCTGACTCGCATAACTGCTCTTTGAACTGACAAATATCTGCGCCAAGGCCAGCGACATCACCAACCCCAGAACCAACGCCAACATGACTTCGACGAGGCCAAAGCCCCTCTCCAGAGTCTTCATGGCCGTGCGCCCCGCTCGGCAGCGACATCGGCGGTCAGCGTAAGTGTTTGCTTGTCCGCAAGCTCCTGGCTGGCACGGGAATCGTCCCACTTCAATGTAAGGTTCACGCTCGATCCTGCCACCGCAATCGATGCCTCGGCATCGTCACCGACTGCGCGTTTCAACTGCGTCGCGAAGTCGTACAGGTCTTGCTGGCGGGGCACGGCGAGACTGCCGGAAGTAGGCGCCTGACTCAGCGAAGCCAGCGCGTAACTGGTCCCCGGATTGGCGCGGATGCGCTCGAACAGGTCATGGGCGATGAAGCTGACGTGCATGCTGCGCATCGAGCTGTCGGTGTATTTCAGGGCGTTGAGCTGCAACATCGCCACGCCCAATAGACCAACGCTGAAGATCAGCAATGCGACCAGCACTTCGATCAATGTCATCCCTGATTGCATCGTCTTCCCTCGCATCGTCCACCTCTGCCATCCGCTGTGCAGCCACCAGTGAAGCCGATGCGCGGCGGTTTGCCCGGAGGATGTGTAACGGCGGCTTGCGGACATACCGGCTGACAATCGAACCGGTTGTCAGCGCGGCCAAGCGGGTGTTTGCTTGAGCGCCGCATTCAACGGAAGACGCTCGTGAAACAGCAAGGATTGACGCTGATTGAACTGCTGGCAGGGTTGGTAATTGTCGGCATCGTCGCCACGCTGGCGATCCCCGCCTTCGGGCAACTGATCGATTCTCAACGCCGTCAGGACACGGCTCAGCAACTGGCCAGTGGGCTGCGAATGGCTCGCACGGAGGCGATTCTGCGCAGTCAGCCGGTGGTGATGCAGGCGCTGGACAATGACTGGAGCCGAGGCTGGAATGTGTTCGTTGACAGCAACCGCAACCAGTCCAGGGACGAGGGCGAGCTTTCTCTGGCCGAGTTCGCCAGCCACCGAAATGTCAGGGTCGTCGGCAACAGCAAAGTAGCTGCGCGGATTGGTTTTGATAACACGGGGCGGCTGCTGAACAACGCCAACGGCACCCTGGCGGTGTGCCTCAAAGACGCACCCGCCAGCCGCTATCAGTTGGCGATCGCGGTGACTGGCAGGGTCACGCTGCGATCCGAGGGATTCGGCAGCGAGCCCTGCGCATGATGCGGTGACAGGATGACCGGATTACAGCAGTGACTTGACGCGCAATTCCTTCGGCATCGAGAAGGTGATGTTTTCCTCGCGCCCGGCCAGTTCGTCCGCGCCGGTCGCGCCCCAGGCGTGCAACCGCTCAATCACGCCACGCACCAGCACCTCGGGCGCCGAAGCACCGGCGGTAATGCCGATGCGTCCAACGCCGTCGAACCAGCTGCGCTGCATGTCTTCGGCACCATCAATCAGATAGGCCGGAGTCGACATGCGCTCAGCCAGTTCGCGCAGGCGATTGGAGTTGGAGCTGTTCGGGCTGCCGACCACCAGCACTACATCACACTCGTCGGCCAGAACCTTGACCGCATCCTGCCGGTTTTGCGTGGCGTAGCAGATGTCGTCTTTACGCGGACCGCCAATGGCCGGGAATCGCGAGCGCAAGGCGTCGATCACACGGCTGGTGTCGTCCATCGACAACGTCGTCTGGGTCACGAAAGCCAGGTTCTCGGGGTTGCCGACCTGCAGCTTGGCGACGTCCGCTTCGTCTTCGACCAGATAGATCGCGCCGCCATTGCTGGCGTCGTACTGGCCCATCGTGCCTTCGACTTCCGGGTGGCCGGCGTGACCGATGAGGATGCACTCGCGGCCATCGCGGCTGTAGCGCGCCACCTCGATATGCACTTTGGTCACCAGCGGACACGTGGCGTCGAACACCTTCAAACCGCGACCTGCCGCCTCGGTGCGCACCGCCTGTGACACGCCGTGGGCACTGAAAATCACGATGACGTCGTCCGGCACCTGCTCGAGCTCTTCGACGAAGATCGCGCCACGGCTGCGCAGGTCTTCGACGACGAATTTGTTATGAACCACTTCATGGCGCACGTAAATCGGCGGGCCAAACACTTCCAGCGCGCGATTGACGATTTCGATCGCACGGTCCACCCCGGCGCAGAAGCCTCGTGGGTTGGCGAGTTTGATTTGCATGATGTGCCTCGTGTCTACGCGCAATGAAACATAAAAACGAAAAGGCCCCGAACAGTGCCGGGGCCAAGCGCTCTGGCGATGCTCAGAGTGCCTTCACCTCGAAAATTTCCACTTCGAAGGTCAACGTCTTGCCTGCCAGCGGATGATTGAAATCGACGGTGACCTGATCATCGTCCATCGCTTTTACCACGCCCGGCAGCTCGGTATTCGCCGCATCATTGAAGATCACCAGCAGCCCTTCGGACAGCTCCATGTTCTGGAATTGCGAGCGCGGCATGATCTGCACATTCTGCGGGTTCGGCTGACCGAAAGCGTTTTCCGGCGGCACCTGGAGCGTACGTTTGTCGCCGGCTTTGAAACCGAAAATCAGCGCTTCGAAGCCAGGAAGCAGGCTGCCATCGCCAACCTTAAAGGTCGCTGGGGCCTTGTCGAACGTGCTGTCGACGGTGTCACCGTTTTCCAGGTGCAGGGCGAAATGCAGGGTGACTTCCGTGTTCTGACCGATGCGTGTTTCCTGTGCAGCCTGTTCGGTCATCAACTGATCAGTCATTGACGGTTTCTCCGGTTTTCTTGCTCTTGAACATGTCCAGAGCCAGCATGATCGCGCCAACGGTAATGGCGCTGTCCGCGACATTGAAGGCCGGGAAGCCGTGTTCTTTCCAATGCACGAAGATAAAGTCTATGACATGGCCGATGAAGATTCGGTCATACAGATTGCCGAGCGCCCCACCCAATATCAGGGCAAGGGCAATCGCCAGCCAGGTTTCGTCACGCCCCAGGCGCTTGAGCCAGACCACCAGCACCCCACTCACCACGACCGCAATCAGCGCAAACAACCAGCGCTGCCAGCCGGAACTGTCGGCCAGGAAGCTGAACGCAGCGCCAGTGTTGTAGGCCAGCATCCAGCTGAAGTAGTCAGGAAGGATGACGATCTGCTCGTACAACTCCAGACGGTTTTCGAAGTAGAACTTGCTCGCCTGGTCAATGACCACCACCAGCACGCTCAGCCACAACCAACCCAGTCGGCCCATACGGCCAGCCGATGCATTAGGCATAGTGACGAACCTCGCCTGCACCGCTGATGTTGTCGACGCAACGACCGCAGATTTCCGGATGCTCAGGATTGACCCCGACGTCCTCGCGGTGATGCCAGCAGCGCGCGCACTTGGCGTGGCCGGATTTGACGACCTTGAGC
Organism: Pseudomonas sp. GW821-FHT07F05; assembly: GCF_059418765.1. NCBI lineage: Bacteria > Pseudomonadati > Pseudomonadota > Gammaproteobacteria > Pseudomonadales > Pseudomonadaceae > Pseudomonas > Pseudomonas sp. GW821-FHT07F05. Next base: position 22,348 of record NZ_JBWKQL010000008.1, read on the forward strand.
TTCAAACCGGCCACTTCGGTAACCACAGCATCGGCAGGCGCGCTGACGAAAGGCGCGACACTGGCCGTCGAGGTGATGAGCACGAAACGCAGCTCGTTGCTCAGTTTGGACAGATCCGCTACCAGCGCGTCTTCAGCGTACAGCGTGACTTCGGCCTGCAAGTTGCCGCCGATGGCCTTGGCCGCGCGCAGGTTCTCCATCTCCTTGTTGACCGCGACCTTCACCGCCATGATCCGCTCCCAGTAGGCACGGTCCAGCTCGAAGCCTTCTGGCAGCTCGCTCAGGTTCTGGTACCAGGTGTTGAGCATGACCGACTCGTTACGCTCGCCCGGCAGGTACTGCCACAGCTCGTCGGCGGTAAACGCCAGGATCGGTGCGATCCAGCGAACCAGCGCTTCGGAGATGTGGAATAGCGCGGTCTGGCAAGAGCGACGCGCCTTGCTGTTGGCGCCGGTGGTGTACTGGCGATCCTTGATGATGTCGAGGTAGAAGCCGCCCAATTCCTGCACGCAGAAATTGTGCACCTTCGAGTAGACGTTCCAGAAACGGTATTCGCCGTAATGCTCTTCCAGCTCACGTTGCAGCAGCAGCGCGCGATCCACGGCCCAGCGATCCAGCGCGAGCATGTCTTCGGCGGGCAGCAGGTCGGTGGCCGGGTTGAAGCCGGTCAGGTTCGAGAGCAGGAAACGCGCGGTGTTGCGGATGCGACGGTACGCATCGGCGCTGCGCTGCAAGATGGTGTCCGAGACGGCCATTTCGCCGGAGTAATCGGTCGCCGAAACCCACAGACGCATAATGTCGGCGCCCAGCGTGTCGTTGACTTTCTGCGGTGCGATGACGTTGCCCAGCGACTTGGACATCTTGCGGCCGTTCTCGTCCACGGTAAAACCATGGGTGAGCAATTCACGGTACGGCGCGTGATTGTCGATGGCGCAACCGGTCAGCAGCGACGAGTGGAACCAGCCACGGTGCTGGTCGGAGCCTTCCAGGTACAGGTCGGCGCGTGGACCGGTTTCGTGGCCCATCGGGTGCGAGCCGCGCAGCACATGCCAGTGCGTGGTGCCGGAATCGAACCAGACGTCCAGGGTGTCGGAGATCTTGTCGTACTGCGGCGCTTCGTCACCCAACAGCTCGGCCGCGTCCATCTTGAACCAGGCTTCGATGCCTTCCTGCTCGACGCGCTGGGCGACTTCTTCCATCAGCTCAACGGTGCGCGGGTGCAGCTCGCCGCTTTCCTTGTTCAGAAAAAACGGGATCGGCACACCCCAGTTGCGCTGACGGGAGATGCACCAGTCAGGGCGGTTGGCGATCATCGAGTGCAGGCGCGCCTGCCCCCATGCCGGGACGAACTTGGTTTCTTCGATGGCTTTCACGGCGCGGTTGCGCAGGGTGTCGCCCGACGCTGGCTGCTTGTCCATGCCGACGAACCACTGCGCGGTGGCGCGGTAGATCAGCGGCGTCTTGTGGCGCCAGCAGTGCATGTAGCTGTGGGTGATGGTTTCGGTGTGCAGCAACGCGCCGACTTCGGTCAGCTTGTCGATGATGGGCTGGTTGGCCTTGAAGATGAACTGGCCGCCAAAGAACTCCAGCGACGGGCTGTACACGCCGTTGCTCTGCACCGGGCTGATGATGTCGTCATTGGTCAGGCCGTAGGCTTTGCAGATCACGAAGTCATCGACGCCATAGGCCGGCGAGCAGTGAACCACACCGGTACCGGCGCCCAGCTCGACGTAGTCGGCCAGATAGATGGGCGACAGACGATCGTAGAACGGATGACGGAAATTGATCAGCTCAAGCGCCGAACCCTCGGCCGTCGCCAACACCGAACCTTCGAGGTTCCAGCGCTTCAGGCAGGACTCAACCAATTCCTCGGCCAGCACCAGCAGACGCTCGCCGGTATCGACCAGCGCGTAGGTGAATTCCGGGTGAACGTTGAGCGCCTGGTTCGCCGGGATGGTCCACGGGGTGGTGGTCCAGATCACGATGGCAGCAGGTTTGCTCAGGCTCGGCAGACCGAAGGCTGCAGCGAGCTTGTCGGCATCGGCAACCGGGAAGGCCACGTCGATGGTGGACGATTTCTTGTCCTGATATTCGACTTCTGCTTCAGCCAATGCCGAGGCGCAGTCGAAACACCAGTTGACCGGCTTCAGGCCCTTGAAGACGAAGCCGTTCTTGACCATTTCGGCCAGCGCGCGGATTTCCCCGGCTTCGTTGGCGAAGTCCATGGTGCGGTACGGGTTGTCCCAGTCGCCGAGCACGCCCAGACGAATGAACTCGGCTTTCTGGCCTTCGATCTGCTCGGCCGCGTAGGCACGGCACAGTTCGCGGGTCTTGTCCGCAGGCAGGTTTTTGCCGTGGGTGACCTCGACCTTGTGCTCGATCGGCAGACCGTGGCAATCCCAGCCCGGAACATAAGGCGCGTCGAAGCCCGAAAGGGTCTTCGAGCGAACGATCATGTCCTTGAGAATCTTGTTGACCGCATGACCGATGTGGATATTGCCGTTGGCGTACGGAGGCCCGTCGTGCAGCACGAACTTGGGCCGATCCTTGCCAATTTCGCGCAGCTTCTGGTACAGGCCAATGCTGTCCCAGCGCTGCAGAGTTTGCGGCTCGCGCTGGGGCAGGCCGGCCTTCATCGGGAAGGCGGTGTCCGGAAGATTAAGCGTGGCTTTGTAGTCGGTCATTTCAGGCTCTAAAGTTTAGCGGTTGGTCGTGCCAGTGGGCACGAGCGGCAGCGACATCCGCATCGATCGCCGTCTTGAGCGCCTCAAGGGAGGCAAAGCGCTGCTCATCACGCAGCTTCTGGTGGAATACCACCGTCAAACGCCGGCCATAGATATCGCCGGTAAAATCCAGAAGGTGAATCTCCAGGTGGGGACGTCCATCGCCCGCCACGCTGGGACGCACGCCAATGTTGGCGACGCCCGGCCACACCTTGCCGTCAATCTGCGCGCTGACCAGATAGACACCGGTCAATGGCACGCGACGACGTTTGAGTTGCACGTTGGCGGTGGGCGTACCCAGCTGACGCGCCAGTTTCTGGCCATGCAGCACGCGGCCGGAAATCTCGAACGGGCGGCCCAGCAAATGCTCCGCCAGTTTGAAGTCTGCGGCGGCCAGCGCGGTGCGCACCTTGGTGCTGCTGACGCGGAAGCCGTCGATCTCGACAGTCTGTGCCGCTTCGACGGTAAAGCCCTTCTCGGCGCCTACGTTTTGCAGGAAATCAAAATCACCGATCCGGTCGCAGCCAAAGCGGAAGTCGTCGCCGACCTCCAGATGCTTCACGCCCAGGCCATCTATCAGCACAGTGTCGACAAACTCGGATGCGCTGAGCCTGCTGAAACGCTGGTTGAATGCCAGACACAACACCAGATCAACGCCCTCGCCAGCAAGCAGATCAAGCTTGTCACGCAGTCGGGCCAGGCGGGCCGGCGCCGTCTCGGGAGCGAAGAACTCGCGCGGTTGCGGTTCGAAGATCACCACACAACTGGGCAAACCCAGCTCGACGGCACGCTCACGCAGGCGCGCCAGGATAGCCTGGTGACCCCGGTGAACACCGTCGAAATTGCCAATGGTGGCGACGCAGCCCCGGTGCTGCGGGCGCAGATTGTGAAGGCCTCGAACCAGCTGCATAACGCGCTTCTTGCTCATAAAGTGGCCGATTATAACCACACACCGCCGTCAACGACAGGCGACACATCCGAGCAAACCGCAACAATCGACGTTAACCGGCAGAAAACGACGACTGATCCTACAGGATCGCCTTGCGGGCGAAATGCCTGACACGGAAACCCAACACCAACAAGGTGCCGAAATACGCCAGGACACCTGCCAGCACCAGCCCGCCCAGGCGCAGGAATCGCTGCAGCATCTCACCGTCCGACCAGACGGGCATCACATGCATCAGGCCCAGCAGCACGGCGGACATCACCGCCACGGCGACAATCAGCTTGCCCAAAAACACCGGCCACCCTGGCTGCGGCTGAAACAGGTCCTGCTTGCGCAACTGCCAGAACAGCAGCAAGGCGTTCAGGCATGCGCCCGCGCTGATCGCCAGCGCCAGACCCGCATGAGCCAAGTGGATGACGTAGACGAAAAGCAGGTTGAACAGCTGAGTCACTATGAGGGTGAAGATCGCGATTTTCACCGGAGTGCGGATATTTTGTTGGGCATAAAAGCCGGGGGCCAGCACCTTGATCACGATAATCCCGAGCAGTCCGACCGAATACGCGACCAGCGCACGCTGAGTCATCGCGGCATCTTCGCCGTCGAACTTGCCGTACTGGAACAGCGAAACCGTCAGCGGCTCGGCGAGCAATCCGAGCGCCAAGGTGCACGGGAGCACCAGCAGGAAGCACAGGCGCAGGCCCCAGTCGAGGATGCGCGAATATTCGTGGCGATCCCGGCTGGCGTAGGTTTTCGAGAGAATCGGCAGAAGAATCGTCCCCAACGCCACGCCCAGCACACCAGAAGGCAGCTCCATCAGACGGTCGGCGTAGTACATCCAGGACACCGAGCCGGCGACAAGGAACGAGGCGAAGATCGTGTTGATGATCAGCGATATCTGACTGACAGAGACCCCGAGCATGGCCGGCAGCATTTGCTTCATCACCCGCCAGACCCCGGTGTCGCGCAGGTTGAGGCGCGGCAGCACCAACATGCCGATCTTTTTCAGATGCGGCAGCTGATAGAGAAGCTGCAGCAGCCCACCCGCCAGCACCGCCCAGCCCAGCGCCATGACGGGCGGGTGGAAATACGGCGTGAGAAACAGGGCGAAGAAGATCATCGCCAAATTGAGCAGCGTCGGCACGAACGCCGGAACGGAGAAGCGATTCCACGTATTGAGGATCGCGCCGGCCAGCGAAGACAGCGAGATGAGCAATATATAAGGAAAGGTCACCCGCAACAGGTCCGAGGTGAGCTGGAATTTCTCCGGCGTGTCGGCAAATCCCGGCGCAGTCGCCCAGATGACCCAAGGGGCGAACACGACGCCCAGCACAGTGACGATCGCCAGCGCCAACGTCAGCAAGCCGGTGACATACGCAACAAATGTGCGGGTTGCCTCCTCGCCCTGCTGGCTTTTGTATTCCGCCAGGATCGGCACGAATGCCTGGGAAAAGGCGCCCTCGGCAAAGATCCGGCGCAGCAGGTTAGGCAGTTTGAAGGCGATAAAGAAGGCATCAGTGGCCATTCCGGCGCCGAATGCGCGCGCGATGATGGTATCGCGGACAAAGCCCAGCACCCGCGAAAGCATCGTAATAGAGCTAACGGCGGCAAGCGATTTGAGTAGATTCATCGAAAGGTTGTACGCCTGACCAAAGGAAGCGCCAAAGCGCGTTCCATATATGCGATACTCCGCGCCGCAAAACAGCTCAGAGCCAAAGCCCGCGAGTTTACAGGTCGCACGCCGGAAAGAAATCACCTCGGCACCACACCGCGACCACTCAGCGGAACGCATCAACTGCCCTTGACAAGCGTCAATCTCATCGGCATGATTCGCGGCCTATTTTGTTAGCTATTTCCCAAGTCTTTCGAGGAGCTCGACGGTGGCCAACACACCTTCCGCCAAAAAACGTGCAAAACAGGCTGAGAAGCGTCGCAGCCACAACGCCAGCATGCGTTCCATGGTTCGTACCTACATCAAGAATGTAGTTAAAGCCATCGACGCTAAAGACGCTGAAAAAGCGCAAGCTGCTTATGTTCTGGCCGTGCCAGTTATCGACCGTATGGCCGATAAAGGCATCATCCACAAGAACAAAGCTGCTCGCCATAAAGGTCGCTTGAATGGCCACATCAAGGCTCTGAACCTTGCTGCTGCAGCCTAAGCGATCCGCTTGTTAAAAAACCGACCTCAGGGTCGGTTTTTTATTGCCTTTGATTTGACGCTTCAGCATCAAGGCGCGGGAGCAGGCGCCCACGGCAGAATCGGGATCGCGGTCACGGCGTTCTGCGGACTGCCCTCGATCACCTTGTCGCTGTAGACGAGATACACCAGCGTGTTGCGCTTCTTGTCGAGGAATCGCACGACCTGCATGGTCTTGAACACCAGCGAAGTCCGCTCCTTGAACACCTCGTCACCATCCTTCAATTGCTCCTTGAAGTGAATGGGACCGACCTGCCGGCAAGCGATGGACGCTTCGGCACGATCTTCAGCCAGGCCTAGACCGCCCTTTACCCCACCGGTTTTCGCGCGGGACAGATAGCACGTCACGCCGTCGACTTTGGGGTCGTCGAAAGCTTCGACCACGATCCGATCGTTCGGACCGACCATCTTGAACACGGTGGACACCTGGCCGATCTCTTCAGCCGACGCCAGCACTGGCAACATCAGTAACGCGCCTACCAGCCCTTTCATGACTCGCATGTATGCTTCCTTCTTTTGATAATGCACTTCAGACCAGAATCAGGTTGTCACGGTGCACGAGCTCAGGCTCAGCCATGTAACCCAACTCTTTGACAATGGCGTCAGAGGGCAGGCCGATGATCTTCTGCGCCTCGAGCGCACTGTAATTGCTGAGACCGCGGGCGATCTCGCGACCGTCAGCCGCCACGCACACGACCATCTCGCCGCGACGAAAGCTGCCCTGCACCAGCTTGACGCCGACTGGCAACAGGCTCTTGTGGCTTTCGGTCAATGCCTTCACCGCGCCCTCGTCCAGCACCAGCGTGCCACGGGTTTGCAGATGCCCGGCCAGCCACTGCTTGCGAGCCGCGAGCATCTCGCGCTCCGGGGACAGCAACGTGCCCAATCGCTCACCGGCCTTCAAACGCGCAAGGACACGCTCGATGCGACCACCCACAATCACGGTGTGCGCGCCGGAACGAGCGGCGAGTCGTGCAGCACGCAATTTGGTCTGCATGCCACCACGACCCAGTGCACCGCCGGTGCCGCCGGCCACTGCATCAAGGGCGGGATCATCGGCGCGAGCTTCATAAATGAGCTGCGCTTCAGGATTGTTGCGAGGGTCGGCGTCGAACATGCCGTCACGGTCGGTCAGGATGACCAATAGGTCGGCTTCAACCAAGTTGGCCACCAGCGCCGCCAGAGTGTCGTTGTCGCCAAAACGAATCTCGTCGGTGACGACCGTGTCGTTTTCATTGATGACAGGGACGACGCCCAGCTCAACCAGGGTGCGCAACGTGCTTCGGGCGTTCAGGTAGCGCTTGCGATCAGACAGATCGTCGTGGGTGAGCAGAATCTGCGCGGTGTGCCGCTGATGCTCGGCAAAGCTGGACTCCCACGCCTGCACCAGACCCATCTGACCAATCGCTGCAGCAGCCTGAAGCTCATGCATGGCACTCGGTCGCGCAGTCCAGCCCAGACGACTCATGCCGGCCGCTACCGCGCCGGACGACACCAGGACCAGTTCGACACCTGCCTCATGCAGCGCCACCATCTGCTCGACCCAAACACCCATCGCGTTGCGATCCAGACCCTTGCCGTCCGCCGTCAGCAGCGCACTTCCGATCTTCACCACCCAACGCTGGGCACCTGTCACCTTGCTCCGCATGATCTTTCAACCTTAAGCCAGAGAGTCCGAATTCTAGATACTAAAACGCCGCTTCAAGAGCGGCGTCGTAGTTTACTGCAGTCGATCAGTCGCGGACGTAAATGATTTCCGGACCATCTTCGTCTTCCACGTCTTCCTCATCCCAATCGTCATCGCCGATGTCATGCACGCTCTTCACGCCGCTACGGCGCAGAGCACGCTGATCATCCAGCGCCTGCAGCTGGGCACGGGCTTCGTCTTCGATGCGTTGATCCAGCTCAGCCAGCTCGGCAGCGTAGGCCGGGTCATTGGCCAGACGGTCAGCGCGATCTTCGAGATAGCGCATGATGTCGTGTGTCAGGCGATCGGTGCCTTCTTTGGCGATGGCCGAGATCACGTAGACAGGGCCGGTCCACTCCAGGCGATCAATGATCTCCTGCTTGCGGGCTTCATGCTCTTCTTCGAGGATCTGGTCGCACTTGTTCAGCACCAGCCAGCGATCACGGTCGGCCAGCGCAGGACTGAACTTGACCAGCTCGTTGACGATGACTTCGGCGGCATCCGGCGCGCTGCTTTCATCCAGCGGCGCCATGTCGACGAGGTGCAGGAGCAGACGCGTACGCGCCAGGTGCTTGAGGAAGCGAATCCCCAGACCGGCACCGTGGGAAGCGCCTTCGATCAAGCCGGGAATATCGGCGATGACAAAGCTTTTCCAGCGATCGACACTGACAACGCCCAGGTTCGGCACCAGCGTAGTGAACGGGTAATCGGCGACCTTTGGCTTGGCAGCCGATACCGAACGAATGAACGTGCTCTTGCCGGCATTCGGCAAACCGAGCAGACCGACGTCAGCCAGTACTTTCAGCTCCAGCTTGAGGTCACGCTGCTCACCCGGCTTGCCCGGAGTGGTCTGACGCGGCGCACGGTTGGTACTGGATTTGAAACGCGTGTTACCCAGACCGTGCCAGCCACCATGGGCCACCAGCAGACGCTGACCGGCCTTGGTCAGGTCACCGATGACCTCTTGGGTACCGGCGTCGATCACGGTGGTGCCGACCGGCACGCGCAACACCAGCTCTTCACCCTTGCGACCTGTGCAGTCGGTGCTGCCGCCGTTCGAACCGCGCTCGGCGTCGAAGTGGCGGGTGTAGCGGTAGTCGACCAGGGTGTTGAGGTTTTCGTCAGCGATCATGTAGATCGAGCCGCCGTCACCACCATCACCGCCGTTGGGACCACCGTTCTCGATGAATTTTTCGCGGCGGAAGCTCATGCAACCGTTACCGCCATCACCGGCCTTTACTCGAATGGATACTTCATCAACAAATTTCATAGCGCACGCCTCCCGTCACAAAGACGAGCAAACAACATTGATTCATAAGGCTCTTGCAAAGATGAGCGTTGCGATACCGATCAAAAACCAGCGACTTCACACCACAACGGCCCACACAAACAGCTTTGCAAGAGACTCACCAGAAACAGGACCTTCTACAAACGAAAAAGCCCTGTCATCGACAGGGCTTTTCAGCTCAGGAGGCGTGAAGGTCAGGCCCTCAACCCCCTGAACGCAAGATTATGCCGCGACTTCAGTCTTTGGCACGATGCTTACATAGCGACGACCGAAGGCGCCCTTAACCTGGAACTTGATCACGCCTTCGACTTTAGCGAACAGGGTGTGATCCTTGCCCATACCAACGCCGTAGCCAGCGTGGAATTGGGTGCCGCGCTGACGCACGATGATGTTGCCCGGAACGATAACCTGGCCGCCATACATCTTCACGCCAAGGCGTTTGGCTTCTGAGTCGCGACCGTTACGGGTACTACCACCAGCTTTTTTGTGTGCCATGAGTCAATTCTCCTAGTGAGGATTAGGCTGAAATTAAGCCTGAATACCGGTGATTTTGATCTCGGTGTACCACTGGCGGTGGCCCATACGCTTCATGTGGTGCTTACGACGACGGAACTTGATGATGCGGACTTTATCGTGACGACCTTGGGAGATCACTTCAGCCACAACGGTAGCGCCTGCAACAACTGGAGCGCCGATGTTCACGTCGTCGCCATTGGCAACCAACAGAACGCGATCAAAGGTAACGGATTCGCCGGTAGCGATTTCCAGTTTCTCAATCTTCAGGTATTCACCTGGGGCGACCTTGTATTGCTTGCCGCCAGTAACGATTACTGCATAAGACATGGTGTATCTCCGATAATCCTGCTCACCCAGCTCTTTATAGGAAGAGGTATTGGCTGGCATGGCTGCACAAGGCTGGAAGGCCGACATGCAATTGCGTAAGGCAGGTGCTGCCCAGGAAGTTAGGGTGCGCGATTGTACGCAAGCGATCAACGCCTTGCAAGCTGCGTTATGTCACGCCTTGACAGGGTGGGGCCTGCAACCTAGCATGCCGCGCAACCCTTCTGGAGCACGTCTCGCTGATGCAACCCCAAGCCTTCTACACCGCTGTGGCAGACGACTTTACCGCCGTCGACCACATTATCAAGAAGCAGCTGACATCGCGCGTGCCGCTGGTCTCCAAAATCGGCGACTACATCACTTCCGCTGGCGGTAAACGCCTGCGCCCGTTGCTCGTTCTGTTGTGCGGCAAAGCGCTGGGCTCTGGCGGTGATGACCTGCGCCTGTTGGCCGCAACCATCGAATTCCTGCACACCGCGACCCTGCTGCACGATGACGTCGTCGACATGTCCGGCATGCGCCGTGGCCGCTCGACCGCCAACGCGATGTGGGGCAACGCACCGAGCGTGCTGGTAGGGGATTTTCTGTATTCGCGCTCGTTTGAGATGATGGTCGAACTGGGCTCGATGCAGGTGATGCAGATCCTGTCGAAGGCTACCCGGGTTATCGCGGAAGGCGAAGTGTTGCAGCTGTCGAAAGTGCGCGACGCCAGCACCACCGAAGAAACCTACATGGAGGTCATCCGCGGCAAAACCGCGATGCTCTTCGAAGCATCGACCCACAGCGCCGCCGCACTGGCCAATGCCGGTCCCGAGCAAAGCGAAGCACTGCGCACCTTTGGTGATCATCTGGGGGTCGCTTTCCAGTTGGTCGACGACCTGCTGGACTATCGCGGCGACGCCGAAACCCTCGGCAAGAACGTCGGCGACGACCTCGCCGAAGGCAAGCCTACCCTGCCGCTGATCTACACCATGCGTGAAGGCACCCCTGAACAAGCCGCGCTGGTTCGTCAGGCCATTCAGAAGGGCGGCCTGGAAGATCTCGAAAGCATCCGCGATGCTGTGGAAAAGTCAGGCGCCCTCGAATACACAGCCCAGCTTGCACGCGACTACATTGCTCGCGCCATTGCCTGCCTGGATGTGCTGCCCCCGAGCATCTACCGCGACGCCCTCGTCGAGCTGAGTGAATTTGCGGTCGCGCGCACGCACTGACCGCTGCCCTGCTCCACCGAACGCCCGTCCACGTGACGGGCTTTTTGTTGCCTGCGATTCAGGACCGTTTGATAGACCTAACGCTCTAATGCGAATTAATCTCAAATAGATCCTTGCTATTCCTCAGATAAGAATTATTCTCATTGAAACACTCAAGGAGAATCACATGACGTATCTGATTGATGCCTGGCTTGATCGCCCACAGCCCTACCTTCGCATTCTGGATCGCGAGACGGGCAAAGTGTGTGCAGTGCTGGAGGAAGAGGCGCTCGACGAGTTGCGTGATCAGGGGGATCTGGATGTCAGCAGCTTGAGCTCAAGCGAACCCGGTGTTCAGAAGGAGATGGTGCGAAGTCTGTTTCTGTTCTGCTATGCGCGGGCATTGCGCCCGGCCATTGAACTGCATTGATGAGAACAGATAAAACGACGATGCCGAGCCAGCGCGGGGCTGACTCGGCATCTGTCGAGCGTGAATCGTGAACCTTACAGAACGTCGAGCAGCTCGACGTCGAAGACCAGGACGCTGTGTGGCGGAATGCTGCCAACGCCTTGAGCGCCGTAGGCCAGTTCGCTAGGAACGTACAGGCGCCATTTGCTGCCGGCCTTCATCAGTTGAAGAGCTTCGGTCCAGCCTGGAATCACGCCGCCCACCGGGAATTCAGCCGGCTCGCCACGATCGTAGGAGCTGTCAAACACAGTGCCGTCGATCAGCATGCCGTGGTAATGGGTGCGCACGTTGCTTTCGCGGGTCGGCTGAGCGCCCTCGCCCGCAGTGATCACTTCATATTGCAGACCGGAGGCCAGAGTGGTCACGCCATCACGCTTGGCGTTTTCAGTCAGGTATTCCTTGCCTGCGCCAGCCGCTGCTTCAGCTTTGGCTGCTGCTTCGGCTTGCATGATTTCGCGGATGACTTTGAAGCTCGCGCCCATTTCTTCCTGGCCAACACGGCTCGGCTTGCCGGCGAAAGCGTCGGTCAGGCCAGCCAGAATAGCGTCCAGGTCGACGCCCGGTGGCGGGTTGTCACGCAGTTGGTCGCCCAGTTGACGGCCAATACCGTAGCTGACGCGGGTTTCGTCGGTGGACAGATTGACTTCGGACATGAGACTGCTCCGCTGAAGAGCGCCCTCAGGCGCCCGTATTTAAAGGCCGGGCAGCCTAGCACAAAGCGTAATACCCGTAACCTCTACCAGGCGGATCGAAAAGCCAGGGGGATTTTGACGTCTTGATTCAGGTCGTCGTTCACGCCGCACATCTCGTCGTGAACCACGGCGTGGACCAGATTGAACGGCATCGGCGCAACCGGCTGCAGCAGTTCGCGTGCGTGCTCGACTGAGCGCAGGTGCAATGCCTTGTTCTGCGCATCGACCAAACGATGCGCGACGCCCTGCATCCTGGCTTCCAGCAAGTAAATGCCGCCTTCGATGGAGATCAGATTGAGCTCTTCAACACCTCTGGTGCTGGCGTGGGAAATGAGTTCCTGAAGGTTCATGGCAAATCCTCGCGGGTCGCAGGAAGTCGATCAGTGCTTGGTGACTTTGTCCAGAAAGCCCATGGCGCAGGCCGACACAACAAAGGTCATGTGGATGATCACGTACCACATCAGGTACTGCGGCTCGATGTTCTTGGCGTCCATGAACACCCGCAACAGGTGAATGGACGAAATCGCGACGATGGACGCAGCGACTTTCATCTTCAGCGACGAAGAATCCATCTTGCCCAGCCAGTTGAGCTTTTCCTTGCCTTCGTCGATGTCCAGCTGCGACACGAAGTTCTCGTAGCCGGAGATCATCACCATGACCAGCAAACCACCGACCAGCGCCATGTCGATCAACGACAGCAGCACAAGGATCAGGTCAGATTCGGCCAGCGCGAATACGTTGGGGATGATGTGGAAGATTTCCTGGAAAAACTTCAGCGCCAGCGCCAGAAGCCCCAGAGACAAACCAAAGTAGATCGGCGCCAGCAGCCAGCGGGATGCGTACATGGCATTTTCGATAAAACGTTCCATTGAAGCTCACTGATAATTTAAAAGCTCGCGAGTATAGGGCGAGGGCCGATTAGCACAACCCACTGCGAAAAGAGTTGAAACAATAACGCCCGATCGGGCATGGGGGGAAGCTCGGCAAATCCGCGTCTGCAGACCGTAGAAGGCAGACGCGGAACGCCTCGAAACGAAGGGGTCAGTTGGCGGGAGACGTCCGCTGACCCACGGCGGCGTCGCTGTTGATTCTTCGCAGCTCCCCCTGAAGGTGAAGGCCCCAGATCGGGATCTCCTCCGCCGTTTGATAGCCATGCAGCAGGAGGCTTTCGGCAATGGCATCAAGGACCGATTCGGCAGCAACCGGTCCATGAAAAGGTCCCTGAGCCTTGAGTGCGGAGGGCTGTTCGCCAGACATCCCGGCGGCGAACAGCAAGGTCCACATTCCTTTATCGCCTGACAGCGGGCGAACAACACATTCGATTCGGGTCACCAGACCCAGGCATTGGCGAGTGAGACAGAGGCTGCGCGGCATGGCGAGCTCCTTATTGATTGCAGTATTCATATCCTTCGCATAACGAAGGAAACGCGTCAGTCCCTTTGACAACTGCTGCAACCCGACAATATCGAACAACTACCCCGTTGGAAAAGCGCGAAAACGAAAAGGGCGCCGAATGGTCATTTGGCCATCAAACGCCCCGTTTCATTGACGTCAAAGGCCTAGCTTTTCAGCTCGGGCTGTAATTGTGGCGCCTCCTTTTCGAGCTCTTTGAGGTCGTCGTCGCTGAGCATTTCAGCGATGTCGCGCAGGCGGTCCACCACCCTGCCGTTCACCGAATCATCGGGGAATTGACCGTCCTCGTCCGCTTCACCCACCGGCATGCCGACCAACAGACTCAGCGCCTCATCCACCTGACGCACGGCGTACACGTGGAACTGCCCCGCGCGCACGGCTTGCAGCACGCGCTCGTCCAGCATCAGCGTGGCGACGTTGGCGTGGGGAATGATCGCGCCTTGATCGCCCGTAAGACCTCGGGCTTCGCAGAGTCGGAAGAAGCCTTCGATCTTCTCGTTGACGCCGCCGACCGCCTGGACTTCGCCGAACTGGTTGATCGATCCGGTGATAGCGAAACACTGTTTGAGCGGGGTTTTCGACAAGGCGGAAATCAGCGTGCAGACCTCGCCGAGGGAAGCGCTGTCGCCATCGACGTAGCCGTAGGACTGTTCCAGCGCGATGCTCGCGGAAATGGCCAGCGGGAATTCCTGGGCGTAACGGCTGCCCAGATAACCGGTGAGGATCATTACCCCTTTGGAGTGAATCGGCTGGCCCAGGTTGACTTCACGCTCGATGTCGACGATGCCGCTACCGCCCGGGTAAACCGTCGCCGAGATGCGCGCCGGCACACCGAACGCGGAATCCCCCACTTCCAGCACCGTCAGGCCGTTGCACTTGCCGACCGCCGCGCCCTGAGTGTCGATCAGGATGATGCCAGCGAGCATGTCATCGAGAATTCGGGCCGACACACGACCGGTGCGGGTGGCCTTGGCCTTCAACGCGCGCTCGATGTGCCCGGCGTCAGTGCGCTCGTCACCGGCCACACTGCGAATGAAGTCCGCTTCGCTGACCAGTTGGAACAGATCGCCGATGCGCGCCGACAAGCGCCCCTGGTGCTCGGCGAGGCGCGCGCTGTACGTGGCAAGGCGCGCGACTGCATCCGCCGTCAGCGGCGCCATGCCCTCCTCCGAGGTCCGGGTTTTGAGCAACTGGGCGAACTGCTCCAGGCTCTCGTCGACCATCGGGATGTCTTCGTCGAAATCCACCAGCACCCGGAACATTTCCTGGAAGTCCGGATCGAGGTCCTGCAGCGTGTAATACAGCGACCGCGCGCCAATGATGATGACTTTGACCTGCAGCGGGATGGTCTGCGGGGTCAGCGTAACGGTGGCCAGACGACCCAGTTCACCCAGCGGCGCTTCCATCTTCAGTTTGCGCGATTGCAGGGAGCGCTTGAGGGCGTCCCACACGAACGGCTCGCTGAGCATTTTCTCGGCTTCCAGCACCAGAAAACCGCCGTTGGCCCGGTGAAATGCTCCGGGGCGCAGCTGACGATAGGTGGTGTAAAGCGCGCCCTGGTCGGTGCTGTATTCGATGCGACCGAAAAGGTTGTCGTAGGTCGGGTGCGGCTCGAATACCACCGGCGCGCCGCCGCTGACGGAATGCCCGACCATCAGGCTCGGGCAGTATTGCTCTTCGAGCAGCTTGCGCGCCTGGGCATCGGTTTTGCTGTCGTCGACGAGTTGCTCGACCACGGTCCTGAGCAGGTTGACCTGCACTGCCTGAAGGTAGGCGCACACCGCGGCGTTCTCGGCGTACTGCTCGGACAACGGTGCCAGCAGCGGCTGAAGCGCAAGGATGATGGTCTCTTCATTGAGCTCACGCATCTGGTTGTTGGACTCGCGCTTCCACTGCGGCAGGCTGGCGAGTTCTTCATTCAACCGCTCTTCCAGCGTCGAAATATCGGTGTGAAAACGCTCGCGCTCGGCTTCCGGCAATTGCGAAAACTCGGCCTCGTCCAGCGCCTTGCCTTCGAGCATCGGGGTGAACGCAATGTTGGTGTTGTCGCGGTACAGCGCGATGTCTTTTTCCAGCGCAAGACGTTCGATGACATCGAGGGCGCGGTCGTAGCGCTGATTGAAGGCGCGGTCAATCGCACTCTTCTTCTGCTGGTAGGACGGATGTTCGAACACCGCAGGAAATGTCGACAGCAGGTTGTCGATCAGTCCGTTGATGTCGGCAATGAACGCACTGGCGCTGCCGGGCGGCAGTTCAAGGGCGCGCGGCTCGCGGGCGTCATCGAAATTGTTGACGTACACCCAGTCCGACGGCGTCTGCATGCGCTTGGCTTCGGCCTTGAGGTAGCGCTTGACGAAGGAAAAGCGGCCGGTGCCGGGCTCGCCCATGACGAACACGTTGTAACCAGGGCGCGGCATGGCGACGCCGAATTGCAGGGCTTCGACAGCGCGCTCCTGGCCGAGTACGCCGCGAAAGGGTTCCAGATCGTTGGTTGTCGTGAAGCTGAACTGTTCAGCGGAAAAGGGACGGGTCAGCGCTTCGGGCGCAAGTCGCAAGCTGGCAGCAACAGAATCGGGCATCGGACATCCTTACATCAGGCGGGGCAGATGGGCGCATTCTGGCGCTCGCCGCACCGCACTGGCAAGGCAAGAACCGCGTGATCGCTTTTCCGTATGAGGAACCGGCCTACACACCCGGCGGAGGCGGATTACGCACAACAATCTGCAATTACTCACGGAACGTTCATATCGTGCCTAAACTCCAACTTGCGCGACCGGTAACAATTTAAATAACCGGTCCGCCCTGGCGCCCTACCGGCCAGGAATCCGACCCTTGGTTGAAACAACAGAGACTAAAGCTATGAAACGGATTCTTCTTGGTACTCTCTTCGCCGCTGTGTCCATCAACGCCATGGCTCAAGCTCCTGGCGGTCCGGACTGCGGCTGGGGCAACATGCTGTTCGAAGGTCAACGCGGCACTCCCGCTCACTTCCTCGCTTCCACCACCAACGGTACTTCGGGCAACGCCACCTTCGGCATGACCTCGGGCACCAACGGTTGCTCCACCAACAGCGCGCTGACCTACGGCGGCAAATCCTGGATTGCCATGAACGGCATGATGGACGAGCTCTCCAAAGATATGGCCATGGGCCAAGGCGAAGCACTGACCACGTACGCGGTCGTGTTGGGCGTTGCACCGGAAGACCGTGCGCATTTCGCCGCAGTCACCCACGAGCACTATCAGCAGATCTTCACCAAGGCCGACGCCACTGCTGAGGATGTTCACACCAACACCATCGACGTCCTGAAGAACGATCCGACTCTGGCTAAATACGCGACCCAAGCTTAAAGTCGTGCCGCCTGCCTTCCTCCCCGGAAGGCAGGTTCTCCGCCCTGCCCACTTCTGACTAGTTGCCAATCTATGCTCAAACGCCTTGCCTGGCTGGTGCTCTGTGTCTGCGCCCCGCTGTACGCCGCGCCTCACGTCGACAATGATCGTTTGCAGCAACTGGCCAATTCCAGGTTCTGGATCTCCATCGGTCACTACGAAGCCGGCAAACTGGGTGGCTGGCGCAGTTATGTCGATGACCCGAAGTTTTTCCTCGCCCAGAACGGCGCCCATGATCCTAAAGCCGAGCTGGCCGCGACGCTTGAGGCGATCTACCGTCCTGTCACTCAAGGCCAGGAAAACGCCCACCCGCAATGCGTCTACCCCTCCCGCACGCGCTTTTTGCGTGACGAATTGAAGCTGACCGATTTGCCTGCGGTCGACTGCAAAGAATTCAACAAGTGGTTTTCCGATGTGGCCCCGGACAGCACTGTGCTGATTTTCCCGGCGGCGTACCTGAACAGCCCGTCCTCCATGTTCGGGCATACCCTGCTGCGCATCGATCAGGCCGACGTGCAGGCGAACAAGACCGCTTTGCTCAGCTATGCGATCAATTTCGGCGCCTACATCGAGGGCTCCGACAACAGCATTTTGTACGCATGGAAAGGTTTGGCGGGCGGCTACCCCGGGCTGTTCGCGTTGGTTCCGTACCAGGAAAAACTCTCCGAGTACCGTAGCTTGGAGAACCGAGATCTGTGGGAATACCGCCTCAATCTGACGCCGGAAGAAACCCGGCGCATGGTCGAGCACGTGTGGGAACTCAAACAGATCCGCTTCGGGTATTTCTTCTTCGACGAGAACTGCTCGTATCGCCTGCTTGAGCTGCTTCAGGTGGCTCGCCCGAGCCTGGACCTGACGCCGCAGTTTCGTCTGACGGCGATTCCCACGGACACCGTGCGCGCGGTTAAGGAAGCGGGTCTGGTCGAGAAGATCGACTATCGCCCGTCCAGGGAGCGCGAACTGCTGAGCCGCGCCGAGCCGTTGAACCACGACGAGCAACAATGGGTGTTGAAAGTCAGCGCGGACCAGAAGCAAATGCAGAGCCCCGAATACATCGCGCTGCCGAAGGAACGTCGCGCGTTGATTCAGGACGCGGCCTACAGGCTGGAGCGGTATCGCGCCAACGGCCAGGAGCGTGACCCTACCAGCGCGCAACGCAGCTATGACTTGCTGCGCGCAATCAGCACCAATCCACCGCCTGCGCTGGAGATTGAGCGCCCGGGTCTGCCGGAAGACGGGCATGAGTCGCGCACGTGGCAACTGGGTGCGGGCACGCGGGATGACAAGGCATTTGCCGAATACGGCCTGCGCATGGCGTATCACGATTTGAACGACAACGCGTACGGCTTCCCGCTGGGCGCGCAGATCGAGATTCTGCAGCTCAAGCTGCGCCAGTACGAAGACAGCCACTGGCAGGTGCAGCGGCTCGATCTGGCCACCATCCGCTCGCTGACACCGCGCAACGAGCTGCTGCAGCCATGGTCGTGGCAAGTGGCGGGCGGCCTTGAGCGGGTGTTGGGCAAGCATGGCGACGAAAACCTGGTCAGTCACGTCAACGGCGGCGCGGGTGGTACCTGGAAGCTGGGAGATGACGTGCTGGGCTTCGCCATGGGAACGGTGCGAGTCGAGCACAACAACGATTTCTCCGCGCTGATTTCGCCGGCGGCGGGCTTCAACACCGGCGTGCTGTGGCGTAATCCGCTGGGTAACTTCAGCCTGGAAACCAAAGGCGATTACTTCACCAACGGCGAAGTGCGGCGCAACATCAGCCTGAACCAGCAGTGGGAGCTGTCGCGCAACCTTGGCCTACGGCTGAGTGCGCAGCGGGATTTTAGCCAGCTGACCTCGCCGGTGAATGAAGTGATGCTGGAGCTGAAGTGGTATCACTATTGAGTGGCAGGCGCCTGAATTATTCACTGTGATGCCTGACGCCTTCCCGGCTGAAGCCGGTCCTACGATGCGCGCGACGGTTCTGTAGGACTGGCTTTAGCCGGGAAGAGGCCAGCCCTGCTATGTGCGCGTCGTGGCGTAACCCTCTTCTTCGATCAATTCCACAATCTGCTCGGCGCCAAGCTGGCTCTGGACTTTCACCTCGCCTTTCGCCAGATCAACCTGCACGTGCGCCGTGGGGTCTCGCCCCTGAATGGCGCCAGTAACGGCACGCACGCAATGCGCGCAGGTCATGCCTTGAACGTTGAATACCTGCATGTGCTGACTCCTCTTCTCATCGAAAACACGTGATGGCGCCATCTAAGACCTTCCCGTCGGGGCAAGGTCAAGTTTCCGGGGGATCTGCCGGGCTGGCATTCATCTGCACTCTGCGCCAGAGTGCGCCTACAACCGTCATATCAGGAGAATCAGCCATGCGCTGGTCAGCCTTTCGTATTGCAGGTTTCGCCGGCCTGTTGGCGTGCGCATCCTGGGCTCATGCCGATCAGGACTACGGCGTGCTGATCATTTCCCGCGAGCGCCTGGAGGTTTCCACTTCCTGCGAAATCGGAATTTTCATGCAGGACCAACTGGTCGGCCGTCTGTACCAGGAGGAGTCGCGCTCATTTAATCTGCCTGCAGGCGATGTGTCGGTGCGCTTGCGTGTGCTCCCGGGTCAGACGCCGGGCTGCTCGCCAGGCATCGAAGCGCAGAACAACACGCGTCTGCACATCAATGCGGGTGACGTTTTGAAATACCGCATTGCTTCGGGTCCGAACGGGATGTACTTGAAGAAGGCGGATTTGAATTATTGAATCGCCTCCTGGTGACATCAATGTCCCAATAACAACTGACCCAACGCGTAAGCTCACGCAAAGCGAATGGGTCAGCGGGGACATGGTCTGAAAACTACGTTATGTAGCCTTCATCCCTGGACAGGGGGACGGACAGGCGTCTGCTCATCGGCGCTATAACTAAACGTCACTTTGCCGGCCGCGGTAGTGGGGAGGGTAATTTTGATAACGGGTATCCAGACTCCATCAGTATTTATGAGATCGCTTTGGTTGTGCTGAGCGACAGGCAATCCGGCTGAGCCTGCCAAGTAGAAAAAAGCTTCGAGCGGTAACGTTGTTCCCAAGCCGCTATCCCAGACGGCGAGGACAAGCTCATTGTTCTCTACAAAAGCCTGAGATCCCATTAAGGACATCGCTTCTAATCCAGCAACAAACGCGGGACCTGCATTATTGTTTCGATCGTTGCTGACGTCGAATCCGCACTGCGCATAGTGTAAATTGCCAGGCTGCGATGTGTAATGAGTCCACCATTGCGCTGCAGTTGTAACGTCCTGTAAATGGCAGGGACGACTGCCTACTGTTCCTGGATGCTCACCACACCCCCTGTCAGTCCTGCTCCCCGTGCCCGCGTCAACCGGAAATAAGCAAAGCACCTCAGGATGCAGCTTCCCCTCCGCAAAGAAATAAGCTGTCAAGATGTATCCGTTGTTATACCCCCAGGCCAACTTTCTGAAGTTAGCGTCAGACCTTAAGTAAGACGCGGACACGCCGCCTCGTGTAATACTTGCTGGACTGTTGTCCCAGACGTGATACGCACCGGGACTATTGCTCGTACCGCGGATCATTACCCCATTACACAAAAACGCTGGTTGCGACGGCGTTCCGCAATTTGCAGCTGTGTCGGCGTAACGGTTGGTGAGATGCCTGACCACGTCCTCCCCAGAGTCTTGCTGTATCGTAGCGCGGTGCGCGACATGCGGAATGGGACGCTGAGTTGTATCGAAGCCCGATCTTTGCTCACTGACACAAGCAACAAGGACGACATATACAAGTAAAAACACCACCTTATTAATCTTTCTCATAATGGCCTCCGAAGCCAAAACACGAACACTTCTAGAATAATCCAAAAAGACCATTGCACCTTCTCGGCTTCGTTACACCACAAGCTGCTATGAAACAACTTAAAACTGGACACTCCGTCAAATATTCATCCAAAAATCTGTGAGTTAACATCAGGAGTAATGGATGATAACTATGACTTCGTAATAGCCTGATCTCCTGCACTGTAAGTAAACGTCGCCTTGCCCCCCTCACTCGCCGGAAGTGTGAGCTTTATCACAGGTATCCATACCCCATCAGTACTATTGAGATCCAGCTGATTACGTTGTGCGACAGTCAATCCAGGCAGGCCAGCCAGGTAGAAAAAAGCTTCCAGCGGGAGGGTCTTGCCCAATCCATTTCCCCAGACTGCAAGGATGAGCTCGTTCTGCTCTCTAAACGACTCAGACCCCATCAAACCCATTGCCGCCAATCCCGCAGCGAAGGCAGGTCCTGCCGCCGAGTTTCTGGCATCGGTAACATCAAATCCGCATTGGTAGCTATGGCGACTGCTGGCGTGTGAGTTGTAATGCGTCCACCACTCCGTTGCGGTGGTAATGCCCTGTAGATGGCAGGGGCCGCTACCTGCATAACCAGGGTAATCACCACATCCCTTGTTTGTACGGGCCGAGGTACCCGCATCGATCGGAAAGAGGCACAGCACCTCGGGGTGCAGTTTCTCAGCCGCATAAAAATAAGCGGTCAAGATATAGCCGTTGTTGTACCCGTAGGCGAGCTTATTGTAATTAACATCCGACCTTAAGTAGGAAATAGAGACGCCACCCTTTTCAATAGAAGCAGCACTGTTCTCCCATACGTGGTAAGTCGGTTCACTGCTGGTGCCCCTAATCATCACTCCATTGCACAGAAAGGACGGCTGTGAAGGCGTTCCGCAATCTGCAGCTGTCTTGCTGTACCGGTCTTCTAGATGTCGCGCAACATCATCGCCGGTATCTTGCTGAATAGCAGGACTCTGCGTAAATCGAGGATCATTACCGTGGGGCCCGTTTAATGAAGGCTGCTCGCCTACACATGCAACAAGTCCGATATAGATAAGTGCAAGCGCGACAGATCCGAATCTATTCATGCTGATCTCCTGATGATAATCAATGGCAATCCATGTCAAAAAATGATATTCGGCCGTTCAAGCATCATTCACTGGACGGGCTTTGCCAACTGACACATATGACAGTGATCGATACCGCTTCGAAATAATCCATGCAGCGCTTATCGCAAATAGCTCTAGCCACTTGGCAACCGCACATGGGCAAGACAAAATTATTAACCTATGAGAGACAGGCGACCAACCACTCAAGAAAAAAATAAAAACAATGCGTAAACTTGACGATTTAAACCCCTCTTACTAGCCTTCACTTCTCACCTTATAGTTTGCAAACCGGCAAGGAGCTGTTCATGAATTTGCCCACACCTTCTAATGACCAATCGTCACAAAACGTGGACCTGATTAATATTTACGATGGCGAAGCCCTGCTGGGCACAGCTACAAGTAACGGTGCAACTTGGTCATTCAACGCCCGGAATCTTCCACCGGGCTTGCACACTTTTACCGCGCGCACCATCACAGGTCGCTCCAATGAGTGGCGTATTACGGTGACCGAGGCAGCGATGAATCTGGTGGCACCTCATGTGAGGGAGGCAACCTTGGTTGCGGATAACAGGGAGCGCCTGGATTATTACCAGGTAAACGATGTTATTCACTGTATCGTTCCTAACTACAATATGAAGTCTGGCGATACCGTGAAAGCGTATTGGGTGGGTCGGAACATCACTATTGGTTCACCCATCCAAACGGTGGGAAGCCCACCGTCGCTGCAACCGTTTCCGATATCGAAATATGAAGTCATTGATGTCATAGGCCACAACGCATCTCTCTACTACACCGTAAAACGCCCCCCCGACACAGAGACTTTTACCTCGTTGACACTCCTCCTCACCGTAGAAGGGCATTCATTCCAGGTGGATGCCCCGACCATCAACGA
This sequence comes from Pseudomonas sp. GW821-FHT07F05, assembly GCF_059418765.1. NCBI lineage: Bacteria > Pseudomonadati > Pseudomonadota > Gammaproteobacteria > Pseudomonadales > Pseudomonadaceae > Pseudomonas > Pseudomonas sp. GW821-FHT07F05. The sequence goes on from NZ_JBWKQL010000008.1 coordinate 44,998, forward strand.
TGGACACGATAATCTGCGGGTAAAAAAGCAGCCCGAGTTCAATAAAGACAGTACCGCTGGCGTTCGCGCCATCGGCGCTGATGGTGATCAATGGTCCGCAGACATAACGCCTGCGTTTGGTAGCGACCCTCATCTAAACTTCAAGATTGATCAATCTTGGCTAGCTCGAAACAGGGGAAAGCCGGCAGTTTTCAATTGCAGCGTAAGGGTCAATCCGGGAGACCCTCACTACCTGTTCTCGCAACTGCTCAGAGTAGCATCGGTGTGAACGCAAAAACCCGGCCTGAGCCGGGCTTTTTCTGGGTCGATCACTGCATCCAGGGCGGAGGCGGTTCTTCGGTTTTGTTCGGCGGCGCATCGTCCGCCGTTCTCGCAGCCTGACGCCTTGCATCGTCCAGTCGCGCCGCTTCAATCTCGCGCAACACACTGCCGACGTCGGCAATCTCGTCCGGATCAGCGAACTCGCCCGTCAGCACGGTCGCTGGGGACAACGTGCCCGCTTCGAAGTGGGACCACATCTCCCGTGCGTAGCGCGTCTGCTTCAGCTCCGGCGCGAAGCGGCCGAAGTAGGACGCCATGTTGCCGACATCGCGCTCCAGCATGGTAAACGCATGGTTGTTGCCCGCCGCATCTACCGCTTGCGGCAAGTCAATAATGACCGGGCCGGTGGGCGTGAGCAGCACATTGAACTCGGACAGGTCACCATGCACCAGACCGGTACACAACATCAGCACGATCTGCTGAATCAGGAACGCGTGGTATTCGCGCGCCTGATCCGGCTCAAGCGTCACGTCATTCAGACGCGGCGCGGCATCACCGTATTCATCGGCGATCAGCTCCATGAGCAGTACGCCCTCAAGGAAGTCGTACGGCTTGGGCACTCGCACGCCGGCGCCTGCCAGACGGAACAGAGCCGCGACTTCGGCGTTCTGCCACGCGTCTTCGGTTTCCTTGCGGCCGAACTTCGAACCCTTGGCCATGGCGCGGGCCTGGCGGCTGTTGCGGACCTTACGGCCTTCCTGATATTCCGCTGCCTGACGGAAACTACGTTTGTTGGCCTCCTTGTAAACCTTGGCACACCGCAGCTCATTGCCACAGCGCACCACATAAACAGCTGCCTCTTTACCGCTCATAAGCGGGCGCAGCACCTCGTCCACAAGACCGTCTTCGATCAGGGGTTCAATGCGTTTAGGAGTCTTCATCAGCTTTTATTGGGGGTCCTTCGTTGCCAAACACGCGATTGTTGCTCGTTATACGGCAATCCTCTGCCAGCGAGTAGGGGGTCAGGTCGATTGACTGTATGCCAGCTGTCTCACGACATCCCTGACACTTCGCCAAGCAGCATTCGTGCCGACGCATATCTACACCGCTCGATAGCCTCTACCACTGCGCTTGTCGACGAGCGCCACAGCGCAACCACGCAAGCTTCGCTCATCATCCGCGAAACAGTTCGCCAGGTGTCCTCCCGAACAGCCCTTTGAAAGCAGCAATGAAAGCCGACGTCGAATCGTAACCGCAGTTGAGCGCCGTGCCCGTAACGCTCACCCCTTCCTCCAACGCATTGAGTGACGACAGCAAGCGTGCCCTCTGCCGCCAGCCCCGAAAGCTCAAGCCCGTTTCGCGCTGAAACAATCGTGTGAGCGTCTTTTCCGACATGTTCAAACGCGCCGCCCAGTCATTCAGGGTGACCGCTTGATCCGGCGTTTCGATCAGTTCACCACACAGTCCCAACAAGCGTGAATGGCGAGGCAGCGGGAGCGAAAAACCCACCTCGGGCAAATTCGCCAATTGGTCGAGCAGTACCTGAACGAGACGAGACTCGGCGCAATTAACCTCCGGATAATCCGCTGACAACTGACAAAACGTCTTTATCAACTCCCTGGCGAGTGGCGTGACTTCGAGCACCCGGCAACGATCTGGCGCCCACTCGCAATCCTCTTTGCGCACGTACAGGCTGCGCATCTCGGCCCGGGTCGACGTGACAACTTCATGATCGAGCCCGGCCGGAATCCACACGCCCCACTGCGGCGGCGCGAAGAAACTGCCGTGGGGTGTGTGCACGCCGAGGACGCCGCTGATGGCGTAGGAAAACTGCACCCAGTCGTGGTGGTGAGTCGGTGTCCAGGAACCTGCGCCAAGGCTTTCGGCGCGGGCGTAGAGCGGGCGCGAAAGGCCTTCGAGCGAAGGGACTTGTCGCTCGGTCTCGGGGTTTCGCGGGGAGATGTGTCCGGTGGTGGGCATGGGCTGGCCTGTGTTGAGGAAGCGGTAGTTATAAACGCATTCCTCATAACATTAACAACCCAACGCGATAACGCCTGATAACGCCTTGTTTCACTGAGCAGAATTTGAGGAGTTACAAGCGATCACTGTCATTTCTGACAGTAGTCACCACGGCATATCGCGGAGCACTCTGTCTCCAAGGATGACGCACCTTCACGCCAGCTAGCAAAGGACCGCAAAAATGACCCGGAAAAACGAAGAGCAAGACAAACTACCTGCAAATGAACTGGCTTCAGCGAGCTCCGACACCTCGCCTCCACGCGCAGCAGCCCCGCAAGATCCGGAATACCCCGCCCCAACAGTGTCGGAGGCCTCGAACAACGTTCTTTCCCCTCTGGATGTACCCCCCGGAGGCATTCACGTGAAGGTGACTTATGAATCGATGTCACCCAATGACGTGATTGCTCTGATTTTCAACGGTGACGACACATTCGTGCCGCAATACGGCAACGACACGAAAGCCGTAATCTTCACCGTTGGCTCTTCCCATGTGGCAAAAGCGCTTGGTGAAGACATTCTGGTGAAGTATGTGATTAACGGTGTGGATAGCGGGATAATCTCGGAATCGCTAGCGCTTACAATACTACCCCTCATGGAGGAAGATATGACAATGATTAAGATCCCACAAGCGACAGAGAGCACGCCAGGCAAACTCGATCTGTCGACATTTACTGGCGATGCTGAGTTCATTATCCCCCCGTGGCCACTAATTGCTGAAAAACAACTGGTTTGGATGGACATGGATAGCGAGAGCAGTACGCAACATCTTTTAAAGGAGTACTCAGTGACATCGGATGATGTGACGGCAGGTGTAACTGGGTCGATTAGTAGAACTGTATTAGAGAATATATTAGTGACCAAGCCAGAAGGCACCCTTCTGGAGTTCGCTGCAAAAGTTCAGCTTAAAGACCATGGATCTGCCGATGGCGCACACCCCTTCCCCCTTTTAACACTACTGCTGCAAAACGGCGCCAAAGATATAATTGAGGACTTTGAAACTTACGAAACCGGGGTAAAGCCATCGCCTTGGGATACGCCGAACATTACGTACGTAGGAAAAAATATGCAGGTCAGTGGAACCGCGGGCGGCAGCAGACATTTCACTGCAGAGATTCAAACACAAACTACAAACCTGACTTTGACGCTCGAAGGACGTTACAAGCGTGCCACGGTTGACGTTGCGATATCTACGGGTGGCAGGGCATATCTTCGATGCTTGTATAAAGGCGACCTGGTTGACGAGCGGGTAGTCTCCGAAACGGGATGGACTAACTTTGAATTCATCCACGACGACATCAGTTCATTCGAAGTGGTTGCCTTCATGATAACAACCCCAAGAACTTTCATGATCGACAACTTAAAATTATCTCTAGGAAATTCGGAAACTTGATCATCCCTACACCTGATAAAGGGGGTCTAATAAAGTGATAAAGGGGTCTGATTTATTTAAATCCTCAAATACATCAGCCCCCTCACCTTGAGCCTCAGACCATTTCCTCATAGCGCTAATTTCCACCCGCGATATACGCCGCCCAGCCGTTGCTTTACCGGTTGACTGATTAATAGAAAGCCGCCGTACTGTCATTTCTGACAGTAGCCAACACGGCGTATCGAGCGGCACTCTGTCTCCATGGATGACGCGCCTTCACGCCAACTAGCCAAGGACCGCTGAAATGACCCAGACAAACGACGAGCAAGACAAACTACCCGCCAATGAACTGGCTTCAGCGAGTTCTAGCAACTCGGCGTTGAATGCGACCGCCCTAGAAGACCCGAACCTTCCTGCACCCAACGTCCCTCTAGCGCCAGACGGCGTGCTGCTCGAACCCAATCGTACAGACCCCGACGGCCTCCTTGTGGAAGTGACGTACCCCTCCATGTCGGCTGAAGACACGATTGCCCTGATCTTCAACGGCGAGGACACTCTTGTGCCGCAGAAGGGCAACGTCGAGCTGAAAGTAACCTTCCTCGTGCCTAAAGAATATGTTGCGAAGACTGTGGGCAAAACCGTGCAGGTTTCCTATTCAGTAGCAGGGAATACTGGCGCGGTTCGCTCACAAACGCTCAATCTGGTCGTGCTCCTGATTCCCGTCGGTCAATTAACCGCGCCGCAGATCGTTCAGGCGGCAGGGGGCGTTCTGGACCTCGGGGGGCTGCAAACTGAAGCTGTTATCCTCGTAAACGCCTGGCCACTTATCGCGCTTAAACAGAAGATGTGGATGCGGCTTGAAGGCTCCGGCAATCTGAAACTGCCCGTTTGGCAAGGGTATGAAATTGGCAGTACTGGCGCGCAAGTCGCCACGATTCAGCGGAAAGACCTGCAAAACCTTACCGACGGTTCACAACTAAACCTGGTGCTGGAAGTGTTGTTCGATGACGGGCTGCCGCGTCAGCCGTTTCCAATGCGGACTTACCAGATCAAGACCGCGCCGGAATACGCTCTCGGGGCTCTGGAACTGGTTGGCGCCACCGGAGATGTCATTGACCTGGGCGTTGTCAGCGGCGATCCGGTGACCGTCCACACCCACGCGTACGTAGGGCAAACGGCCGGAGACCGGCTTTTGCTGTCCTGGGCGGGAGTCGCTGCCGACGGCACGCCGCTCACCTATAGCCGCGAATACACCGTGCTGGCGGGTGGCGAGGCCGGCGAGGTGCGCTTCGAGGTTCCTCGCGCCAATCTGGAGTCGCTGGGCGGTGGGACGCTGCAGTTGAGTTATCAGATAATCAAGGTGGGTGGGGGTATCCAGAATTCGCCGGTGACTTCGTATAGCGTGACCGCTGTCGCATTGATATTTCCGGCGCCGGTGATCGTGGAAGCTTCAGACAACACGCTGGACCCGCTCAAGGCGCTGGAAGGCGCTAAGTTTCGGGTGACCTACCCCGACATGCAAACCTCCGACATCATCAAGCCCATCTGGAACAACATCGCAAGCATCATCCAGTGGCGAGATGGAGAAGCCGGTGGAACGATTGAATCCCCTGTTCCGGCGACGATGATTGGAGCGGTTATTGGCAAAACGATTGACATCAGCTACCAAGTTGAACGTGATGGCCGGACGTACTTCTCAGACACTTTCAACTTGACGGTTGGGCCGATACCGCAAGAATCGTTGCCCAAACCGCAAATCCCCCAGGCGTCGGGGGACGTTCTGGATTTGAACACATTTGCAGGCGATGCCGATCTCACGGTGCAGCCATGGCCGTTTATAGCTGTCGGGCAAAAAATATGGATGCGGCTGGAGGGATTAAAAAACCCGGATCTACCTGCTTGGCAAGAGTATGAAATTACCAGCCCGGGAACCCAAAGCACTAAAGTTCCTCGCACCGATCTAGAGGGGTTAGACGACGCCTCAACATTAAGACTGGTACTCGAAGTGTCTTTTGATGGCGGGCTGACACGTAAGGAATTCCCAGCGCAAAATTATCAAATCAAGAAGGCACCACAATATGTTGTTGAAACCTTTTCAGATTACGGACCCGGCCCTGTCGATTCACCTTTGGACACTACACATATCATCTTCACAGGTTCAGGAATGAGTATTGACCATTCAGCGGGGAAAACCAGCGTTCTAAACAACGAATCATCCGGGGCAAACATAAATATGCAGCTAAAATCTGATTGTTCAGAAGTCTGGTTCGTTGCATATGCAAACGGGGTATCTGGAAATCAGGTGCGATTAACCTGCAGATATGGAGAGGGTCAAACTGACAACAAGCTGATAGGGGTTGGCCCATGGGGGACATACAAATTCAAACACGATAAAATTATAAGCTTTACGGCTAAGCGAGAGACTGGTATCGGGTGGATTAATATCGATAGCATCCGCCTATATAAAAAATGATTAGATAAAGGGATCTGATTTATTCACTACCACGGACAGATTAATCTACGGAGAAGCGTTGCAAATAAATCAGCCCCCTTCAAAAAAACATTCTTTAAATATTAATCATCATCAGCCTTCGATAATGGCCGTCACGCCCTGCCCCCCTGCGGCGCAGATCGATATCAATCCGCGCCCTCCCCCTTTCTTGCTCAATAACTTCGCCAAGTTCGCCACAATCCGCCCACCCGTCGCAGCAAACGGATGCCCCGCCGCCAACGAGCTGCCTTTCACATTCAGCTTGCTGCGATCAATCGACCCCAGCGGCGCATCCAAACCCAACCGCGTTTTGCAGTATTCCGGGTCTTCCCACGCCTTCAACGTACACAACACCTGCGCGGCAAACGCTTCGTGGATTTCGTAGTAATCGAAGTCTTGCAGCGTCAAGCCGTTGCGCGCCAGCAGGCGGGGGACGGCGTAGACCGGGGCCATCAGCAGGCCTTCGTTGCCACGCACAAAATCCACGGCGGCAGCCTCGCCATCGCGCCAATAGGCCAGAATCGGCAAGCCCCGCTCATGCGCCCACTCTTCGCTGGCGAGCAGCACCAGCGAGGCGCCGTCAGTCAATGGCGTCGAGTTGCCCGCCGTCAGTGTGCCTTTGGCGCTGCGCTCGTACGCGGGCTTGAGCGAGGCGAGTTTTTCCAGGCTCGCGTCGGTGCGCAGGTTGTTGTCGCGGGTCAGGCCGAGGAACGGCGTGAGCAGGTCGTCCTGCCAGCCCTCCGCGTAAGCAGCGGCCATTTTCTGGTGACTTTCCAGCGTCAGTTGGTCCTGCGCGTCGCGGGGGATGTTCCAGGTCTGCGCCATCAGTTCGCAGTGCTGGCCCATCGACAAACCGGTGCGGGGTTCGCCGTTGCGCGGCAGCTCCGGCTTGAGGTTGTGCAGGCGCAATTGCGTCAGCGCCTTGAGTTTGTCAGCCGTGGTTTTGCTGCGATTGACCTGCAACAGGATCTGCCGCAGGTCTTCGTTGACGCCGATGGGCGCGTCTGAGGTGGTGTCGACGCCGCCGGCAATGCCGCACTCGATCTGGCCGAGGGCGATTTTGTTTGCCACCAGCAGCGCCGCTTCGAGCCCGGTGCCGCAAGCCTGTTGAATGTCGTAGGCCGGCGTTTGTGGCGACAGCCTTGAGCCGAGCACGCATTCGCGGGTGAGGTTGAAATCACGGGAATGCTTGAGGACCGCGCCGGCAGCGACTTCGCCCATGCGCAGGCCATGCAGGTTGAAGCGCTCGATCAGACCCTCCAGCGCAGCGGTCAGCATGTCCTGATTGCTGGCGGTGGCATACGCGCCGTTCGAGCGTGCGAACGGAATGCGATTGCCGCCGACAATGGCCACGCGTCGTGTCTGAGTCATCGAAATCTCCTTTCTCTTTTTTGGATGCGGGCATCGGTTGCGGAAGCACGACCGCAGCAGGCCAGGCGTTCTTGTGCCGCCTGACGAAAAGCGATCGCAAGCACGCTCACTCCTACAGAGTTCGGCAACTGACAGCGTAGGACCTATTACCCACCGGTGCGGTCAACTGATTTGAACCCAGACTCAAGGAGAGTGTTCCATGGCATCCGATCGCTACATTGACTTCGTCAACTCCGACCTCGGCCGCAAGCTGGTCGGCGCCGTCGGTTTGCCAGCCCCCGCACGTCTGGAGCGCTGGCAGGCGGGGCGTCTGCGTCCGGTCGAGGGCGCGCTGTTGCTGAGCACAGGTCCATTGGCCGAGCGGGTGAGCGCCTTTGCGCAGCGTCTGACTGATGTGCTGTTCAGTCATGGCGGCGAAGTCACCGGCGCCCACCCCTGGAATGCCGAGCAGAGCGCGAAGATCAAGGCCGTGGTGTTCGACGCCAGCACGCTGCTGCACACCTCTCAGCTGAGTCAGTTGCGCGAGTTCTTCCAGCCGATCCTGCGTCATCTGGACAACAGCGCTCACATCGTGATGCTTGCGCGCGCGCCGGATGCTCAATCCGATCCGTTGGCCACCAGCGCGCAGCAAGCCATCGAAGGTTTCAGCCGCTCACTGGCCAAGGAAATGCGTAACGGCGGCACGGTTCAGCTGCTGCAAGTAGAGGACGGCGCCGAAGGTCAACTGGAAGGCGCGCTGCGGTTTTTCCTGTCGCCGAAGAGCGCGTTTATTTCCGGTCAAGTCATTCGCCTGAGTGCTTGCGATCAGCAGGTTCAGGACTGGACCCGCCCACTGGCCGGACGCAAAGCGCTGGTGACCGGCGCCGCCCGAGGCATCGGCGCGGCCATCGCGGAAACCCTCGCCCGTGATGGCGCCGAAGTAATTCTGTTGGACGTGCCCCAGGCCAAATCGGATCTGGATGCCTTGGCGGCGCGTCTGGGTGGGCAGGCGCTAGTCCTGGACATCTGCGCACCGGACGCTGCCGCTCAGTTGATCGACCACCTCCCCGGCGGGCTCGATATCGTCGTGCACAACGCCGGCATCACCCGGGACAAAACGCTGGCCAATATGCCGGCGGACTTCTGGGACTCGGTGCTCGACGTCAATCTCAACGCGCCTCAGATCCTGACCCAGGCGCTGATCGACAGCGGCGCGCTGCACGAGAACGGCAGCGTGATTCTGCTGGCGTCGATCAGCGGGCTGGCGGGCAATCGTGGGCAAACCAATTACACCACCAGCAAGGCCGGCCTGATCGGTTATGCCCGGGCGATGGCGCCGACCCTCAAAGCCCGCGGCATCAGCATCAACGCCGTGGCCCCGGGCTTTATCGAAACCAGCATGACGGCGCACATGCCTTTTGCCCTGCGCGAAGCGGGCAGACGCATGAGTTCGCTGGGCCAGGGCGGCCAGCCGCAAGACGTGGCGGAAGCGGTGGCGTGGCTGGGTCAACCGGGTTCCGGCGCAATGAGCGGCCAGGTGCTGCGGGTGTGCGGCCAAAGCGTGCTCGGCGCCTGAGCTGGCATTAAGAAAAAAAGTGTCTGAATAGGCGCCCCGTCGATCCGAGGCCTGCCTGATCTGTAGCATGACCACAGGAGTAGCTCGATGAGTGTGCACTGGCGGTATCTGGACACGCCCCCGGCCCTTCCCGGCCTGTTCATGCAAGCGGCGCTGCGGCGCAAGGTCAGCGGCACGCAATTGCCGGATCAGGGGCTGCGGTGCTGGATGTCGGTGGACCCGGACAGGGTGAAAGCGTTTGCCCACGTCTGCGGATTCGTGCCCGGCAGTCTGCTGCCGCCAACCTATCCCCATGTGCTGGCTTTCCCGCTGCAGATGAAGCTGCTCACCGACAAGGACTTTCCCTTCCCGCTCCTCGGATTGGTCCACCTGCATAACCGGATCAGCATTCGTCGGCCCCTTGGCAGCGTGATCAAGGTTCAGGTCAGCGTGCGTGTCGGCCACCTCAAGCCCCACGCCAAAGGTGCGACGTTCAGTCTGATCACCCAAATCGAGGACGCGCTGGGCTTGCTGTGGGAGGAAGAGAGCACGATGCTGTGCCGAGGTGTTCAGGTGGACGGCGAAATCGACGGCGATTACGAGCCGGCACCGCTGCCGATGACGGAGCTGGCGACGTGGTCGGCGCCGTCGGACATTGGTCGTCAGTACGCGAAGGTCAGTGGTGATTACAACCCGATTCACCTCAGCGACAGCAGCGCAAAGCTGTTTGGTTTCCCCAAGGCAATCGCCCACGGGCTGTGGATAAAAAGCCGTGCGCTGGCGGCGCTTGAGGATCACCTGCCGGCGTCGAACGTGGAGATATCGGTGGAGTTTCACAAACCGGTGCGGCTGCCCAGCGGGGTGACGTTGTCGGCCAGCGCGGCCGGGTCCCATGGGCAGTTCAAGCTGGAAGGGGCGGAAGGGATCGTGCATATGCTGGGGAGCTGGCGACCGGCGTCGGAGTGATGGCTGCGCCTATCGTGCGCCAGTGGTTTTGCGGTGTGACATCTGACGCCTTCCCGGCTAAAGCCGGTCCCACTAAGTACGCAGACTGTAGGACCGGCTTCAGCCGGGAATCGGCGCACCGCCGTAGCGGGTATAAAACCTGCGTCCCGGAGCATCGCGCCCCCCTTGCGTCAATCGCCTATCCCCCTGAAGCTACGCACCTTCAGGAGACCCCCATGAACCTCGACGAACTCACCCAACGCCTGCATCGCATCCGCGATAACAACGACTGGCGGCAATTTCACAGCCCGAAAAACCTGGCCATGGCCGCCAGCGTCGAAATGGCCGAGCTGGTGGAGATCTTTCAGTGGAAGACCGAGGATCAATCCCGTCAGCTGCCCGCTGATGAGCTGGCCCACGCCGGGCAGGAAGTCGGGGATATCGTGCTTTACCTGCTGCTGTTGTGCAGCGAACTCGGGCTGGACATGGATGAAGTGGTGCGCGCGAAACTGGCGGACGGCGAACGGCGGTTCAGCAAATGAGCGACCGTCATTTCGATCAACTGGCGACGCGCTTCGCTGAAAAAATCTACGGCGGTGCCAAGGGCGCGATCCGGTTGGCGGTGCTACAAGCTGACCTCATCGAAAGCCTCCCCGATCGTCCGTTGCGCGTGCTGGACATCGGCGCCGGGCTTGGGCACATGTCGTTGTGGCTGGCCGAGCGCGGTCATGACGTCACGTTGGCCGAACCCGCCGCGCCCATGCTCGAAGGCGCCCGCCAGCGCTTTGCCGACGCGGGGCAGACGGCTAATTTCATTCAGGCGCCGTGGCAAGCACTGCCCGATATTCTGACCGAGCGGTACGACCTGGTGATCTGCCATGCCGTGCTGGAATGGCTGGAAGAACCGTTCACGATTCTGCCGGTACTGCATCAGCTAACCAAGCCCGAAGGCTGGCTGTCATTGGCCTTCTACAACCGCGACGCGCTGATTTATCGCAATCTGCTCAAGGGCCACTTCCGCAAAATGCGCAAGAACACCCTGGCCGGCGAAAAACAGAGCCTGACCCCGCAGGAGCCCCTTGATCCCCGAGAACTGGCGACGCAACTTGGCTCCCTGTGGCGAGTCGAAACCCAAAGTGGCGTTCGGGTTTTCCACGACTACATGCCGGTCGAGTTTCAGGCCAAGGCCCATCTTGCGGATCTCCTGGAAATGGAGCTCGCCCATCGTCGCCACCCGGCCTTCGCCGGACTGGGACGCTATCTGCACTGGATGTGCCGGGCTGTCTGACCCACGCTGGTTGATACACGCTGCTTAACACTCGCTGCGGAGACCCTCATGAAACGCCGTCTCGCTTTGCTATCCCTCTGCCTGGGCCTCGCCGCCTGCCAGAGCCCCAACCCTTATCGCGCTGTGTCTGCGGCCATTCCACCGGCGCCGCCTCAGGCCGCCAATGCCATCGACATGAGCGCTTACCCTGCGGCGCCGCGGGATTATGGCCGTTATCGCAACTGGGCCTGGCTCAACGACCAGTTGCCACCGGGCACCCTCTGGGCTGACTCGGCTCAGCTGGCTGAAGCCGTCAGCAACGGGCTGGATCAACGGGGCTTGCGGCCTTCGCAGAACCCGCAGGCGGCGGACTTGCGCGTCGCGGCTGATGCCCACGCCGAGACCCGGATTCGTCAGGTGCGCGACGACTATTACGATCCGTACTACGGCGGTTCAGGTGTGGGCTATTACGGTGGTAATGGCTACCGCAACGGTTACGGCGGTTATGCCAGCGTCCCGATCGTGCGCACGTATCAAGAGCAGGTGGTCGTGGTGCGCATCAGCCTGTTCGATGCCCGCAGCGGCCAGCCGGTGTGGAGCGCGAGTGCCGAAACCGCCAGCGGCGGCGATCAGTCAGAACGCGCCAAAGCCCTGCGCCAGGCTGTACAACAAGCCCTGACGGCTTACCCGCCGTCCTGATTTCGCGCCCCGTGGCGTTTTGTTTTCACGCTGGAGAAACCCATGTATCGCCGCATTGCTGTCCTCTGTGTCGCCCTGCTGCTCGGCGCCTGCCAGACCGATCGGGTCAACCGTGACTTCGACGCCCAGCGCGATTTCGGCGCTTACCGCTCTTGGGCGTGGAAAGAGCCCGGCTTGCAATATCAGCCTAACGATCCGCGCATCAAAAGTGATCTGACCGAGCAGCGCATCCGCCAGGCGGTCGGCGAGCAACTGGAGCAACGCGGCCTGCGCATGGCAGCGCCCGGCGTGAAAGCGGATGTTCAACTGCAGGCATGGCTGATCGTCGAGAACCGCCAACAGACGGTGACTACCAACTATGGCGGCGCTGGCGGTTATTGGGGTAATCCGTGGGGCGGCTACTGGGGCGGCCCGATCGGCACCGAGACGCGCAACATCGATTACAAAGTCTCGACCCTGCAGATCGACATGCTCGACGGCAAGGACGGCAAGCTGGTGTGGCGTGGCAGCACCGAGCAGATGGTCAGCGACAGCAACGCCAACCCTGCTGCGCGCGAGCAGGCCCTGCGCCAGACGGTGCAGCAAATTCTGCAGCAATATCCGCCCCATTGAGGGGTCGGTCCATTCGCGAGCAAGCTCGCTCCCACGGTCCGCGCTTCAGCAGATGCATCTGCAGTGTTTCCTGACACTGCAATTACTCGCAGTAGACGCATCCCCTGTGGGAGTGAGCTTGCTCACGAAGACGGCAGATTAGCCGCTGGATATTTAGCGGCTGTCCTGGCCCATTCGCGAGCAAGCTCGCTCCCACAATCCGTGTTTGAACAGACACATCTGCGGCGTCCTCTGACACCGCGTTATCTCGCAGCCGACACATCGCATGTGGGCGTGGGCTTGCTCACGAAGACGGAAATTGAGTCCAGGGCATTGCCTCAATCCACCACACTGAATTCCACCCGGGCGGTCTGCCCGCTTTCATCCAGCACGCTCAGTTGGTACCGCCCCAGGCGCGTGAAGGTGTGGGTGTAGCTGTCCTGACTGGCGGTGTCGCCCACCGGCGTGCCGTCGATGAACCACCAGCGCCGGCCACTTCCGCCCAGCGCCGACAGCGTGAGCCGCAACAGTTGCTGACTGCCGGCCGGCAAGCGCAACTGATCGCCCTCTCGCACCCCCACCACGGACAACGGCGGCGCCAGGCTCAATCCCTGGGGCGGGCATGACGGGTCGATGTCCGGCAAACGCGCCTCGCGCCGCTCGGTTTTCGGCAGCCAAGGCTCAAGCGGCGCCGGCCAGAGGGCAATGTCTTTTGGTTGAGCCTGTGGACAACTTGCCGCGACACGCAGGCCCTTATCATTCAGCCAGACTTTTTCCGTGAGCCCCAATCCCAGCGGCTGATCGGTCGCCTGCAAGGTCGGCGGCGTCGTGCCGTCGAGGGTCCAGGCGAAACGCTGACGGCGGCAGTTCGGATCACTCTTGCTCATCGGCTGCCCCAGCGGCCAGCAGATCGCCGCGACGCCAACGTTGAGCGGCACCGGCAACACGGGCGGCAGGATGTTGCGCTGGGCGTCGCGGTTCACCAACAGGTCGTGAACCTGCAGCATCAGCGGCGCCGCCGACGCCAGACCGAACTGCCCCGGCACCGGCGTCCCGTCGGGCCTGCCAATCCACACGCCAATCAGAAACCTTGGCCCCACGCCAATCGACCACGCATCCCGAAAGCCGTAGCTGGTGCCGGTTTTCCAGGCCAGTTGCGGCCGCTGCACAAGCTCGGCATGGGGGTCGAGATCAGGCCGTGACTGGCCGCTGAGAATCCGCCGGATGATCCACGCCGCCCCCGGCGACATCATCGGTCGGTCACGCAGACGATCATCGGGCTGCAAGCGAATGTCCGCGCTGCGCCCGCCCCGCGCGAAAGCGCTGTAGCCGCCCACCAGATCCTCCAGTCGGCTGCCCGCGCCGCCGAGAATTAACGCCAGATTGGGTTCGGCCAGAGGCGGCAGGGTCAGCGGCACGCCGCCGTTGCGCAATTCGGCAGCGAAGCGCTTGGGTCCGTAGGCTTCCAGCAACTGCACCGCCGGCAGGTTGAGCGACATCGACAGCGCCGAACTCGCCGCCACCGCGCCGTTAAACCCCGACGAGAAATTGCCGGGACGATAGTCGCCGTAGCGCCGGGGCACGTCCTGCAGCAACGATTCGGAGTGGATGAGCCCGGCGTCGATGGCCTTGCCGTAGAGAAAGGGTTTGAGCGTCGAGCCGGGTGAACGCAGCGCGCTGACCATGTCCACATGACCAAAACGTTTGGCGTCGCCGATGTCCACCGAGCCAACGTACGCGCGGACGGCCATGTTCTGCGCTTCCACCACCAGAATCGCGGCGGACGTGCGCTCGGGCAAGCGTGCGCGCCAGCCCAGCAGCAGGTCTTCGAGACGACGCTGCAGGCCGGCGTCCAGCGTGGTGCGGATCAGGGGCGGGCTGTTCGGGCGGTTCAGGCGCCGGGCCAGCAAAGGCGCCAGGCTCGGTTCCTGACGGGGCGCGAGCAGCAGCGGTTCTTCCAGCGCTTCGTCGACCGCGCCCTGAGGCCACGTGCCGAACTCAGCCAGACGCCGCAGCACTTTGTCCCGCGCGGCCTGGGCTCGTTGGGCGTGACGATCCGGGCGCAGGCGACTCGGCGCCTGGGGCAATACCGCCAACAGCGCCGCGTCGGCACGGGTCAGTTGTTGCGGGGACTTGCCGAGATACGCCCAACTGGCAGCGGCGACGCCCTGCAACGTGCCGCCAAACGGCGCGCGATTCAGGTACAGCACCAGAATGTCCTGTTTGGACAGGTGCCATTCCAGCTGCGCGGTGCGCCACAGTTGACGAAGCTTGCCCGCCAGGGTGCGCGAATGGGGGTCGAGCAAACGCGCCACCTGCATCGACAGCGTGCTGCCCCCGGACACCACATGGCCGCCGCTGAGGTTTTGCCAGGCGGCGCGCGCCAGCGCCATGGGGTTCACGCCGGGATGCTGATAGAACCAACGGTCCTCGTAGGTCAGCAGCGCTTCGAGGTAATAGGGCGACACCTGATCGACCGTCACCGGGTAGCGCCAGACGCCATTGGCATCGGCGAATCGCCACAGCGGCGTGCCGTCTTCGGCGAGCACCACGCGGGCCAGATCATCCTTGGGCAAGGGCAGCGGCCAGATCCGGTCGGCGAGCCAGAGCAGCAGGCACACGATGAGCAGGCTGCCAATGAGCCAGGCCAAAACGCGAGTACACCGTCGTCCCATTCGCGAGCACGCTCGCTCCCACAATGGACTTGTGAATCCCGGGCGGTTCCTTCGCGGCAATAATCGCGTGATCTTCACAGAAAGCCTTTACCCGACAGGGAACTCGCCCGGACAATCAGCAGCCAAAGCGGGCAGTGCCGTTTTTGGTCCACGTCCCTCATCAGGAAGCAGATATGCAGGTAGAAAGCGTTTTCGAATGGCTCGGCCAAGTGATTGGCGCCGTGATCCGCTTCGTCGTCGACGGCTTAAGCTGGTTGTTCAACATGTTCACTCACGCGGGCGGCAATTTCGTTGACGGCCTGTCGCGCACGCTGGGCATGGACACTTCAATCGTCAGCATCGTCGCCCTTATCGTCGGGTTGATGCTGCTGTATTCAGCGATCCGCGCCTTCATGCGCGCCTCGATCATCATGGGGATCATCTGGCTGTTTCTGGGGTTGTGGCTGTTGAGCTGGACTATTCATTGAGTGCTTTGATCGTTCCCTCGCGGCGCTGATCGTCCGCTCGGCGCTGATCGTTCCCACGTTCCGCGCGGAAATGCAGCCCAAGACGCTCCGCGTCCCCTGACGCAGAGCGTCGACCGAGGTGCTACCGCGCAGAGCGTGGGAGCAACCGGCATCACCCCTCCTCTACTTCTTGCCCTTCACCACCAATTGCGCCGGCGCTTCGCCCAGTGCCTGCCAGTTCGGCCGATACATCGACTCCACTTGCGGCGGCGGCACGCGGTACACACCCGGCGTCACAGCACGCGCCAGATACAGCAGGTGCACCGTGTTGAAGCCTTCCAGATCCACCGCAGCCACATAGCGATCGCCACGGAATTCCTGATGCTTCACGCCAGCGTTTTCCATCGATTCGCGCCACTGCTTCACCGACTCGCTGGCGTCTTCCAGACTGGCCGAACTCTGCGCCAGATTCTGGTTTTCGATCTCCAGACCTGCGGGCAGCAGATCCACTACCAACGCATCCGGCACGCGCTCTTTGGCCTTGATCTCAAGGTGCACCAAGACCAGTTCACCGCTCTTCAAGGCATTGAGATTCAGCGCCTCGCCGTCCATGCCCAAGTAGTCGCGACTGATAGACAAATTCTCGCCCCCGGCCGCCGGCGGCTGCGACGGATAACCGGAAATCGTCATCTGCTGGTACAGCGTGTCGCCACCGGTGTTCTGCACCGTCAACGGCGCGGCCAGCACTGAACTGTCGAGTTTGACGCCCGGTTGGTCGTTGCTCAGTTCGCGATTGTTGCTGCCGCTGGTCAAGGTCGCCGCCCATTTGCCTTCCGGCTTGCCCAGCAGATCGCGACCGGCGAGGAACAGCGAATTGCGCTCCTGGGTCGACAGATAACGGTTCGCCGCGACCTGATCGGACAGCGCAAACAGCCGCTCCTCGACTTTGTCCGGCGCCAGTTTGTTTTCTTCCAGCAGTGACAGAATCAACGCCTGATCACGCAACGGGCTGCCGTAATCGGCGAGCCAGTCGTTGGCCTTGCGACCGGCCGCCAGCCCTGCGAGCAAGGCCTGATCGGCGCGGGGTTTGTCGCCCATTTTTTCCAGCGCGATGGACAGCTGCACCAGCGGCAAACCCGATCGCGCATCGCTGCGGCGGTCGAACAGACTGCGCAGCGCACCCAACGGCGCCTGCTGACTGCGCGACAGCACGAGACCTGCGTAAGCCTGCACAGCGAAACGGGTGTGATCGGCGTTTTCGCTGTAGTTGACCTCGATCTGATTGCGCTCCTGCAAGTAACGCAGCAGCCGCTCGTTGGCCTTCTTCAGCGCGTCCGGTGGCACGGCAAAGCCTTGGTCGCGAGCACGCAGCAGGAAGTCGGTGACGTATGCGGTCAGCCAGTATTCCTCCTCACCGTCCGCCGCCCACAGGCCGAAGCTGCCGTTGTAGCGCTGCATGCCGATCAGTCGCTCGATCCCCAGCACGATCTTGCGCTTGCGGTCGGCATCGGACTCGCCTTGCAGGCCCAGACGCTTGAGCGTTGCGGCGTCGGCATAAAGCGACGGGTACAAGCCGCTGGTGGTCTGCTCCAGGCAACCGTAGGGATAGGCTTTCAGCGCGCGGATCTGTTCGCCGAGGTTCAGCGGCGGACGGCTCGACACCGACAGCAGCGCCTCGCGTCCCGCTGGCTCGAACGCCTCAAGCGCGCCGTCCGGCAGGCTCCATGCCTGATCCTTGAGCACCGCGCGGTATTGCTTGAGCATCGCCGGGTACGCAGGGCGCACGCCGATGGTCCATTCGCGGCTGAAGGCTGGCAGGTTCTCGCCCGGCAGGTCCAGACCGTTGACCGTGACCCGAATGACGCCCTGACCGAAACCGCCCAGCGCCTTGACCGGAATCTGCAGCGTGGTGCGTTGCCCCTGATTCAGGCTGATGGCTTTGGCGCCGTCACCTTCAGCCAGACTCAACTGCCCTTCAGCCGCGACTTGCACGTTGAGCTTCTGCGCCTTGCCGGACAGGTTCGACAGGTCCAGCGCCACCTTGGTCTGGTCGCCGCCCGCCAGGAATAGAGGTGCCGACAGCTCGGCGATCAGCGGCGCCGCCACAACGGTTTTGGCTTCTGCCATGCCGTAACGCTCGTCGGTCCAGGCTTGGGCCATGATCCGCAGCTCACCGTTGAAATCCGGGATGTCGACGCTGACTTCCGCATCGCCCTGCTCGTTCAAGGTCACCGGCGCGCTTTGCAGGGCGACGATGGTGACGCTGGTTTCCGGCCGCTTGCCGCCTTTGGCCAGCGCCGCGTCACCGCCGAAGGCCAGGCTGGCGAGACGATTACGTCCTGCTTCAATCAACTGGCCATAGATGTCCAGCTGATCGGCGCCGTATTCCTTGCGCCCGAACATCGCCGCGAACGGATTCGGCGTGGCGTACTCGGTGATGTTGAGAATGCCGACGTCCACCGCAGCGACCAGCACATGCACGCTCTTCGGGATCGTGCCGTCGGCGTTCTTCGCATTGACCTTCAGTTTGAGCGGCTGCTTGGGCCGCATCTTCTCGGGCGCCGTGACGGTCAGCGCCAGCTTGCGCTGCGAGCGGTCCAGCGGCAGATGCAGCACGCCCACGGCGCGTTTCGGCGTGACGTTGGCTTTGCGCTCACCCGGACGAATCACCAGCGCGCTGACGTAGAGGTCATGCCGCGCCCATTTCTTGTCCATCGGGATGTCGTAGGTTTTGCCTTCGGCGGGCACGTCGATCTCTTGCCACCACAGCGGCCCTTCGCTCGACTCCACCAACAGATAGCCCTTGCCCGCCGACGGCGGCGTGACGGTGACTTTTGCGGTGTCGCCGTCGGCATAGGCCGGTTTGTCCAGCGCCAGCTTGACCTGATCGGGACGCACGGCGCCGCCTTCGGCATTGTCCTGCCAGCGATAACCAGCCCAGAAACGCACGCTGCTGATCAGGCCCGTGGCCGGATCCTCGACTTCGACGCGATAAGGGCCCCACTCCACCGGGAAGCTGATTTTCGCCGTCGAGTCCTTCTTCACGCTGAGGGTTTCTTCGGAGAGGTTGAGAAATTTCTCGTTGAAGTGATAGCTCCAGCCGTCGCTGTCGGAGTAGTTCCAGTAGTAATCGCGCCGCTCGCGGACCAGCCGTACTTTGAGGTTGTCGGCGGCCAGTTTGTGGCCCTGGGCGTCGGCCATCAGCACTTCAAATTCAACCGGGCCGTCGCCGTCGGTGGCTTCGCCGTCGAACAAACCGCGCAGGCCCGGCATTGCGTCAGCGGGCCAGACCGGCTGGGTCAGACGCCGCGTGATCGGACGCCCACCCGACTCCTGCAAACTGGCTTGCAGCACCAGCTCAAGCGGTGAACGGGCCTTGGCCCATTGGCTGTCGATGCTCAGGTCCAGCTTGCCGTTGGCATCGAGCGTGCTGTCTTCGATTTCCAGGTCCTGCTTGAGGTCCTCCTCGGTCACCGAACCAAACTGATAACCCGGCAGGCCGGGCACGGCTTCCCGCAGCGGACGCACATAGAGCTGACCGTTCAGGCGATTGCCCGACGCGGGTGCGCCGTAGAGGTAACGACCGGTAATCGCCACATCGAACGGCGCGTCGGGTGCCAGCGGGATGTCGCTGCCCTTGAGTTCCAGGGCCATGCGTTCTGGCAGGAAATCTTCGACCTGGAATTCATACAGCTGCGGCTTGCCGTCACCCAGATCAAACACCAGTTGCCAGCGACCCGTCGGCGCTTCTTCCGACAGCTGCAATTGATATTGATACAGCCCGGTGGCGTCAGCGTCCCACACGAACTTGCGACTGACCTGCTCATCCGGTCGGCGCACTTCCACGGTGATCGGCTGAGGCTTCACGCTCTTGCCGTCGCTGTCACGCAGCAAACCGTTGAGCAGCACCACTTCGCCCGGGCGATAGAGATCGCGCGGGCCGAAAATAAAGAATTGCAGCGGGTGGGCCTTAGGGCCGGTGATGTCGAATTCGGCCAGATCCAGCGCGGCGCTGTTCAGGCGCAGCATGCTGGTTTGCTCGCCTTGATGGGCCAGCAGCACTTCAGCCTTGGCCGGCAGTGGCAGCTCGGCGTGGCCGGCGTTGTCGGTCTTGCCCTGGCCGATCACGCGGCCTTTCTCGTCATACAGCTCGACGTCGACGCCGCTCAGGGCTTTGCCGCCTTCCAGCGCCTGAGTGAACACGTCCAGGCGATTGGCGTAACGGTGCGCTGACAAGCCGATGTCGCTGAGGGTGAACAGCGTGGCAGGCTGGGTGTAGTTGTAGGTACCGGAGGCGCGCATCACGGCCAGATAAACGCCCGGTTGTTGCAGCGGTTTGAGGCCCGAGATCGGCAGCAGCACGGTCTCGCGGGTGTTGCGCGCAGGGTTCAGGTCGAAACGGCCGCTGTAGACCAGATCGGCCAGGGGCAGCAGTTCTTTGGACTGGTAGCTCTCAAGACTGGACGAGCCTTCCCATGAGCCAAGAAACGCAGGCAGTGACTCAGGCTTGATGCGGAAGAATTCGACGTCGACTTTATCGACGTTGAGGGCGATTACCGGCAGGCCTTCAGCGAGCCGGGTGGGCAGCAGGCTGCCGCGACTGGCGAAGCCCACGGTCGCCTGGAGATCGGAGGTTTCCAGCCGTGCGGAATACTCTGCCGCCAAGGTGTTGTTGTTCACCGCCACCAAACCCGGGTCGATGGTCAGCACCAGTTTGCGCTTGGGCTCGATGTGACGCAGGCGCAGCTCCATGAGGTTGTCCGACAGCTCCCAGGCGCCATCGACTTTGCCGTCCTTGCTGTCGACCAGGTGCACTTTTTCAGCGAATTTCTGATCGGGGTTCAACGGCACCGAGAAGCTCAACGACAGCGTGCTGGCGCCATCGAGCTGAACTTCGGAGACGTCCACCACCGTCAACTCGCGCCCGGCGTAGCGCTTGCTCAGCGCAGGAATGTCTACTGCAGGCTTGGGCTTCGCGGACTCGGCGGCGCTTGATGAAGCCGCAGCAACCGGAGGGGTGGCCGCCGCTGAAGCGGGCTTATCGGAGGTGGAGGAATCGCAGGCACTGAGCAGTACCAGCGCGCAGGCCAGGAACAATCCTTTGTTTAGCATGAGGCACTCATTTGGACGGCAGCGATGAGGGAGCAGAAGTTATAGCACCGCATTCGCAATCGTAAAGCGCGGCGCGCAGATAGACCGTGGGTTTGTGCGTTTGTTCTCGAGGGGGAACGCAGCCATGGTTCCTACCCTTGCGGGAGTCGACATGATTTCTCGGCCATGCTCGGGGACTGGTGGGAGTGACCGGGGTCGACTCAAAAACAGGGCGCGCCCCGAGACGGGTGACGGGAATGCAGAAGTCCTGCATTCCCGCGTCGTCATCGCTACACTCGCGCGCTTGCCCGGGAGCCTTCATGTCCAACTTCTTCAACGACTGGCGTCAGCGCGCGACGCATCGGCAGGTGTGGGCGCTGGCTGCGCCGATGATCCTGTCGAATATCTCCGTGCCGCTGGTTTCGCTGGTCGACAGCACGGTGATCGGTCACCTGCCCCACGCTCACCAGCTCGGCGCTGTAGCGGTCGGCGGCACGCTGTACAGCTTTCTCGCCTGGGCGATGGGTTTTCTGCGCATGGGCACGACCGGTTTCGCTGCCCAGGCCGCCGGCCGCAACGACGGAGCGGCGCTGCGCCAAGTGCTGTTGCAGGGCTTACTGCTGGCGATGGGATTTTCCGTGCTGCTGGGGCTGATCGGCTTGCCGTTCCAGCACCTGGCGCTGGAGATGATGCAGCCCTCGGACGATCTCAACGAGCTGACCCGCGACTTCTTCCATACCCGCCTGTTCGGCTTACCCGCCGCGCTGGCCAGTTACGCGCTGGTGGGCTGGTTCCTCGGGCTGCAAAACGCCCGAGCGCCGCTGGCGATTCTGCTGACCACCAACCTGGTCAACATCGCGCTGAACCTGTGGTTCGTCATGGGCCTGGACTGGGGCGTGGTCGGCAGCGCGCGTGCGTCGGTCATCGCCGAATGGACCGGCGCCCTGCTTGGCCTCGCCCTCACCCACAGAGGTTTGCGCGCATACCCGGGACAGCTGGCAGTATCCGTACTCAAGCGCTGGCAGAGCTGGCGACCACTGCTCACGGTCAACCGCGACATCTTCATTCGCAGCCTGATCCTGCAATCGGTGTTCTTCCTGATCACGGTGCAAGGCGCTCGACTGGGCGACGCGACCGTGGCGGCCAACGCGCTGCTGCTTAATGGGCTGTTGCTGATGGCCCACGCGCTGGACGGACTGGCCCACGCCGTCGAAGCCCTCTGCGGACACGCCATCGGCGCGCGGGACCGCGGGGCGTTGCGGCGCTCGTTGAATGTCTCGGGAGGCTGGTCGCTGATTTGCAGCGTCGCGTTTGTGGCGCTGTTTCTGCTGGGCGGGCACCTGTTCATCGAGATGCAGACCGACATCACCGCAGTGCGCGACATCGCCTTCGTCTATCTGCCCTATCTCGCCGTGCTGCCCTTTGTCGCGGTCTGGAGTTACTTGCTCGACGGCCTTTTCATCGGCGCCACCCGCGCCCGCGAGATGCGCAATGCCATGGTCGTCACGGCCTTGATCACCGCACCGTTTGCCTGGCTGGCAAGCGGATTCGGCAACCACGGTCTGTGGCTGGCGTTTTTGCTGTTCATGGCATTAAGGGCGCTGACGCTGGGGTATCTGGCGTTGAAGCTCAACCGCAGCGGCGCTTGGTTCAACGGTTGACCGAGACGCTCGACACCGGCGCCTGATCCTGTGCGTGGATAAAGGATGCGACCTCCTCCAGCACCGGCGCCAGGCTGCGCAATGGGCGGGCAAGTGCACCCACCAGCGTGCGGTGACTGGTGCGAGAGAAATACACCTCTCGCACTGACACGCCCTGAGCGCGCAAACGACTGGCCATGCCCCCCGTGTTGCGTTGCGGGTTCACCTCCGTGTCATCGGCGGAAGCGATCAGCAACGCCGGCGGTGACGCTGCGCTGACATGGTTGATCGGCTGCGAGTCGGGCGGCGAATCCGGGAAGTAAAACACCGGTTTCACTTCCGGGTCGTCGATGGGCAGAAAATCATAGGGCCCGGCCAGACCGATCCAGCCCTTGATGATGGAAGGCGTCGTACCCGCTGCCGCCAGCCATTTTGGGTCCAGAGCAAGCATCGCGGCGTTGTAGGCCCCGGCACTGTGGCCCATCACATACAACTTCCCCGGATCACCGCCGTACTGACGAATGTGCGCGTGGGTCCAGCCCACCGCTTGGGCGCTGTCCTGCAGCAGTTCCTGGTAATGCACTTGCGGGTACAACCGGTAATCGGCAAGCACCGCAACGATGCCCCGGGACGCGAGCGCCTCACCGACGAAGGCGTAGTCACCCCGCGATCCGCTGATCCAGCTGCCGCCATAGAAAAACACGACGACGGGCGCGTCCGGCGCTGCATCTTTGGGCGTGTAGATGTCGAGTTTGTTGCGCGGGTCCGGGCCGTACGCCAAGTCAGACGTTCTGCTGAACGTGCTGCTCGGGGTAAACGCGTTGAGCACCTTCAGCGGCGTGCAAGCCATCAGCAAGGTCATCAACCAGGCGGCGAACACCGCTTTGAGCGCCAGCTTGATCATCATTCATGCTCCCGAAACAGTGAAGGACGCCTGACTGTGCAGACAACGAAAACGGGCCACAAGGGCCCGTTTTTGGGAGTCGCTACCTCATCACGACGACAGGTAGGACGACCGCGTCAGGCCTAGACGCAAGGCATCCAGAAACTGGGTGCGCTCGCGCGGGGTGATCTTGGCGCTGGCGACTTTGTCCCGGTAATGGGTCATCAGTTCTTCCGGCGACAAGTGCACGTAACGCAGCATGTCTTCGATGGTGTCGTGGGTCTCGATCCCGGCCGAATACGCACTGCCATCCTGGTTCTGGTAGATGTTCACCGAATCGGTGTCACCAAACAGGTTGTGCATGTCGCCGAGAATTTCCTGATACGCGCCGACCAGGAACACGCCCAGCAAGTAGTCCTCACCCTCGTTCAATGAGTGCACCGGCAGGCTAGTCTCGATGCTTTGCTCGTCGACGTACTGATTGATCTTGCCGTCGGAGTCGCAGGTCAGGTCTTGCAGCACGGCGCGACGCAGTGGCTCTTCGTCCAGACGATGCAGCGGAATGATCGGCAGCACCTGATCGATCGCCCAGGTGTCCGGCAGGCTCTGGAACACCGAGAAGTTGCAGATGTACTTGTCGGCCAGCTTGTCGTTGAGTTCGTCGAGCACCTGACGATGGGAACGCTGGCGGGCTTTCAGCGAGTTGTGCAAACGACGGCACACCGCGAAATAGCACTGCTCGCCCAAAGCCTTCTGCGCCAGGGTGATCTTGCCGTCGGAGTACTGCGACGCGATGTCACTCATGTAGTGCGTGGCGCGCCAGTAGGTCTCGGTGACCATCTCGATGTCGGTCGGGCCGAGCAGATCGATCAACCACTGCAGGGTTTCCGGCAGGCTTTCCTTGTCGGTGATTTCAGGCACTTCGTCGTTGTGACGCTCGACGTCCGTCACCTGGATCACCAGCATGGCGTGGTGCGCGGTCAGCGAGCGGCCGCTTTCCGAGAAAATGTGCGGATGCGGCAGGCCCTGCGCGTCGCAGAACTCCTTGAGCATCCCGACCACGACGCCGGCGTAATCATCCATGTCGTAGTTGATCGAGCTGGCGTTGCGCGAGTGGGTGCCGTCGTAGTCGACACCCAGACCGCCGCCCACGTCGATGTGGTCCACCGGCAGGCCAAGGTTGCGCAGCTCACCGTAGTAACGAATCGCTTCCTTGAAACCGTGCTGGTAGTCCGCCAGGTTGGCGATCTGCGAGCCCATGTGGAAGTGCAGCAGACGAATGCCCTGATCGAGGCCGGCCTTGGTGAAGCGGTCGACGACCGACAGCAACTGCGCGGCGGACAGCCCGAACTTGGACTTTTCGCCACCGGTGTCGGCCCACTTGCTCGACGCCAGGGACGACAGGCGCACACGCAGACCCACTTGCGGCGCGACCTTCAGCTCGGCGGCTTCTTCGATGACCAGTTCGACTTCGGACTCTTTCTCGATGACGATAAAGACGTTGTGGCCCAGCTTCTGACCCATCAAGGCCAGACGAATGAACTCGCGGTCCTTGTAGCCGTTGCAGACGATGGTGCCGCCTTTCGGCGCCAGGGCCAGCACGGCCATCAGCTCAGGCTTGGAGCCGGCTTCGAGGCCGATGGACACGTTTTGCGTGGCGATGATGTTTTCTACCACCGCTTCCTGCTGGTTGACCTTGATCGGGTAAAGCGCGGTGTATTTGCTCTGGTATTCCAGGCGGGCGATGTTCTCGTCGAACGCACCAGTCAACTGACGCACGCGGTCCTGCAGAATGTCAGGGAAACGCACCAGCAGTGGCAGGGACAAGCCGCTCTTGCGCAGCTGATCGACCTGCTCGTAAAGATCGATGGGCGAACTGGTCGGCCCGTTGGGGCGAACTTCAACGCGGCCGGCCTCGTTGATTGCGAAATAACCGGCCCCCCAATGACGGATCCCGTAGACACTGCGGCTGTCTGCCACGGTCCATTGGCTGCCATCGTCTTTGCGTGTGCGTCGTACGGACATCAAAGTCCCCTATAGAAAAGTCATAAAGCCCCGGCCTGACCGGCTGGGCGCAGTGTAGAGCGTGGAAATGACGATTTGGCGCCTGCTCGCTGTGGGGCAATAGACCCGCATTGCGCAGCAGAGTTTGCATGGATGAATGCGGCCAGACCGACGACTAAATCAACGGGCTCGAAACAGACGGCTCAACCGCCCGACTTCTTCGCCTTGAAACCCTGCTTGACCAACTCGGCCAACAGCGTTTCGACGTGGTCACCCTGGATCTCGATCACGCCATCCTTCAGCGCGCCGCCGGTTCCACACCGTTGCTTGAGGGTCTTTGCCAGGTCCTTGAGCGCGTCTTCGGCCAGCGGAACGCCGGTGACGGTCGTGACAGTCTTGCCGCCCCGGCCTTTGCTTTCGCGGCGCACGCGGGCAATACCATCACCTTCCGCGACGAGCGTGCTTTTGCAGGTACAGGCGTCGACGGGCTGACGGCAGTCGGGACAATGCCGACCGGCGTCGGTTGAAAATACCAGGCCACCGAGGGCGGCGAAGGATGCGGCTTTTTTGGCCACCGGCAATCCTCTTGTTGAGGAGCGAAGTCTGGCCGGCGGGAACCGACCGCGAAGCCCCACTCAGGCAGGGGCAGCGCTACCGGATCGAAAGAACGGTCCGGCGTGAAAAGTCGCGCAGTGTAACGGCAAAAGGCGCCGATGCTAAGAGCAAATATGCGCCAATTTACGGGACTTTTGCGACGCCTTCCAAATAGCGCCTGAAGGCGGCCAGCGAGTCCGGGCAGTAAGGCTTTTCGGTGGTTTCGCGCAGCACCTGATCGATGCTGAGAAAGCGCGCTTCCAGCACTTCTTCCGGCTGCAGTTTCAGCGGTCCGTCCCAGACTGCAGAGAACACCGCGCACCACAGTCGGTTATCCGGCTGATCGAAGAAGAAACGTTCGTGAGGGGTAAGCGGCACGCCAGAGACGCCCAACTCTTCCTCCAGCTCGCGCGCTGCCGAAAGCTCGTAGCTTTCATCGGCCTGTACCATGCCGCCCGCCGCCACATCCCAATACCCGGGATAGATCGCCTTGCTCAGCGTGCGTCGATGCACACACAGCTCACCGGCCGAGTTGAACAGAAGGATATAGGTGCCGCGTCCGATGAGACCGCGCTCACGCAGCTCTGCCCGGGGCAGCGCGCCGAGGGATTGATCGTGACGATCAACCCAGGCAATCAGCTCGGCGTCGGAGGCCGCACGGTGGGCGGCCTCTTGATCGGAAACGCTCATCGATCAGCCTTGGGACAGCAACTGGCGCAGGTCAATCACC
This sequence comes from Pseudomonas sp. GW821-FHT07F05, assembly GCF_059418765.1. Lineage (NCBI taxonomy): Bacteria > Pseudomonadati > Pseudomonadota > Gammaproteobacteria > Pseudomonadales > Pseudomonadaceae > Pseudomonas > Pseudomonas sp. GW821-FHT07F05. The sequence goes on from NZ_JBWKQL010000008.1 coordinate 71,608, forward strand.
GCCGCGTTGGCACGGGACAGGTAGTTGGCCATGACCAGCGAGTGGTTGGCGAAGATACCGAAAGGGCTGCCGTTGAGGATCATCGGGCTCCAGATCGGCTCTTGCGAGGCTTCCAGTTCACGAATGATCTGACGCACGCTGACGGTTGCATTCTTCTTCGCCAGCACATCGGCGAAATCGACTTCGATCGCACGCAGCAGGTGCGACAGAGCCCAGGCCTGACCGCGTGCTTCATAGAAGACGTTGTCGATCTGCATCCATGGGGTTTCAACGATTTCTTCGTCAACCTGCGGCACTTCGCCCGGTTTGACCGTGACCGTGGACTGCGCCTCGGTTTTCAGGGTGCTGTTCAGCTTGACCCGACCCACGCTGGCGGACAGTCGCTGGGACAGAGAACCCAGTCGCGTGCCCACGTCGCCCAGCCAGTTATTCAGGTTGTCGGCGCGGGTGTAAAACAGCGCGCCCTTTTGATTGGGGTCAGACAGGCGCGCCTGGTAGCGGCTCAATGCAGCGATGCCGTCGCGGTATTGAGACTCGCTCGAAGGAAGCACCCAGCTTTTATTGTCGAAGTTGAACAGTGGCTCGGCGCGCGCCAGATCGCCGTCTTCGGCAGACTGCGACTGCGAGCGGGCGAAGTCCTTGCGCAGTGCGCGGCTCAGGTCGCGCACCTGGACCAGCACGCCGTACTCCCAGCTCGGCATGTTGTCCATCCACAGGCCGGGCGGCGAACGATCGTTGGAAATGTAACCGCCCGGTTTATCCAGCAACGTGGACGCGACGGTCTTCAGGGTTTCGACGGTGGTGTAGCCCAACACCATCTGCTTGCCTTCACTTTGTGCGGCGGCCTGGGCTTGCTGCTGGACCGGAAACAGTGGCGGTTCGCTGCTCCACCAGATGCCGAGCACCACGGTGACCACCAGATAAATACCCACCACGGCCCCGACGGCACGACTGAACAACAGGCCGCCCCAATACCCCCGAGAACCCCGAGGCGCCTTGCCCATCGGCTTTTCGTCAACGCGTTCAGTTCCCGCGCTGCCCGAGCGCTTCTTCCAATCCAGCATGGCCTTGTCCTTTCAATCACGGAATTCAGTGCTTCTGACCGCAACCTTACAGCAAGGTGCGTTTGGCAGGAATGTAGTGGCAGGTGCAATTGTTTAGCAGCTGAGTCGAGCGCGTCCCCGGCCAAAGGCACCTTATCCATTCTCCTATCCCGCTATCCGCAGCTACGCTTCCTGCCTTGAACTGAACCAACTGGTTCGAACACTCAAACGGGTTTAAAGATAGAAATTTGACGGATAAAACCGTCAAAAATGACGAGAAAATGACTTGCGGCAATCCTGATCCGGGGAAGTAGTGCTAGCATAGCGCCAGCATTTATATCGGGGTTTCCCCTGTAAAGAAGTCAGCACATGACCGAAGCAGAAGATCCGAGCCGCGACCGGCTCAAACACCACTTTGCCCAACGCGTTATCCATCAGGCCCGTCAGATTCTTGAGGTGTGGCAACGCCTGCAGCAAAGTGAATGGTCGGCAACGGACATGGCTGAACTCAGCGAGGCCAACCAGCGCCTGCTGCGTTTCGCCGAACGCTTCGAGCAGGCCGAACACGTGCAACTGGCGACCGCGATCAACCTGGCGTTGCTTGACGTCGAGGCCAACCGAGGCCGTTTGAGCAGCGCCCTGATTACCGACCTCAATCGTCTGATGCAGCGCCTGTCCCGAACCGGCCTCAGGCACGGCGACCGCCTTGAGCAAACCGCCCTGCCGCCCCTGCGCAAGCCGATCTATATCGTGCTGCAGGATCATGAACGCGGCGAACGTCTGGCCAAGCAGCTGGAGTTCTTCGGCCTGAGCGCGCAGTCACTCGCAAACGTCGACTCCTTCCACATGACCATGGCCGAGCGCTTGCCCGCCGCCGTCGTCATGGATGTCGACTTCGGCGCCCCGGGCCAGGGCCTGAAGCTCGCCACTCAAATGCAGGAAGGACTGGAGCAAAAACTGCCGCTGCTGTTTTTCAGCCATCACGAGACGGACACCCCCACACGCCTTGCGGCCGTGCGCGCCGGAGGGGAAGAATTTCTGACCGGCACGCTTGAGGCCTCCAGCCTGCTGGAGAAGATCGAAATCCTGACCCGGGTCGCGCAGTACGAACCGTACAAGGTCCTGATCATCGATGATTCGCGCGCCCAGGCCACACACACCGAGCGCTTGCTCAACGGCGCCGGAATTGTCACCCGGACCCTGTTCGACCCGATCAAGACCATGGCTGAACTGGCCGAATTTCAGCCTGACCTGATCATTCTCGACATGTACATGCCCGGCTGCACTGGCACCGAGCTGGCCAAGGTGATCCGCCACAATGACCGCTACGTCAGCGTGCCGATCATCTACCTCTCGGCTGAGGACGATCTGGATAAACAGCTGGATGCGATGAGCGAAGGCGGCGACGATTTTCTTACCAAACCCATCAAGCCCCGCCACCTGATCACCACCGTGCGCAATCGCGCGGCGCGGGCGCGCAACCTAAAAGCGCGCATGGTCCGCGACAGCCTGACCGGCCTGTACAACCACACGCACATCCTGCAATTGCTCGAAGATTGCAGCTTCCGCTCGCGGCGGGAGAACAAGCCGCTGAGCTTCGCCATGCTGGACATCGACCACTTCAAGAAGGTCAACGACAGCCACGGCCACCCCATGGGCGACCGTGTGATCAAGAGCCTGGCGCTGTTCCTCAAGCAACGCCTGCGCAAGACCGATTACATCGGTCGCTATGGCGGTGAAGAGTTCGCGGTGGTCATGCCGGACACAGATCTGGCAGCCGCCCACGGCGTGCTCGACGAAATCCGCCAGCGCTTCGCCGAAATCCACTACCCCGCGCAGCCCGTTGATCTGTTCTGCACGTTCAGCGCCGGGGTGGTGGAAATCGCCGAGGACGACGATGCGCTGATGATGGCCTCGCAAGCAGACGAAGCGCTGTACCGCGCAAAAAAGGCTGGCCGCAATCAGGTGCATGGGCTCCAGGAGCGCGTTGCAGTGTCGCCCTTGAGCAAAAACACCCAGCCGGACACTGTTTGACCCCTGCGTCTTGACCGCTGCGTCCTACATCATTTTCAGACCGAAGCAGACCGAAGAACTCAAGCCCTCCCTGCACGCCCGCAGCCACTCCGCTATCATGCGCGGACTTCTGTGATGCGAGACCGCCATGCGCCGCCTGCTTTGTCTGCTACTGCTGATCTGTGCCCTCCCCGCTGTCGGCGCGAGCTTTCTGGAGAACAGATCGAGCCCGACACTGGGCAGCGCAGCAGTCGACAACAGCAAGGACTTCCTGCCGGTTCGCCAGGCGTTCCAGCTGAACCTGAGCGACACCACCGCTGACTCCATCAAGTTGCAGTTCGTCGCCACCGAAGGCTACTACCTGTATCGCCATCGCTTTCAATTTCGCACCGAGCCCGCCGACATCGGCCTCAGCGCCGCGCAACTGCCAGACGGCGAAAAGAAACACGACGAGTACTTTGGCGACGTCGAGGTCTATCACGGCATTCTCGACGTCAACTTGCCGCGCAAAGCCGGGGACGACCGCCCTTTCACGCTGGTCGTCACCTACCAGGGATGCGCAGACAAAGGGCTCTGCTACCCGCCGGAAACCGAGCGCCTGAGCATCGGCGGCAGCGCGACCTTTTCTGCCGACGCGTCTGCTGCGGCGCCATCAGGCAATGAGCAACCGGTACGCTCCTTCAGCTGGAAACAACTGGCGCTGTTTTTCCTCGCCGGCGTCGGGCTGACCTTTACGCCGTGCGTATTGCCCATGCTGCCGATCCTCTCCGGCGTGGTCCTGCGGGGGCAGATCGGCGGGCTGCGCGGTCTCTCTTTGTCCTTGGCCTACGTGCTGCCGATGGCGATCTGCTTCGCCATCCTCGGCGCACTGATGGGCATGTTTGGCGCCAGTCTCAACCTGCAAGCACGCCTGCAGTCGGCATGGGTACTCGTGCCGTTCGCCGGGTTCTTTGCGCTCTTCGCTATCGCCATGTTCGGCGCGTTCGAGCTGCGCCTGCCCCGCGCGCTCAATGACCGGCTGGACCGCATCGCAGGCAATACCCAGGGCGGATCCTTGTGGGGAGCAGCGGTTCTGGGCGTGGTTTCAAGCCTGCTGGTCTCGCCTTGTGTCTCGGCACCATTGGCCGGCGCACTGCTTTATATAAGCGCGAGCGGCGATGCGCTGGGCGGGGCTTTGAAGCTGTTCGCTCTGGGCTTGGGCATGGGCGCTCCACTGGTGATGGTGGCAACGGGTGGCGCGGCGTGGCTGCCGAAAAGCGGGCCATGGCTGGTTGCGGTCAAGAACGCCATCGGCGTGCTGTTGCTCGCCCTGGCCATCGGTTTGCTGAGCCGGGTGATTCCGGGGCAAGCCACGTTATTGTTGATCGGGCTGCTAGGAGCCGGCGTTGCGATCTTTATGGGTGCGCTGGAGCTGGGCGAAAAGACCACCCGTGGCCGCCTCGCTCAATTGATGGGTCTGTTCCTGCTGGTGTACGCCCTCGCGTGCTGGTACGGCGCGCTGAGTGGTCAGACTGACCCGATGCGCCCGCTGGGTCAGGCTCAAGTCATTGCGAGCGGTGCCCAGCCAAAGTCCGACAGCCGCTGGGAGACGGTGACCCAGGCGAGTGAACTGGACCGAATTCTTGCGGAGTCCAAAAGCGCAGGTCAGCCGGTTCTGGTCGACTGGTATGCGGACTGGTGCATCAGCTGCAAGGTCATCGAGCACGAAGTTCTGCCTGACCCGAAAATTGCCAGTGAGCTAGGCGCTTTCAGGCTGGTCCGTTTCGACATGACCGACAGTAACGCCGAGCAACGCGCCTTGCTGGATCGCTACAAACTGTTCGGCCCTCCAGCGCTGCTGTTTTTCGGAAAAAACGGCAATGAGCTGGAAAACGTGCGTGTCGTCGGCGAAATCGACGTCGAAGCCTTCGCAGAGCGCCTTTCTAGAGCAAATGACCAAATTTAGCGTCATGGTCACAAACTTCGCGCGAACATCGGGCATCGTGCTGAATATTGTGGGTAACTGGACAGTCCATCGTACTTTCCGGCATAGTCGCTGCCCATCAGCGGCTCACTCTGTGCGTGAGCGTCGAAAACGCGAACAACAAGGAACACTCGATGGCGACTTTTCTGGTTCTTCACGGACCTAACCTGAACCTGCTGGGAACCCGTGAACCGGGGATCTATGGCTCGGTCACGTTGGCCGATATCAACCAGGATCTGGAACAGCGTGCGCGCGAAGCCGGTCACCACCTGATGTACCTGCAGAGCAACGCTGAATACGAGCTGATCGATCGCATCCACGCTGCACGCGATGAAGGCGTGGATTTCATCCTGATCAATCCGGCTGCTTTTACGCACACAAGCGTTGCGATACGTGACGCGTTGCTGGGAGTGAGCATCCCATTCATCGAAGTGCACCTGTCGAACGTGCACAAGCGCGAACCTTTCCGCCATCACTCCTACTTTTCAGATGTTGCTGTAGGCGTGATCTGCGGCCTTGGCGCCAGCGGTTACCGACTGGCCCTGGAGGCCGCCCTGGAACAATTGGCCAAGAGTTCGAAAGCGTGAACGGCACAGTCCCGTACTGAGCCAGACCGCCGGAACCGGCTACCAAATCCCCCTGACCGTCCCTTGGGAGTTGATGATTAATGGATATCCGTAAAGTCAAGAAACTGATCGAATTGCTGGAAGAGTCCGGCATCGACGAATTGGAAATCCGTGAAGGCGAAGAATCCGTACGGATCAGCCGTCACAGCAAGACTCCAGCACAGCAGTACTACGCGCCTGCTCCGGTTGCCGCTCCGGCACCTGCCCCGGTTGCAGCGCCAGTGGCCGCTGCGGAAGCACCTTCTGCTCCGAAGCTCAACGGCACCGTCGTCAAATCTCCAATGGTCGGCACCTTCTACCGCACCCCGGCGCCTGGCTCGCCAGCGTTCGTTGAAGTCGGCAAGACCGTCAAGAAAGGCGACACAATCTGCATCGTTGAAGCGATGAAAATGATGAACCACATCGAAGCTGAAGTCAGCGGCACGATCGAATCCATCCTGGTAGAAAACGGTCAGCCGGTTGAGTATGACCAGCCGCTGTTCACCATCGTTTGAACCGGGGAGAGCCTGCGATGTTGGAAAAAGTCCTGATCGCCAACCGCGGCGAAATCGCCTTGCGCATCTTGCGTGCCTGTAAAGAACTGGGCATCAAGACCGTCGCGGTCCATTCCACGGCAGACCGTGAGCTGATGCACCTTGGCCTGGCAGACGAAACCGTCTGTATCGGCCCGGCGCCAGCCAACCTGTCGTACCTGAACATTCCGGCCATTATTTCGGCAGCTGAGCTGACCGGCGCCACGGCGATTCACCCGGGCTACGGTTTCCTCGCGGAAAACGCAGACTTTGCCGAACAGGTCGAGAAATCCGGCTTCGCGTTCATCGGCCCGAAAGCCGAAACCATTCGCCTGATGGGTGACAAGGTTTCCGCCAAAGACGCCATGAAGCTTGCCAAGGTGCCAACCGTTCCCGGTTCCGACGGCCCGTTGCCGGAAGACGAAGAAACCGCGCTGCGCATCGGCCGTGAAGTCGGCTATCCGGTGATCATCAAAGCCGCTGGCGGCGGCGGTGGTCGCGGCATGCGCGTGGTGCACAAGGAAGAAGACCTGATCGAAGCGGCCAAGCAGACCCGTGCTGAAGCGGCTGCCTGGTTCAGCAACCCGATGGTCTACCTGGAAAAATACCTGACCAACCCACGTCACGTGGAAGTTCAGGTGATTTCCGACGGTCAGGGCCACGCGATCCACCTGGGCGATCGCGACTGCTCTCTGCAGCGCCGTCACCAGAAGGTCCTGGAAGAAGCGCCGGCGCCCTTCATCGACGAACAAGCCCGCAAGGACGTGTTCGCGGCCTGTGTCAAAGCGTGCATCGACATCGGCTACCGTGGCGCTGGCACGTTCGAGTTCCTGTACGAGAACGGCCGCTTCTACTTCATCGAAATGAACACCCGTGTTCAGGTGGAGCACCCGGTATCGGAAATGGTCACAGGTATCGACATCGTCAAGGAGATGCTCAGCATCGCCGCCGGCAACAAGCTGTCGTACACCCAGGATGACGTGGTCATCACCGGGCATGCGCTGGAATGCCGGATCAACGCTGAAGACCCGAAAACCTTCGTTCCGAGTCCGGGCCTGGTCAAGCATTTCCACGCGCCGGGCGGCAACGGCGTGCGTGTGGATTCGCACCTGTACAGCGGCTACAAGGTTCCGTCCAACTACGACTCGCTGATCGGCAAGCTGATCACCTGGGGCGCCACTCGCGATGAAGCCATGGCGCGCATGCGTAACGCCCTGGATGAAATCGTGGTCGACGGCATCAAGACCAACATCCCGCTGCACCGTGATCTGACCCGCGATGAAGGCTTCTGCGAAGGCGGCGTCAACATTCACTACCTGGAACACAAGCTGGCCGCTGACAAGCATTGATCCGCCAGTAAGTGCGACAGACCAACAAAGCCGCTCTCGAGCGGCTTTGTTGGTTTTAGCAGGACCGGCATCGCTGCGACACCCGCTTTGTTGTTTCCCCGCAAACCCCGTAAACTTGCCGGTCTTTCGTGGCCGTCGGCCCCCTTTCAATTTTCCAACTCGAAGGTCACCCGCCATGCCTTGGCTGCAAGTCCGTCTCGCCATTAGCCCAGAACAAGCCGAAACCTACGAAGACGCGCTGCTCGAAGTCGGCGCCGTATCGGTGACGTTCATGGACGCTGAAGACCAGCCGATCTTCGAGCCAGAGCTGAACACCACGCCGCTGTGGTCGCACACGCACCTGCTGGCGCTGTTCGAAGCCGACACCGATGCCGATCACGTGCTCGCTCACCTGAGATTGCTCACCGACGCCGAGCTGCCGGAACACACCCATGAAGTGATCGAAGATCAGGATTGGGAACGCAGCTGGATGGACAACTTCAACCCGATGCGCTTCGGCCAGCGGTTGTGGATCGTGCCGAGCTGGCACGCCGCGCCGGAACCCGACGCAGTCAATCTGTTGCTCGACCCGGGCCTGGCGTTCGGCACGGGCACCCACCCGACCACTGCGCTGTGCCTTGAGTGGCTCGATGGTCAGGACCTCGCCGGCTGCAACGTGCTGGATTTCGGCTGCGGTTCCGGCATTCTCGCCATCGCCGCGTTGCTGTTGGGCGCCGAACAGGCGGTCGGCACCGACATCGACGTCCAGGCCCTCGAAGCCTCGCGCGACAATGCCGGCCGCAACAACGTCCCGGCCGAGAAATTTCCGTTGTACTTGCCTGAAGACCTGCCCCAGGTGCAGGCCGACGTGTTGGTCGCCAATATCCTCGCCGGCCCGCTGGTTTCTCTGGCGCCGCAGTTGGCGAGCCTGGTCAAGCCCGGCGGCCGTCTGGCGCTGTCCGGCATCCTTGCCGAGCAAGGCGATGAAGTCGCTGCCGCCTACGCCGACACCTTCGAGCTGGACCCGATTGCCAACCGCGAAGGCTGGGTACGGATCACCGGTCGTCGCCGCTGACAGCCAGTTGCCCTAAGATCCAACCATCAGGCGCTCTTTAACCCCGGATACCCGCATGACCGACAGCTTCGTCACTCAGTGCCCGCATTGCCAGACCAGTTTCCGCGTCAGTCACGCTCAGTTGAGTGTGGCCAGAGGCATGGTGCGCTGTGGCTCATGCCTGCAGGTGTTCAACGCCGCAAAGCAGCTGCTGGAACAACGCGGCGGGACACCCCCGGAAGCGCCGCTGACTTCAGTGCCAAATACCGAATCCGTTGAGAAAAAACCGGAAATTCTCGCGACGCAGTCACTCGTTGTCACCCAACCAGCGCCACTGCCGGTCAAGCGTGAAGAGCGTGAAGTCGATCTGGACAGCCTGGACCTGGACGATCTCGACGTGGAACTGGCCCGTCTCGAACAGCGCGAGATTCAACTGCCCGAGTCCTTCGGTCGTGTCAGCAAGGCGCTCGATCACGACGAAGTCGAGTCCTTCAGCGCAAGGCGCGACGAGCCTGACGTCGCGCAGGAGTCGTGGGCCCACGGCATGAGTCACGACGATGTCGACCGGCTCCCCGAACTGCGCGCCGAAGTCGTTGAGGAACGCGAAGAGCATACCGACCACACGATAGACGAAGGCCCGCTGGACGAGCCGATCAACTCGCAGGACCGTCATCGCACCGAGCCGTCATTCTCGCTGACCCCGGACGACCTGGACGACGAATCGGCTCGCCCCCACTCGCTCCAGCCTCAAGGCGAACCCGATGATCAGCCGTCGGAACGCTTCTCCGCCCTCGACACCCATGACGATCAGGATCGCCTCAGCGCCCGTCACGATGATGAAGACGACGAGGCCCCGCTCGCTGCTGCCGGCGGCAAGCGCGGCGGGCGCAATGAACCGGGTCTGCGGGACAGGGCGCTGCTCGATCTGACGGATGATCCGCTGCAGTTGTCCTGGCAAAAACCCAAAGCGCGCTGGGGTCGGCGTCTGCTGTGGATGCTGTTGATCCTGATTGCGTTGGGCGCGCTGGCCGGGCAATACGTTGCCTACCACTTCGAAGAACTCGCGCGGCAGGATCAGTACCGCCCCCTCTTCCAGGACCTGTGCCCGACACTCGGCTGCAAGGTCCCGTCCAAGGTCGATATCAAACTGCTCAAGAGCAGCAACCTTGTCGTGCGCAGCCACCCCGAATTCCAGGGTGCGCTGGTGGTTGACGCGATCATCTACAACCGCGCGTCCTTTTCCCAGCCGTTCCCGCTGCTCGAACTACGCTTTGCCGATGCGACCGGTCAGTTGATCGCCAGTCGTCGATTCAAACCGGGCGAGTACCTGAGCGGCGAGCTGGCGGGCAAGGACGAGATGCCGCCGCAGACGCCGATTCATATCGCACTGGACATTCTCGACCCGGGCCCCAAGGCGGCGAACTACAGCCTGAGCTTCCGTTCGCCGGAGTAAAACACCGCCCGTTGCGGGTTTGTCCGCACCGAAATGCAGCACCCTGCGCGGGACGGGATGCCCGAAATCCGACGACACTTTTATGACAATACCGGCCTAAACCTAACCGTTCGCGATAAGAACGGAGCTGTTCAGATTTTATCCAATTCAGCCTTTATCCAGTCATCGAGAGCGGGTATCATGCCCACCCTTTTTCATACTCTGGGTCCCGTCTGAATTGGCGCTGAAGCACTTTTCGGACCAGACCTCGTGATTCGGCCCCACAAAAGGTCACCCTATGTCGGCGGTACGCATCGGCCCTTACACATTGCAAAACGGCTTGATTCTCGCCCCGATGGCGGGTGTCACCGACCAGCCCTTCCGACAACTCTGTCGCCAGCTCGGCGCAGGCCTGGTGGTCTCGGAAATGGTCACCAGCGACATGAGCCTCTGGAACAGCCGCAAGTCGCGGTTGCGCATGATTCACGAAGGCGATCCCGAGCCACGCTCGGTACAGATCGCTGGCGGGGACCCGCAGATGCTTGCGGATGCAGCACGCGCCAACGTCGAACTCGGCGCGCAGATCATCGACATCAACATGGGTTGCCCGGCAAAAAAGGTCTGCAACAAGGCCGCTGGCTCGGCGCTGTTGAAAGATGAACAGTTAGTGACCGAAATCCTGCACGCGGTGGTCGAGGCAGTCGAGGTACCGGTCACGCTGAAGATTCGCACCGGCTGGGACCGGGCGAACAAGAACGGTCTGACCGTCGCCAGAATCGCCGAGCAAGCCGGCATTCAGGCACTGGCGGTACACGGGAGAACCCGTGCCGATCTCTACACCGGTGAAGCCGAGTACGACACCATCGCCGCCATCAAGCAGGCGGTGTCCATCCCGGTGTTTGCCAACGGCGACATCGATTCACCGGAAAAGGCCCGCTACGTCCTCGACGCTACCGGCGCTGACGGGCTGTTGATTGGCCGGGCCGCCCAGGGGCGCCCATGGATTTTTCGCGAGATAGAACACTACCTGCAGACCGGGGAAAAACTTCCGGGCCTGCCCGTCGGTGAAGTGGAACGCATTCTGCTAGAGCATCTGGCTGCGCTTCACACGTTCTATGGCGACGTGATGGGCGTGCGAATCGCCCGCAAACACGTCGGCTGGTACCTCGCAACGTTGCCGGGCGCCCGGGAGTTTCGCGCCCTTTTCAACCGTTTGGACGATACAGAAGCACAGTGCGCCAACGTTCGGGAGTTCTTTTCCCAGCGCGATAAATCCCGCCCGGCAGGGAACGAAGAAGAGGTGGCCGCATGACGATGATGACTGAGACTTTAGTGAGTGGAACAACACCCGTGAGCGACAACGTCAATTTGAAACAACACCTCAATACGCCGAGCGAAGAGGGTCAGACCCTGCGCGGAAGCGTCGAGAAGGCGTTGCACAACTACTTCGCTCATCTGGAAGGTGCGGCCGTCACTGATGTCTACAACCTGGTGCTCTCGGAAGTCGAGGCGCCGTTGCTCGAGTGCGTGATGAACTACGTGAAGGGCAACCAGACCAAGGCCTCCGAGCTGCTGGGGCTGAACCGCGGCACCCTGCGCAAGAAACTCAAGCAGTACGACCTGCTGTAAGCATCCGAAAAACAAGCGACCTCACTTCAATGCGGTCGTTTTTTTTGCAAAATTCTTTTGCTTTTGATGGAAGTTGAGATGACCGACCAGACGACCCGCCTGCCGATCCGCCGCGCCTTGATCAGCGTATCCGACAAGACCGGCATCCTTGAATTCGCGCGTGAACTCGAAGCCCTCGGTGTCGAGATCCTCTCCACTGGCGGTACGTTCAAGCTGCTCAAGGACAACGGCGTTGCCGCAGTAGAAGTCGCTGACTACACCGGCTTCGCTGAAATGATGGACGGCCGGGTCAAGACGCTGCACCCGAAAATTCACGGCGGCATCCTCGGCCGTCGCGGCATCGACGACGCCATCATGAGCGAACACGGCATCAAGCCGATCGACCTGGTCGCCGTGAACCTCTACCCGTTCGAAGCCACGGTTTCCAAGCCGGGCTGCGACCTGCCGACGGCCATCGAGAACATCGATATCGGCGGCCCGACCATGGTTCGCTCTGCCGCTAAAAACCACAAAGACGTCGCCATCGTCGTCAACGCCAGCGATTACAAGAATGTGCTGGAAAGCCTCAAGTCCGGTGGCCTGACTTACGCGCAGCGCTTCGATCTGATGCTCAAGGCTTTCGAGCACACTGCGGCCTACGACGGCATGATCGCCAACTACCTGGGCAGCGTTGACCAGTCCGCTGAAACCCTGAGCACCGAAGGCCGCAGCGAATTCCCGCGCACCTTCAACACTCAGTTCGTCAAGGCGCAGGAAATGCGCTACGGCGAGAACCCGCACCAGAGCGCGGCGTTCTACGTTGAAGCCAAGCCCGCCGAAGTGGGCATCGCCACCGCGACCCAGCTGCAAGGCAAAGAGCTTTCCTACAACAACGTCGCCGATACCGACGCGGCGCTTGAGTGCGTGAAGAGCTTCGTCAAACCCGCGTGCGTGATCGTCAAGCACGCCAACCCGTGCGGCGTTGCAGTAAGCCCGGATGCCGAAGGCGGGATTCGTCAGGCCTACGAGCTGGCCTACGCCACCGACAGCGAATCGGCGTTCGGCGGCATCATCGCCTTCAACCGTGAACTGGATGCCGAGACGGCCAAGGCCATCGTCGAGCGTCAGTTTGTCGAAGTGATCATCGCCCCGAGCGTCAGCGCCGAAGCCCAGGCCATCATCGCCAGCAAAGCCAACGTGCGCCTGTTGACCAGCGGCCAGTGGGACGCCGAGCGCGCGCCGGCCTGGGATTACAAGCGCGTCAACGGTGGGCTGCTGGTGCAGAGCCGCGACATCGGCATGATCGGCGCCGACGACCTGAAAGTGGTCACCCAGCGCGCGCCGACCGAGCAGGAAGTCCACGACCTGATCTTCGCCTGGAAAGTCGCCAAGTACGTGAAGTCCAACGCCATTGTCTACGCCAAGAACCGCCAGACCATCGGCGTCGGCGCAGGCCAGATGAGCCGCGTGAACTCCGCGCGCATCGCGGCGATCAAGGCCGAACACGCCGGTTTGCAGGTGCAGGGCGCTGTCATGGCTTCCGATGCGTTCTTCCCGTTCCGCGACGGCATCGACAATGCGGCCAAGGTTGGCATCACCGCAGTGATCCAGCCAGGCGGCTCGATGCGCGACGCCGAGGTGATTGCGGCAGCGGACGAAGCAGGCATCGCGATGGTATTCACCGGCATGCGCCATTTCCGTCACTGATACGGTTTACGCTGTTGGCCTTTGTAGGACCGGCTTTAGCCGGGAAGGCGGTATGACTGACCCGACAGATGTGTCGGATGTACTGTCCTCTTCCCGGCTAAAGCCGGTCCCACAGTCTGCGTTCGGCGTTCCACACTGTTTGCCTTCGGATTTTTACGCGTTGTCGTTATTGAGGTTTTGGAAATGAATGTTTTGATCATTGGCAGCGGTGGCCGTGAACACGCTCTGGCCTGGAAGGTCGCGCAGGACGCTCGTGTCGAGAAAGTCTTCGTCGCACCGGGCAATGCGGGTACTGCCACTGAAGCCAAGTGCGAAAACGTTGCCATCGACGTATTGGCGCTCGAGCAACTCGCCGACTTCGCCGAGAAGAACGTCGCGCTGACCATCGTCGGCCCGGAAGTGCCGCTGGTGGCCGGTGTTGTCGACCTGTTCCGCGCCCGTGGCCTGAACTGCTTCGGCCCGACCAAGGGCGCCGCGCAGCTGGAAGGCTCCAAGGCCTTCACCAAGGATTTCCTGGCGCGCCACGCTATTCCCTCCGCCGATTACCAGAACTTCACCGAGATCGAACCGGCACTGGCGTACCTGCAAGAGAAAGGCGCACCGATCGTCATCAAGGCCGACGGCCTGGCAGCGGGCAAAGGCGTGATCGTCGCGATGACCCTCGCGGAAGCAGAAGACGCCGTTCGCGACATGCTGGCCGGTAATGCCTTCGGCGACGCAGGTTCGCGGGTGGTGATCGAGGAATTCCTCGATGGCGAAGAAGCCAGCTTCATCGTCATGGTCGACGGCAAGAACGTGCTGCCCATGGCCACCAGCCAGGACCACAAACGCGTCGGCGACGGCGACAGCGGCCCGAACACGGGTGGCATGGGCGCATATTCCCCGGCCCCTGTGGTCACCGCCGAGGTTCACCAGCGCGTGATGGATCAGGTCATATGGCCGACCGTCAGGGGCATGGCTGCCGAGGGCAACATTTACACCGGTTTCCTCTATGCTGGTTTGATGATCGACAAGGCCGGCAATCCGAAAGTCATCGAGTTCAACTGCCGCTTTGGTGATCCGGAAACCCAGCCGGTCATGCTGCGTCTGCAGTCGAGCCTGGTATCGCTGGTCGAAGCCGCTCTGGCGCAAACGCTGGATACAGTGGATGCTCAGTGGGACCCGCGTCCGAGTCTGGGAATCGTATTGGCAGCCGGCGGTTACCCGGCCGATTACGCCAAGGGCGACGAGATTCACGGGCTGGACGCTGCGGCCGCGTTGCAGGGCAAAGTGTTCCACGCTGGCACCGCGTTGCAGGATGGCCGTATCGTGACCTCCGGCGGTCGCGTACTGTGCGCGACGGCCCTGGGCGACACCGTTGGCGATGCGCAGAAACAAGCGTACGAACTGGCGGCAAAGATTGACTGGAACGGTTGTTTCTACCGCAAGGACATTGGCTACCGCGCCATTGCCCGGGAACGCGGCGAAGATCTGGCGTGAGCCTCGGCCCGATCAGCGACTCCTCGTGGAGTCGCTGATCGTTCATCCGGTGCCCCAGAGTTAAACAGGCTTCATTCACGAAGGGATTTCGCCGTGCGCTGGCTCAGGATTGCCACTCGTTTGACCGTCACATTGCTGACCCTGCTCTGTATATCCTCCGCCGCCGCCGAGGTCAGTGCAGGCTGGTCAACCCTTGTCGACGACCAGGCGAACCTGAACCTCAGCGACGTCCGCTCCCCCCACTACGAATCCCAGTTCAGCCCGGTCGAACTCGATCAAGTGCGCGCGACCAGCCGCGACGCCGCATTGTGGCTGCACTACCGCCTGCCCCCGACCACCCATGAGCAACTGGTGCGGATCTTCGCGCCCGACCTGGCGACGGTCGACATGTACGTGCTCGACGGCGACAGCCTGATCGATCATTCGCGCTCCGGTAACCGGGTGCCGCGCGGAGCCCAACCCCTGCCGTCACTGGACTTCCTGCTGCCGGTGCCCCAGAGCGACAAGCCCCTCGACCTGTATTTGCGCCTCAAATCCGAACAGGAACTGCGCCCGAACATCACTCTGCAGTCCGCCGTCACCAGTGCCGCAGACGAGCGCCGCCCCCTGCTGCTCGGCCTGTTCTTCGGTTCGCTGGCCATGCTGATCGTGCAGAACCTCACGCGCTTCGCCCAGTCCCGCTCGGTCAGTAGCTTGTGGCTGGCAGCGTGCGAGGCGTTTCTGGGGCTGAGCGCCTTACTGCTGCTCAACCTTCAGGCGCCATGGCTGCCGCGCTGGCATCTGGCGCAGACGCCGAGCGCTCACCTGGCTCTGCTGCTCGCCGCCGCGACAGGCCTGATGTACACGTACTGTTTCTTCATTCAGCGCGGGGTCGAGATGCTCAACCGGCTGCTGATGGGCGTGCTGCTGGTGGTCGGCTTTGGCGCTCTGCTGGTGCTGTTCGTTGAAACGCTGCCTCTGAACATCATGACGTTCCTGCTGGTGGCATTGACCACGGTCAGCATCACCCTGGTGTCGATCTACCACCTGCAGAAGGGTTACTCCCCTGCCCGACCGTTTGTGATCGCCATGATCGCGTTCAATCTCGGCAACCTCGTGGTGCTGCCGGCCATGCTCTGGCTGACAAGCTTTCCCGCGCAGACGCTGATCATCGGGGTATTGGCGGTGTTCTGCCTGTGCGGCCTGCTGATGAGCATCGCCCTCAGCGAGCGGCATCGCAGCATCACCGAAGACAATTTCAGCATCAGCCGCGAACTGGCCGCCAGCACGGCAGAAATCAACGCCAAGGCCGAGTTTCTGGCGAAGATCAGTCACGAGATTCGCACCCCCATGAACGGCGTGCTGGGGATGACCGAGTTGCTGCTGGGCACGCCGCTGTCGGTCAAACAGCGCGATTACGTGCAGACCATTCACAGCGCCGGCAACGAACTGCTCACCCTGATCAACGAAATCCTCGACATCACCAAACTGGAGTCAGGGCAGATCGAGCTGGATGACGTGCAGTTCGACCTCAACGCGATGATCGAGGACTGCCTGAGTATCTTCCGCGCCAAGGCCGAGCAGCAAAGTGTCGAGCTGATCAGCTTCATTCAGCCCCAGGTGCCGCGCGTCATCAGCGGTGACCCGACACGCCTGCGGCAGACGCTGCTCAGTCTGCTGGAGAACGCCTTAAAGAAGACCGACGAGGGCGAGATCCTGTTGGTCGTCGCCCTCGACTCCCGCGGCGGCAAGCCACGGCTGCGCATCGCGGTGCAGGACAGCGGCACGCCGCTGACGGCCAAGGAACGGGACGCACTGCTGCACGCCGAGCTGCATAGCAAGAACTTCCTGGCTGCCAGCAAGGTCGGCGGTCACCTGGGGCTGGTCATTGCCCGACAGCTGATCCTGTTGATGAACGGTGAGTTCGGCATCCAGAGCGGCACCAATCAGGGCAGCACGCTGTGGCTGAGTCTGCCCCTTGATGCAGAACGACTGGAGCAGCCGCCCGCTGATCTGGACAGCCCGCTCAAAGGCGCGCGGGTTCTGGTCGTCGATGACAACGACACCTGCCGCAAGGTACTGGTCCAGCAGTGCAGCGCGTGGGGGCTGAACGTCAGCGCCGTGCCATCGGGCAAGGAAGCACTGGCGCTGCTGCGCACCAAGGCTCACCTGCGCGACTACTTCGATATCGTCTTGCTCGATCAGAACATGCCCGGCATGACCGGCATGCAACTGGCCGCCAAGATCAAGGAAGACCCGAGCCTGAACCACGACATTCTGTTGATCATGCTCACGGGTATCAGCAACGCGCCGAGCAAGGTCATCGCGCGCAATGCCGGGGTCAAACGCATCCTCGCCAAACCGGTTGCCGGGTACACGTTGAAGACCACGCTGGCGGACGAGCTCAATCAGCGCAACAAAGGTAACGCGCCCTTCCCTGCGGTGCCGGGGCTGATCAGCGACATCGATGTGCCCAGCGATTTCCGCATTCTGGTCGCCGAGGACAACAGCATTTCCACCAAGGTCATTCGCGGCATGCTCGGCAAGCTCAACCTGCAGCCGGACACCGCCAGCAATGGCGAAGAGGCGCTGCTGGCGATGAAGACCCGGCGCTATGACCTGGTGCTGATGGATTGCGAAATGCCGATCCTTGACGGGTTCTCGGCCACACAGCAGTTCCGCGCCTGGGAAACCGGCAACCAGCGCATTCGCACCCCTGTGGTGGCGTTGACCGCGCACATCCTTGCGGAGCACAAGGATCGCGCGCGCCAGTCCGGGATGGACGGCCACATGTCCAAACCGGTGGAGCTGTCGCAGTTACGCGAGCTGGTCGAATACTGGGTGGAACAGCGTGCCCGGGATGAGGCGACGCGCGCCACCCGTGGCGAAGACCGCTACGAGCAAAACTGACCGCCAAGTGTCCGTGACGGGCTGATAGACTTGGCGCCGTCCCAGTCTGCTGCCATGAGCTCAAACCATGCTTCACGTGCTGTTCAGCGTTTACCTGAAGATGCTGGTGCTCTATAGCCCGTTCTTCGTCCTGTCCTGTTTCATTTCCCTGAGCCGCGGTTATTCGCGCAAGGAACGCCGGCAGCTGGCCTGGAAGATCGCCTTGGCGACCCTGGTGTCCAGCGTCTTGCTGTACCTGTTCGGGCGGGTGATTTTCGGGGTCTTCGGCATCACCGCCGACGCCTTCAGAATTGGCGCCGGCAGCGTGCTGTTCATCTCAGCCCTGGCCATGGCCCAGGGTAAATCCGGCGTGCAGACCGACAACGTTCAGCAGGACGTCGCCATCGTGCCGCTGACCATCCCCATCACCGTCGGCCCCGGCACCATTGGCGCACTGCTGGTCATGGGGATCAGCCAGCCCCATTGGGATGACAAACTCACTGCCATCGTCAGCATCGCGCTGGCCAGCCTGACGGTGGGCGTGATCCTTTATCTGTCCAACAGCATCGAGCGAATTCTGGGGGATCAGGGGCTACAGATTGTCAGCCGCCTCATGGGCTTGTTTGTGTGCGCACTCGCGGCCCAGATCATCTTCACGGGCATCAAGGGCTACCTGCTGACCTGAGGCGCGCTCAGAGCGCAAATGTCTGAATGGCCCTCGACCCATGGGCGTCCAGCTCCCTGGCGACGGCATCGCGATGCGTCGCATAATCTCGACGATCAAAACGGTAGGCCCCTCCCGTGATACGCAACATCAGCTCACTGCGTGAGTCAGACCAGAAGTCGAAATCCCGCGTCTCGACGTGACCTGTCATCTGGATGCCGCACAGCAGCACCATCACAGCGCCTGTCGTATCCACTGCGCACGGAATGACCTGAAAACCCGCGATGACGCTGTTCCCGTTGATGCTTTCAAAAAAGTGCTCCGCGTAGTGGTGAATCTGCATGGCCTGAAGCGACGCCTGCGCCTGTCGCGCCAACCGAGCGGACCCGCGTGATTCGATAACACGGAAGCTGATTTCCTCAAGCTCCGACGCGCTCCGGATCACCATGGGTTCATGCATGATCGGACTCAACTTGACGAAACTTCGTTGCTCCAGTGCCTTGCCATACCGGTACGCCCAGTAGGTGAAATGCTCATCCCGACTGACCTGACCGGCCACGCGCTCGGCTCGCAGCAAGCAGTCAAACAGATCCTCGCGGTCCTGCTTATTGATGCCGGTGGACAGCGACACCAGACCGTTACCGACCACCGCACCTGTGGCGCTCATGCTTCAGCTCCTTCCAGCGCAGACACCAGATGGGGTCGACGATCCTCCAGCGCCTGGCTGATCTTTTGCCGAAACGGCGAGTAGACCAAATCCATCAGGCGAAGAGAGTAGAACCGTAACTCAACATTGCCGATGATATCGCCGGGCAGCAGAGGCTCGAAAAGAAAGTCATTTTTCAGCGGCAAGCGGTGAGTAAAGGTGACAAGGACAACCGAGAGCGCTGCGCTTTCATCCAGGAAAGCGATTTGCATCGCCACTTTCTGCTCGATGCGGATCTCCCCCGGAATCGCCGTCGTCATCGGTTCAAGCACCTGCGCGGCCAGCAGGTCGAAGGCTGGCTGAGCGGGATGGCTGGATAGAGCGCGCCAGGCGGCGGATTCACCCTCGAATACCATATCGCTGGGCATGAAGAGCGGTAGTCTGATTTTCATCCATGCCCACACAGAGCCGGGACCAAGCTCCGGAGCTGGGCAGCTGATTGCCTCATGGGCTTTCAGCACCCCGCCAAAGCGCGTGAAGGCCGCGAGCCAGGTCTCGTTCCACGCAGGCGTTGCGGCAAACCGTTCGTGTTTTTTTGTGGCCGCCAGTTGCGTGTACAACACGCAGTCAGCGATATCGCTCTTTTGGGTTTCAGTGCAGTCACGGTGCATGAACAATAAGCACCCTGCGCTGATCCGGGTTTCAATCATTCCCTGATGCATGGCACATCTCCAGAGAAAAGGAGGCGCATGGCGCCTCCCTTTTGTTCAGATCTCGAATTCCGAGATGGCCAAAGAAGCGCTCTTGCTCAATTGGTCCTGAACCTGGTTGCGGACCCGCGCATAGGCGCGGGTGTTGAACACCAGCATATCCTCGCCGCGGAAAGTCGAAACGTCTGCGCTGTTCCATGTCCAGAAGAGCACGTCGGTGACGGTCGAGTTGGCGGAGAAGTTGACCGCGCCCAGCGCCATCGTGACGGTTCCTTCAGCAGACTCCGCACATGCGCCGACCCGGAAGTTTGCACCCCGATGGGTCTTGGTCTGACGTTCGAACAAATGCAGCGGTTTTTCCTGAGCCCTAAGTGCCGCGATGGCATCGCCAGCCACTTTGAGCATTGCGGCACTGGCGGGTCCGGGCAGAGCCGCAGCAGCAATGGCGGAGCCCAGGATTTCAAGCCCCGCTTGTTCCATGCTGAAACGCTGGTGGGTGGAGCGATAACGAGCGTAATTCCAGTTGGTTGAAAACCAGCCCTGGGTTGACAACACTCGGTTAAAACGTCCGTACCACTCCTGACTCTGAGTTTCTGGATTGAACGCTTTGTTAGCCACCATCGTCGCGAACAGGAAGGAATCCATAACGTCTTGCTTGTTCTGTCGCGAAACACCTTCTGCAAAGGCGAGGAGATTGCTGCCGACAACAGCGCCCTGAGGTGGATTGTCCAGGGCCGGCACATCCATCTTTGAAACGTGGTCAATCAGCGAGTGAGAACAGTCGGCCAGTTGGCAACCGGCGATATAGGCGCGGCGTTCAGAGTCGGTCAGGCTTGCTTCATGTGTCATTTCGTTATTCCTTTAACTGGTGGGAATGTCCGTCGTGGACACAACCGAGGTTAACGGAATTTTCTGGGGTCGCAACGCAGTGGCAAAGAGCCCCTCGCGCTGTGTGTGCGCAGCATGTCCTACAGCAAAGCGTTGAATTCAGGGAAACATGAAGCCCCTGAACCTCAAGAAATACGGATGCTCTCGAGGTTGGGGCTCAGTCAGCGCGGAACCAGACGACGTAACCCGGAGCCGGCCCAACGGGATTTCCGCAGGCGTCTGCAGCGGTTTCGTCATGGCGTTGCCGTCAGGCCTGCGCGAGTTATCGGACCAATCCCACAGAGCAAACCGAACCGTCGCTCACGTCGGCTTGGCACCGTACCAGCGCGGCGTGTAGACCCACGACTCACCATTGGTGCGCGGGAACACGCAGGTCAACGACGACCCCACCAGCACCATCGTGCGCATGTCGACGTGCTCCGGCCTCAGCTCGCCAAGGGTGATGACCCGCAACGTCTGCGCCGGCCGACCCACATCACGCCCCAGCGTCACCGGCGTCTCAGGGCTGCGATGCTGGCGCACGACTTCAAGCGCCCGCCCCAGCTGCCAAGGGCGAGAGCGCGAGATCGGGTTGTAGAACGCCAGCGCCAGATCGGCCTGACAGGCCAGATCCAGGCGCTTCTCGATGATCTCCCATGGCTTGAGGTTGTCCGACAGGGACATGACGCAGAAGTCGTGACCTAACGGCGCACCCGCCAGCGCCGCCGTCGCCAGCGAGGCAGACACCCCCGGAAGGATGTGCAGATCAACCCGGTGCCAGTCGGGATTATCCGATTCGTGCAGCGCTTCCAGCACCGCCGCGGCCATGGCGAACACGCCGGGGTCACCCGATGAAACCACCACCACCGAACGGCCTTCAGCGGCCAGTTCGAATGCATGCCGGGCGCGCAGCATTTCTTCGCGGTTGTCGGTGCAGTGCAGCACCTGGTCGGCGCGGAACGGCCCGGCCATGCGTACATAAGTCTCGTAGCCGAGCACGTCATTGGCGCGTGCGAGCTCGGCTTTAACAGCAGGAATCATGAAGTCAGTAGCGCCCGGGCCAAGCCCGATAACCGCCAGTCGTCCTCGTGCACAGCCGATCTTTTCAACCTCCAACGGCTGCGGCGCCACGGCAATGGCGATGCCCGCCGCCGGGGTCAACGGTGGCAACAATTGCGGCAGGACCTGCCGGGTCATGTCGGCGGGCGTACCGGCGGTGGTAAAACGCAACGGTACGCCCAGTGCGTCGGCAGCCGAGTGCAGCGCCGGATTGGCCATCTCGGCTTTGCTGGCCAGTAAACAGCCCAGCGCCTGCACGGCGATGCGCGATTCATGCAGCGCGGCTTTCACGGTATCGGCGGGATCTGCCAGATCACCGCTCACCGCCACCAGCACGTTGCGCGGGTAGATCAACAGTTCGTGGTCGCTGGGCTCGCGCTCGGCGTAACCGACGTGAATAGCCAACTGCGCTTGGTCATCTTCAGGCAACTGTGCCTGAGCCAGCCACGGCGCCGCGCCCTCGACGCGCACGCTTTCCCCCGACAGCAAATCGCTGACGAAGCGCTTGCCCAGCTCAAGATCGCCCAACGCATAGCCGGCGGGAGGATTAAGCAGACAGGTGCCGAAGCGCAGTTCGCCGCTGGTGGTGATGGCGGCTGCGGTGTTCAGCGAGGCGGCGATTTCCCGGGCCATGACATTGACGCCGCCCAGTCCGCCAAGCAGCGGCACCACTGCGCTGCCATCCTCGGCGACGGCCAGCACCGGCGGCTCGACGCCCTTCTCCAGCAACACCGGCGCCAGCGTGCGGATGACGATACCCGCCGCGCACAGCGCGATGATCGGCGTGTCTTGCTGATACAGCTGGCGCAGCGTCGCGCCAAATTCCGAATAGCGGCGGTCGACGTCTTCGACACGTCCGGCCAGCCCATAAATCAGCGCTTGGGGGTACAGCTGCTGAATGCGTCGCGCCGTGGCCAGCGCGCCTTTGCCCAGAATGACGATGGCCGGGGCGTTGAGAGGGGTTGTGCTCATCAGCCCTGCCACCGTTCACCGGGGACAATGATCAGCGAGAAATACGGCGATGACATCGGGTCGACCTCGGCCAGCGGCACGATCTTCTGATTGGCCATGGTCGCGCGCTCGACGTACAGCGCGCGCTCGGCCAGCCCGGTTTCAACCAGCACCTGGCGCACTTTCGGCAGATTGCGCCCCAGTTTCATGATCACCGCAGCGTCGGCGTCCTCAAGCTTACGTTTGAGTTCCTCGGCGGACAAAACGCCGGACAGCACTGAAAGGCTCTGATTGCGGTACACCAGCGGCGCACCCAGCACCGACGCACCGCCGAGCATCGAACAGACGCCCGGGATGACTTCCGCGTCGTAGTGATCGGCCAGACGATCGTGCAGGTAC
The DNA here is from genome assembly GCF_059418765.1 of Pseudomonas sp. GW821-FHT07F05. Taxonomy (NCBI): domain Bacteria; kingdom Pseudomonadati; phylum Pseudomonadota; class Gammaproteobacteria; order Pseudomonadales; family Pseudomonadaceae; genus Pseudomonas; species Pseudomonas sp. GW821-FHT07F05. The sequence continues at coordinate 94,537 of NZ_JBWKQL010000008.1, forward strand.
ATGTAGGACCCGTAGAACATCGGGTCGCCTTCGCAGATCACCGCCACGTCGCGTCCAGCGTCCAGATGCGCCGCCAGATCAGCGCTGCAGCAGTCGTAGAAATCGCTGATCACTTGCTCGTAAGACATGTGAACGGGCAACGCCTCGGTGGTCACCGGATACACCAGCGGCATCAGCGTCTGGGCCTGCTGCAAATGGCCTTCGATGATGCCGAACGCATTGCCCTTCTTGCCCTTGGCGACGAAGTACGCGACCACGGGCGATTCGCGCAGCAGGCGCAGCGCCTTGACGGTGATGAGTTCCGGATCACCCGGCCCCACGCCCAGGCCAATCAGACGACCCCGTGGTGCCATCATTCGATCTCCGTGGCGAGTGAGTTGACTGCCGCGGCGGCCATGGCGCTGCCACCACGACGACCCTGCATGATCACGTAGGGCACGCCGCGACTGTCGGCGGCGAGCATGTCCTTAGATTCAGCGGCGCCGACGAAACCTACCGGGAAGCCCAGGATCAGCGCAGGCTTGGGCGCTCCGGCATCAAGCATTTCCAGCAGATAAAACAGCGCAGTCGGCGCGTTGCCGATCACCACGACCGCTCCTTCCAGGTGCGGCCGCCACAGCTCCAGCGCCGCCGCCGAGCGGGTGTTCCCCAGCTCACGGGCCATCTCGGGCACGCGTTCGTTTTTCAGGGTGCAGATCACTTGATTGTTGGCGGGCAGGCGCGTGCGCGTGACCCCTTCGGCGACCATGTGCGCGTCACACAGAATCGGCGCCCCGGCCGCCAGCGCGCGGCGGCCGGCCGTGCCCGCACCGGGGGAGAAGCGCAGGCCCTCGACCGCATCGACCATGCCACAAGCGTGAATCACCCGAACGGCGAGTTTTTCCAGGTCGGCCGGGATGGAATCGAGCCGGGCTTCGGCACGAATGATCGCGAAGGAGTTACGGTAGATCTCCTGGCCGTCGCGGATGTAATCAATCATCGGTGTTGCTCCGTGAGTCGGCGGTCAACAACGCGCCGACTGCTTCAATAGTGAGGTCACGTGCATGCAGATCGCCGAATCCGGACACTCCTGCATGACGAAAATAAAGGTCGTACCGACCGGGCGACGCTGCCAGCAAGGTCACCGGCATCACGTGCGCAGCGGCGCATGAACGCGCGCAGCCGGACAGATGCACTGCGCGGCTGATGGCGTTTTCTTGCAGCAGTGCGGCCAGATGCAGGGCATCGGCCTTGGTGTCCGCCAGCCCTTTCGCGCAGGCAGCGGAGCCGGTGCAGGCGACGATTTTCGACAGCGACTGAGCGGCATCGACGAGCAAACCCGCTTGGCTCAAGCCTTCCATCACGGTCACCGAATGGCCTGCCGGGACATTGCGCAGCATGAGGCTTTGCCATGGGGTCATGCACAACTGACCGTCGCCGAACGCGATCGCCAGTCGGGCGGCTTCGCGCAACATGGACGGTCGCAAACGACCCAACGGCACGCCTGCGCCCACGGCCATGATGCCGGCTGTTGCCTGGGAATACGTGCCGATGTGCGCGAAAGACCGGGCAGGCGAACGCCGCCAATCGGTTACTTTTTGATTAATCACCAGTCGCTGCGGCAAACGCGCGGCGATGTGTTCGATGAGTCGCGCAACGGGCACTTCTTTCAGCAGATCGCGCATGCGGGCATGTTCGGGGCGAGCGAGATTCAGAAAGGTTTCCAGCACCGCGACCACCAATGCGTGCGCTGCGTCCGGCGCCACTGCGGCCACCGGCGAATCGGTGGCCGGGCAACCCGCGAATCCAAATCCCAGCAACGTCTGGCCATCGACCTGCAACGGGGACAGCCAGAGGTCATGGGGATGCTCGAGCATCGCCAACCCCTCGCCGCCGTCCAGCGACAGCGCGAACTTGGGCGACAGCTCATGGAAACGCGGGTGGTGCTCAAGGGAATGCAGAATCTGCCCGGCCAACGGACGCACGTCGAGCAGCTGCTGCGGATCAATGCCTGCGGTCGGGCTGAGCATCAGGTTGCGCACGTCGTCACTGGCGGGATTGCTCGGCCCCAGACCGGCATCTAGCAGGCTGGCAATCAGCCCGTCGTGGTCGGCGCCGATGCCGCGAATCTGCAGATTGCCGCGATTGGTCGCCTCGATCACGCCACTCGCGAACTCCTCGGCGGCACTTGCCACGACCATCGCCTGTTCCGCTGAAAGCACCCCGCCCGGCAGCTTGATCCGGCAGATGCCGCCATCCAGCGCCGGGACGATACGCAGCAACCCCGGGCAGGCCGAGGGGCGAATGGGCGTAGCGGATGGGCGAGCAGACAACGGCTCGGTCAAAGGATCACCTGGTGCGAACGGGCGGACGCGTAGAGAAACGAAAAGTTACAGGGGCCGTATTATGCCTGCTTTGGCCGTTGCCATGAAAAGACGCTCTGTCGGATTCACAAACCCGTACGAACCGGGCCCGTCGGCGCGGTATCATGCCGGCCACTTTTACAGGCCGAGCAGGCGGGCCTGTTGCACGCAATCGGGTTGAGGGCAATTCATGTCGCCGTGGCTGACAGTCGTGGGAATCGGTGAGGACGGCTATAAAGGCCTGGGCCGAAACGCTCGGCACGCGCTGTTGCAGGCGCGGCAGGTGTTCGGCGGCGCGCGGCAGCTTGCCTTGTTGCCGCCGTGCATACAGGCGGAGCAGCGCCAGTGGCCGAGCCCGTTTTCCCTGAGCCCGGTGCTGGAACAACACGGCGCCCCGGTCTGCGTGCTGGCCAGCGGCGATCCCATGTTGTTCGGCGTCGGCGCAAGCCTGTCCAAACTCGTCCCCTTCGATGAGATGCGGGTAATTCCCGCGCCGTCGTCTTATTCCCTGGCAGCGGCGCGCCTGGGTTGGGCGTTGCAAGACGTGGTGACGTTGTCGGTGGTCGCCCGCCCCGTCGCCGCGCTGAACGCCCACTTGCAGCATGGCCTGCGCCTGCTGGTGCTGAGCAACGACGGTTCGAGCCCGGCGGCCATCGCGGCGCAGCTCAAGGAACGCGGTTTTGGTCCGAGTCCCATGATCGTCCTCGAACACTTGGGCGGCAGCGCCGAGCGACAGATCGAGGGCACTGCGGGTGAGTGGAACGCCACCGACATCGCGGCGCTGAATCTGGTCGCCATCGAGTGCCGCACACAGCCTGATACATTGCGCCTCTCGCCGCTGGGCGGTCTGCCGGACGAAGCGTTTCGGCATGACGGCCAGTTGACCAAGCGCGACGTGCGCGCGATTACCCTGGCCCGTCTCGCCCCCGTTCCTGGTGAACTGCTGTGGGACGTGGGCGCAGGCTGCGGTTCCATCGGCATCGAGTGGATGCGCGCGCACCCGACCTGCCGCGCCATCGCTGTCGAGGCTGACGAGGGACGGCAACACTTGATCGAATTCAACCGGGATACGCTGGGCGTGCCCGGCCTGCAGCTGATTCGTGGACGTGCGCCCGATGCCCTTGAAGGCCTTGAGCAACCGGACGCCATCTTTATCGGCGGCGGCGTGACGCGCGAAGGTGTGCTGCGCGCCTGCTGGCAAAACCTGCGCTCGGGCGGTCGACTGGTGGCCAATGCCGTCACGCTGCAAAGCGAGGCGATGCTGGTGAACTGGCGGGAGCAATATGGCGGCGAACTGACCCGCATTCATCTGGCCCACGCCAAACCGCTGGGCGAGTTCGACACCTGGCGTCAGGCGCTGCCGATCACCCTGCTCGAAGCGATCAAACCCTGATGCGCGACGAAACAGCCGAACAACCCGCGCCATTGCGCAGCGGCTTGACCACCGGCAGTTGCGCCACGGCGACGTCCCTCGCTGCTGCGCGCCTGTTGCTGGCCGGCGAAACCAACGATGCGATCGAAATCACGCTGCCCAAAGGCAAGTGCGTGCAGATGCGCCTGGAATTCTGCCGCCTGATTGCGGGCGGCGCCGAGGCCGGCACGCTCAAGGATGCCGGGGACGATCCGGACGTTACCCATGGCGCGCTGGTGTCTGCTCAGGTCAGGCTGATCCCTGAGCCGGGCGTGCGTTTTGTCGCGGGCGAAGGGGTCGGCACCGTTACCCGCCCAGGCCTGGTGCTGGGGGTCGGCGAGCCGGCGATTAATCCGGTGCCGCGCAGGATGATGGCCGAACACCTCACGCAACTGGCCCATGAGGTCGGCTATGGCGGCGGGTTTGAAGTGACGGTCTGCGTCGAAAACGGCAGCGAACTGGCGTTGAAAACCATGAACCCGCGACTGGGGATTCTTGGCGGGCTGTCGATTCTGGGCACCAGCGGCATCGTCCGGCCCTTTTCCTGCGCGGCGTACATCGCGTCGATCCACCAAGGCATCGACGTTGCGCGCACCAACGGTTATCAGCACATCGCCGCCTGCACCGGCAACGCCAGCGAAGACACGATGCGTCGGGTGTATCAGATCCCCGACATCGCGCTGATTGAGATGGGCGACTTTGTTGGCGCCGTCCTCAAGCATCTGCGCAAAACTCCGGTGGAGCGGCTCAGTGTCTGCGGCGGCTTCGGCAAGATCAGCAAACTGGCGGCAGGCCACATGGACCTTCACAGCCGGCACTCCAGCATCGATCTGCATCAGCTTGCGCGATGGGCTGCCGATGTGGGCGCCGATGCCGAGCTGCAACAGAACATTCGCGAGGCCAACACCAGTCAGCAAGCGCTGGCCATGGCCTCCGCCTTCGGCATCGCGCTGGGTGATGCGGTGTGTCAGCACGCGCTGAATTTCGCCCGCAGCGTGGTGCCGGCGCAGGTTCAGGTCGAGGTTTTTGCCATCGACCGACAGGGCGGGATCGTCGGGCACGCGGGGGGCTTCGTTTGAAAAAGGCAGCCATCAAACGCGTGCTGTTGCTCGGCGGCGTGACCGACGCGCTCGCGATCGCCCGCACGCTGGGGCCTCAACATATTTACAGCCTGGCGGGCGTGGGTCGCGTGCCCACCGACTTGCGCTGTGAAGTGCGTGTGGGTGGGTTCGGCGGCGCTGAAGGTTTGGCAAACTTCGTACAGCAAACTGGCATCGATCTGATCCTGGACGCGACGCACCCTTACGCTGCGCAGATGAGCCAGAACGCTGTCACGGCGTCGAAGCTGACCGGTGTTCCCTGCTGGGCACTGCGCCGACCCGCGTGGCAGCCGGGGCCAGACGATGACTGGCGCGAAGTCGCGGACTGGGCAGAACTGATCGCAGCCCTCGCCCCCTTTCAACGCCCCCTGTTCACCCTGGGCCGCGAGCCTTTGCAGCATCTGCACGAGATTCCAGCCCATCAGTTCTGGACGCTGCGCGCCCTGGACATCTACGCCGGAAACGAACGCTGTGAAGTGATCGGCGCCCGCGGGCCTTTCCGCCTGGAGGACGAGCGCGAGCTGTTCGAGACTCGCAACATCGACGTCCTCATCAGCAAGAACAGCGGCAGCACCGCGACCGAGCCGAAGCTGGAAGTGGCGCGGGAACGCGGGATGCCGGTGTTGGTGTTGAAGCGGCCGGTGTTGCCGGAGGTGGATCGGGCGTTCTGGAGTGTGGGCGAGGTGCTGGATGCGTTGCGGGACGTTGGCTGACGCATGCCAAAGATGCCGTGAACATCGTCCGGGTTTGCGGATCGGTCTGACTTCCACCGTCTGACTCGCCTGACATCGGAAATGTATCCTCCGGGATACCTTCCCGTGTGTTTTGTGCGGAACGCTTCACGGCGAGGGAACAATGATGAAAGAAGAATTCAAACCGTTCGACGCAGCGGAATATCTGGAAACACCCGAAGACATGGCAGGCTATCTGGACGCGTGCCTTGAAGAAGACAATGGCGATGGTGTGCTCATACGCAAAGCTCTGGGCAACATCGCGCGGGCTTATGGCATGTCTCAGATCGCACGTGATACTGGGCTGGGTAGAGAGAGCCTGTACAAAGCGCTGAGCACAAACGGCAACCCCGAATTCGCCACCATCATGAAAGTCATCAAAGCCCTTGGCCTGAAACTCCACGCCTCCACCGCCTGACCCCCTGCTGAACCCTGACTGAACCAAACCCGCCGCGCGACATAACGTCGCGGGCGGGCTTTTTACATCTGGCGGCCGATCAGGCTAAATGGCCGACATGAAAAAACAACAAGATCAAATCATCACGCAGAAGCGGCGCCGGGCCTTTGCCTGGGTGGCCTGTTTCGCGTTGCTGTTCGGCGTACTGGCAATGCCGATGACACCGACCATGCCGCGCCCCGAGGGTGAGCGGCTGGTCTGGGGAAGCGCCTGCACTGGCGCCGCGTCACGACTGGCCATGACGCCCGTTGAAGTCATCGACAGACAATCACCCTATCACCCCGACATCGCGTTCATGCAGCACTGCGCCTGCTGCACACACGCCACGCCACTGGTTGCAGTGCCGACCCGCATCGGTTTCGGACTGTTCGCCCTGGTCGAGCCGGTGCGTTTCCCTGTCGCGGTGCTGGTGCTGCGCGCGGCACCACGTCAGCACTGGCCTGACCGTAATCCTCACGCATCGCCCAAGGTCTGATGTCCCGATCGTGCCGTCGCGTACCTGAATGAACCGGAGACCTGCGTAGATGCTGAACAAAATCCTCCTGCTGATCGCCCTCGCGCTGCCAGCCGGTTTCGTTGAAGCCCAGGATTACACCAAGGGCAAACTGACCGTCGCGCAGCCATGGTCCATGGCGCTGCCGCCCAACGCGCCCACCGTCGCTGCGTATTTTGTGATCACCAACAACGGTCCTGACGCCGACAGACTGGAAGCGGTCGACAGCCCCATCGCCGGTGCCGCCCAATTGCATCAACACGTGAGCCAGGACGGCCTGATGAAGATGCAGCACGTCGAGACGGTGAATATCCCTGCCGGTGGCACCGTGACATTCGCCCCCATGGCCTATCACGTCATGCTGCTGGATCTGAAAGACCGCACCCGACTCATCGACGGCCAGACCTTCCCGCTGACCCTGCACTTTCAAAAAGCGGGCGACCTGACCGTTGACGTCGTGGTACTGAAACAACCACCGGTTGCTGCCGCTCCGGCCCACGCCCACTGACCCGCTGAATACCGACACCACTCCACTTGAACCGCCTGCCCGCGAACCGCGCCAGATCCGCCACCGCCCCTCGTCATCCGCAGGGCGCCTGGCTGAGCCTGTTCGCCATGCTGATGATCTTCATCGGTCCGCTGATCTCGCAATCCATGCCGATGGAGCATCACAGCGGCATGGCGATGCCTGCGCCGACTTCCATGTCGATGCATGGCGAGATGGACATGTCGGCGTCGATGGACATGGGCGCAGGCGAGCACAGTAGTCACGTCAAGGCCGAGCAAAGCGCCGGCGTCGATCACGTCATCTGGGCCAAGTGCGGCTATTGCACGCTGCTGTTCAGTTGCCCGGCGCTGACCAAAACCGTGGCCGTATTGGCGCCGGTCCCGCCTAAGCCCGCGGACTTCTACAACGAGGCCCCGCAACACGGCCACGCTCAGCGCAACGTCTTCCCCAACGCCCGCAGTCGCGCGCCGCCCCTCTCGTCAGTCGCCTGAACACCACAAATTGATTCGTACCCGCTGACGGCTTTCCGGCCGCCAGCGGGTTGCGCCGTGTTTTCCCTGACGGGAGCGTTGCACCATGTCCAAACCGAATGTGTCTTTCTACAACCTGGCGTGGCGATGGCATTTCTATGCCGGCCTGTTCGTCGCGCCGTTCATGATCCTGCTGGCGGTCACCGGGATCATTTACCTGTTCAAGCCTCAGCTCGACACGCTGATGTACAGCGACCTGCTGACGGTCAAACCCGCTCACCACTCACTCAGTGCCGATGACCTGCAAAACCGCGTGCTGACGGCTTATCCACAGGCGCAGGTGAGCAAGTACCTGCCGCCGCTGAATGCCGAGGGCAGCGCGCAGTTCGTGGTGAAAAACGACGGCCGCGACGTGAACGTGTTCATCGATCCGTACAGCGGCACGGTGCTCGGTACCCAGGACGCCAAGCAAAACCTGCAAGCCATCGCGCGCGAACTGCACGGCGAACTGATGATTGGCACCGTCGGTGACCGGCTGGTGGAACTGGCCGCTGGCTGGGGCATCGTGCTGGTGGTTTCAGGTGTGTATCTGTGGTGGCCGCGAGGGCGATCACCGGCCGGCGTGCTCTGGCCTCGCCTCACCGCGCGTGGTCGCATTCTCTGGCGCGACCTGCACGCGGTGACCGGATTCTGGGGTTCGGTGGCGCTGCTGTTCATGCTGCTGAGCGGCATGACCTGGACCGGCATGTGGGGAAAGGTCTACGCCGACGTGTGGAACACTTTTCCGGCGGCCATGTGGAATGACGTACCCAAGTCGGATAAGCAAGCGGGCGCATTGAACAGCGCGAGCATACAGACCGTGCCGTGGGCCATGGAAAACACGCCGATGCCGGTGTCGTCCGGGGATCACGCCGAGCACATGAATCACATGCACATGTCCAGCGCTCCCGCAGCGCCGGGCATCTCCCTTCAGCAAGTGGTGGACATTGCCAAGGCGCACCATATCGAGCCGGGCTACAGCATCACCCAACCGAAAACGGCTGACGGCGTATTCACCGTTTCCGTATTCGCCGACGACCCGCGAAATGACGCCACGCTGCACGTCGATCAGTACAGCGGCAAGGTGCTGGCGGATGTGCGTTACAGCGATTACAGCACGGTGTCGAAGGCCACTGAACTGGGCGTGATGCTGCACGAAGGCAAGATGTACGGCTGGGTGAACCAGCTGCTGATTCTGTTCATCTGCCTGATGGTGCTGCTGAGTTCGGTGAGCGGAATCGTGATCTGGTGGAAGCGTCGCCCGCAGAACGGCTTTGGCGTTCCGCCTTTGCGCCATGACTTGCCGCGCTGGAAAACTGCGACGGCGGTGATGATCGTGCTGGGCGTGGCCTTCCCACTGGTGGGCGTTTCGATGCTGGCGGTGTGGCTGCTCGATCGAATAGTGCGTTCGCGCTTTGCCAAAATGGCGACAACAGCTTAGATTGCGTCTCGCGGGGCCTGGAACCTCTTTTGGGTGGTTTAGTGATGAATTCCTCCTCATTTCGGGTTTCAGGCTCCGCACCTGTTTTATCTGCTCACTGAGCGCTGCCTTTCTCCCCCGAAAAATCCTACTTGCCTGGTCGCTTTCCCTTCGCGCTCAGGCCAGAGAGTGCCTACAGACGCACGCCCCAAGCCCTGACTCCATGCAATGAGTTGCCGAACCCAACGGTTCTGCGAATCATCCCCCATGCAATGAACAGGCACCATGAATCCCACAACCGTCACTCCCTCAACTACGTCTACCTCCACACCCATCGCTGACAGCCCCGCGCTGACACGCTACGAGCTGCCCGATTTCACCCAGGCCCTTGAACAGACGTTTGCCGAATGCCTTCGCCTGACCCATCCCGGTCTTGTGGTTGACTGCGCCAGTGCGCGGCTCGTCTGCCGAGAGCGAAACCCGCAACCTGCCGCAACGGCGACCATCAGCAGTTACCCGCTGCTTGCCAGCCTGGTAGCCCATTTCACCGGGCTCTTTGAATGGCAGAACGTCGAGTCTGCCGGGCTCTACGCCACAGAGTTTCCTTCGTCTGACACGCCCTCCCTTGGCGGACTGGACCGCGACGCGCTGGCCACTTTGTACACCTGCGTCGCACAAACGCTGGCCGAGCGGTACAAGCAACGGCTCTCGGATCACTGGGCAGAGATTCAGCCTTCCGGCAAAACCCGGCGCGATGACTTTCTCGCCGACCGGGTTCAACTGCTCAGGCTGGAAGGCCAGATGCGTGTGGAGCGCGGCCAGTTTCAGCCGCATCTGCACAGCATGCTTAACGACACGCTGGATTACGGCGTCGACACCTCGCCCGAGCCGTTGCAGAAATACGATGTGTTCAGCTTGTCGCTGGGTAGGAGCGACGGTCCGCTGTTTCCTCTGACCGGCACGTTTGTGATCACCGAACAACGCAGCGATCAGGTTCCGGCAACCGACGACGCGTCACTGGGCGAGGTCATTCTGTACACCCCCGCCGACAGCCTGGAGCGATTCGATTCACTGCATCAGCTCACCGAGACTCTCACCCGACGCCTTGCCGAGGACACTCAACGCGGTCGGCTGCTGAGCCATCTCACGCTCGATGACGTAGTGGCACTGGCGCTTCCCGGCGTTGAAAACGCGCAGCCCGCTCTGCGCTGGAGCTTGCAGAGGCTGGGCAACAATTTCATGAGCCTGCTGCTGACATTGCAGATCATCAAACAGAAGGCCGACTTTGATCACGCGGTGAAAATCGCTCAGTCCCTCAGGCTGGATCAACCCTCATTCCAGCGGCTGATTTTCGAGCTGATGGCCTCGGAACAGCTGTTCGATAACCACCGCATCGAGCGCCTGCTGGATTGCGATGTGGTGCGCGAGCAGATGCCTGAGTGGTGGCAACGGATGAATGAAGATCAGCACGTCGAATGGGCGCGACACGCGACGGTGTACGCGCAGGCGATCCGCGCAATCCGGCGCATCAGCCTTGATCACTTCAACACACCACAAGCTGACAGCCTGCACGTCCTGAGGGCTTACGCCGATGCGACGGTCAGCGCCGCACTGGCGGAGAAAAACATTCAACTGTCGCCCCGACAGATTGTGGTAACGGCGATGTTCCACCAGCCCATCCCGGTGCGCTTTTACCCTATCACCGTGATGGAAACCGAGACTCACTCGCAGACCTTCTCACTGCACGCCCTGGCCCACGACAACGCACTGCGGGTGACCGCTCAGGATGCCAGCGAGTTGCGGGCTGCAGACGGGCACGGTGCAGAAATACCGTTGCTCTCCGCAGAATTCACGCGCGAGTTGCTGGCGCGAATCGACATGCCAAAGCGACTGGATGACTACCTTGCCGAACACTTTGACCACTCTGATTTCGCTGACCAGTTGAAGCATCAGCACCGCGAGTTGCTGTTGGCGCGCCTGGGCATGGCGTATATCGAGAGTGAGCTGAACGGCTTTCCTGAAAACCGGCTGGCCTGGATCAAAGCGGTACTGGACGGTCCCGATTCACAGCGGCGTCAGGGGGTGGACGGGGTCAGGATCGAGGTGCGATTACTGCAGATCAGCGGGGTAAAAATCCCGGACATCATGCTGATTGCCCCGGTCGGCAAATTCGACAGGGGGCCTCTGACCCTTTGCACGCTTAACGCGCCGGATAACGTGGTGTTCCGCACCTTTGACAGCATGTTCCATCTCACCCAGGCGTTTCTGGAACAAGACGTGTACAAATCCTACGTGGCGAGGTTGATGCCATTGGCCGACAGGCGCCTGGCCCGGGTGATGCTCGATTATGAGGAGTGGCTCAAGCACTGGCGCTTTCCAGACGCATTGACGTCGCTGCCAGGTCCATTTCCCGCCCCGTCCCATTTGATAAAGCCAGTGGTCTTCGTGACGCAGACCGGCGACCTGTTTGACGAGCATTTCAGGATCAGGATCCGCCAACTGAAAGAAGAAGCGAAATCCCTGTTGGTCCAGCCTGGTGGTGGCAATTCCCGAAAGCAGGTATTCGACATGGTCGTGAGCATCGCACTGCTGCTGTTGCCCCCGCCGGTCATGGTTCCGCTCGCACTGGGGCTGGGCCTTTACAACGCCTGGAGCGGCTTTCAAAAAGTGGATGAAGACGACTGGGAGGGTGCAGCCCAAGAGTTTATGGACGCGGCCGGTTATTTGCTGACTGCCGGGATTGGTCGAGCAAGCGCCGCAGCGCTGAAGGGGCCTCAACTGGCGATGATAAAACGCCCGCATCTGGTCCGCCGCACCGGACGCCATGGGCAGGTGCAAATCGGCTATATGCTGTCACCCGCTGGTGCGCCCTTCTTTGCGGAGTCGGGCATGGTCACGCGGCTGGACCCGAACAAATTCACCGAAATCACCTTCGGCTCTGAAACGGGTTACGTGGGTCGACGCTTCAACCTGTTCGGACGATCTCGCCTGTATCGCCCCTATCCTCGGGATCCAGCGCTACTGATCCATGAGGATGAATATGTCGTCCGGTCAAGCACCGGGGGCTGGAAGAAGGTCTCGCAACCGGTCGTACGCCTGAGTCCACAGGCCGACCGACAGGCCCGGCATGACTTGAGCCGATTGCTCAACGGATGGCCTACCCCAATCGAAGGCATTTCCATCACTGAACCGTCCCTTGATGAACCGCGCTTCCTGGCCCTCGCAAACCACGCCAAAGCGGAGCTCTACCCCGAACTGCTCGACTATATCGAAGGGGGCTCGGCCGAGATCAACCGACTCTTGAGAAGCGGCGCGCGAACACCCCGCACGCAGGCATTCCTCAACCAGTTCCACCGCCTGCGCTCATGGAAAGGCGATGCGTTCCGCGCCGCGCACGTAACAGACGAGGGCCTGCAGCAATTGCGACGCGAGCTCGGTGCGGTGTTCGTGGATGCGGGCGTGCAATCGGCGTCGATCAGCCGAACCAATGCCGTGCGCTGGAGCCTCGACAGCTTCGTGACTGACCCGGCGCCGAGCAATACGCATCCGGTATTTCTGATCTTCGCGCCGTCGGTTCCGAAGAAAAACATGTTCTCGGGCTTTCTCGGTGATCACGTCGCCATCCCGCCCGGCACCCGCCTGCAACTCAGGGCGTTCAGAGAGGTGAACGGAGAAACGTTCGCCTATTTCACCGCGCCGGACAGGCTGGTGTACGAAACATTCGATCTGTTCACCGGCGAGCGTGAGCTTTTTGTGAGGTAGCCCTTCTCGCCAATCGCGTCAGACCACCCAGCCTTGCGACTCCAAAGGGATCGCACCAGTTGGGCGCACCTGACGCACCACCTGACTCGCACCGATCCACATTGGTGCGGGGCGCCCTGTGCAGGCGACTTTTTCATTCCATTTTGCGACGCGCGCGGCCTTGGCCCAGCGTTTGCTAAAGCCTAAGCAGACTCAACTCTGCACCGCCAACAGCCGTCATCTAAAAAAATCAAGGAATGGAGCTAGCCAATGAAGCGTCGTAGTTTGCTGAAAGCGTTCACTTTGTCTGCATCGATCGCAGCGATGGGTTTGACCTGGACCGCTCAGGCGGCCGAAACCATCAAGGTCGGCATTCTGCATTCTTTGTCCGGCACCATGGCCATCTCCGAGACCTCGCTCAAGGACATGGCGCTGATGACCATCGATGAAATCAACGCCAAGGGCGGCGTCAACGGCAAGATGCTCGAGCCTGTGGTGGTCGACCCGGCGTCGAACTGGCCGTTGTTTGCGGAGAAAGGTCGTCAGTTGTTGACCCAGGACAAGGTCGCCGTGGTGTTCGGTTGCTGGACTTCGGTGTCGCGCAAATCGGTGTTGCCGGTCTTTGAAGAACTGAACGGCTTGCTGTTCTACCCGGTGCAGTACGAAGGCGAAGAAATGTCACCGAACGTGTTCTACACCGGCGCCGCGCCTAACCAGCAGGCCATTCCTGCGGTTGAATACCTGATGAGCGAAGACGGCGGCGCGGCCAAGCGCTTCTTCCTGCTGGGCACCGACTACGTCTACCCGCGCACCACCAACAAGATTCTGCGCTCGTTCCTGCACTCCAAAGGTGTGGCGGACAAGGACATCGAAGAGGTCTACACCCCGTTCGGTCACAGCGATTACCAGACCATCGTGTCGAACATCAAGAAGTTCGCGGCAGGCGGCAAAACCGCTGTGATCTCCACGGTCAACGGCGACTCCAACGTGCCGTTCTATAAAGAGCTGGGCAATCAGGGCCTGAAAGCCACCGACGTACCGGTGGTGGCGTTCTCGGTCGGCGAAGAAGAATTGCGCGGCGTCGACACCAAGCCGCTGGTGGGCAACCTCGCCGCGTGGAACTACTTCGAATCGGTGAAGAACCCGGTCAACACCAAGTTCGTCGCCGACTGGAAGGCCTACGCCAAGGCGCACAACCTGCCGAACGCCGACAAGGCCGTGACTAACGACCCGATGGAAGCCACGTACGTGGGTATCCACATGTGGGCGCAAGCGGTCGAGAAAGCCAAGTCCACCGATGTGGATAAAGTCCGCGAAGCCATGGCTGGCCAGACTTTCGCCGCGCCGTCGGGCTTCACCCTGACCATGGACAAAACCAACCACCACCTGCACAAGCCGGTGATGATCGGCGAGATCAAGGCCGACGGTCAGTTCAACGTGGTCTGGCAGACCAAAGAACCGATTCGCGCCCAGCCGTGGAGCCCGTTCATTCCGGGCAACGACAAAAAGCCTGACTACGCGGTGAAGAGCAACTAAGGAAAAAACAGGGTAAACGGTCGGTTGAAATGTTCCGGCTGAACCTATCCCTGTAGGAGTGAGCTCGCTCGCGATCGCGATCTGCCTGTGACGATGATGTCGGCTGGTATACCGCCATCGCGAGCAAGCTCACTCCTACAGGTTCCTCGTCTGACGTTACGTCATGCGGGTGCTCTCAGGATTCGATATGCCCAGATACTTCCATCACCTTATTCTCGCGCTGTGCCTGTGGCTGCCCTTCGCCGCCCACGCCAGCGAGGCCGGCGACTTTGTTGCGGCCGACTCCTCCGAGCGCGCCCAATTGCTGGAAAGCTGGGCCGCCAGGCCTGACCCGGCGCGCGTCGAGTTGCTGGTTGCCCTGCAGGATGGCCGCGTCGCTGCCGACAGCAGCAACCGGGCGTTCATCCAGAACGGCGACAGCTTTATCGCCGTCGACCCGGACGCCCCCGCGGTGGCCGATGCACCCAACCCCGATGCGCCCCAAGCCATCAGCCTGAACAACCGCCTTCGCGGCCTGATCAATACCGCGCTGGCCAGCCATCAGCTTTTAGCCGCCGACCCGAAAGTCCGTCTGGCCGCCGCGCAGGTCCTGCAAAAAAGCGCCCGTCCGGCGCAGTTGCCCTTGCTGGTGCAGCAAGTGGCGAGCGAACAGGACGACAGCGTTCACGCCGCCCTGACCCTGGCGCTGGCCAATCTGCAACTGGTCGACATCAGCCCCACCGTGCGGCTCGCCGCCGTGCGTCTGCTCGGTGAAACCGGTGATCCGCTGGCCCGCACCCGTCTCGAAACCCTGCTCGAACCCAACGTCGAAACCGACGCTACCGTGCGCCTGGCGGCCGAAACCAGCCTGGCTCAGGTCAAACGCAAATTGATGTTCGGCGAGATCCTCGGGCAAGCCTTCGCCGGCCTGTCGCTCGGGTCGATTCTGCTGCTGGCGGCGCTGGGACTGGCGATCACTTTCGGCCTGCTCGGTGTGATCAACATGGCCCACGGCGAGATGCTGATGCTCGGCGCCTACGCCACCTACGTCGTGCAGATGATGTTCCAGCGCTACGCCCCCGGCGCCCTTGAGTTCTATCCGCTGGTGGCGCTGCCGATCGCGTTTTTCGTCACCGCGGGCATCGGCATGGCGCTGGAGCGTACGGTCATTCGCCACTTGTACGGTCGCCCGCTGGAAACACTGCTGGCGACATGGGGCATCAGCCTGATGCTGATTCAGCTGATTCGCGTGGTGTTCGGCGCGCAGAACGTCGAAGTGGCCAACCCGGAATGGCTGTCGGGCGGCATTCAAGTGCTGCCCAACCTCGTGCTGCCCTGGAACCGCATCGTCATCATTGCGTTCGCGCTGTTTGTCGTCGTGCTGACCTGGCTGCTGCTGAACAAAACGCGCCTGGGCCTCAACGTGCGCGCCGTCACCCAGAACCGCAACATGGCCGCCTGCTGCGGCGTACCCACCGGGCGCATCGACATGATGGCCTTCGGGCTCGGCTCCGGCATCGCCGGTCTGGGCGGCGTGGCGCTGAGCCAGATCGGCAACGTCGGCCCTGACCTGGGCCAGAGCTACATCATCGACTCCTTCCTGGTGGTCGTGCTCGGGGGCGTCGGTCAGCTGGCCGGCAGCGTCACGGCGGCCTTCGGGCTGGGCATCGCCAACAAGATCCTTGAACCGCAGATCGGCGCGGTGCTGGGCAAGATCCTGATCCTGGCGCTGATCATTCTGTTCATTCAGAAACGTCCGCAAGGCCTCTTCGCACTCAAAGGACGGGTGATCGACTGATGAATCAGCCATTGATGGTCACTGCCGCACAACGCGCCGGCACCAAAGTCACGGTCGCGGTCGGCGCGGTCATTCTTGCCCTGCTGATCGCCCTGCCGTTGTTGTCCTTGCTGCCTGAAAGCAACGGCCTGCAGGTGTCGGCCTACACGCTGACGCTGGTGGGCAAGATCCTCTGCTACGCGATCGTCGCGCTGGCTCTGGATCTGGTCTGGGGTTACGCCGGCCTGTTGTCCCTGGGCCACGGGCTGTTCTTCGCCCTCGGCGGTTACGCGATGGGCATGTACCTGATGCGCGAGGCGTCGGGTGACAGCCTGCCGGCGTTCATGACCTTTCTGTCGTGGACCGAACTGCCGTGGTACTGGGTCGGCACGCAGCATTTCCTCTGGGCCATGTGCCTGGTGGTGCTGGCGCCGGGGTTGCTGGCACTGGTGTTCGGCTTCTTCGCCTTCCGTTCGCGGATCAAGGGCGTGTACTTCTCGATCATGACCCAGGCCCTGACCTTCGCCGGCATGTTGCTGTTTTTCCGCAACGAAACCGGCTTTGGCGGCAATAACGGCTTCACCAACTTTCGCAGCATTCTGGGGTTCAGCATCACCTCCCAAGGCACCCGCGCCGTGTTGTTTCTGCTGACAGTGGCGTTGCTGGCGGGCAGCCTGTTCGTCGGCTGGCGTCTGGCGCGCAGCAAGTTCGGTCGCGTGTTGACCGCCGTGCGCGATGCGGAGAACCGCCTGATGTTCTGCGGCTACGACCCGCGCGGCTTCAAGCTGTTCGTCTGGGTGTTGAGCGCCGTGTTGTGCGGCCTGGCCGGGGCGTTGTATGTGCCCCAGGTCGGCATCATCAACCCGAGCGAAATGTCGCCAACCAACTCCATTGAAGCGGCAGTCTGGGTCGCCCTGGGCGGTCGCGGCACGCTGATCGGCCCGCTGCTCGGCGCCGGTGTGGTCAATGGCATGAAGAGCTGGTTCACCGTGGCTTTCCCTGAATACTGGCTGTTCTTCCTCGGCGCGCTGTTCATCGTGGTGACGCTGTATCTGCCCAAAGGCGTGATCGGCCTGATCAAGAAAAGGGGCGAGCAATGAAAAGCACTCCGACGCCCGCATTCGATCCGGTGCTCGACCCGAACAGCGATGCCGGTACCAGCCGCGACGCCATCGGTCTCGGGCAGGTTGCCGGCAAGGGGCTGAACACCCTGCACGGCACGATCCTGACTCTGGAAGACATCAGCGTCAGTTTCGACGGGTTCAAGGCTCTCAATGATCTGAATCTGTACATCCGCGTTGGCGAGCTGCGCTGCATCATCGGCCCCAACGGTGCGGGCAAGACCACGCTGATGGACGTGATCACCGGCAAGACCCGCCCCAGTCACGGCAAGGCCTGGTTCGGCGAAACCCTTGATCTGACCAAGATGAGCGAAGTGCAGATCGCCCAGGCCGGGATCGGGCGCAAGTTTCAGAAACCCACGGTGTTCGAAGCGCTGAGCGTGTTCGAAAACCTGGAGCTGGCGCAGAAGACCGACAAATCGGTGTGGGCCAGCCTGCGGGCCAAGCTCAACGGCGAACAGCGCGACCGCATCGACGAGGTGCTGGAAACCATTCGCCTGACCGCGTCGATGTCACGGCCCGCCGGGCTGTTGTCCCACGGCCAGAAACAGTTTCTGGAGATCGGCATGTTACTGGTCCAGGATCCGCAATTGCTGCTGCTCGATGAGCCCGTCGCTGGCATGACCGACGCCGAAACCGAATTCACCGCCGAGCTGTTCAAGAGCCTGGCCGGCAAGCACTCGCTGATGGTGGTCGAGCACGACATGGGCTTCGTCGGCACCATCGCCGACCACGTCACCGTGCTGCACCAGGGCAGCGTGCTGGCGGAAGGATCGCTGGAAGACGTGCAGGCGGATGAACGGGTGATTGAGGTGTATCTGGGGCGGTAAACCTCCGATCTGCTGATCGTTCCCTCGCTCCGCGTGGGAATGCATCCGGTGACGCTCCGCGTCATGAAGCAGACGCAGAGCGCCCGATGCGGCGTTCCCACGCAGAGCGTGGGAACGATCATAGGATTTCTTGAGAAACTGGCCATGCTCCAAGTCGAAAAGCTCCACCAGTACTACGGCGGCAGCCACATCCTCCGAGGCCTGTCGTTTGACGTAAAAATCGGCGAGGTCACGTGCCTGCTCGGTCGCAACGGCGTGGGCAAGACCACGTTGTTGAAAGTGCTGATGGGGCTGCTGCCCGCCAAAGAAGGCGTGGTGCACTGGGAAGGCAAGCCGATCACCGGTTTCAAGCCCCACCAGCGTGTGCATTCCGGGATCGCCTACGTGCCCCAGGGCCGGGAGATTTTCGGCCGACTGACCGTTGAGGAAAACCTGCTGATGGGCCTGTCGCGTTTCCCGGGCTCAGAGGCCAAGGAAGTCCCGGCGTTCATCTACGAGCTGTTCCCGGTGCTGCTGCAGATGAAGCACCGGCGTGGTGGTGACCTGTCCGGCGGTCAGCAACAGCAACTGGCGATCGGTCGCGCCCTGGCCAGTCGCCCTCGCCTGCTGATTCTTGACGAACCCACCGAAGGCATTCAGCCCTCGGTGATCAAAGAAATCGGCGCGGTGATCAAGAAACTCGCGGCGCGTGGTGACATG
This sequence comes from Pseudomonas sp. GW821-FHT07F05, assembly GCF_059418765.1. Classification (NCBI taxonomy): domain Bacteria; kingdom Pseudomonadati; phylum Pseudomonadota; class Gammaproteobacteria; order Pseudomonadales; family Pseudomonadaceae; genus Pseudomonas; species Pseudomonas sp. GW821-FHT07F05. Next base: position 113,191 of record NZ_JBWKQL010000008.1, read on the forward strand.
GCAATTCTGCTGGTCGAGCAGTTCTACGACTTTGCCGCCGAGCTGGCGGATCAGTACATCGTCATGTCCCGCGGCGAGATCGTCCAGCAGGGCCGTGGCGAAAACATGGAGGCCGAAGGCGTTCGGGGTCTGGTCACCATTTGATGCGCCGATCAGCTAAGGTACGGTCCTTCGATAACACGATAATCGACTTATGAATCTTCCTGCCCACACCGCCCTGTTCACCCCCAGCTGGCATGCCGAGCTGGAGCTGGCGTATGGGCGTTTCGGCGACAGCACGCGCCCGACCCAGCGACGCCATAAAGGTCCGTTGCGGGTGCAAAAGCATCTGTACGCAGAAGGCCCGCAGGTCTGCCAGCACATCATCGTTCACCCGCCGGGCGGCATTGCCGGCGGCGACCGGCTGGACATCAGCGCCAGCGTGGGCGCCAATGCCTGGGCGCAACTGACCAGCCCCGGCGCAGCGAAGTGGTACCGCGCGGCGGGTCCGGCTTATCAACAACTGGACATCAAAGTCGCGGCAGGGGGCACGCTGGAATGGCTGCCCCAGGAGAGCATCGTGTTCAGCGAGGCCAAGGCTGAATTGACCACGCGGATCGACCTTGAAGGCGACGCCCGGCTGTTTTATTGGGATGTGGTTGCGCTGGGCCGACCGGCCAGTGGCGAGCGTTTCGATCACGGCCACTTTCAGGCGCATCTGGATATCCGGCGTGACGGCACGCTGTTGTGGCACGAGCGCCAGCGCATCGTCGGCAACGACGGCTTGCTGGATTCGCCGATCGGCCTGGGCGGCAAACCGGTGTTCGCAACGCTGATAGTGACCGGGGAAATCGACGCTGAATTGATGGAGCGCTGCCGCGAGCTGGCCGAACATTCCCCCGTGCGCGGCGACCTGAGCCAGCTGCCCGGGCTGATCATCGCCCGTTGCCTGGCAGACGAAGCCCTGCATGCTCGGGCCTGGCTGATTGCATTATGGAAGCTGCTACGCCCTGCCCTGTTGGGCCGGGAAGCGGTGGCGCCGCGGATCTGGAGCACTTGATGGGACGCGTTGCCCGACCCGCTCCCTCGGGGCACGCATAGACAACCTGTAGGAGTGAGCTTGGTCTGGGCCGCATCCGGACGATAGCGATCCGTCAGATAGGAATATGTCTCTGACACACCGCAATCGCGAGCAAGCTCACTCCTACAGATACATTGCAGCGCTGACTTATTCAGTTATTTGAGACGGACAAACACCATGGACCTGACACCACGCGAAAAAGACAAGATGTTGATCTTCACCGCAGGCCTGGTGGCCGAGCGGCGGCTGGCACGCGGTGTGAAGCTCAACTACCCGGAAGCGATGGCCTTCATTTCCGCCGCCCTGCTGGAAGGTGCGCGGGACGGCCAGACCGTCGCCGACCTCATGCACTACGGGACAACTCTGTTGACCCGTGAACAGGTGATGGAGGGCATCCCTGAAATGATCCCGGAAATCCAGGTCGAGGCCACCTTTCCGGACGGCACCAAGCTGGTCACCGTGCATCAACCGATTGCCTGAGCGGCGCATCGACGCTGAGATGCCCACTGAAACAGCCACACAGGAACCCGTGGAAACGAACATGACCTATTCGATTCGTGACGCACTGCTGACGGACATGCCGGCCGTGCTGGCCATCTACAACGACGCCGTGCTCAACACCACGGCGATCTGGAACGAGCAGCCGGTGGATCTCGCCAACCGCGAAGCCTGGTTCGCCGCGCGCCAGGCCCAGGCATACCCGATTCTGGTGGCGGTCGACGCCGACGATCAGGTGCTGGGCTATTCGTCGTTCGGCGACTGGCGGCCATTCGAAGGCTTTCGCCACACCGTTGAGCACTCGGTTTACGTGCGTGCCGATCAACGGGGCAACGGCCTGGGTCCGCTGCTCATGAAAGCGCTGATCGAACGGGCCCGTGCCTGCGACAAGCACATGATGGTCGCGGCTATCGAAAGCGGAAACGCGGCGTCGATTCACCTGCACGCGCGCGAGGGTTTCATCACGACCGGGCAGATGCCCCAGGTCGGCACCAAGTTCGGCCGCTGGCTGGACCTGACCTTCATGCAACTGGACCTGTCGCCCGGCGCCTCTGCTCCACCCTCGCAAGCGCCCGGCATCAAGCCTGTCGCCTGAATGTTCATTCTGAAAGGATTTCGTCCATGAATGCCGCCCACTTACGCCGCGTCACGCCAGAAAGTTTTGCCCACTACCGCCCGGGGCTGGTGGCGCTATTGCTCGACGCCGTGCAAGACGGCGCGTCGGTCGGGTTCATGGCGGATCTAGGCGCCGAGGAGGCTGCCGACTGGTGGGACGGCGTCAAAGCCGAGGTAAGGGAGGGCAACGTGCTGCTGTGGGTGGTGGCAGAAGAAGACCAGGTGCTGGCGACGGTGCAATTGGCGCTGTGCCAGAAGGCCAACGGCCTGAACCGCGCCGAGGTGCAGAAATTGCTGGTGCTCAGTCAGGCGCGTCGGCGCGGGCTGGCAACTCAATTGATGACCGCCGTGGAACAGGCCGCGCAGCAGCATCAGCGCGGGCTGTTGTTTCTGGACACGCTGGCAGGTTCCGATGCTGAAGATTTCTATCGCGCGCTGGGTTACGAGCTGTCGGGGCTGCTGCCGGACTACGCCTGCAACCCTGACGGCGAATACAAGGCCACGGCCATTTACTACAAGTTACTGTCGAGGAAGAGCGCATGATCCCTGGTGAGTACCAGATCCAGCCCGGCGACATCGAGCTCAACGCCGGTCGCCGCACCATCACCCTCAGCGTCGCCAATAGCGGCGACCGGCCGATTCAGGTCGGCTCGCACTTTCATTTTTTCGAGACCAACGACGCCCTGACCTTCGACCGCGCCGCCAGCCGGGGCATGCGTTTGAACATCCCGGCCGGCACCGCCGTGCGCTTCGAGCCAGGGCAGGCGCGGGAAGTGGAACTGGTAGACCTGGCCGGGTTGAGGCGGGTTTTCGGGTTTGCCGGAAGAGTTATGGGGGAACTGTAAAACGCGTTCACTTTCCAGCCAGGTCAAGCTGCAAGCGCCAAGCTACAAGCGCCAAGCACAGCAGTCCGCGGCGTACACAACATTCGCTTTTACTCGCAGCTTGCCGCTTGAGGCTTGCCGCTTTGATTCGAGGAACGAAGTATGAAGATCAGCCGACAAGCCTACGCCGACATGTTCGGCCCCACTGTCGGCGACCGTGTGCGTCTGGCCGACACCGAGCTGTGGATCGAGGTCGAGCAGGATTTCACCGTCTATGGCGAGGAAGTGAAGTTCGGCGGTGGCAAGGTCATTCGTGACGGCATGGGCCAGGGCCAGGGCGTGGCTGCCGAAGTCGTCGACACGCTGATCACCAACGCACTGATCGTCGATCACTGGGGCATCGTCAAAGCCGACGTCGGTCTCAAGGACGGGCGCATCGCGGCTATCGGCAAGGCCGGCAACCCGGACATCCAGCCCGGCGTGACCATCGCCATCGGCGCGGCGACCGAAGTGATTGCAGGCGAAGGCATGATCCTCACCGCCGGCGGCGTCGACACCCACATCCATTTCATCTGCCCGCAGCAGATTGAAGAAGCGCTGATGAGCGGTGTCACCACCATGATCGGCGGCGGCACCGGCCCGGCGACGGGCACCAACGCGACCACGGTCACGCCCGGCAAGTGGCACATGATGCGCATGCTGCAGGCCGCCGAAGCGTTCCCCATGAACATCGGCTTCACCGGCAAAGGCAACGTCAGCCTGCCCGAGCCGCTGATCGAGCAGGTCGAGGCCGGCGCCATCGGCCTCAAGCTGCACGAAGACTGGGGCACCACGCCAGCAGCCATCGACAACTGCCTGAGCGTCGCTGATCAGTACGACGTGCAGGTGGCGATCCACACCGACACCCTGAACGAATCCGGCTTCGTCGAAACCACCCTGGCGGCGTTCAAGAACCGCACCATTCACACCTACCACACCGAAGGCGCCGGCGGCGGTCACGCACCGGACATCATCAAGGCCTGCGGCTTCCCTAACGTGCTGCCGAGCTCGACCAACCCGACCCGGCCGTTCACCCGCAACACCATCGACGAGCACCTGGACATGCTGATGGTCTGCCATCACCTGGACCCCAGTATCGCCGAAGACGTCGCGTTCGCCGAGAGCCGCATCCGCCGCGAGACCATTGCCGCCGAGGACATTCTTCATGATCTGGGCGCATTCTCGATGCTCAGCTCCGACAGCCAGGCCATGGGCCGCGTCGGCGAAGTGATCATGCGCACCTGGCAGACCGCCGACAAAATGAAACGCCAGCGCGGGCCATTGCCTGGTGACGGCGAGGGAAATGACAACTTCCGCGCCAAACGCTACATCGCCAAATACACCATCAACCCGGCGATCACCCACGGCATCAGCCATGAGGTGGGCTCGGTGGAAGTGGGCAAATGGGCGGACCTGGTGCTCTGGCGCCCGGCTTTCTTCGGCGTGAAACCGACGCTGATCCTTAAAGGTGGGTCGATTGCCGCGAGTCTGATGGGCGACGCCAACGCCTCGATCCCGACCCCGCAGCCGGTTCACTACCGCCCGATGTTCGCCAGCTACGGCAGCTCGCTCCACGCCAGCAGCCTGACCTTCATCAGCCAGGCGGCCTTTGATGCCGGCGTTCCGGAGCAGCTGGGGCTGAAGAAACAGATTGGGGTGGTGAAGGGCTGCCGCAGCGTGACCAAGGCCGACCTCATCCACAACGACTACCTGCCGAACATCGACGTGGACCCGCAGACGTATCAGGTCAAGGCCGACGGCGTGCTGTTGTGGTGCGAGCCGGCCGAGGTCTTGCCGATGGCGCAGCGGTATTTTCTGTTCTAAGCGCAGAACTCACTTTGTTGTGGGAGCGAGCTTGCTCGCGAAGGGGCCGGCGCATCCACCCACTCTTTCAGTGGCTGAAATGCCGCCTTCGTGAGCACGGTGGGGCGCGACCCCGGTCTCCTACATGGCTTGTTTTGGCTGCCTGACAGCGCTTCAACTGGACGGCGAGCCAACACTAAGAGGAAGCGCACGCAAATGCGTGATGCTTCCTGCAACAACATGGCGGTACTATGCGCGCTCTCATTCAGCGCCCCGCCAGCAAGGTAGTCCCCCATGCGTCTTTCGGACTTCATCGTTCAGAATGTGGATCGCATCGTCGATGAGTGGGAACGGTTTGCGGCCACGCTGACGCCCGCAGCCGCCCAGATGAGTTCAGTCGAGCTGCGCGACCACGCCGAGGCGATCCTTCTCGCGGCGGCGCGTGACATGAACACCGCCCAGACCAAAGCCGAGCGCATCGCCAAGGCTCAGGGCGAAGACATCGGCAAAACCCCGACACTCGATCAGGCCGCCTCCAGTCATGGCGAGCTGCGGCATATCGTCGGGTTTGATCTGGTGCAGATGACCTCCGAATTCCGTCATCTTCGGGCCACGGTCGTGCGCTTCTGGGCAGAAAGCCAGAAAGAGCCACAGGCCAGTCACCTCACTGACATGATTCGCTTCAACGAAGCCATCGACGAAGCCCTGGCCGAGTCGACGGCCGCCTACGCCGATCGCGTGACGCGTTCCCGTGACATCTTTCTCGCCATTCTCGGCCACGACCTGCGCGCGCCCTTGCAGGCCATCGGCATGTCGTCCGAAGTGCTGATGCGCAAAACCGCGCTGACGGACGCCGATCTTGCGTATATCAAGCGCATCAAGAGCAGCAGTCTGTTGATGGGAACGATGATCAGCGATTTGCTGGAGTTCGTTCGAAGCCGTCTCGGCGTCACGTTGCCGGTCGAACGCAAGCCGATGGAGATGACCCTCGCCTGCCGTGAAGCCATTGACGCGGCCACGGCGGGGCAGCCCGATTGCAACGCAGTGTTCACCAGCACCGGTGAGACCCGGGGCGAGTGGGATCAGGCGCGCATCGCGCAGTTGCTGCAGAACCTGATTGGCAACGCCTTGCAGCATGGCGCGGCGACGCGTCGGGTCACCGTCACGCTCACCGGCAGTGAAAACCACGTGAGCCTCTCGGTGCACAACGACGGCGAGCCGATTGCGGAAGAAGCCATCGGCAGCATCTTCGACCCGCTGGTGCGCTCGGCCAATGAAAAGGCCGGCATCCACAACCCGTCCACCAGCCTGGGCCTGGGACTGTTCATCGTCAAAGAAGTGGTGAACGCCCATGGCGGCGGCATCACGGTTGTGTCGAACGTTGGTGACGGCACGACGTTTACCGTGGAATTGCCGAAGAAAGGCTAGCAGGCGGTTGCACGGAATCGCTATCGGCCAAACACCGCGCTGTTGCAGGGGTGCTCGATACCTGTGGGAGTGAGCTTGCTCACGAAGGCGGCAGTCCTGCCGCCGAAGATGTAGCGGAAGGGCCTATTCGTGAGCAAGCTCACTCCCACAATGACGTCGTCAGCAGGAAGATCGCTATCTGGCAGAAACGCAGCACTTGTGGGAGTGAGCTTGCTCACGAAGGCGGCAGTCCTGCTGCCGAAGATGTAACGAATGAGAGGGCCTCTTCGCGAGCAAGCTCGCTCCCGCACTGCCCTCCACGCCAGCCTGTCAGTCGAGAAACCGCCCCAACCGCTGCCTGAGCATGCGGTTTTCGGCCCTCACGTGTTCAAGCTCGTCGAGCAGGTTCAGCGCCAGGGCGACGCCGTCCCATTCCAGCTGCAATTCGTAATGCAATTTGACCGCGCGTTTGGCAATCGACAGCGCCGCGCTGTCGAACAGCCATTCGTCCGGCTGCCTTCCCTGGGGTTCGAGAATGCCATGTTCGACAATCTCGATGACGAAGGCGGCCGGCAGGTCGACCACCTGACAGAACTCCTGCATGTCGATGACCAGGGTGTTGCTCATGATCAGTTACTCCATTGAGCCCTCGGATCGAACGCGGCCTGCTCGGCCAGCTTCTCCCACAGCGCTTTGGTAGCCTCATCGGTGGATTTGGGCATGACGATTTTCAGTTGTGCGTACAGATCGCCGCGCTGGCCCTGCTTGTTCAACAGACCATTGCCTTTGACCCGCAGCCGCTGGCCGTTCTGACTGTCCGGTCGGATGGTCAGGTTGATCTTGCCGGTCAGTGTCGGAACGGCGACCTTGGTGCCCAGCGCCGCTTCCCACGGCGCGATCGGCACCGTGATGATCAGGTCGTGGCCCTCGACGTCGAACATCGGATGCGGCGCCAGACGAATGATCAGATAGAGATCGCCCTTCTCGCCACCGGCCACGCCGGGAGCGCCCTGCCCTTTCAAGCGGATGCGCTCGCCATCGGTGACGCCCGCCGGGATCTTCACGTTCAGCGTCTTGGTGATGTCCGCCATGCGCTGGCCGTTGGCGCTGTGCTGCGGCACCTTGAAGCTGATCTGCTTGGACTCGGTGGAGAGTGTCTCCTCCAGAAACACCGCCAGTTCCATCTCCACATCCTGCCCTCGACGCCCCGGGCTCTGCGCCCGACCGCCTTGCTGACCACCACGATTGCCGAAGATAGAGCTGAAGAAGTCGGAAAAATCTCCGTCCTCGAAGCCGCCGCCGCCAAAACCCGGCCCTGCGCCCGCGCCGCCACGGCCCTGCCAGCCAGGCGGCGGCTGGAACCGGCCCTGACTACCGTATTTGCGAATCTCGTCGTATTCGGCGCGCTGTTCCGGATCGCTCAGCGCTTCATAGGCCTCGGAAGCCTCTTTGAATTTGTCTTCCGCGCCAGGCTCTTTGCTGACGTCGGGGTGATACTTGCGCGCGAGCTTGCGATAGGCGGTCTTGATTGTCTTTTCGTCCGCCGTCGGCTCTACGCCAAGGATCTTGTAATAGTCTTTGAAGTCCATCTGACGGTCACCCAATTCTGGAATATCCAGCCCAGTCCGCACCGCGTTTCATATGTGAACGCTGGCAGCGTTGAACGTTGCAAGGTTATCGGCACGCAGTCGCGCGAAATGAAACGCTGTCCAGACCGGCCAAAAGCATTAAGAGTTGCCTGCTAGATTGGGGCTCGGGGCCGCAGTTCAAGACACGCGCGCGAAATAGATGCCCGGCGGCTGATAAACCGACGTTTCGCGCTACGCATCCGGCGCGCACTCGCATACACTGCGCGGCCGTTTTTTGACTGGTATGCAAAGCAGATGAGCACTCCATCCCCGGCCCGTGCCCTTGGCATCGATTTCGGCACGTCCAACTCCACGGTCGGCTGGCTGCGTCCCGGAGCGGAAACGCTCATCGCGCTGGAGGACGGCAAGATCACGCTGCCTTCGGTGGTGTTTTTCAATATCGAAGAGCGCCGCCCGGTCTACGGTCGCCTCGCCCTTCACGAGTACCTCGAGGGCTACGAAGGCCGCCTGATGCGCTCGCTCAAGAGCCTGCTGGGTTCCAAGCTGATCAAGCACGACACCAGCGTCCTCGGTACGGCGATGCCGTTCAAGGACCTGCTCGGGCTATTCATCGGCGAACTCAAGAAACGCGCCGAAGCTGCGGCCGGTCAATCCTTTGATCAGGTGGTGCTGGGCCGGCCGGTGCATTTCGTCGATGACGACGCTGCCGCCGATCAAGAGGCCGAAGACACCTTGGCCGACGTGGCGCGCAAGATCGGCTTCAAGGACGTTTCCTTTCAGTTCGAGCCGATTGCGGCGGCGTTCGACTACGAGTCGACCCTGGACCGTGAAGAGCTGGTGCTGATCGTCGACATCGGCGGTGGTACGTCGGACTTCTCGCTGGTGCGTCTGTCCCCGGAGCGTCGGTTGATCGATGACCGCCACAGCGACATCCTCGCCACCGGCGGCGTGCACATCGGCGGTACCGACTTCGACAAGCAGTTGAGCCTACAGGGCGTGATGCCGCTGTTTGGTTACGGCAGCCGCATGAAAAGCGGCGCTTACATGCCGACCAGCACGCACATGAACCTGGCGACCTGGCACACGATCAACTCGGTGTATTCGCAAAAGTCGCAACTGGCGCTGGGCAGCATGCGCTATGACATCGAAGACACCCAAGGTATCGACCGGCTGTTCAAGCTGATCGAGCAACGCGCCGGCCACTGGCTGGCGATGGAAGTGGAAGAGACCAAGATCCAGCTGACCGAAGCAAACAGCCGTCTGGTGCCGATGGACCGCGTCGAACCCGGCCTGAGCGTCGACCTGACGCGGCAGCTGTTCGAGTCGTCCATCGATGCGCTGCTCGAACGCGTGCGCGGCAGCGTGACGAACCTGTTGAATCAGGCAGGCGTGGGCGTGACCGATGTCGACACCGTGTTCTTTACCGGCGGCTCCAGTGGCATCCCGGCCCTGCGCAACAGCGTCGCCGCCATGCTGCCCAAGGCCCGGCACGTCGAAGGCAACATCTTCGGCAGCATCGGCAGCGGTTTGGCGATCGAGGCGAAAAAACGCTACGGCTGATTCGCAGCTGTCTTGCCCTCAGTGGGACCGCATGCTCTTAGTGGGACCGCATGCACTTGTAGGACTGGCTTTAGCCGGGAAGACGCCGGGCGTCACGCCGCAAATCTTAAGTGCACCCACTGGCCTCTTCCCGGCTAAAGCCGGTCCCACTGACCGCGTGCAGCCGTGAAAAGGGGGCACATCTGTTGAGCACCAGTCGCTATACCAACTCCGCCCGGCGCAGTTCGCTTTTCAGGTACGCGTAATAAATCGGCCCTGCGACCACGCCCGGCAGGCCGAAGGCGGCTTCGAAGATCAGCATCGCCAGCAGTAATTCCCACGACTTGGCGCTGATCTGCCCGCCGACGATCCGTGCGTTGAGGAAATACTCGACCTTGTGGATCACGATCAGGTACCCCAACGCCGCCATCGCCACCCAGATCGACAACGACATGCCGACGATAAAGATCAGCGTGTTGGACATCAGGTTGCCCACCACCGGAAGCAGGCCCAGCAGAAAGGTCAGCACGATCAGGGTTTTGGTCAGCGGCAGGTGCACGCCACAAAGAGGCAGGATCACCGCCAGGAAGATCGAGGTGAACGCCGTGTTCAGCAGCGAGATCTTGATCTGCGCGAAGACGATATTGCGGAAGGCTTGGGTCAGCAGGTGCAGACGCTCGAACAGCGCCGCCGCCAATGGCTTGCGCTTGGTGACATCGGGGATGCGCTGCAAGGCGATGATCGCGCCCAGCACCATGCCGATCAGCAGCGTCACGAACATGTGCGCCGCGCCCTTGCCGAGCAGTTGCAGCTCGCCGAGGTGCTTGGTCAGCCAGGCGCTGAGCGACACCTGAAACTCGGTGGCGCTGGCCGGCAGGTAGTTGTCGATGAAGGGCGGCAGCTGACCGCGGGCGCGGTCCACCAGAATCATGAATTTATCCAGCGACGCGCCGGGGTTTTCCGCTTCGTGCAGCAAAAAGCTGATCGCGCCGGCAAACAGCAACGCCAACACGGTCACCACCAGAGTGCCCAGCAACGCCACCGCCAGCCACCGCGCGCGCTCGCCGGCAATCAGCCGTTGCAGCTGCGGCGTGAGCATGTCGACCAGCTCATACACCAGCAAACCCGCCAGCAGACTGGGCAGAAGGTTGAGCGGCAGGACCAGCAGCAACCCGCCGAACACGAGAATGCAACTGGCCAGATAGACTTGACGGGGCGTAAACGTTGGCATACAGCCTCAAAACGAGCGGCGTGAAGGATGGGCAGTCTGCCAGCGTTCTGAGTGGAGAACCAGCGACGCGAAAGCCCTTGAAGGCTCAAGCGTGAGGAGGCTGCGATTGCAGGCCAGATCATCGGCCGCAATCGCAGAAAGTACAGGGGCTGGCGCCGCTTTTCAGCGCCTGGAATCGGATCGGAAAATTATTTCTTTTTAAGACAATCGCTCATGAATGCCTTGCGCGCATCGCCCTTGAGCGCCTGGGTGCTGGCCGTGGCGTTGCAGGTTTTCATCTTCTCCTGCTGGGTGGCGGCAGGCGCAGGCGCGGCCTTCAGGCAGGTGCTCATGAACGCCTTGCGCTCGTCGCCCTTCAGGGATTTGGCCGAGGCATCGGCGTTGCAGGTGGTCATCTTGTTTTGTTGCGCGGTGGCGGCAAAACCCTGGGCGCTCAGCAGCAGGCCCAACACCAGCAGAGGAATACGCAGCATCGTCATCGGTTTTCTCCGGAAGCGCCAGGCACCTGCATGGCTTTCAAAGCAGTGTAGTCAAAGAATGTTGCTGCATATTTCTGCAAATGCACAGCGTGCGCTGGACGTGCGGACTGACAGGCCGATAATGGCGCCTCATTCAACAGCCGGTTCGCTCATGCAATACCTTTATCCACTGCTGACCGTCATGATTTGGGCGGGCAACAACGTCATCACCAAGGCCGCCGCAGGGCGTATTTTCCCGGCTGAAATCGGCTTCTATCGGTGGTTGCTGGCGGGGGTGTTGTTCACGCCGTTTCTGCTCGGCCCCGTGCTGCGCAACCGGGCGCAGATCCAACCCATCATCGGCAAGGTGGTGGTGCTGGGCGTCCTGGGCATGGCGATTTATCAGAGCCTGGCGTACTACGCGGCGAATATCACGACGGCCACCAACATGGGCATCATTCTGTCGTTGGTGCCGGTGATGACGCTGGGCATGTCGATCGTCAGCCTCGGCACGCGGCTGACTGCAGGCGCACTGGTCGGTGCAATTGTGTCGTTTGCCGGCGTCTTATGGGTGGTGTCACAGGGGAGTTGGAGCTTGCTGGTTGCCCACGGCATCAACATCGGCGACGTGATGATGCTTGTCGCAACGCTGGCCTATGCGACCTACAGCACGCTGCTGAAGAAATGGCAGTTGCGCATGCCGCCGTTGCAGCTGCTCTATCTGCAGATTCTGGTGGCGATCATTGCGCTGTTTCCACTGTTCGTGATTTCACCGAAGACTGGATTGAATGCGAGCAACATTCCGTTGGTGCTCTATGCGTGCATCCCGACCTCGATGCTCGCGCCGCTGCTGTGGATGAAAGCGATTTCCATCCTCGGACCCAGCCGTACCACGTTGTTTTTCAACCTGGTGCCGATCCTGACGGCGCTGGTTGCCGCGCTCGCGCTGGGCGAGCAGCTGGCGTCGTATCACTTTATCGGCGGTGCCCTGACGCTGGGCGGGGTGATCCTGGCAGAACGCTGGACCACACCGCTGCGCAAGGCCGCGATCCGTTAAACCTGTCTGTCGGATGAGCCCGGCAATCAGGCTTTGTCGTGATCCTCCGCAGCGTGAATCGACACATCGGTAATGCCCAGCACATGGGGCAGACCGATGGTGTCTTCACCGGTATCGAAGGGGTCATCTTCAACGGCCACGTTGTGCTTGAGCGCCAGCTCGTGCACGACCTCGATGATCGGCACGTCGAGGTTTTCAATCAGATCCACATGGTGCTCACCGGCCAGCGTGTACTCGATTTCATAAAGCTCTTTATCGCTCATCGCATCTCTTCCTACGCGACCTCACGGGTCGACTGATCACGAACTACGGCCAAATAAGTCAAAGACCGGCGGCTTTGAGACGCGCGGCGTGTTTCAGGAACCACCCAGGGGATTGGCTCCCTTGCCCACCAGACCGAAGTGCTGGTTGACGATGTCGAAATGGTCGAGCGGGTAGTCATCGCTGATTTAAACCAGGTGAGAACTGCATCTCCCGACCATGCCATCAGATTGACCTCGCTGTTTCGCGAACGTGCGAGCAATTTTCGGCAGGTGAGATTTGACGACAATCAGCCCAGGATGGCCCGCGATTGCCCCTAAGCGCGACAGGTGCGGGTAATGCCCCATCGCCATCAATTTGATCGAACTCTTTTGCCTCTCCAATGCTCCTAAGAGCAACGGGCCAACAATGGCCTTTTTCGCGGAGCGATTCGAATGTTCAAGCAATCCCTGGCAGTAGTGATTTCCATGGCCGCATTGGCTGGTTGCGCATCGACCACCCTGCCCAACCCGGTTGATTACGCGACCTATCGCAATGAGCCGCTGGTCAAGCAAGTCGAAGAAGGCATGACCAAGGAACAAGTCCTGACCATCGGCGGCACGCCATCGACAACTGTTCAGCGTCGCGCCCACCCCGGCACTTGCAACAACTACGTGCTGAATCGCGAAGGCCATCAGCAGGCTTACTACGTCACCTTCGACAACAATGGCCGCGTCAACAGCAAGGGCTTCATGACGTGCGAACAGCGTGACGCCAACGAACGCGCCATGTGATCTGACGCCATTGGTTTGAATGGATGAGTCCGCCCGTAATCACTGTGCCGGTGCATCGCAAGGATGCCCGGCACAGCCGTGATCGCGGGGGATTCGTCCTGAAGCACGCTCGCCCCGCTTTGCCCCACGCTGAAAAACCCCCGCGTCAAAAAGTCCCTCAACAAAAATCAAACTTTTGCCAGTGCCCACCACTCACACCTTAAGACCCCGATCCTGCCGGGCGCCTGCTTCAGGCATGGCGCAACAGAGCGCGACGGAAAAAAACCGGAACAGCCCTGGAGAAATCTGATGATCAATCTGCACCCAATGACCGACGTCGCCACCCTGCGAGAGCGCGCGCGCAAAAACGTTGAAGACGGCGCCGTTACTGAAGGCTACAACGGTGATCGTGATGAGGTCCTGCGTTTGCTGAACTCGTCGCTGGCCACCGAACTGGTCTGCACCCTGCGTTACAAACGCCATTACTTCATGGCCAAGGGGATTAAATCCCACGCAGCAGCCGATGAGTTTCTAGAACATGCCAATCAAGAACTCGAACACGCTGACAAGCTGGCCGAGCGTATCGTGCAGCTGGGCGGCGAGCCGGAATTCAACCCGGACCTGCTGAGCAAAAATTCCCACGCGCAATATGTGGCCGGCAACACGCTGAAAGAGATGATCACTGAAGACCTGGTGGCCGAGCGCATCGCGATCGACAGCTACCGCGAAATCATTCAGTACATCGGCGACCAAGATCCAACCACCCGCCGCATCTTCGAAGAGATCCTGGCGCAGGAAGAAGAGCACGCCGACGACATGGCTGACCTGCTCGACGGCCTCTGATACGCAACACGCAATGCAAAAAGCCAGGGCACATGCCCTGGCTTTTTTGTGGATAACTTTCAGGCGGGATGTTTAGGGTATACCGCGCTATTCGCGAGCAAGCTCGCTCCCAGAAGGGCCAGATCAACCAGACGCTGAATCAGGCGCCGAACCCGGTTATGTGTGAGCGAGCTTGCTCGCGAAGAGGCCCGCACATCCGACGCATGTCAGGCGGCCGTGATGCCACCTTCGCAAGCAAGCTCACTCCTGCAGGACCGGGTACAACGCAAGCCCGCGCCGAAGCCGGGCATATTGTGGAAGTGAAGACGGCACAGAACCGGTGCCGAACTCACTTCACCGTTTTCGGCGCCTTGCCCGAGCGCATTTGCTCCAGCAACGCGGTGCACTGGTTAGGCGCGTCCCCGCTGCTCGGCGCTACGAGTGCCAGCAATCCCGCCGCCGGCCCCACTGCCGCCCCCAACAGCACCATTCCCGCGCCACGCAGCAACAGCGGACCTGACTCCACACCCGCATTGGGCTTGCTGAACGGCCCGCGCACGTACAGCGGCGAACGCAGGGAGAAGACCCGGAAGCCTTTCGATTCCGGCGTGATCTTCATGTCCAGTTGTTCGGTCTTCAGGTTCGCCGTGCCGTCGACGTAAATGATCGCGTTCTCGGTATCGAACACAAACACCTTGGTGCTCGCCAGGCCGTCCTTGAAGCCAACATCGGTGGCCGCGCAGTTGATCTTCACGTCCTTGTCGCCAAACAGCTTGCCGACCACATAGTTACCCACGTTCAGCCCGGCAATCTCCATCAGGCCACGGCTGACAGCGCCGTCATTGACCAGCATTTTCAGCTCGCCGTTGGAGGTGCCCAGCAAGGCAGCAACCGAGTTGCCCCGACCACTGAGATCGGCATCACCGTTGAGCTCACCAAAGCTGGTTTTCATCGGTTCGAAGGTCGGGAACAGCTGCTTGAGCTTGAAACCTCGAGCCGACAACCTCGCGCGGCCTTCCAGCGGCTGGGTATGGCCGTTCAGTTTGATATCGGCGTCGAGCTTGCCGCCGGCGACACCGAAGCGCAGCGGCTGCAGGCTCAGTACGCCATCGTTGAGCACTACATGGGTGTAAAGATCAGTGAACGGCAGGTCGGCGCTCTGCACGATGCGCTTGCCGGTGAACTCAACGTCGGCGTCCATGGCAGCCCAGCGGTCGGTCTTGAACTCCTCGACCGGCAGCACTTTGCCTGTCGGCTGCTTGCTCTCGCCGCCGCGGGTCTTCTGCTCGGCGTTGGAATCGGCGCCGATCAGCGGCTTGAGGTCAGTCATCAGCAACTGATTGGACACCAGCGCGCCGGTCAGCTTGGGACGCGGTTCGCTCGCCACGAAGCCGAGATCACCGTGGATATCGCTGTCACCGATCTTGCCGTTGAAACCCTTGTACTGAAACGACGCACCGGCCGGGTCATGCAGTTTGGCGACGAGGCGGCCATCGGTGGCGTACGGTGGGGAATCCGGCAGGGTCACGCCGGTCAGCGGATACAGGTTGCTGAGGCTGTCGCCGGACAGTTTCAGCCGCAGGTCCAGTTCACCGAGGTTCTGCGGATCGGTCACGGTGCCCGCGATGGCGACACGCAAGGCGCCCGCACTGACGTCGGCCTGTACCGGGAATGGCAGCGCGGCGTCTTTCAGCGCCAACAGACCACCCACTTTGCCGCTGCCGTTGAGTTTCTGGCCGTGATACTGGCCTTTGGCGGTAAAGCCGAAAGCGTAATCCTGAGCCGAAGCGCCCTTGTCCTGGACCTTCTTCGCCTCGCTGCTGCCGACGATGTCGCTGTAGGGAATCGGCTTGCCCAGCGGGTCGATGACCACGTCAACGGCCGTGTTGATCTTCTGGTCGTTGTAGCTCACGAAGCCTTTATCGAAGCCGATCGAGCCGATGTCCACCACCCAGCTCGAGGGTTTGGCGTTCGGGTCGCTCTTAGGCAGATCGAACACCCAGTTAGCGCGGCCATCGGCCAGACGCTCAATTTTCGCATTGGGCTCGGTCAGGTTGATACGTGGAATGACCACGCGCTGGGCCAGCAGCGGCAAGGGAGACAAGCGCAGATCGACGCGCTTGAGCGTGACCATCTGCGGCGTCTTCGACCATTCCGGGTTGCCCAATGCGATGTCTTCCGCCGACATATGCGGCCATGGCACCCAGGCGCGCCAGCCGCCTTCGTCGGGCTCACGGTGCCAGTTCACGGCCAGATTGCCGTTGATGGCAAAGGGGCGATGCAGTTCTGCAGACACCTTTTCATTGATGGTCGGCTTGAGCCGGTTCCAGTCGAACGTGGCGATCACAATGATCAGAATCACCAGCAACAGCAGCAGGATTGCGGCTGTCCAGGCGAAAATTTTACGGCCTCGCGTCATTGCGTCATCTCCCCAAAACCGACGCGCCGTCCAGGGCGCGTCTCGTACGTCGTAACGGTTCGACTGAGAAAAGCCGCGTGGGTTTGATGAAATCTGTATTCAGGGTCAGAAAAGTTCCGCCCCCCGCCCATACCGTACGTCCAGACGATCGCCACTGTTGATCCGAAACGCGCTGAGAAGCCCGCCCGGCAAGGGGTCCGCAGCCGCATCATTTCTGTCGATGGTCACCATCAGCCCGCTGAACTTCTTTATCCACAGGTCAGCGGTAAAATCTCCAGCACGTTCACACAACCCTTTACACCCGAGCATCCTTCCATGAAACGCCAATTGATTGCCCTGACCCTTTCCCTACTTGCCTCGAGCGCGTTTGCGATGCCTGCCAGCGAACAAGCGATCCTTGGCGAAGCGAAGGCGACGCAGCATTCGGGTTTGCCGACTGTCGCGCAGGACGGCCCGGATCGATTGATCAATCAATACCAGCGCGTTGCCGACAACGGCCCTGATCGCCTGATTCAGCAGTACCAGCGCGTTTCCTGATTCTTACCCGTTGCATCGAAAAGCTTCCCGGCTAAAGCCGGTCCTACAGAAAGCCAGTCCTACGGAAACAACGCGGCGCTGGATTAGTGGGACCGGCTTTAGCCGGGAAGAGGCCGGTTTGAGCACCCTCAATCCGCCAGCATAAGCGCGAGAACCGCCCGGCCTTGATCGCCGGGCTTTTTATTGCCCGACGTGAAACCGGGTTCGACGCCACGCAAACGCATTTGCTAGAGTTGCGGCCCATGCCTTCATCAGATACACGCCCCATGCTGCCCCGCGCCGAACAGAAACAGCAGACCCGCCATGCCCTGCTCGATGCAGCCCGGGGCCTGATGGAGAGCGGACGTGGTTTTGGCAGCCTGAGCCTGCGCGAAGTGGCGAAAACCGCCGGCATCGTGCCCACCGGTTTCTACCGGCATTTCGATGACATGGACCACCTCGGCCTGGCGCTGGTCAGCGAAGTCGGCCAGACCTTCCGTGAAACCATCCGCCGCGTGCGCCACAACCACAACATCCACAGCGGCATCATCGACGCCTCTATCCGCATCTTTCTGGATGTCGTGGCCGCCAACCGCTCGCAGTTTCTGTTTCTGGCGCGCGAGCAATACGGCGGCTCGTTGAAAGTGCGTCAGGCGCTTGGTGCACTGCGCGAAGGCATCATCGCCGACCTTGCGACCGACCTGGCGTCGATGCCCAAATTCCAGCACCTGAACACCGACGACCTCTCGGTCATGGCCGACCTTGTGGTCAAGAGCGTGTTCGCCATGCTCCCCGAGCTGATCGACCCGCCGCCCCCGGCGTTGGCCGCACACCTGACCCCGCGCGCGAAAATCACCCAGCAACTGCGCTTCATCTTTATCGGCGCCAAGCGCTGGCAGGGACTGGGCAGCACCGAGTGACCCGCGACGCTTCACGGCTCTGCATTACGCCCAAACCCTTCACCCCGCACCACCGAAGTGCGTTGCTGCGACTGATGCACCGATAAGGCGCATCCGATGGCTCGGCCCATCCATCGCTGCACCGTATTCAGGCAATTTCTGCGCTGCACGCCTGTTGGCAAGGCACTTGCTCTAGCCCTTGCATCGCACATTGCTGGAAGCTTTCTGATGCTCGTCATTCATCAAAGAACCGAACCTCAGGCTGAATGGGCCGCAGAGCTGCATTTGATTTTCGAGGCCCGGAGCAAAAGCCGGCTGCGCTGTTTCAGTGCCGAAGGTGAAGACGTCGGGCTTTTCCTTGAACGGGGTCAGCCGCCGTTGCGTGACGGAGATTTCCTCAAGGCTGAAGACGGCCGGATCGTGCGCGTCTGCGCGCGCCCTGAACAGCTGATGCACGTGACGTGCAGCAACGCTTTCGAACTAACGCGCGCGGCGTATCACTTGGGCAACCGCCATGTGGCGCTGCAAGTGGGCGACGGCTGGCTGCGTCTGCTCGACGACTACGTGCTCAAGGCCATGCTCGATCAACTGGGCGCCACCACCGAATCCATCGAAGCGCCCTTCCAGCCCGAGCACGGCGCCTACGGTGGCGGCCATCACCACTCCCGCGCCGGTGAAGAAGACTTCAATTACGCGCCGCGCATTCATCAATTCGGCGTGCGCACGTGAACGCTGCCTGGGCGCTGCTGCGTCTGGCGAGCCCGCAACTGCCGATCGGCGGTTACAGCTATTCCCAGGGCCTGGAAATGGCGGTCGAGCAATCGACCGTTCACGACTCGGCCAGCGCCGCCCGCTGGATTGGCGACCAATTGCTGCTCAACCTTGCGCGATTCGAAGCGCCGCTTTTACTGGCGCACTGCACGGCGGCTGCCGAAGACGACTGGGCGACGTTGCTGCAATTGAGCGAAGGACACCGCGCCAGCCGCGAAACCCGCGAGCTGCATCTGGAAAGTCGGCAGATGGGTTACTCGCTGCAGCAATTGCTCAACGGCCTGCCGGAAATGGATCAGCCCGCACGGGATTTTCTGCAGCGCGTGGGCGAGCCGCATCTGGCGCTGGGCTGGGCACTGGCTGCGCGCGCGTGGCAGATCAGTCCTCAGGACGCGCTCGCCGCCTGGCTCTGGAGCTGGCTGGAAAACCAGCTGGCGGTGCTGATGAAAACCCTGCCACTGGGGCAGCAAGCCGCCCAGCGCCTGACCAGCGAGTTGCTGCCCCTGCTGCAGAACGCCCAGCAACACGCGACCGCGCTGAATCCTGAACACATCGGCAGCGCGCCATTCGGTCTGGCGCTGGCGAGCATGAACCATGAGCGGCAGTACAGCCGCCTGTTCCGATCATGAGGTGGCCGCCATCGGCGCAGCGCCTCGAACCGCACAACCTGCTTAACGGAGAGAACGAATGAACAGCCAACCTTTGCGCGTCGGCATCGGCGGTCCGGTCGGTTCCGGCAAGACCGCCCTGACGCTCGCGCTGTGCCTGGCCCTGCGAGATCGCTACAACCTGGCGGTGGTCACCAACGACATCTACACCCGTGAAGACGCTGATTTTCTGGTGCGCAACGAAGCACTCGCGCCTGAGCGCATCATCGGCGTGGAAACCGGCGGATGCCCGCACACGGCGATCCGCGAAGACGCGTCGATCAATCTGGAAGCCGTCGACCAGCTCAATCGGCGCTTCGAGGGACTGGACCTGATCATCGTCGAGTCGGGCGGCGACAACCTGTCCGCGACGTTCAGCCCGGAGTTGTCGGACCTCACCATTTACGTGATCGACGTGTCGGCAGGCGACAAGCTGCCGCGCAAGGGTGGCCCCGGCATCTGCAAATCCGATCTGCTGGTGATCAACAAGATCGACCTCGCGCCGCTGGTGGGTGCCTCGCTGGAGATGATGGACCGCGACACGAAGAAGATGCGCGGCGACAAGCCGTTCGTGTTCAGCAACCAGAAAACCGGTCACGGCCTGGAGCAGATCGTCGCGTTCATCGAGCGCCAGGGCCTGCTGACTGCGGCCTGATTCGTACATCTTAAGGACTCAAGGAATTCATTCATGAACGGCAAAAAAGTATTCGGCGCGTTGGCGCTGCTCCTCGTCCCGGCGCTGGCCTTCGCCCACCCCGGCCACGACGAAAGCGGTCTTGTGGCAGGCATCAGCCATCCATTGGGCGGCATCGATCACCTGCTGGCGATGATTGCTGTCGGGCTTTGGGCTGCACAGCAAAAAGGCGCCGCGCGCTGGGCGCTGCCGTGCACGTTTGTCGGCACCATGCTGCTCGGCGGCTTGCTCGGGTTTGAAGGGCTGGCGCTGCCTGCACTGGAAAGCGGTATTGCGGCCTCGGTGTTTGCGTTGGGCCTGGCGGTGGCGCTGGCGGTGCGTCCGCCACTGTTCGTGGCCGTGGCGGCGACGGCGCTGTTTGCGCTGTTCCACGGCGTGGCCCATGGTCTGGAGCTGCCGGAGATGTCGAGCCCTTGGGGTTACGCCCTAGGTTTCGCCGGCGCGACCGCTGCACTGCACGCGGCGGGTTATGCCGTGGTGCGCTTCCTGCCAACGGCGGCGGCCCCGATCGTGCGGATCGCTGGCGCTTTGTCGGCGGCGACCGGCGTCTGGTTGTTCGCGGGCTGAATGACGCTCCGATAAAACCAGACCGCAGATATATGTCTACCGACAGGTCAATTGTGGGAGATTCTATGGTTGTCATCAAGCCAAAATCCCCCCTTTCGGTTGATATTCGCTTTGGTTTTTCATCAGGGAGAACGCGATCCGAGCGAGTTTACGGCCGAGCATGACAAGCACCTGGGTAGTCGCTTTTCCGCTGCTCAGGTGTTCGTTGTAAAACCCTTTCCAGGCACTTGATCGGCAGGCCGACATGGCCGCGTTGTGCAGTAATCGACGAACTTCCGAGCACCCTCGCTTAGTTAAGGATCTACGGCCATTTTTTTGGCCCGAGTCACTTACCCTCAGATCCATGCCCAAAAAAGCGATAAAAGAATCGCCGCTTTTAAAGTCGCCTCGGTTGTACGCCATGACCAAAGCAGTTGCGGTCAGAAAACCGATACCCTCGATCGCTTGGCAACGTGCCACTTCTTCAAGCAAACCGGCTTCTCGCAAGACATCTTTGAGTTTTTTCTGGACGAGCAGGTCCAGGCGCTCAACCGATTTGAGAAAAGTGGCGAACACAGCTTTCAAACTGGCGTCATTTGCCCAGCTCTGAGTCAGGCTGGTTTTGGCCTGAACCAGCGAAGCCCTGCGCCGCAGAAGGCTTTGCAGCTTGCCGTAGACGGCGGGAGGTGGAGTCCAGGGGCGTAAATCTTCGCCTTCGTTTTTCAGATAACGGGCAAGAAGACGAGCATCGGAGGCGTCCGTTTTACTGCGCACGCCAACACTTTTACGGTAATTACTCAGCTGATAGCCATCAATGATGTAAACGTCGAAACCCGCCTCATAAGCCAGCTCGATCAGGTCGATGTGATAAACATTTGTTGCTTCAACTGCAATCGCGGTGGGCCTCGGCAACGTTTTAAGCCAGCGCTTTATGGCGGGCTTTTCGTTGGTTATCGAGGTGAGCAAATCCTGATCTGGCTCGTAAATAACGAGTTCAACTTTGGCGACATCCACGCCCACGATTGACTTCGAAACGTGCATTGCCATGGACACTTCTCCACGTTAAGGTTTTACGGCTTGGAGGGGTTTCACCCAGAGGCGCAGGCTTGTTTCTATCGTCGCTTGAACGAAGCATTCTTTATCGGCGCTTTTGGTGGAAGGGGTGGGGCGAGGTCTCCCACGGTCTGTACTGTTGCAGCAGTCAGATGCGAACTGTTCGTCCCACCACCCCTTCAAGTCTAACCATACAAGCGAGCTTGCTCGCGAAGAGGTCCGAACATCCGCTCAATCTTCAGCGGTTGAAATACCGTCTTCGCGAGCAAGCTCACTCCTACAGGGATCGCGTTTTGCGTTGAACGGCAGGCATTTCCGATAGGGCTTGGCGGGGATCAATTGATCCCCGCTGCCCCGCTCGCCTCACCTCCTGCTACCATGTCGCGCAATTTGCCACTGCCGTGACGCCATCCAATGCCTGACGCTTCCCTCCCCACCGCCAAGTCTGAACTGTCCGCCCTGTTCACTGAGCTGCAGCAGCACTTCATGGGCGTGGTCGTGCCGTTGTGGCAAGGCCCGGGGTGGAATGCCGAGATGGCGTTGCCGTTCGAGGCGCTCGACGCTCAGCATCGGCCTCTGCCGCCGCAGCGCTATCGGGCCATGGCCTGTGCGCGTCAGCTGTTCCTGTTTTCAAGCCTGATCGATCACCCCGACGTCCCCGACGCCGCTACCCGAGCGGCGGCGCTGTTTCGGTCGTTGCAGCAGCACTTTCACGATGCCGAGCACGGCGGCTGGTTCTACAGCATTGATCCACAGGGCGCGCCGCTGGATCGCCGCAAGGACCTCTATACCCACGCCTTCATCGTCTTCGCCTGCGCGCATTACTGGGGCAAGGTCCGTGAGCCGCTGGTGGAGTCGGTGCTCAATGCCGCCCTGAACGTGGTCGCCGAACGCTTCGCCGATGGCGACGGTTTGTACGAGTCCGTGCTGGCCGAAGACTGGTCTTCGCTGAACGCCGGCCCGCTGCAGAACCCGCTGATGCATCTGGCCGAAGCCTTTCTCGGCACACTGGCCGTGCGCGACGACGCTGACACGCGGGCGGCGCTGGATGGGTTGGTGGACGCCATGCAACGACGCTTTGTCGATGTTGAGCATGGGGTGATGCTGGAGAAACCGCTGGACGCTGTGGATAACTGGTCCGAGCCGGGTCACCAGTTCGAATGGTTCTACTTGCTGGCGTCTTCCACGCGGCTGCGGGGCACGCCGCTGTATCGCTCGCTGGAGACCGCGTTCGCCCATGCCGAGGCACAGGGCGTCGATCAAACGACGGGCGCGGTCGCGGCGATGCTGGAAGTGGACGGTTCGGTGAAAGACGGCACGCAGCGTATCTGGGCCCAGGCTGAATACCTGCGCGCGTTGACCTTGCGGCCTGATGGTGAGCACCTGCTGGCGCGTCAGTTGAACGCGCTGCAAGCGCAGTTCCTGCACCCCACCGGCTGGAACGAGTGCCTCGACAGCCAGGGGCAGATCAGCCGCAGCGACATGCCGTCGACGACGCCGTATCACCTGGCGACCTGCTACATCGGGTTGGCCGAGTATTTCAGCGGCTGAGCTGACTCCCTGATGGTCATCCCATCAGAGATTGGCGACGCCCCCGGTGGGAGCGAGCTTGCTCGCGAATGGGCAGGTACATCCGCTAAAGATTCAGCGATTGAAATGCCGTCTTCGTGAGCAAGCTCACTCCCACATGGATGGCGCTCGGCACCTGATTCTGCGCCTTACTCAAACCCGTGGGAGCGAGCTTGCTCGCGAATGGGCAGGTACATCCGCTAAAGATTCAGCGATTGAAATGCCGTCTTCGTGAGCAAGCCCACGCTCACATGGACGGCGCTGCTTTCTAAAACGCGCCGCGTGCCGGGCGGCGCTAATCACCTAAAACCCTACTTACTTCTCCCCACGACTGCGATCAATCGCAAAGCCGGCCCAGGTCTGGCTCACAGGCATCAGCTCCAGGCTGTTGACGTTGACGTGGGCCGGGGTGTTCATGATCCAGAAGATAGTGTCGGCGATGTCCTGGGGCTGGATAGGCTCTGCACCCGCATAGGTCGCGTCGTACTTGGCCTGATCGCCGCCGAAGCGCACGAGCGAGAACTCACTCTCACACAACCCCGGCTCTAGGTTGGTCACGCGTACGCCGGTGCCGACCAAGTCGTTGCGCAGGTTCAGCGAAAACTGTCCGACGAACGCCTTGGTGCCGCCATACACGTTACCGCCCGGGTACGGATAATTCCCCGCCACCGAACCAAGATTGACGATGCTGGCCCCGCGGCCGTAAGCGATGAGGCGTGAAAGCAGCGTGCGCGTCGTGTAAACCAGCCCTTTGACGTTGGTGTCGATCATGGTGTCCCAGTCATCCAGATCGCACTTGGGTGCAGGATCGATGCCCAGCGCCAGGCCAGCGTTATTGATCAGGCCACGAATCTTCGCGAATTCAGCCGGCAGGCTTTCCACAGCGCGCTCCACGCCTGCGCGATCTCGCACGTCCAGCGTCAGCGTGTGCACCTTGGTCTGTTTCGACAATTCAGCGCTCAGCGCCTGCAAGCGGTCTTCACGGCGACCGGTCAGCACCAGCGACCAGCCCGCCTCGGCAAAACGACGGGCGCAGGCTTCGCCGAACCCGGAAGTGGCCCCGGTAATGAATACGGTAGAGGTCATTTCTTTCTCCTGACTAAAGATGCGGGCTTATCAAGCCAAGCGGGAATGTCACGCATGCTGCGTTGCGTGTAAGAAGGTTCTGGAGAATGCCCGCGCAGACAGGCCGGGATCAAGCACCATCAGCAACATCGTCATACAACTGCTTTGCTGTATAAAAAACAACCAATGACTCCAAGGCCTTATGCCATATGGCCTGCAGACACTTTTGCCCACCTTATCCACAGTCAGACAACCATTTTCTGGGGGCAACTCGAAACGCCGGAAGCCCCGGCATACGGGGCGTGTGGGTAACTCGAACGATGTTTTTACTTGACCGGCCATGGGCCATCTGCCGTCCAATTCCCCCGGGACTTGGGTGCGCGGACAGGAATGACGCGTCGAGGCCAGAGACTGCGCTATCTGCGGCGGTCTTTCCAACGGTTGCGCACAGACTTATCCACAGGGCGGATCTACATAAAGACTGTATAAAAAACCAGCCGGAACAACGTTGACAAACCCCCGCAAAATACCGGCCGAAACGGCTGATCAAAAATTGATCAGAAGGCTGTAAGCCACGTAAACTAAGGCCTGCAGCCAGCTGCTGACAACTTATTCACAGTCACCTCCACAGTAAAACTGAACAAGTCAAAAGCGTGACAAAACAGCGATTTGCAGCGGCTATATGTCGCGTTTTCGCAACTGCCCAAAATTGTTTTCCACAATTCGACTTCCTCACAAAAAAGCCCCGGGAGTTATCCACCCGGGGCTTGTTTTAACAGCAGGATCAAGAATCAATGACCGCCGAGATAGGCGTTCCTGACCTCCTCATTGGTGAGCAATTCCTTACCCGTGCCGGTCAGACGGATCTCGCCGTTGACCATCACGTAAGCGCGGTCTGACAGCTTCAGCGCATGGTTGGCGTTCTGCTCGACCAGGAAGATGGTCATGCCGGTCTGCGCCAGCTCACGCAGCGTCGCGAAGATCTGCTTAACGATGATCGGCGCCAGCCCCAGGCTCGGCTCGTCCAGCAACAGCAACTTGGGACGGCTCATCAGCGCGCGGGCGATGGCGAGCATTTGCTGCTCGCCGCCGGACATGGTCATTGCCCGCTGGTTACGACGCTCCTTGAGCCGCGGAAACATCTCGAACATGCGTTGCATGTCTTCGCTGGCGTGTTTGTCGCCGATGGGGATGGTGCCCATCATCAGATTCTCTTCCACCGACATGTCCGGGAACACGCGGCGGCCTTCCGGCGATTGGGCGATGCCGTTGGACGCGATGTAGTGGGACGACTTGTGGGTGATGTCGGTGCCCTGATAGATGATCTGGCCGCTGGCCGCCCGTGGCTGGCCGAAGATCGACATCAGCAGCGTGGATTTGCCCGCGCCGTTGGAGCCGATCAGGCTGACCGTCTCGCCCTCGTCAATGTGCATCGAGACTTTCTTCAGGGCCTGGATCGGCCCGTAATACACGTCGATCTCTTTCAGTTCGAGGATCGGCTTACTCATACCAACTCCTCTTCATCAGCGCCCAGATATGCCGCGATCACTTTCGGATCGTTTCGGATCTGCTCCGGTTTGCCCTTGGCGATCACGTTGCCGTGGTCGAGCACGACGATGTCGTCGGAAATCCCCATGACCATGCCCATGTCGTGCTCGATCAGCACGATGGTCATGTCGTGATCATCGCGCAGGTGGCGAATCATGCCGCTCAACGCCTCGGTTTCCTGAGGGTTCAGGCCTGCTGCCGGTTCGTCCAGGCAGATGACCTGCGGACGCGTGCACATCGCCCGCGCGATCTCAAGACGGCGTTGCTGGCCGTAGGAAAGCTCACCGGCCAGACGGTTGGCGCAGTCCACCAGATCCACCACTTCGAGCCAGTAAAACGCAGTGTTCATGGCGTCGTCTTCGGCCTTGCGATAGGCCTTTGTGTTGAGGATGCCGGCGAGCATGTTGCGGTTGACCCACATGTGCTGTGCGACCAGCAGGTTCTCGACGACGGACATTTCCTTGAACAGACGAATGTTCTGGAAAGTACGCGCCAGCCCTGCACGGTTTACCAGGTGCGTGCCGCCGAACATCTTGTAGTACAGCCGGCTGCCGAAGCGCTTCGGCGAAGCGAAGTCGGCGGCGCGAAACTGCTCGCCGAGCAACTGAATGACGTTGGTTTTCTTGCCCCGCGCATTGAGCTCGATGCGCCCGCCGGTGGCTTTGTAAAAGCCGGTCAGGCAGTTGAATACCGTGGTCTTGCCGGCGCCGTTCGGGCCGATGAGGGCGAAGATCGAGTTGCGCCGCACTTGCAGGCTGACGTCGCTGAGGGCCTTGATGCCGCCGAAGTGCATCATCAGGTTTTCGACGGACAGAACGATTTCGTCGCTCATCACGCGCCCTCCACTTTGGCCAGCACGCCTTTGCGTGGCTGCACGCCGGTACGGCTGATGCGAATCAGGCCACGGGGACGCCAGATCATCATCAGCACCATGAGGATGCCGAACAACAAGACGCGGTATTCCGCGAAGCTGCGCAGCAGTTCCGGTGCGACGGTCAGCACGAACGCCGCGATGACCACGCCGACGGTCGAGCCCATGCCGCCGAGCACGACAATAGCGAGGATCAGCGCCGACTCGAAAAAGGTGAACGAGGTCGGGTTGACGAAGCCTTGATAACTGGCGAAGAACACCCCCGCCAGACCCGCCGTCGACGCGCCGATGGTGAAGGCCGACAGCTTGACCAGCACGTGATTCAGGCCCATGGAGCGGCAGGCGATCTCGTCTTCACGCAGCGCTTCCCACGCGCGGCCTACCGGCATGCGGGTCAGGCGGTGTTTGACGTACAGCACCGCCAGCACCACCAGAAACAGCACGGTGTAGATGAAGATGAACTTCAGGTCGGGGTTGTATTCGAAGCCGAAATACTCGTGGATCGGGATGCCGCCGTCTTTGGCGCGACGCCCGAATTCCAGCCCGAAGAAGGTCGGCGAAGGCACTGGCACGCCGTTCGGTCCGCCGGTGAACGACAGCCAGTTATTGAGCACCAGACGGATGATCTCGCCGAAGCCCAGGGTCACGATCGCCAGGTAGTCCCCGTGCATGCGCAGCACCGGAAAGCCGAGGATGCAACCGGCAAGCGCCGCTGCAATCGCTGCCAGCGGCAACGCCGACCAGAACCCCAGGCCCAGATACTGATAACCCAGCGCCAGGCCGTACGCGCCAATTGCATAGAAGGCCACATAACCCAGATCGAGCAAACCGGCGAGGCCGACCACGATATTAAGGCCCAGGCCCAGCAGCACGTAGATCAGGCCGAGGATCACCACGGTCAGCACGTACTTGTCAGCGAAGATCGGGAAGATCACTGCGATGAGAATCATCAGCGGAATGATAAAACGCAGGCGCGTCTTGTAACCCGGCGGCAGCACGTGCACGCCGGAGCCCGAGCTTTCGAAGCTCTGCGCGATGGCCACGCCCTTCGGCGTCTGCAGGAACAGGCTCATGAAGAAACGACCGACAACGACAACGCCGACGAGCACGGCGACGCGGCCCGGTTGCAGGTTGAAGCCATAGCCATCCAGCACGATGCCGACAATCGGGCCGAACACGATCAGCGCCAGCAGCCCGGCGATCACCGCGTCGATCAGGCTTTGTTTGATATCAATGGGTTTAGTAGGTGCAGACATGGTTATACCTTCGCCACAAGTGGGCGACCCAGCAGGCCTTGGGGACGGAAGATCAGAATCACTACCAGCAGGCCGAAACTGAACACATCTTTGTAGTCGGAGTTGATCAGACCGGAGAACTGCGACTCGGCAACCCCCAGGATCAGGCCGCCAAGCATGGCCCCCGGCAACGAACCAATGCCGCCGAGTACCGCTGCGGTAAACGCCTTGATGCCGATGACGAAGCCGGCGAAGAAGTCGAAGGTGCCGTAGTTCATGGTGATCAGCACGCCGGCCAATGCCGCCATGGCCGCACCAATGACGAAGACGTAGGAAATCACCCGGTCGGTGTTGATGCCCAGAATCGAGGCCATCTTGCGATCCTGTTGCGTGGCGCGGCACATCCGGCCCAGCTTGGTGTATTTGATGATGTAGGTCAGTACGCCCATGCCGACGAAGGCAGCGATCAGGATGAAGATTTTGGTGTAGGTGATCTGTACGAAACCGCTGCCGACATCGAAGCGCATGGCGCCTTCGAGCAGGGTCGGAACGCCTTGCTGGCGTGGGCCCTGAGCGATCTGCGCGTAGTTCTGCAGAATCAGGGAGATACCGATCGCGCTGATCAGTGGCGCCAGACGGGTCGAGTTACGCAGCGGTTTGTACGCCACTCGCTCGATGACGAAACCGTACACACCGGTGACCACGATGGTGAAGATCAGTGTGCCAAGAATCAGAAAGGGGAATGACTCAACGCCGAAGAAAGACAGCACGGCAAGGCCGATGGCTGCGAGGTAGGCGGAGATCATGTACACGTCGCCGTGGGCGAAGTTGATCATGCCGATGATGCCGTAGACCATCGTGTAACCGATGGCGATCAGGCCATAGACCGAGCCCAGTGTCAGGCCGTTGACCATTTGCTGCAGGAAAATACCGTCCATCACGCACGCTCACGAACTTGAAAGGCCGACCTGGCGCGCGCGACCATTCCCTCGTGAGGAATAGAACGGCGCACACAGTGGCAACAGAAGAAATCCGGCGCCGCCGTCAGACAGCGCCGATTACCGGATCAGGCTGTTTCCTGGCTCACCCCCGGGAAACAGCAGATCCGACTAAGCGCTTAACTCACTTCTGCTTTTCGAGCTGGTGGTATTTGCCGTCCTTGTCCCACTGGTAAACCACGTAGTCAGAGACTTTCAGGTCGCCCTTAGTGTCCCAGGCTTTCTCGCCCATGACGGTTTTGACCGGGTGAGCCTTGAGGAACTTGGCAGCGTCTTCGCCTTTGTTCGACTTGGCGCCGTTGAAGCCAGCGGCCAAGGCCTGAACCGAAGCGTACGCGTAGAGGGTGTAGCCTTCTGGCTCGTAACCGGATTTGCGGAACTGCTCAACCACGGCCTTGCTGTCTGGCAGCATGCGCGGGTCGGCGCCGAAGGTCATGTACACGCCATCGACGTATTGCGCGCCGCCAGCGGTGGTCACCAGTTCGTCGGTCACGACGCCGTCGTCAGACATGAATTTCACGTCTTTCAGGCCTTGTTCACGCAACTGGCGAACCAGTGGACCGGCTTCCGGGTGCAGGCCGCCGAAGTAAACGACGTCAGCGCCGGCGCCACGAATCTTGGTGACCAGGGCGCTGAAGTCTTTCTCGCCACGGGTCAGACCTTCTTGCAGCACAGGCGTCACGCCGCGCTTGGTCAGCTGATTGGCGGTGGCGTCTGCCAGCCCTTTGCCGTAGGTGTCCTTGTCGTTGATGACGGCGATCTTCTTGCCCTTGAGCACGTCGACGATGTAGTCGCCGGCAACGATGCCTTGCTGATCGTCACGGCCGCACATACGGAACATGGCGCTCAGGCCGCGCTCGGTAACGGTCGGGTTGGTGGAGCCAGGGGTGATCGCGATGATGCCGGCTTCGTCATAGACTTCCGACGCCGGGATGGTTGAGGAGGAGCAGAAGTGACCGACAACGCCGGCAACTTTGTCAGACGCCGCCTTGTTGGCAACGGCAACGGCCTGTTTCGGTTCGCACGCATCGTCGTAGGCGGTCAGGACGATTTTATCGCCGTTGACACCGCCCGCAGCGTTGATGGCATCGGCAGCTGCTTGAGCGCCCTTCATGTATTGCTCGCCGAACGAGGCATTGGCGCCGGTCATCGGGCCAGCAACGCCGATCTTGATGTCGGCTGCCTGCGCAAATGAAGCCGCACCCATGGCAGTAGCCACGGCGAGTGCAAGAAAGCCTTTTCTGTAGAACGTCTGCGACATGAGTTGGTGCTCCTGGGTTTTTTAATTAGCACTGCGACCACGAAGCTGCTGCGAGCAAGTGGCGTGCCATCGGTTTTTTATTCTTGAGAAACTCGTCGTTTTGTTGCTATCCGACTGATTTCTGCCCATTTTCACAGGGCGTGCAACCGTCTAAACCGCGCAAGGTGCAACCTTGCGACTTTAAAAGAGCAACCGCAGGGAAGCAGGCGCGCAACCGCGCCGCCTTCACCTGTACAACCCTGTTGTTACAGCCTGCGTCACCGAACTGCACACCGTCGGTGCGGATCCGCTACGGGACGCACCATTTGAGGGTAGTGGATGTAGGAGAAATCGTTGTTTTGAAGAGAAAATTCTTCTCAGATCACGATTCTGAGGCACTGGCCCGCATGGTATAGCGAAAAGCCAGCCTCGTACAAAGAACTGCGCAGTCCAACGGCCGCCAGCGGCTGCATCTGCGCAAAGGGGATGGGTAAGACACTGGCGTTGCCGCTGCACAGATAATCGGCGAAGGCTTTGCCAACCACCGTCCCTGTGGTGTTGCCGCGTCCGTTGTAACCGGTGACAGCGACCAGTCCTGGTGCAGGCTCGAACATTCGCAGCAAGTGATCGGGCGTAAACGCGATGCAGCCGGTCCATGTGGATTCCCACTCCACTGATTTGAGGTACGGGAAATAATGCTGTTGCACGCGATCGGCCCACGCCTTCAAAAACCAGCCGGGCTTCTGATTGCCATTGCCCAGACTGCCCAACAACAGCCGACCATCCGCATCCCGACGAATGCTGCTGAGCACCTGCCGCGTGTCCCAGGAACCCTGCCCGCCTGGCAAGATCTGCCGGGCAGCGTCTTCGGTCAGTGGCGCCGAGGCCACTTGATAGTAATAGCCGGGGAAGAAGTTGCGTCGCAGCTCGGTCCACTCGCCCTCGGTGTAGGCGTTGGACGCGATAACAACTTGCTCGGCAAGCACCGCGCCGTTTTGGGTGATCACGCACCAGCGGGAGCCCTGACGTTCAAGGCGTTTGACCGGCGAGTGATCGAAACGCTGACCGCCCAATTGCGTGACGGCCGCCGCCAGCCCGCTGGTGTAGGCCATCGGGTTGATGGTGCCGGCGCGGTGATCGAGCAAGGCGGAGGTGATTTCGGTGGTGCCGGTAGCTTCCTGACAAGCCTTGCCGGTGAGCAATTCCACAGGCGCGCCGCGACGTTTCCATTGTTCCTCACGGCTGCGCAAGTCCAGCTCACCCTTGGCGTTGTGGGCCATGTGCAGCGTGCCTTTGCGCGTCGCCTGACACTCGATGCCGTACTTTTCGATCAGACTGAATACCAGCGACGGCGCATTGCCGAGCATGGTGTTGAGCTGGCTGCCGACTTTCTCGCCGAAGCCGGCTTCAATCTCGTCAGGCGGAATCCACAGGCCGGCGTTGACCAGTCCTACGTTCCGGCCGGACCCGCCCTGCCCGGTGCGATGGGCTTCGACGACAGCGACGGTCTTGCCCTGCTCAAGCAGATGAATGGCCGCCGACAAACCGGTGATGCCTGCGCCGATGACGCACACATCGACAGTCACTTCCCTGCGCAACGCGGGCGCTTCCGGCCTTTGCGGCGTCATCGTTTCCCACAGACATTCTTCGCGTAACGGCATCGCAAACCCTCGGAAAGAGACAGCCAGACCTGATCGTTCCCACGCTCCGCGTGGTAATGCAGCCGATGACGCTCCGCGTCACTACAAGCAGGCGCAGAGCGCCTATCGAGGGCGTGCCCACGCAGAGCGCGTGGGTACGATCACCTAAATCTGTGGGAGCGACCGGGGTGGCGCTCCACCTTGCTCGCGAATGAAGTCAACGCGGTGCGATGACTACACTCCTTCACTGCTAATCAATCAAACGTAATCCCCTGCGCCAGCGGCAGTTCGCGGGAGTAGTTCACCGTGGCGGTCTGGCGACGCATGTAGCCCTTCCACGAATCCGAGCCGGACTCGCGACCGCCGCCGGTTTCTTTCTCACCACCAAACGCGCCACCAATCTCTGCACCACTCGGGCCAATGTTGACGTTGGCAATGCCGCAATCGCTGCCCAACGCCGAAATGAACTGCTCGGCCTCGCGCACGTCAGTGGTGAAGATGCAGGACGACAAACCTTGGGGCACGTCGTTGTTCAGGCGCACCGCCTCGCTGAATTCTTCGTAGCCCACGACGTACAGAATCGGCGCGAAGGTTTCGCTGCGCACCACATCGCTCTGCTCCGGCATTTCGACGATGGCCGGCGAGACGTAGTAAGCGTTGGGAAATTTATCTTCCAACTGGCGCTTGCCGCCAAACACCTTGCCGCCTTCGCTTAACGCCTGTTCCAGCGCCTCCTGCATGTTTTCATAGCTTTGCTTGTCGATCAGCGGACCGACCAGATTGCCTTCCAGCGGATGCCCGATACGCACTTTGGCGTACGCCGCTTTCAAGCGCTCGACGAACTCGGCCTTGACCGACGAGTGCGCAATCAGACGACGCAGGGTGGTGCAACGCTGACCCGCCGTGCCGACAGCGCTGAACAGCACGGCACGCACGGCCAGGTCCAGATCGGCACTCGGGGTCAGAATCATCGCGTTGTTGCCGCCCAGCTCCAGAATGCTGCGGGCGAAACGTGCGGCGAGTTTCGGCGCCACTTCGCGGCCCATGCGCGTGCTGCCGGTGGCGCTGATCAGCGCGACGCGGGCGTCATCCACCAACGCCTCACCGGCTTCGCGGCCGCCGACGATGCATTGGGTGAGGTACTGCGGAGCGTCCGAGAACTCAGCGGCGACTTTATCGAACAGTGCCTGGCAGGCCAGCGCCGTCAGCGGGGTCTTTTCCGACGGCTTCCAGATCACCGAGTTACCGCAGACCAGCGCCAGTGCGGTGTTCCACGACCATACCGCAACGGGGAAGTTGAACGCGCTGATGACGCCGACGACGCCCAGCGGGTGCCAGGTTTCACGCATGTGGTGGCCCGGGCGCTCGGAAGCGATGGTCAGGCCGTACATCTGACGCGACAGGCCGACGGCGAAGTCGCAGATGTCGATCATTTCCTGCACTTCACCCAGCCCTTCCTGTGTGATCTTGCCGGCCTCCCACGACACCAGCTCGCCCAGGTCGGCCTTGTGCTTGCGCAGCGCTTCGCCAAACAGGCGGATCAGCTCGCCACGCCGGGGCGCAGGGACTTTGCGCCACGCTTCGAAGGCGTGGTCGGCGCGGGTGGTGCGCTGCTCGACTTCGGCGGCGCTTTCCCAGTTCACCGACGCCACCTGACTGCCATCGATAGGCGTGTGAACAGGCTTGTCGCCCTGTTGATAAAGCGCGGCATCGACACCGAGTCGGGTAAGCAGGTCGTTGAGCATGGTTTCTCCTGAAACTGATCGTAAGCGCGAAAGCGGAATGCCAAATATGGGTTATTTCGTCAGCCTCTAGTAATAGCTGGCGGGCGGCACTGCAACAAACGACGATTAAGCGAGATATCATTCCGTTTTTTCATGCTGACGCTTAACGAGCCGAATATGCTGAGCAAACGCCATCTCCCGTCGGTCACCGCGCTGCAATGTTTTGAAGCGGTGACCCGCCACCTGAGTTTTACCCGCGCGGCCGAGGAGCTGAACCTCACCCAGAGCGCGGTCAGCAAGCAGGTCGCCCAGTTGGAAGAATTGGTGCAACACCTGTTGTTTCGAAGGGTTCGTCGGCGCCTGCAATTGACGCCAGCCGGTGCGCTGTACCTGGGCGAAGTGCGCAAAGTGCTCACGCAGATGGAAATGTCGACGCACTTCCTGCGTTCCTACGGCGGCGAAACCGAAGTCCTGCGGGTGTCGACACCCTCGACCTTCGGTGCCCGCTGGCTGGTGCCGCGACTGAAGGGCTGGCGCATGCGTCATCCGCACATTCATCTGGATCTGGTCAACGAACAGGAAAGCGATGACCTCGCCCAGAGCCGTTGCGACCTGTCGTTCTATTTCGGCGGTGGCGCCCGACCCGGTGCCGAGAGCGTGAAGCTGTTCAGCGAAGAGCTGATCCCGGTCTGCGCCCCCGGCAGTTTACCGATTGAGCCCTTCACAGATCCTACGCAGTTGACCGATCTGGTCCTGCTGCAAAACGCGCATCGTCCCCAGGCCTGGCATGACTGGTTCGAGAGTCAGGGCTACCAGACGGAACACAGCTACCACGGCCCGCGTTTCGAAACGATCTACATGTGCATTCGCGCGGCGCAAGTGGGATGCGGCGTCGCGCTGCTGCCCCGGTTTCTGGTCGAAGAGGAACTGGCTGACGGCAAACTGATCATCCCATGGCCCCATGCTCTGCCGAGTCAGGACGCCTATTACCTCGCCTACCCGGAACACGCGGCCGAAGTGCCGAAGATCCGCGTGTTTGTGGAATGGATGCTCGAACAGCTCAACGAGCCAACGCCGCAGTGAGTTAGGGAGTCCCCGCCTTTCGCACTGGATACACGCGGTGTTCGTAGGACCGGCTTCAGCCGGGAAGAGGCCCTTTTGCATACGATCACATCTGCGGCGTGACCACCGACGCCTTCCCGGCTAAAGCCGGTCCCACAATCGCTGAAACATTTCTGCCCCTCTTCCACGACGACTGGCATTATGTCGGCCATCGTCAATAACAAACCGGACGTACCGCCACAGCGCTACCGCAAGGTTGTATGCGACACCCAATTGAATCCCGGGCCGCACCTTGGCGGCCCGCTGCTGGCTGGAGCGACACAATGAGTGAGAGCGCTTTCGCGGACCGCATCGTGCAGAACCTGCTCGATACCGACCTCTATAAGCTGAGCATGATGCAGGCCGTGCTGCACAACTACCCCAACGTCGAAGTCGAGTGGGAGTTTCGCTGCCGCAACGGTGAAGACCTCAGGCCGTATCTGGCCGAGATCCGCCATCAGATCGAGCAGCTCTGCGAACTGTCGCTGAGCATCGAGGAGACCGGTTTCCTCGAACGCATCAACTTCATGAAGCCCGACTTCCTGCGTTTCCTCGGGCTGTTCCGCTTCAACCTGCGCTACGTCCAGACCACCATCGAAAACGACGAACTGTGCATCCGCCTGTCTGGCCCATGGCTGCACGTGATCCTCTTCGAAGTGCCCGTTCTGGCCATCGTCAGCGAAGTCCGCAACCGACACCGCAACCCGGAAACCTTGCTCAGCCAGGCCCGCGATCAGCTGTACCGCAAGTTCGACTGGCTGACCGCCACCGCCACCGCCGATGAACTGGCGGAACTGAAAGTGGCTGACTTCGGCACGCGCCGGCGCTTCTCCTACGCGGTGCAGGAAGACGTGGTTTCAGTGTTGAAAAAGGATTTCCCCGGCCAGTTCGTCGGCACCAGCAACGTGCACCTGGCGCGCAAATTCGACCTCAAACCCCTTGGCACCATGGCCCACGAATGGATCATGGCCCATCAGCAACTTGGCCCGCGGCTGATCGACAGCCAGATCGCCGCGCTCGACTGCTGGGTGCGTGAGTACCGAGGCCTGCTGGGTATTGCACTGACCGACTGCATCACCACCGATGCCTTCCTCGGTGATTTCGACCTGTTCTTTGCCAAGCTCTTCGACGGACTGCGCCACGATTCGGGCGATCCTGTGCAGTGGGCCGAAAAATGCATCCGTCATTATCAGAAGCTGGGCATCGAGCCGATGAGCAAGACGCTGGTGTTTTCCGACGGTTTGAATCTGCCCAAGGCGCTGGAAATATTCCGCGCGCTGCGGGGTCGCATCAACGTCAGCTTCGGGATCGGCACCAACCTGACGGCAGACATTCCGGGGATCAAGCCGATGAGCATCGTGCTGAAAATGACCGCCTGCGCCGGCCAGCCCGTGGCAAAGATTTCCGACGAGCCCGGCAAAACCCAGTGCAAGGACCCGGAGTTCGTGTCCTATCTGCGCCACGTATTCAAGGTGCCAGCCTGAGTCGAGCACCGACCGCCGCCCCTTTTCCATGCCATTCCTTTTTTGCTCAAGGAGTCAATCATGCAAGACGTACAGCGCGAGATCGCCCGGCAGCTCAACGTCCAGCCGCCTTTCGCCAATGACGAAGCGCTGCAGGCGGAAGTCAGCCGCCGCGTGCAATTCATCAAGGACTGCCTGAATAACGCCCGCCTGAAAGTGCTGGTGCTCGGCATCAGCGGCGGCGTGGATTCGCTGACAGCGGGTCTGATGGCCCAACGTGCCATCCGCGAGCTGCGTGAAAGCACCGGCGACAATGCCTACACCTTCATCACCGTACGCCTGCCGTACCACATCCAGCACGACGAACATGAAGCCACGGCATCGGTGGATTTCATCAACCCGGACGAGCGCCACACGGTGGACATCGCGCCCTCGGTGAAAGCGCTGGTTGATCAGATCAAAGCCTTCGAAGGCCAGGCCGCCAGTGCCGTGGATTTCGTAAAAGGCAACATCAAGGCCCGGACGCGGATGGTCGCGCAGTACGCCATTGCCGGCGTGAAAGGCGGTCTGGTCATCGGCACCGACCACGCCGCTGAAGCGGTCATGGGCTTCTACACCAAGTTCGGCGACGGCGCCTGCGACCTGGCGCCGCTGAGCGGTCTGGTGAAGAATCAGGTCCGCGCGATCGCCCGCAGCTTCGGCGCCCCGCAAAACCTGGTCGAGAAAGTCCCCACCGCCGACCTCGAAGAACTGGTCCCCGGCAAACCGGACGAAGCGGCCCACGGCATCAGTTACGCAGAGATCGACGCCTTCCTGCACGGTGAGCCGGTGAAGCAGGAAACCGCCGACATTATTGTCAGCACTTACCGCAAGACCCAGCACAAACGGGATCTGCCGTACGCGCCATAAGGCTCGGCAATGAAGATGCCCGATGGGTTTGGATGAAAATCCATCGGGCAGCATTCAAAAACGGAATGAACCCGTTATTTCTTTTCGCTTGATGGCGCTCGCCATCACGGCTTACATAGCGCTCTGACTTCCCCGCCCAGAGCCGCTATCCATGACTGCTTTCCAAGGCCTCTTCTCCCTCGTTGCGTCCACCGTCGGCCAGCCCGCTGCGGCATGGCTCGAACACCGCGTCGAGGTGCCTCAGGCGCTGAGCGGATTTTCATGGTCTGACGAGGCGGTCCATCGGGTCTGGCTCGCTGAAGCGTTGAACCTGTGCCTGTTCCACAAGCTGGTGGAGGCCGTGCCTGACGGACTTCGCTACGTGGACGAGCAATCCGAGGGCGGCCGCAAGGTGGTGTTCGACCACGGCGCCATCCGCACCGTCGACTGGGCGGACAACGGCGAATTGCCGCGCGGTCGTCAGGCCTTCTCGCGCCTGCTCGAGCCGCTGGGTTTCACCGATGTGCGCACCTATCCGTTGACCAAACTGAACATGACCGGCTGGGGCTATCGCCAGATGGACCTGCCCGAAGACATCGCGCAGTTCTTCGTCTCCGAACTGCACCCCGGCCGACTCAGTCAGCCGTTTCAAGAGGCGGTCAGCCGTGTCGTCGGTTCGAGCCGCGACCCGTTGAGCCCGGAAGACCTGAGCATCCTCAATCGCCTGCGCACCACCCGCCATTGCAGCGTTTCCGAAGCCACGCAGCTGCTACCGGCGCTGTATCGCGCGTTTGGCCGCCAACACGGCGTCGTTCGGGAAGATGACTATCGCAAGCTACTCAGCGAGAGCGCGGAAATGGCATGGATCGCCACCGAAGGCAACAGCTTCAATCACCTGACCGATCGGGTGGTGGATCTGGAAGCGACAGTGGCCGAACAGCATCGGCGCGAGCGGCCAATGAAGGACAGTATCGAGGTGTCAGGTTCGGGAAGGGTCATGCAGACCGCGTACAAGGCCTGCACCGTAAACCGAGTGCTGTTGAACGCCGAGGGCGTCGTGGTGACGCACAAGGTGCCGGGCTCATTCGTGGAGTTCATTCAGCGCAAGATCGACCCTGACAACGGCAAGATCGATCTCAACTTTGACAGCAGCAACGCCCAGGGCATCTTCAAGATGACCGACTCGAAGCAGGCCCAATGATCACTTCAGCGTGACAGTGCCTTTCATCATGCCGATGTGGCCCGGGAACGAGCAGAAGAAGCCATATGCCTGGGCCGGATCCAGCTTGGATACGTCGAACGTGACCGCATCCGACTCGCCTCCGCCGATGACTTTGGTGTGGGCAATAACGCGCGCGTCACCGTCCTTCAGATAATCATTGTCGATGCCGACGCTCATGCCGTCATTGGCGATCTGCGACATGTCATCGAATTTGCTGATGACCAGGTTGTGGCCCATGACCGCCTTCGGCAGGCTGCCCGTATGTTTCAGGTTGACGGTGAACTGCTTGCAGCTCTTGTCGATTTCAATCGCCTTGGTGGTGAACGTCATCTGGTCGGTGGAATCGACTTCGACCGAGCATTCGGCCGCCAGCAGGTGCCCACTGGCCAAAGTCAGAACGGATGCAGCGACAAGCTTGCGAATCATGGTGCGTCTCCAGGTGGGGTAGCCTTTGATTTCGTATACAAAGACAGCCCTGAATTAGAACAATTCAACAACCGTTATTGCCGGTCATCTCGGCACGGCCTCTATCAGGGCCATCGAGACAATCAAACAGTCAGCGCTAAGATGGCTGCATAAGATCGCCCTGTCACCCACCTTCAGGACGATCCCATGCAACTTTCCAGCATTTTCCGCAGCTTGCTCGCCGCTTACGCCTGCGGCGCATCGGGCAATTACGACCGCGCCAGCCAGGATTACGGCGTCTATAAACGCGCGGTTTTCAACGGCTGCGACCTGTAATGGCGGGCGACTGACCGTGATTGATGATCGGGTGAGGAAAAATACCACGCCGGTTTTGCACCATTCTCAGGCAGAATGTGCTGACTTATCGTCTGCCTCGAGGACTGCCCATGGCCAAACCCAACTATTCCTTCGCCAAACGCCAACGTGATCTGGCAAAAGAGCAAAAGAAAGAGGAAAAAGCACAGCGCAAGCAGGCCGAGAAGGCTGAAGCAGAGGCTGGAGAAGGTGCAGTCGTAGACGGCGAAAACGCCGAAGGCGCCACTGAAGCTGAACACTCTACCGATGCTGAAGGCTCCACCGAAGTAAAAGGCTCCGCCGAAGAAAAGCCTGCTGAGTGATCATCTGATTCAGCGCAATGGGATGGATGAACGCGAAAACCTGTAGGAGTGAGCTTGCTCACGATGGGATTTTCGCCATGATCCATCCATTGGCTGACACCCCGATATCGCAAGCGCGCTCACAGCCCCGTCGATACCAACGCCCGCCTAACCCGTAATCGGCATCACCGTCACCCGCACTTCCGGATCGTGGCTCCCGCCTCCCAGAATCACCCCCCGCAATGGCGACACGTCAGAAAAATCCCTCCCCCACGCCAGACTGATGTGCTCAAGCGCAGGCTGAACGTTGTTGGTCGGATCGAAATCCACCCACCCCAACACCGGACAGAACACCGACACCCACGCGTGGGACGCATCGGCGCCAATCAGCCGTGGCTGGCCGGGCGGCGGCTGGGTCAGCAGATAGCCGCTGACATACCGCGCCGCCAGCCCGCGCGAGCGCACGCACGCCAGCATCAAATGAGCAAAGTCCTGACAGACACCTCGTCGGGTTTCCAGCACTTCCACCAACGGCGTGGCCACCTGAGTCGCCTCGCCATCGAACGTGAACTCTTCGAATATCTTCTCCATCAGCGCCTGCGCGCACAGCAGCATCGGCCGTCCGGCGGGAAAGCAGCTGGCGGAGAATTCGACGAAGGTCTGCTTCAAATGCACGTAAGGCGATTCGAAGCGATACCGGCAGGCGTCAAGGATATCCGGCGCCATCCTCGAGGCGCTGTAGGTCAGTCGATGCTGCGCCTCGTCCCATGGAGCGGACCCATTGAAATCCAGCTGCGGCCGTTCCAGCACTTCAATGCGCAGGCGCGCGTTGACCTGCAGCTCATCATGGGGACGTTCGAACGCCAGGCGCGTCAGCGGATTGCCGAACACGTCCAGCTCATCACGGCGGGTGGTCGGGGTCGGGCTGATGACCAAATGCTGCTCAAGGCAGCGCTGCCAGGGACTGCGCCGTGGCCACAGATGGGCGAGCTGCTGGGCCAGGGAAACCGGGCTGTCGTATTTGTAGTGGGTGTCGTGGAGGACTTGATACTGGGCGCTGTTCATCAGACCGACACCGTGCGCTGGCTGACATCATCGACGTGGGCGAAATGACGCAGCGCGAGCCGGTCCGAAACGTGGCCGCTGGTCTCGCCGATGGTTTGCAGCAGATCCGCCAGCCCATCCAGTGCTGCCTTGATGCTGCTCTCACCGAACAACCCTTCTTCCAGGCAACCCAGATCGAACACCGCCAGCCGCTGAATCAGCGTCGCGAGGCTGTTGTCTTGAGGCACACCGAAATCCTCGTTCATGCGCTTCACCGAGCGGGCCACCAGCTTGAGCTGAAACAACACCGCGTGGGGGTTCTGGTCGTCCAGCACCAGCAGGTCGAGCACCGGGATCAACTGCGGCAGGGCCAGATAGCGCGAGCGGTAGGTGATCCCGCTGTTGCCCAGCTCCAGCAGCCCGTCCAGGGCGTCCTGGTGAAACACCGCCTCGCTGCGCAGGAACGCCGCCAGCGTCGTAC
Source organism: Pseudomonas sp. GW821-FHT07F05 (assembly GCF_059418765.1). Classification (NCBI taxonomy): domain Bacteria; kingdom Pseudomonadati; phylum Pseudomonadota; class Gammaproteobacteria; order Pseudomonadales; family Pseudomonadaceae; genus Pseudomonas; species Pseudomonas sp. GW821-FHT07F05. Next base: position 153,841 of record NZ_JBWKQL010000008.1, read on the forward strand.
AGAGAAACTGCAAGCGCTCGATGCGCCGCCCTATCATCAGGAAGCGCCAGCCCTCGTCGCGGGTCATGTCGTCCAGGGCAAAACCGGACAGCGCCGCCAGCGACATTACCAGCCGGTTGAGGAAATCCAGCAACTCACCGAAATCAGGGCTCTCGGTCTCCAGGCTCAGGGCTTCACGCTGCAATTCCACCAGCGCCTGCCAGTTCTCGCGGGACAACTTGCCGCGCACCTGGGACGCCGCCCACTGCAGGCGCTGCAAATTGGAACGCAGGCTGAACGGCCAGTCATCACCCAAAAGCGCTTCAAGCAAACGCTCATGCAGCTCGCTCGGCTCATCTTCGTCCTGGAGCGGAAGCAGATTCAACCGTTCGGCCAGCTCGACCGCTGCTCGCAAAGCGACTGGATCATCGCCGTCGACATAGCGCGTCAGCATGATCCGCAGCAGGCGCGCGCTGTTGTCGCATCGCTCGCAATAACGGCCGAACCAAAACAGGTTTTCCACCACACGCGACGGTAGATACGGGTCGCGACGGATCAGGTCGTGCACGCCCAGCGAGTGACGGTTTTTCCACGGTTCACTACCCAGGGGGCGCTCGCCAAGAATCCAGGTGTCCTTGCTTGCGCCGCCGCGCTGCATCGACACCACGTCAGCGTCGGCATCGGCCGCCACGCGGGTCAAGCCGCCCGGCAGGACGCGATAGCCATCGGCCGTTGCCACCGCGTAAACGCGCATGCCGATGGCGCGGGGCTGCAGCTGACTGTCCTCACCCTGCCAGACTGGCGCGTGGGACAACTGCGCCAATTCCTGCGCGACGTAGGCATAAGGCCGGGCTTGCATACGCGCGCCAAGGGCCTGGCGGTCATCGTCGCTGAGATCGCGGCCGAAGACCGGGGCGAAACTCTGGGACGGGAACGCAGGCTTGATAAGCAGCTCCGGCATCTTCTCCAGCGCCTGGGCCAGCACCGGCGGCTCGCCGCACCACCAGGTGGCGATCGACGGCAGCAACAGCTCTTCACCAAATAAGTGTTCATTGATCTTTGGCAGAAACCCCAACAGCCCCGGCGATTCCAGCACGCCGCTACCCAAGGCATTGGCGACCAGCACGCGGCCCTGTCGCACCGCTTGAAGCAGGCCCGGCACGCCCAGCGCGGAATCCGTGCGCAGTTCAAGTGGATCGCAAAAATCGTCGTCCAGACGGCGCATGATCGCGTGAACACGACGCAACCCGCTGAGGGTTTTCAGGTACACCGTCGCGTCACGCACGGTCAGGTCACTGCCTTCCACCAATGGATAACCCAACTGACCGGCCAGATACAGATGCTCGAAATAACTCTCGTTGAAACGCCCAGGTGTTAGCAGTACCACCAGCGGGGCTTCGTGGCTGGTGGGTGCCTGGCGCGCGAGAGTTTCCTGCAGCGACCGGAAGAAATTCGAGAGGTGCTGGACTTGCAGATCCCGGTACAACTCGGGAAACGCCCGCGACACGATCAGCCGGTTTTCCAGCGCGTAACCCGCACCCGACGGCGCCTGAGTCCGGTCGGCCGTGACCCACCAGCGACCGTCGGGCGTGCGCGCCAGGTCAACCGCATACACATGAAGAAACGTGCCTTCAGGCGGCTTTACGCCCTGGCATGGCCAGAGAAAGTTGTTGTGGCCGAACACCAGCTCCGCCGGCAGCAGACCTTCGGCGATCAGTTCCTGCGGGCCGTAGAGATCAGCCAGCACGGCATTGAGCAAACGCGCGCGCTGGGCGATGCCGGCCGCCAGTGGCTGCCACTCTTCCATCGGAATCACGTGGGGCAGCATGTCCAGTTCCCAAGGACGATCGGCGCCCTTGGGGTCGGCGTAGACGTTATAGGTGACGCCGTTTTCCTGAATCTGCCTGGCGAGCAGCGCCTGACGCTGGATGAGCTGCCCAGGTGTGCTGCGCTGGAGATGCTCGTACAGCCGCTGCCAATGCGGCCGAACGGCGCCGCTGGCATCCAGCATCTCGTGGTAGGTACCCGGGGTGAGCGGATAGTGGTCAAGCAGGTCTGGCATGGAAGGCTCGGCAGACAACAAAAGGACTCGAATCAACTGCGCTCAGAGTAGCGCAGACAACATGACACGCAGGGGCGCTTTCCATGTTTAGACGTGCGGCACGGCGACCTGACCCCACGTCAGGCCGCCGGCGCGATTACCGATGCAGGCGCAAATCCAGGGTCATCGGCAGTTCATCGTTGAGGGTTAGCGTGGGGACGTCCAGTTTGCCGGGACTGTGTCCCACCCGGAAGAACCGCGCCAGACGTCGGCTTTCCGCTTCGTTGGCGTTCACCGGCAGGGTTTCGTAATTGCGCCCGCCAGGGTGGGCGACATGATACTCGCAGCCCCCCAGCGAACGCTGCATCCAGGTGTCGAGAATGTCGAAAACCAGCGGCGCATGCACCGGGATCGTCGGCTGCAAGGCATTGGTCGGCTGCCAGGCGCGATAACGCACCCCCGCGACGAACTCGCCTACGCGCCCGGTCGGTCGCAGCGGCACCGGCACACCGTTGCAGGTGAGCATGTAACGCTGCGGCGGCAGGCCGGTGACCTTCAGCTGCAAGCGCTCAAGGGATGAGTCCACATAACGAACCGCGCCACCCGCTGCACCCTCCTCGCCCAGCACGTGCCAAGGCTCCAGGGCCTGGCGCAGCTCCAGCTCGATACCGCTGACGGTGTAATCGCCGACCTTCGGAAAGCGAAACTCCAGATGCGCCGCGAACCACTCCGCGCGCACGGGATAACCGGCGCTGTTGAGCTCGGCGATGACGTCGGCGAAATCCTGCTCAATGAAATGCGGCAGCATGAAGCGGTCGTGCAGCTCGGTACCCCAGCGCGCCAGTTTCGCCGGTGCATAGGGTTCGCGCCAGAAACGCGCGACCAGTGCCCGCAGCAACAGCTGCTGCGCCAGACTCATGCGTGCGTGGGGCGGCATCTCGAATGCGCGCAATTCCAGCAGGCCCAAGCGGCCGGTCGCACCGTCGGGCGAGTACAACTTGTCGATGCAGAATTCGGCGCGGTGGGTGTTGCCGGTCACGTCGATCAGCAGATTGCGCAGCAGCCGGTCCACCAGCCACGGCGCGCATTCTTCGCCCGGCGCGGGCATTTGCGAGAAGGCGATTTCCAACTCGTATAACGAGTCGTTGCGTGCTTCGTCGACACGCGGTGCCTGGGAGGTCGGGCCGATGAACAATCCAGAGAACAAGTAGGACAGCGACGGGTGGTTATGCCAGTAACTCAACAGGCTGCGCAGCAGATCCGGCCGGCGCAGGAAGGGCGAGTCGCCCGGCGTTGCGCCACCGAGGACAAAATGGTTGCCGCCGCCGGTGCCGGTGTGGCGCCCGTCGATCATGAATTTCTCGGTGGTCAGCCGGGTCAGACGCGCCTGTTCGTAGAGAAACTCGGTGCGTTCGACCAGCTCATCCCAGGTGGACGACGGCTGCACGTTCACTTCGATCACGCCCGGATCCGGGGTAATGCGGAAGTTCGCCAGACGCGGATCGCTCGGCGGCTCATACCCCTCCAGCAACACCGGGCAGCGCATGTCCTCGGCCGTCGCTTCGATGGCGGCGACCAGTTCCAGATAGGCCTCAAGGGATTGCAGCGGCGGCATGAACAGATACAACCGCCCGCCCCGTGCTTCGGCGCTCAAGGCGGTGCGGGTCAGCCAATCGGCGGACTCGTCGATCTCGGGTTCGCGCTCGACGCCCGGGTCGCCCTGCTCTGCCAGGCCGTCCAGTCGCGACTGAACCTCGTCGCGGTCGGGCAACTCTGCAAATGCCTGATTGTGGTCGGTCGGGTGGATGTAGGGATACTCGGCAGCCTTGACCCAAGGCTGGGAAGCCAGTGGCAGGCGATAGCCCAGCGCGGAGTCCCCCGGCACCAGCCGGCAATGCTCGTCACGCAGGTACCAGCGACCGCTCTGCCAATGATCGTCGGCGGCGGTTCGCGCCAGCGGCAGCACGTGGCCGATGATGGTGTCCAGCCCTTGGGAAAACACTTTGCGCAGGCGCTCGCGTTCGAGCGGGTCTTCAAGACGCGAAGCTTCGGCGCTGACGTTTTTGGGCAGCGCGCCCTCACGCCACAGGTAATAGAAACGGTCTTCGTAGGCCGGGAAAACGTAGCGCGCCGGCAGCTTCAGCCGCTCGGCCACGCTACGCAGGAAACTGCCCGCCATTTCGCTGTCGGCGCCGTAGTCCCGGGTTTCGTCAGCGACCAGCGCGTTGTTGCGCCACACCGGTTGCCCGTCCTTACGCCAGAAGCAGTTCAGCGACCAGCGCGGCAATTGCTCACCGGGGTACCACTTGCCCTGACCAAAATGAACGATGCCCTGGGGCGCGTAATGGTCCCGCATGCGTTGATAAAGCTCAGCGGAGAGCAGACGCTTCTTCGGCCCCAGTGCGGCGGTGTTCCATTCATCGCCGTCACGGTCGTCGATGGACACAAAGGTCGGCTCGCCGCCCATGGTCAGGCGCACGTCGTGTGCCATCAGGTCGTTATCAATCTGCCGGCCCAGCGCCTGAATGTCCTGCCACTGCTCTTCGGTGTAGGGCTTGGTGACGCGGGGCGCCTCCCAGATGCGCCGCACCGACATCTCGTGGGTGAATTCGGTGTTGCAGGGCTCGACCATGCCACTGATCGGCGCCGCCGAAGACGGCTCGGGGCTGCACGCCAGCGGAATGTGACCCTCACCGGCAAACAAGCCGGACGTAGCGTCAAGGCCCACCCAGCCAGCGCCGGGCAGATACACCTCGCACCAGGCGTGCAGATCCGTGAAATCAACGTCGGTGCCGGACGGTCCATCCAGCGCCTTCACATCGGCTTTGAGCTGAATCAAATACCCGGACACAAACCGCGCAGCCAAACCCAGATGTCGCAGTAACTGCACCAGCAACCAGGCGGAGTCGCGGCAGGAACCGGAAGCGTTTTCCAGGGTGTATTCGGGCGTCTGAATGCCCGGCTCCATACGAATCAGGTAACCGATGTCATTGGCCAGACGCTGGTTGAGGCCGACCAGAAAGTCGATCGCCGGAATCGGCGTGCGGTCGATGCTGTCCAGATACGCCTGGAATCTTGGGGTCAGCGGCAGCTTTTCCAGATAGGGCTGCAGCTCGTGATGCTCTTCGCGGGCGTAGGTGAACGGGATCTTCTCAGCGTAGGGCTCAAGGAAGAAATCGAAGGGGTTAAACACCGCCATTTCGGCGACCAGGTCCACCTCGATGCGCAACTCATCAGTCTTTTCCGGGAACACCAACCGCGCCAGGTAATTACCCTGCGGGTCCTGCTGCCAGTTGATGAAATGGTTTTCAGGAAGGACTTTCAGCGAATACGACAACACGCGCGTGCGGCTGTGGGCCGCCGGGCGCAAGCGGACAATCTGCGGACCCAGCTCAACCGCGCGTTCGTAGCGGTAATGCGTGACATGGTGCAAGGCAATGTGAATCGACACGGCGTGCCTCCTGCGAGCCTGGACGGTAACGGAGCTGCGCAAGACTTATGCCACCCCGGCAAATCAGGCGCCTCCGGCGTGGAGGTAGCTTGTTCAGCCAAGCACAGCACCAAAATCGCGCCCGCTTCAACGAATGGTGCAAGGGTCGCACGGAAATGAGGCGGGTGGGGTTATTTGCACCGGAATGCAAAACGCCAGCTCGAAAGCTGGCGTTTTGTTGGAGCGAAGAAGCGTTGGCGCGAGGGTGTTAGCGTGGAAAGACCGGCTGACGCGTTGGCTTCTTGCCTTTGCCGGGTTTGGCCGCATCCGAGCGATCCTTGGCTGCCTGCTTGTTACGAGCAGCCGCCGCGGCCTTGGCCTCTTCGCGCTTGTCCCAAGGTTTGCTGCCGTCGCTGCCGCGTTGTGGCAAGCCGGTGTGCTGCGTCAGGATCTTGGTGGTCCTGGCAACCTTGTGGCTACCGGCCGGCGTCGAGTTCTTGCGGCGCGCGCTCTGATAGGTGTCGGTTTCCGGCTGGTGCAGCGGGATCAGCTGATGCTTGCCCGGCCCGATCAGATCGGCACGGCCCATTCGCTCCAGCGCTTCACGCAGCATCGGCCAGCCCTTCGGATCGTGGTAGCGCAGGAACGCCTTGTGCAGACGGCGCTGCTCTTCGCTCTTGACGATGGTGACCGAGTCGCTCTTGTACGTGACCTTGCGCAGCGGGTTCTTGCCGGAGTGGTACATGGCCGTCGCACTGGCCATCGGCGACGGATAGAACGCCTGCACCTGATCCGCACGGAAGCCATTGCCCTTGAGCCACAGCGCGAGGTTCATCATGTCTTCGTCAGTCGTGCCCGGATGGGCCGCGATGAAGTAAGGAATCAGGTACTGCTCTTTGCCCGCTTCCTTGGAGTACTTCTCGAACATGCGCTTGAACTTGTCATAGCTGCCAATGCCCGGCTTCATCATCTGGTTGAGCGGACCTTCTTCGGTGTGCTCAGGCGCAATCTTCAGGTAACCGCCGACGTGGTGGGTGACCAGCTCCTTGACGTACTCGGGCGATTCGACAGCCAGGTCGTAACGCAGACCGGAGGCGATCAGAATCTTCTTCACGCCGGGCAGTTCACGGGCGCTGCGGTACAGCTGAATCAATGCCGAGTGATCGGTGTTCAAGTTCGGGCAGATGCCAGGGAACACGCACGACGGCTTGCGGCACGCGGATTCGATTTCCGGGCTCTTGCAGGCGATGCGATACATGTTCGCCGTCGGCCCGCCGAGGTCGGAAATCACGCCGGTGAAGCCGGGGACCTTGTCACGGATCTCTTCGATTTCGCGAATGATCGAATCGTGGGAACGGTTCTGGATGATCCGGCCTTCGTGTTCGGTGATCGAGCAGAACGTACAGCCACCGAAGCAGCCGCGCATGATGTTCACCGAGAAACGGATCATGTCGTAGGCCGGGATCTTCTCCTTGCCGTACACCGGGTGCGGGATGCGCGCATAAGGCATGCCGAACACGTAGTCCATTTCTTCGGTGGTCATCGGAATGGGCGGCGGATTGAACCAGACGTCGACTTCGCCGTGCTTCTGGACCAGCGCGCGGGCGTTGCCCGGGTTGGTTTCCAGGTGCAATACGCGGTTGGCGTGAGCGTACAGAACCGGGTCGTTACGGACCTTCTCCATCGACGGCAGCCGGATGACCGTCTTGTCGCGGGTCATGCGCGGGCTCGCCAGAATCTGCACGACCTTCGCTTCGTTCGGATCCTCGACGTCACCCTTTTCCTGCTCGATGGCGCAGGCCTGGGTGTCTTGAGTGTTCACGTACGGGTTGATGATCTTGTCGATCTTGCCTGGACGGTCGATACGCGTGGAGTCGACTTCGTACCAGCCTTCCGGCGTATCACGACGAATGAATGCCGTGCCGCGCACGTCAGTGATGCTTTCGATCGTCTCGCCATAGGACAGGCGAGTGGCCACTTCGACGATGGCTCGCTCGGCGTTGCCGTACAGCAGGATATCGGCGCACGCGTCGATCAGGATCGAGTTCCGTACCTTGTCCTGCCAGTAGTCGTAGTGAGCGATGCGGCGCAGCGATGCTTCGATGCCACCCAGAACGATCGGCACGTTCTTGTAGGCTTCCTTGCAACGCTGACTGTAGACCAGACTCGCACGGTCCGGACGCTTGCCCGCCATACCGCCCGGCGTGTACGCATCGTCGGAGCGAATCTTTTTGTCGGCGGTGTAGCGGTTGATCATCGAATCCATGTTGCCGGCCGCGACGCCGAAGAACAGGTTCGGCTCGCCGAGCTTCATGAAGTCGTCTTTTGACTTCCAGTCAGGCTGCGCAATGATCCCGACGCGGAAGCCCTGGGACTCCAGCAGCCGGCCGATGATTGCCATGCCAAACGACGGGTGATCGACGTAGGCATCACCCGTGACAATGATGATGTCGCAGGAATCCCAGCCAAGCTGATCCATTTCTTCCCGGCTCATGGGCAGGAAAGGCGCTGGTCCGAAACATTCGGCCCAGTACTTCGGATAGTCAAATAACGGCTTGGCTGCTTGCATATCGATGACCAGTGTTCGTGTCTGGGGGCGATTTTCGCTTGGAAATTCGCGGGCGCGGAGAATAGCACAAATTTTGATCAAATCCGACGGCACAGGTCGGATTAGTGGTTAGCCCTGAACCGGCTACCTACTCATCATCATCAAAGTTGTAGCTACCCGGCGCGAGGTTTTCGAAGCGGGTGTACTTGCCGATAAACGCAAGCCGAATGAACCCGATCGGGCCGTTCCGCTGCTTGCCGATGATGATTTCAGCGATGCCCTTGTGTTCGGTCTCGGGGTGATACACCTCATCCCGGTACACGAACATGATGACGTCGGCGTCCTGCTCGATCGCTCCGGATTCCCGCAAGTCAGAGTTCACCGGGCGCTTGTTGGGACGTTGCTCGAGGGAGCGGTTCAGCTGGGACAGCGCGACCACCGGGCAATTGAATTCCTTGGCGAGCGCTTTGAGGGAACGGGAGATCTCGGAAATCTCGTTCGTCCGGTTATCCCCGCTCGAGCCCGGGATCTGCATCAGCTGCAGGTAGTCGATCATGATCAGGCCGATGTCGCCGTGCTCGCGGACAAGACGCCGCGTACGCGCACGCATCTCCGACGGGCTGATGCCAGCCGTGTCGTCGATGAACAGCTTGCGATCGTTGAGCAGGTTGACCGCCGACGTCAGGCGCGGCCAGTCATCGTCATCCAGCTGACCGGAACGCACCTTGGTCTGGTCGATACGGCCCAGCGACGAAAGCATACGCATGATCAGCGATTCGCCTGGCATCTCTAGCGAGTAGACCAAAACCACCTTGTCGCTGCGCAGCACCGCGTTTTCCACAAGGTTCATCGCGAAGGTGGTCTTACCCATCGACGGACGGCCTGCGACGATGATCAGGTCAGACTGCTGCAAACCGCTGGTCTTTTCATCCAGGTCGGCGTAGCCCGTGGAAAGGCCAGTGATGCCGTCGCCGATGTTGAACAGCGTATCGATGCGGTCAATCGCGCGGGTCAGCAGGTCGTTGACGCTGACCGGGCCGCCCGTCTTGGGCCGCGCCTCGGCGATCTGAAAGATCTGCCGTTCGGCCTCGTCGAGAATCTCTTCAGCGGTGCGCCCTTCCGGATTGAAAGCACTGTCGGCAATCTCGGTGCTGATGCCGATCAACTGGCGCAGCGTTGCGCGCTGACGAACGATCTGGGCATAGGCCTTGATGTTCGCGACGGACGGGATGTTCTTCGCCAGTTCCGATAGGTAACCCAGGCCGCCGACCTGGGAGGTCTGGCCTTCCTTGTCGAGCTGCTCGGCCAGGGTGACGACGTCGATCGGTTGGTTCTGATCCGCCAGCTTGGCGATGGCGCGGAATATCAGACGGTGGTCATGACGATAGAAATCGCCATCCGACACCTGATCAAGCACGCGCTCCCAGGCGTTGTTGTCCAGCATCAAACCACCGAGCACGGCCTGTTCGGCCTCGATGGAATGCGGCGGCACCTTCAGGGCAGCGGTTTGCAGATCATATTGCTCGGGAGCGGAAATGTCGTTCATGGCCACACGGAAATCAGGGGGTTGAATCAGGATACTCAGAAATGACAAAGGGCACGACCTGCGAACAGGAACGTGCCCAATGCCAACCGACCGAGGAGCGAGTCGTCAGTCGGTCAGACTTCTGCACCGAAGCGCAGAAACCATACTGCTTAAGCAGCTACAACAACAACGCGAACGGTAGCTTCAACATCGCTGTGCAGGTGCACGGCTACGTCGTATTCGCCAACGTTACGGATGGTGCCGTTCGGCAGACGAACTTCAGACTTGGCCACTTCAACGCCAGAGGCGGTCAGTGCGTCAGCGATGTCGTGAGTACCGATCGAGCCGAACAGCTTGCCTTCGTCACCAGCGGTGGCAGTGATGGTCACTTCCAGCTCAGCCAGTTGGGCAGCACGAGTTTCAGCAGAAGCTTTCTTCTCGGCGGCAGCTTTTTCCAGCTCTGCACGACGCTCTTCAAACGCGGCCACGTTGGCAGCGGTTGCAGCGGTTGCTTTGCCGAAAGGCAGCAGGAAGTTACGACCGTAGCCAGCCTTAACGTTTACTTTATCGCCCAGGTTGCCCAGGTTGGCGACTTTTTCCAGCAGGATGAGTTCCATTTGGTAAAACCTCTTAACTTTAACCTTCACCGTTCGCAGAACCGTTATCGGCATCTTTCGACGCCAGACGGCCGCGAAAATCAATCAGGCTGTCGACAATGGCAATCACCACCAGCAACGGATAGATCAGCTGCATGAACAGCAACAGCGTGACGTACAACCCCACCAGCCAGAACCGTGTCAGGCGCTTTGCAGCCACCAGACCGTGAATCAGGGCCAGGCCCGCGAACATGAGCGGTACGCTGCACAACGGTGTCAGCATCGCCAGTTGAGGACCGAAGTTCGGCCCCACCAACATGCACACCAGCAGCACCAGCATCGGTGCCCGCGGGAGTTTCAGGCTGCGAAATTCGCGCCCGAAACCGCCCGGGTTATACAACAACGCCTGCCAGTACCGCCCAAGGATCAGGCATACCACGCTGACGATCTGCAACAACGCTGCAATCAGGCCGTTGAGGACGGGTGTAATCAGTGCCCCCAGACGCGCTCGCTCTTCTACCGACATCTGCTGGTAGACATCACCGAAGACGTGGGGCAAGAGCTTTTGCAGCTCTCCCGCCATGGCTTCGATGGGCTCGCGAAACACCGCGCCCAGAATCACTGCATACAACAATCCAACCGCCACGCTGACCAGCAGCACTCGGACCCAGGACTCGCTGGCACGCAACACGGCGGCCAACCCCCAAGAACCCAGCAACACCATCAGGGTGCGGGGTTCACCGAAATACCACCAGACCAAAGCCGGCAGCAGAGCCCAGGCGAGGACGCCCAAGGCGTCACTCATCCCGCGTCGCAGGAGCACAAGGCAACCTGCGGCAGCACTCAACCAGAACAACAGCGGCAATGCCGCACATCCAACCACTACGAGAGTGGCCTGCATGCGGCCGCGCATGATGAATTCAGCCATGGCACGCATGCGATCTATCCCTTACTGCGTTTGTCGACTACCTGGTCTCAGCGGCCGTGGCTGTCGGTGTAGGCCAACAGGGCCAGGAAGCGGGCGCGCTTGATAGCGGTAGCCAGCTGACGCTGATAACGAGCTTTGGTACCAGTAATGCGGCTAGGAACGATCTTGCCGGTTTCAGATACGTAGGCTTTCAGGGTGTTGAGATCTTTGTAATCGATCTCCTTCACATTTTCAGCTGTGAAGCGGCAGAATTTACGACGACGGAAGAAACGTGCCATGTAATGGGCTCCTCAAAAGGTCCGTGGATTACTCGTCAGCGTTATCGCTGTTGTCGCTGTCATCACCATCGGCGCCATCGGCGTCGGAGTGCTCAGGACGGTCGCGACGCTCACGGCGCTCACTGCGGTTTTCTTCAGCCTTGAGCATTTCGGACTGGCCAGTAACAGCTTCGTCGCGACGGATGACAAGGTTACGGATCACGGCATCGTTGTAACGGAAGTTGTCTTCCAGCTCGGCCAGAGCCTTGCCAGTGCACTCAACGTTCAGCATCACGTAGTGAGCCTTGTGAACATTGTTGATTGCGTAGGCCAGTTGACGACGGCCCCAATCTTCCAGACGGTGGATCTTGCCGCCGTCTTCTTCGATCAGCTTGGTGTAACGCTCTACCATGCCGCCGACTTGCTCGCTCTGGTCCGGGTGAACCAGAAAGATGATTTCGTAATGACGCATGAATGCTCCTTACGGGTTGTAGCCTGCCGCCAAAGCGGTCAGACAAGGAGTGAATAACACTGGTTTATCTTGCACAGGAACAGGCACATGAGCACCTGCCATGACAGCAAGGGACGCGATTGTAGAGAAGGGGTCGGAGGGGCGCAAGGAGATTGGTGAATATTTGAACAATGGCTTTGAGCTACAAGCTACAAGCTACAAGCTACAAGCCGGAGCGTGACTGGCTCGAGCTTGAGGCTTGCAGCTTGCAGCTCGCTACTGACAACTACTTCTTGGCAGCCGCGCGCTGGCGCAGGGCTTCGAACAGGCAGACGCCTGTCGCGACCGAAACGTTGAGGCTGCTGACGCTACCCGCCATCGGCAGACGTACCAGATAATCGCAATGCTCGCGGGTCAGGCGGCGCATGCCTTTACCTTCAGCCCCCATGATCAGGATGGTCGGGCCAGTCAGGTCCTGCTGATACAACTCTTGCTCGGCCTCACCTGCGGTACCGACAACCCACAGGCCGCGTTGCTGGAGTTTTTCCAGCGTGCGCGCCAGGTTGGTCACGGCCACGAGAGGAATGACCTCGGCCGCGCCGCACGCCACTTTCCGCACGGTCGGCGTCAAAGTCGCGGACTTGTCTTTCGGCACGATCACCGCCAGCGCACCGGCCGCATCGGCAGTCCGCAGGCAGGCGCCCAGGTTATGCGGATCGGTGACGCCATCCAGGACCAGAATCAGCGGAGGACCTTCGGTGCGGTCGAGCAGCTCGTCGAGCATCGCCTCGCCCCAGACCTGGCTCGGACTCACATCCGCCACCACGCCCTGGTGAACGCCCTCAACCCAGGCATCCATCTCGCGGCGCTCGGCCTGCCCCACCGACACGCGGTTCTGCGCAGCGAGCTCGATGAGCACCTGAACCCGCGGATCGCTGCGCCCTTCAGCCAGCCAGATCTGCTTGACCCGCTTCGGGTGATGACGCAACAGCGCCTCTACGGCATGAACACCGTAGATTTTTTCCAGCTGACTCATGACTTTGCCCTAGGTTTGCGAACGCTGCCACTACTTGCAGAAGAAGCCGAGCCCGATTTCGACGAACCCTTGCGGTGCTTGCTGGACTTACCGGAGGCGCCAGCGGAATCACTCGTCGACTTTCCCGACGATGCCTTGCTACCACCCTTGGCTTCAGTCAGCAGCGCTTTTTTCATTTCACGGCTTTTGCGCACTTCAGCGTTCTTGGCAGCCGCATCACTTGGTCGATAGGCCTCGGCAACAGGCTCTTTCGCGGTCCGGCGACCGGACTTGGAAGCAGACGAGGACTCCTTGGAATCCTTGCCCTTCTCTGCCGCGGCAGGCTCTGACGTCCGACGTTTGCGGCCGATCGGTGCGCTGGTGGTCTTCTCGGACATTTCGAAGTCGATCTTGCGCTCGTCAAGATCAACACGCATGACACGCACTTCAACGGTGTCGCCCAGGCGGAAGCTGCGCCCTGTGCGCTCGCCGGCCAGACGATGGTGGACCGGATCGAAGTGGTAGTAATCACCCGGCAATGCGGTGACATGAACCAGGCCTTCGACATAGATATCGGTCAGCTCGACGAACAGACCAAAGCCGGTGACAGCCGTGATCACGCCCGGGAACGACTCGCCAACGCGGTCTTTCATGAACTCGCATTTAAGCCAGTTCGTGACGTCGCGGGTGGCCTCATCGGCACGGCGTTCGCTCATCGAGCACTGCTCGCCCAACTGCTCGAGCATTGCTTCATCGTACGGGTAGATGCGCGCTTTCGGAATGACGGGAGCACCGGCACGACGAACGTGCGGCGTTTCCTGCTTGGAGCGGATCACGCTGCGGATCGCCCGGTGAGTCAGCAAGTCCGGGTAGCGACGAATCGGCGAGGTGAAGTGGGTATACGCTTCGTAATTCAGGCCGAAGTGGCCATGGTTATCAGAGCTGTACACCGCCTGACTCAACGAGCGCAGCATGACAGTCTGGATCAGGTGGTAATCCGGACGGTCCTTGATGGTTTCGAGCAGCGCCTGATAATCCTTCGGCGTCGGGCCGTCTTTGCCCTTGTGCAGGGAAAGACCCAGCTCGCCGAGGAAGGCACGCAGCTTTTCCAGACGCTCGGGCGGCGGACCGTCGTGGACGCGATACAGGGCAGGGATCTCGTGTTTCTTGAGAAACGCTGCAGTCGCCACGTTCGCCGCAAGCATGCACTCTTCAATCAGCTTGTGCGCATCGTTGCGAGTGGTCGGGCGGATCTCGGCGATTTTGCGCTCGGTCCCGAAAATGATCCGGGTTTCCTGGGTTTCAAAATCGATGGCACCGCGAACGTGCCGGGCGCCCAGCAGCACTTTGTACAGCGCATAAAGCTGCTTCAGGTGCGGCACGACGTCGCCATATTGCTCGCGCAGCTGCTTGGCTTCGGCGGCTTTTGGATGCTCCAGCATCGAGCTGACCTTGTTGTAGGTCAGACGCGCATGGGAGTGGATCACGGCTTCGTAGAAAACGTAGTCAGTCATCTCGCCGGTTTTGGAGATGGTCATCTCGCAAACCATTGCCAGACGATCAACCAGCGGATTCAGCGAGCACAGGCCGTTGGACAGCTGCTCAGGGAGCATCGGGATCACGCGCTCGGGGAAATACACCGAGTTGCCGCGCACCTGAGACTCAGCGTCGAGCGCCGAGCCAAGCTTCACATAGCTCGATACGTCGGCGATCGCCACGTAGAGCTTCCAGCCGCCGGAGAACAGGCGCAGCTTGCCGGGCTTGGCTTCGCAGAAAACGGCATCGTCGAAGTCGCGGGCATCTTCACCGTCGATGGTCACGAACGGAAGGTGACGCAGATCGACGCGGTTTTCCTTGTCCTTCTCTTCCACTTCCGGCTTGAGCTTGGCGGCTTCTTTCAGCACAGCCTCAGGCCAGACGTGAGGGATGTCGTAGGTACGCAGCGCGACATCGATCTCCATGCCGGGCGCCATGTAATTGCCCACCACCTCAACCACGTCACCTTGGGGCTGGAAGCGCGGTGTCGGCCAGTGGGTGATTTTCACCTCGACGAACTGACCGATCTTGGCGCCGTTGTTACGGCCTGGGGTGATCAGCACTTCTTGCTGGATTTTTGGGTTGTCCGGCTGGACGAAACCGATGCCGCTTTCTTCGAAGTAGCGACCCACCACGGTTTCGTGTGCACGGGAAATGACTTCGACGATCACGCCTTCCCGGCGGCCGCGACGGTCCAGACCCGAGACGCGCGCCAGTGCACGGTCGCCGTCGAACACCAGACGCATTTGCGCAGGGCTCATGAACAGGTCGTCGGAGCCGTCATCCGGCACCAGGAAGCCGAAGCCGTCACGGTGACCGCTGATGCGGCCCAGGATGAGGTCCAGCTTGTCGACCGGCGCGTACGTACCGCGGCGGGTATAAATCAGTTGCGCATCACGCTCCATGGCGCGGAGCCGACGCCGCAAGGCCTCGATCTGATCTTCAGTCGTGAGGCCAAACTCTTCCACCAACTGCTCACGGGCGGCGGGCGAACCGCGCTCGGAAAGGTGCGCCAGAATCAGCTCACGGCTAGGGATGGGGTTTTCGTATTTTTCCGCTTCACGAGCGGCCTCGGGATCGAGGGACTGCCAATCGGCCATTAGAATGAGTTCACCTTATCTGGATGTAATTAGTTTGGCATATACCAGATTGAAACGCGAAGACAGCATTTGCTGGGACTTTTCGCTATTTCAAATTATTTTTGCACGGGGGCTTTACAGCCTTCAATCTCCTCCGTAAGATGCGCCCCACAACGACGGCACTGCCAAGTTGTAGTTGAAATCAAACGAAATATCGAATGAAATCAACGAACTGCCCAGATGGTGAAATTGGTAGACACGCCAGCTTCAGGTGCTGGTGACCGCAAGGTCGTGGAAGTTCGAGTCTTCTTCTGGGCACCAATTCAACGAAACCGAGCTTAGGCTCGGTTTTGTGCATTTTGCGGTTTGAAAAGTCAAGCCTGGCAAAACTGCCCTCAGCGTAGATCACTTCTCCCTGCCCTGTCCCACGCGGCAAATGAATCGCTCAACCGCCTCCCGAAGAAATTCAAAAATTCAGTTGCACTCCCACGAAAAATCTAATTAAATCAGCGCCATGCCCAGATGGTGAAATTGGTAGACACGCCAGCTTCAGGTGCTGGTGACCGCAAGGTCGTGGAAGTTCGAGTCTTCTTCTGGGCACCAAACAAACAAAACCGAGCCAAGTGCTCGGTTTTGTGCTTTCTGGGGGGGCTGCAATACCCCGGTCCGTACAGGCGACTACGCGCGGAACTGCCCAAGACTCGCCTTGAGCTGAGCAGCAAGCCTGTCCAGCGTCTTGCCGCTGGCGGTTGTTTCCACCACGGCCTGCGCAGCCTTCTCGGCTTGAGCGTGGATGACTTCTACGCGCCCGCGTACTGCTTGTGCGCCTTGAGCCTGATGCTCTGCCGCACGAGTCGCTAAACCAATCGCCGCATGAACCTGCTCGACAGACAACTGCACCGACTGCTGTAGCCGCGCGCTGTCCTTCAATACCGCCAAGCCTTCTTTGGCCTGACGCCCGGCCAGACCAATCGTTGCCACCGCTTCGCGTGCCCCGGACTGCAGCTTGGCGATGTGTTCCTGAATATCGCCCGTTGAGCTTTGCGTCTTGCTCGCCAACGCGCGCACTTCATCGGCGACAACGGCGAAACCTCGACCGGTCTCGCCCGCACGCGCTGCCTCAATGGCCGCGTTGAGGGCAAGCAGGTTGGTTTGCTCGGCGATGCCATGGATCACTTCCAGCACCACTTCAATCTGCTGGCTTTGCTGCGCCAGCCGCTCGATGACTTGGGAACCGGTCTCCACCTGCCCGGCCAGCGCCTCAATCAGGCTGCCCACCTGATTGGAGGTGCGTGTGTTTTCATCGGTCGCCTGACGAATGTCCACCACCTGCCGCAATGCTGCCTGCATCGCCTGGCTCTCGGCCTGCGCCTCGTCAGCCATCTGCGCCAGCGCTTGAAGGCTGGCAGCCACTTCATCACGCTGCAACTCGGCGGCAGCGCCGGCGCCCGCATTGCGTTTGCTCATGGCGCCGATCTCAACCCCCGTCTGTTGCGCCACATCGCCCGCCTCTCGAACGATCGGCTGCAATTTGTCTACGAAGCGGTTCACCGCCGCAGCCATATCGCCTATCTCATCGTTGCTGTTGAGTTTGACGCGCTTGGTCAGATCGCCTTCGCCTGCTGCCAGATCATCCAGCGCACGATTGAGCAACTGCAAGCGCAAAACGACGCGGCGCCCCAGCACGATGGCCAACACCACCAGCACACCGAGTCCCACCAGAGACAGCCCGACGCCGATTCTCCAGCGCAACGTGGACGCAGCCTCCTGGACAGCAGAACTGGTATTGGTTGCCATCGCAGTGGCCGACGCTTGCGCCGTTTGCAGACGCGAGCGCAATGCGGCAGAACTCTCGGCCGCAGCGCCGCCCAGACTTTCCGAAACCAGTTGATCACCGCTGCCGATCAACGCAACGAAGCGTTTGTCCAGCGCCGCCAGATTCTCTTCCACCGACGTGGTCGATACGCCCATGCGTACTTTGCCGATTTCCACACCGTTGGGGCTGATCGAAGCCTCGACGTAATAAACCGAAGGATCCTTCTGCGCCGCATTCAGGACCTTGTCCATGGCACGCTCGCCTTCGCCTTTCGCCAGCAGGGCCTTGATCGATTCGTTCTCGCGATTCAGATAACGCGTCAGGTGCTCACCTTGAGCATCGTCGTAGACCACAAAAAGCACGTTCGGATTGCGTTGCGCACGGCGCGCGAACTCCGACAGCGTCGGCGTATCGCCATCCCACATTGCCCGTGGCGCGACAGCAGCCAGCAGCTCGGCCATGTCCGTCGCTGAATCCCGCAGGTCTTTCTCCAGCGTCGCACGCAGTTGCTTCTGTTCATCTTTCAGACGCGTCGACAGGCCCGCGCTCAGGCGCTGACGTGTATTTTGCGAAAGACTGTCCAGACTGGACGTTACGTCGCGGCTTGCCTGTTCCAGTTCGCCGGTCAAGTGTTGCGAATCTACACTCAGCCGCGCCGCCAGTTCAGCTTCGAGCGCAGTAACGGTGCTCCGAGTGAGGGCGACGGCAACCAGCACCTGCACCACAAGGGCAATACCGAGAGCAATGAATACGGGCCGCAGCAAGCGGCTGCGTAGAAGAGAAGTAACAGCCGACACAGGAAATCCCCCACAACACACGCCATTAAAATGATGGCATCGCGTAATACGTGGAATCACAGCAAGGGTCGTGCCGCAGTGGCGGGTTTGATTGAGGTGCAAGTCAACGGGCAAAACAAAGGGCCGCCGAAGCGACCCTTTGTTTGTGTTTCAACGACTTATCAATCGAACGGGTGACGCAGAACGATCGTCTCGTTGCGATCAGGCCCCGTCGAAATAATGTCGATCGGTGCGCCAACCAGTTCTTCAAGGCGCTTGATGTAAGCGCGAGCGTTGGCAGGCAGCTCTTCCAGGGTCTTGGCACCCAGGGTCGACTCGGACCAGCCCGGCACTTCTTCGTACACCGGCTCCAGGCCGATGTAGCTGTCAGCGTCGGTCGGGGCGTCGATCACTGCACCGTTCTCGTTCTTGTAGCCCACGCAGATGTTGATGGTCTCGAGACCGTCAAGCACGTCCAGCTTGGTCAGGCAGATGCCCGAGATGCTGTTGACGTCGATGGCGCGGCGCAGGATAACAGCGTCGAACCAACCACAGCGGCGGGCTCGGCCGGTGGTTGCACCGAACTCGTGGCCACGCTTGGCCAGGAACGCGCCGACGTCGTCGAACAGCTCCGTCGGGAACGGACCCGAACCCACGCGAGTGGTGTAGGCCTTGGTGATGCCCAGGATGTAATCCAGGTACATCGGACCCATGCCCGAACCGGTGGCGATGCCGCCGGCAGTGGTGTTCGAGCTAGTGACGTACGGGTAGGTACCGTGGTCGATGTCCAGCAACGAACCCTGGGCACCTTCGAACATGATGTCTTTGCCGGCGCGACGCATTTCGTGCAGCGTAGCGGTCACGTCGAGCATCATCGGCTTGAGCAGCTCGGCGTATTCCATGCACTCGTCGAGTGTCTTCTGGAAGTCGATGGCCGGCTCTTTGTAGTAATTCACCAGAACGAAGTTGTGGTAATCCAGCAGCTCGCCCAGCTTGGCGGCGAAGCGTTCGCGGTGGAACAGATCACCAATGCGCAGGCCACGACGCGCAACCTTGTCTTCGTAAGCCGGGCCGATGCCACGACCGGTCGTGCCGATCTTGTGCTCGCCACGGGCTTTTTCACGGGCCTGATCAAGGGCCACGTGATAGGACAGGATCAGCGGGCAGGACGGGCTGATGCGCAGACGCTCGCGCACCGGAATGCCTTTCTCTTCCAGCTTGGTGATTTCGCGCATGAGTGCATCAGGCGCAACAACCACACCGTTGCCGATCAGGCACTGCACGCCTTCGCGCAGAACGCCGGACGGAATCAGGTGCAGGACGGTTTTCTCGCCGTCGATCACCAGCGTGTGGCCAGCGTTGTGGCCGCCTTGATAGCGCACTACCGCGGTTGCATGTTCGGTCAGCAGATCAACGATCTTGCCTTTGCCCTCATCACCCCATTGGGTGCCCAGGACTACGACATTCTTACCCATAACACTTGTCCTCATTCGCGCAAACTTGGTGCCGGCAGCGGCCGGCGGGGAAACTCAAGAGGCCAGCGGCATTACCTGCCAACGCTCGCCCTGCTGAATCAATTGCCGATCGCAGTCGGCGTCTTGCGCCGCTGAAACCGGTTGGCCTGGCAAGGCCTGAACCACACGCTGACCTTCTGCGCGCAGCTGACAGACCTTCTGCCACAGCACCGCATCAGTGCTGTCCGGCATCCAGATACCGCCTGACGGTAGCTCGATCTGCGCCTGACCGCGTGTCACCAGGGTTTTCAGATCGGTGGAAAACCCCGTCGCCGGGCGGGCGCGACCGAAGTCGGCACCAATGTCATCATACCGACCACCCTGGGCGATCGACTGGCCAACACCCGGCACGAACACCGCAAACACCACACCGGTGTGGTAGTGGTAGCCGCGCAACTCGCCGAGGTCAAAATACAACGGTAGCTCAGGAAACCGGGCCGACAGACGTTCGGCGATTTCCTGCAGATCATCCAGCGCTTCGATGACCGGCGCCGGCGCATTCGCCAGACGGTCGCGAGCCTGCGCCAACACGCTACGGTCGCCACACAGATCCACCAGCGCGCGCAGCATGCTGGCCAGATCCGCCGACAGACCTTCGGTCAACGCAATGACCTCGTCGATGGCTTTGCGCTGAAGTGCATCAAACAGCTGTTGTTCTACTTCGCCGGACAACCCGGCAGCGCGGGCGAGACCGCGGTAAATCCCGACATGGCCCAGGTCCATATGGACGTCCGGCACGTCAGCCAGTTGCAGCATCGCCAACATGAGGCTGATGACTTCGACGTCGCTGCTTGGGCTCGCATCTCCGTACAGCTCGGCACCCAGCTGGATCGGGCTGCGCGAGGACGACAACGCACGCGGCTGGGCATGCAGCACGCTGCCTGCGTAGCAGAGACGGCTCGGGCCTTCACGGCGCAAAGTGTGTGCGTCGATGCGGGCGACCTGCGGCGTGATGTCCGCGCGGAACCCCATCTGCCGACCCGATTGCGGGTCGACGACTTTAAAGGTGCGCAGATCCAGATCCTGGCCCGCACCGGTGAGCAGCGATTCGAGGTATTCGATGTGCGGGGTGACGACAAACTCGTAGCCCCAGCTCTGAAACAGATCCAGCACCTGACGACGCGCGACTTCAATACGCGCAGCTTCCGGCGGCAGTACTTCTTCGATGCCATCCGGCAGCAGCCAGCGGTCAACCGTTGCCATTACGCCTTTCCCCTATGATCCGGGCGGCCGGCCCTTGGGCAAGCCTTGAGTGAAGCAGACAGCATTCTACGGACGCAGGACAAGGAAACCTCCCCTGCCTGATGCGCCGCAATAGCTTGAACACTGTCCTCGAAAAAACTGCCGCGCACGGAACACGCCACGGCCAATCAATCGTGCAGACGCAAAAAAGCCGGGAATTTCCCGGCTGCCGCATCATACACACGTTTTGTCGCGCGATCACCCCGACGGGTAGTTTTGCCGCCCGGCGGAGTGATCAAGTGCTGATGCGATTACGGCTTGGACTTTTGCAGATAGCGGAAAAACTCGCTGCCTGGGTCAAGCACCATCACGTCGCTTTTGTTGGCGAAGCTTTCACGGTAGGCGCGAAGGCTACGGTAGAACGCGTAGAACTCCTGATCCTGACCGTAGGCCTTGGAGTAGATCGCGGACGCCTGAGCATCACCATCACCGCGGGCCTCTTCAGACTCGCGATACGCCTCAGCCAACAGAACGCGGCGCTGACGATCAGCGTCGGCACGAATGCCCTCAGCCAGTTCGTTACCCTTGGCGCGATGCTCGCGGGCTTCACGCTCACGCTCGGTGCTCATGCGCTCGAACACACTGCGATTCACTTCCTTCGGCAGATCGATAGCCTTGACCCGGACATCGACAACTTCGATGCCCAGCTCTTTGCCGGCCATGGTGTTGAGCGACGCAGTGATGTCAGCCATCAGCGCGTCACGCTCACCCGAGACCACCTCGTGCAGGGTGCGCTTGCCGAACTGGTCGCGCAGACCAGACTCGAGACGACGGGAAAGGCGCTCATCGGCGATCTGCTTCAGGCCGGATGTCGCGGTGTAGAAACGCTCAGCGTCCTTCACACGCCACTTGGCATAGGCATCAACCATCACGGCTTTCTTTTCGAGCGTCAGGAAACGCTGAGTCGGCGCATCAAGGGTCATCAAGCGACCATCGAACTTACGCACCTGATTCACGTAGGGAATCTTCACGTGCAGGCCTGGCGAAACATCCGCCTGAACCACGCGACCGAACTGCAGCAGCACCGCGCGCTCGGTCTGAGCGACGATGTAGAAGCTGTTCCATGCGACCACGGCCAACACGACGCAGACAATCAGGGCAACCAGAGATTTATTGCTCATCAGCGAGTCTCCCTAGTGCGCGTGTCACGCTGCTGTTGCATGTCTGCTGCCCGTGAGCCCGGGTCTGCCGGTGCAGCAGCGGCGCCGCCGGCGGTAGACGAATTGGAACCGTTACGGCTGCTATCGATCATTTTGTCCAACGGCAGGTAAAGCAGGTTGTTCTGACCTTTGTCGCCGGTCACGAGTACCTTGCTGGTGTTGCTGAAGACTTCCTGCATGGTGTCCAGATACAGACGCTCACGCGTGACTTCCGGTGCCTTGCGGTACTCGGCAACCAGCTTGGTAAAGCGATCCGCCTCACCCTTGGCTCGAGAGACCACTTCATCGCGATAACCGTTGGCGTCTTCGACGATACGCTGAGCCTGACCACGCGCCTCCGGAATCACACCGTTTGCGTAGGTTTCAGCCTGGTTGCGTGAGCGTTGCTCGTCTTCACGGGCGCGGATCACGTCATCGAACGCTTCCTGGACTTCGCGTGGCGCCGCAGCGCTCTGCACGTTGACCTGAGTCACGGTGATGCCGGTGCGATAGGTATCGAGGAAGCGCTGCAGCCGCTCCTTGATTTCGCTGGCCATCAACTCACGACCTTCAGTCAGCACCTGATCCATGGCGGTCGAACCGACGACATGACGCAAGGCACTTTCGGTCGCATGCTGCAGGCTGACTTCAGGCTGATCAACGTTCAGCACGAAATCCTGCAGATTGGTAATTTTGTACTGCACGGTCAGTGGCACTTCGACGATGTTCTCGTCTTCGGTAAGCATCTGGCCCTGCTTGCTGTACGCACGTTCGCGCGTCACGTTTTCGAGGTACTTGCGATCGAACGGCGGGAAATAGATGTTCAGACCCGGCCCGACGGTTTCGTAATACTTGCCGAAGCGCAGCACAACGGCCTGCTCTTGCTCGTCGACCACATAGATTGCGTTGTACAGCCAGATGGCGAGCAGCACGACCAGACCGATGCCGAGCAGGCCAAGGCCACCGCCCTTGCTCGATCCACCGCCGCTGCCGCCGCCATCGCCACTGCGTTTCTTGCCACCACCGAACAACCCATTCAGGATTTCCTGCAGCTTACGGAAGGCCTCGTCGAGATCCGGTGGCCCCTTGCGGTCGCCGCCCTTGCGCTTACCACCCCAAGGATCCTGATTATTCGAGTTGCCACCCGGCTCATTCCAAGCCATAGCGCTCTCCATCTGATAAAGCAAAGACGCGCCCGCGGCGCGCCGACCAATGCTACAGAATGCCCGTCAAAGCGGTACAACCGCTTTGTCAGGCTTTTATTGCAAAGTGTGTTGCTCGATGAATTCGAGCGGCTGCAGTCCTTCGCGACTCACCAGGCGATTGAATTCAACTCGGGGTAACCGAACAGCCAGAAGACTCTGGCCTTCTTCGTCGTGTTCTTCGCTCTGCACCGCGCCCAAGTTGAAAAACTGGGCACGCAACCGGGCGAACTCCTGCGTCAGGCGCAACGTCCCCACAAAGAGATCATTGCCCAATACTTCAGCGATGGCTTGCCTGAGCAAATCCAGACCGCGTCCGTCACGGGCAGAAACCCAGACCCGCTGCGGCTTGCCATCAGCATCGCGTTGAATCTGCGGCTCCACCCCTTCGAGCAGATCGAGTTTGTTATAGACCTCGAGCATCGGCAAGTCCTGGGCGCCAATCTCGCCCAGCACCACCATGACCTGCTCGATCTGCTCAAGGCGATCGGGCTCGTGAGCGTCGATCACATGCAGCAGCAGATCGGAGTTGCTCGATTCTTCGAGCGTAGCCCGAAAGGCCTCGACCAGCTTGTGCGGCAAATGGCGGATAAAACCCACCGTATCGGCCAGCACAATCGGCCCGAGGTCTTTGACTTCAAGGCGGCGCAGGGTCGGGTCGAGGGTCGCGAACAGTTGATCCGCCGCGTAGACGTCGGAGTCGGTCACCGCATTGAACAGCGTTGACTTGCCGGCGTTGGTATAGCCAACGATCGACACCGTAGGGATATCGGCGCGGGACCGGCCACGACGAGCCTGATCACGCTGACTGCGGACTTTTTCAAGCCGGCCCTTGATCTGACGCAGGCGCACACGCAACAGACGTCGGTCCGTTTCAAGCTGGGTTTCACCCGGGCCGCGCAGACCGATACCACCGCCCTGACGCTCAAGGTGAGTCCAGCCACGGACCAGCCGCGTACTCATGTGCTCAAGCTGGGCCAGTTCGACCTGCAGCTTGCCTTCGTGGGTGCGCGCCCGTTGGGCGAAGATGTCGAGAATCAGGCCCGTACGGTCAAGCACGCGACACTCGAAAACACGTTCGAGGTTACGTTCCTGACTGGGGGTAAGGACATGATTGAAGATGACGATATCTGATTTTTCGGTTTTGACCAGGTCGCGTAATTCCTCGACCTTGCCGCTGCCCACCAGATACTTGGCCGTAGGCCGATGTCTTGGCACGTTGACGAACGAGACAATATCGGCACCGGCCGACAGCGCCAGTTCCCTGAACTCCTGCGGATCTTCGCGCGCCTCAGGGTCCTGACCATCCAAGTGAACGAGGATCGCCCGCTCACCACCACTGTGGCGCTCAAAGAACAAAGCAGACTCCTATCAGGCGTTACCTGGCTCGGCGTCAGCCTGCTCGGATTCGGTAGCGCTAGGCAGACGAATCGGGCGGACAGGAACGACAGTCGAGATGGCGTGTTTGTAGACCATTTGGCTGACAGTGTTCTTCAGCAAAATAACGAACTGGTCAAAAGATTCGATAGTGCCTTGCAGCTTGATGCCGTTTACCAGATAGATCGAAACCCCAACCTTTTCTTTACGCAAAGTGTTCAGGTAAGGGTCTTGTAGCGAATGCCCTTTTGACATGTGCCGCACTCCTTTAAGGATCAATAGAATAAATTTCGAAAACGTTGGCTTGGGCCGCTACCTCCCGAAGGCTATCCCCCAAGGATAGACGGCTATTGCAAGGACTCAGCTCAATATGGAGACCGACCCCAGGTATTTCAAGGCGCGTGACAGATTGTCGCTAGCCAGGCTGTCCAACCAGTGCAAATCCTGCCAGCTGCGCAACCAGGTGAACTGCCTCTTGGCCAACTGGCGCGTGGCAATGATGCCGCGTTCCTGCATCTCGTCCCGAGTCAGCTTGCCGTCCAGATGATCCCAGACCTGGCGATACCCTACAGCTCTTATAGACGGTAAATTCGATTGCAGATCACCCCTCGAACGTAGCGCTACGACTTCTTCAACGAATCCTTCATCAAGCATTTGCCTGAAACGCACAGCAATTCGGTCGTGGAGCACCTTGCGATCCGTCGGTGCGATCGCGAGATTTGCGACAGTATAGGGCAATTGATGACGCCCCGAAGCGCTCGCTTGAGCACTTTGCGCACTTTGTTGTTCACGGTGCGCGGTCATGCTCATTCCGCTAACCCGAAAGACTTCCAGCGCACGAACCAGCCGCTGAGGATCGTTGGGGTGAATTCTCGCTGCCGATACCGGATCGACGCTCGCCAGCTCATCATGCAGTGCCTGCCAACCCTGACTGGCCGCTTGCGCCTCAATCTGCGCACGAATCTCGGCGTCAGCCGCAGGCATATCGGCCAGGCCTTCCAGTAGAGCCTTGAAATACAACATCGTGCCGCCCACCAGCAGGGGAATTTTTCCCCGGGCGGTAATTTCCCCCATCGCCTGCAAGGCATCGGTTCGAAAATCCGCCGCAGAGTAGCTTTGGCCGGGGTCGAGAATATCGATGAGCCGGTGCGGATACTTTTCCAGAAGTGCCTTTGATGGCTTGGCGGTGCCGATGTCCATGCCGCGATACACCAGCGCGGAATCCACGCTGATCAGCTCACACGGAAGCACCTTGGTCAGCTCGATGGCGAGATCGGTTTTCCCGGCGGCGGTCGGCCCCATCAGAAAGATGGCCGGAGGAAGAGCACTCATCAGCGACCGCGCAGGAATAGTTTGTCCAGATCATCCAGACCCAGCTGGGTCCAGGTGGGCCGTCCGTGGTTGCATTGACCGCTGCGCTCGGTGTTTTCCATGTCACGCAGCAGGCCGTTCATTTCCGGAATGGCCAGACGCCGGTTGGCGCGAATCGCGCCGTGGCACGCCATGGTGCCCAGCAGTTCATTCATGTGCGCCTGAACGCGGTCGCTGGTGCCGTACTCCATCAGATCGCCCAGCACGTCGTGCACCAGTCGATTCGCCTCAGCCTGCTTGAGCAGTGCAGGTATCTGCCGTATCGCGAGCGTCTCTGGCCCCAGGCGCTGTAATTCGAAGCCCAGTTGCTGGAAGGTCGTCATATGCTCTTCGGCGCAGTCGGCCTCTCGCTGGCTGACCGCGATGGACTCCGGCACCAGCAGCGGCTGACCGCTCAGGCCTTCGCTGGCCATGGCGATCTTCAAACGTTCATACATGATCCGCTCATGGGCGGCGTGCATGTCCACCAGCACCAGGCCGTGGGCGTTTTCCGCGAGGATATAAATGCCCTTGAGCTGAGCGAGGGCATAACCCAGCGGCGGCACATCGCCTTGGGAGTCGGGCAACGCGACGCTGCCTGCACCCACCGGAGCCTGGGCGCCGGGCAGCGGGGCAAAGAATTCGCTGTAAGCGGCACGCGCCTCTTCAGCCGGAAGCACCGACGACGGCCGCGGCGTGTACTGATACTGATAACCCGCGCCGCTGCCAGAGCCGGGGGCGGATCCGGCGGGCGGGTTCCAGGCCTGACCCTGTGGCGTCTCGAGCACGTTATTGGCCAAGCGCATTTCGCCCTGGGGCCCGAACTCGCCGGCATCCGGCCTGCTTGGGCGCACCAGCGCGGTGACCGAGGTCGTACCTGCAAGCTGATCCTCAGGCCGTACATCGCCGAGCGCCCGATGCAGCGTACCGTAGAGGAAATCGTGAACCATGCGCCCATCGCGGAACCGCACTTCATGCTTGGTCGGGTGAACGTTAACGTCGACGACTGCCGGATCGACTTCGAAAAACAGCACGAAGGTCGGATGCCGGCCGTTGAACAATACGTCGCGATAAGCTTGACGCACCGCGTGGGCAACCAGTTTGTCGCGGACCGCGCGGCCGTTGACGAAGAAATACTGCAGATCGGCCTGACTGCGGGAGAACGTCGGCAGTCCGACCCAACCCCATAACCTCAGCCCGTTGCGCTCGACCTCGATCGGCAGCGCCTGTTCCAGAAACCCGGGGCCGCAAATAGCCGACACCCGTCGCGCACGCGATACGTCATCGCGCGCTTCGTGCAGGCTCAGGACGGTCTTGCCGTTGTGGCGCAAGTGAAAGGCAACGTCGAAACGCGCCAGCGCCATGCGCTTGATGACTTCCTGGAGATGATCGAACTCGGTTTTCTCGGCCTTGAGAAACTTGCGCCGCGCAGGGGTGTTGAAGAACAGGTCGCGGACTTCAACAGAGGTGCCGACAGGATGCGCAGCAGGCTGAACGCGCGAAGCCATGTCGCGGCCTTCGGTCTCGACCTGCCACGCCTGATCAGCATCGCGGGTGCGCGACGTCAGGGTCAGACGGGCCACGGAGCTGATCGAGGCCAGCGCCTCACCCCGGAAACCAAGGCTCATGACGCGCTCAAGGTCTTCCAGCTCGCGGATCTTACTGGTGGCATGTCGGGCCAGCGCCAGGGGCAGGTCATCCGAAGAAATGCCGCCACCGTCGTCGCGAACACGCAGCAGCTTGATGCCGGCCTGCTCAACGTCGACATCGATACGACGCGCGCCGGAATCGAGGCTATTTTCGAGCAGTTCCTTGATTACTGATGCCGGTCGCTCGACGACCTCGCCCGCAGCAATCTGGTTGGCAAGCCGTGGGCTGAGCAGCTGGATACGCGCGGCTTCTGCAGCAGGCAAATCCGCGCTTACGCTGACATCCAGTTCCTGATCACCGAGCAACAGGTCAGTCACGGCTCACCTGCCAGTTCTGCGCTGGGGATTCTCAGTTGCTGGCCGACTTTTAATTCGTCAGAACTTAAATGATTGGCGGTGCGAAGCATCGGCATGGTCATGTCGTAGCGCGCCGCGATCATGCTCAGCGATTCGCCGGGACGGACCGTGTGCTCGCGCGCACCCATGGCGAGTTTGCCGTTGTCCCGCAGCCAGGCGATGTACGTACCTTGCGGCGGATTCTGCTGGAAGAATTGCTTCACGCCGGCGGTGATGGAACGCGCCAACGCTTGCTGGTGGCTTGCACCTTCCAGCTTGTTCGCTTCCGCCGCGTTGGAGATAAAGCCGGTCTCGACCAGAATCGACGGAATGTCCGGCGACTTCAGCACCATGAAGCCGGCCTGCTCGACGCGGGATTTGTGCAACGAGGTCACGCGGCCGATGTTGGTCAGAACCTTCTGGCCGACGTTGAGGCTTGAAGTCAGCGACGCGGTCATCGACAGATCAAGCAGTACGCCGGCGAGCATGCGGTCTTTGTCATCGAGGCTCACAGCCCCGGCGCCCCCGATCAAGTCGGAACGGTTTTCACTGTCCGCCAGCCAGCGTGCGGTCTCAGAAGTCGCGCCTCGCTCGGACAAAGCAAACACCGAAGCCCCGAACGCCGCCGAGGAAGGGGCCGCGTCGGCGTGAATGGAGACGAACAGATCAGCGCCCTTGGCGCGTGCGATTTCCGTGCGCTTACGCAGCGGGATAAAGTAGTCGCCGGTGCGGGTCAGCTCTGCGCGATAGCCCTTCTCGCCGTTGATCTGGCGCTGCAGCTCCTTGGCAATCGCGAGCACGACGTTCTTTTCTTTCTCACCGCGGCCGCCGGACGCGCCCGGGTCTTCGCCGCCGTGACCGGCATCGATGACGACGACGATGTCACGCTTGCCATTCGGCACAGGGGTGAGTTTGATTTCAGGCTTGGACGGGCTGACCGGGACCGCAGGCGTCGCCGGAGCAGCGGTGGCCGGGGTATCTGCAACCGACGGCGGCGGATTGGCATCGGCGGCGTTGTCGTACAGATCGACGACCAGACGGTTGCCGTATTGCTGGTTCGGCGCGAGGGTGAAACTCTTTGGTGTCACCGCCTTTTTCAGGTCGATCACCACGCGCAGGTCGTCAGGCGTGCGCTGCGCCGAGCGCATGCTGGTGATCGGTGTGTTGGCTGTCGGCACGTTCAGCGGCCCACCCAGGGTGGCGCCATTGATATCAATGACCAGACGATCAGGGGACTGCAGCGTGAAGACGCTGTGCTGAACGGGGCCAGACAGGTCGAAAACCAGTCGAGTGTTATCCGGAGCACGCCATAAGCGGACACTTCGTACCTGTGAAGCGGCCAACGCGTCGACAGCCAGTGTCGCCAGCAGCAGTCCAATCACAGTAACCAGCGCGCGCATGCGCATACCAAACCCCATATCTAATGAATTTCTATTTAAACGACGGCGCCAAAGCGGCACACCACTGCTCACCACGGGAGCTTTTAGGGCTCAGCGTCAGCGCTCGACCTTGATCGAGCGGCCTTATGGTAATGATCAGGTCAGGCTTTGGCAAAAAGCCTGCACCAAGATTGGGCCATTCGATGAGACAAAGGGCATTGCCTTCGAAATAGTCCCGGATGCCGAGGAATTCTAGCTCTTCTGGATCAACAAGTCGGTAGAGATCAAAGTGATACGCGCGGTTTCTCCCAATTTCGTAAGGTTCTACCAGCGTAAACGTCGGACTTTTAACCGCTCTAGTATGGCCAAGGCCGCGAATGATCCCTCGGGACAGCGTGGTCTTGCCCGCCCCCAGATCGCCCTCCAGAAAAATAATCCCATTGCTTTCAGTCACTTGGGCAATACGTGCGCCGAAGTGGGTCATGGCCTCTTCACCCATGAGCTCCAGGGTTAGCTCAGACACGGTTGGTGCTCCTCCAGAAGCTGGCGAATAACAGGAATCAGATCAGCGGCAGCGAGCCCTCGCCCGCTGGCGCCACATTGCTCACCGGCGAGGGCGTGCAGCCAGACACCCAGACAGGCAGCGTCGTAGGCGCTCATCTTTTGCGCCATCAGCGCGCCGATGACACCGGACAGCACATCGCCCAGCCCGCCGGTCGCCATCGCCGGATGGCCATGATTGGCCAGTGAGAGGTCACCCGCAGGGTTGGCGATCAGGCTGCCGCTGCCTTTTAAAACGCATACAGCGTTAAATTTTTTAGCCAGCGCTCGCGCCGCAGCCGGACGATCGGCTTGAATGTGTTTGGTATCGGTGCCCAGCAGCCGCGCGGCTTCGCCAGGATGCGGGGTGATTACGCTGCCCTCGGGCAGTTGCACCGTGCCGGTCGCCAGCTCATTCAATGCGTCGGCATCCCAGACCTGCGGCAACGGCGCGTTGGCAGCCGCCGACAACAGGCTTTTCCCCCAACTGTGCTGACCGAGGCCCGGACCGACCACCAGCACCGACGCGGGCTCGATCAAGGCGCGCATCTGGTTGGCCGAGCTGATGCCGGCGCTCATGACTTCGGGGAATCGCGTCAGCGCGGCGCTGACATGTTCCGGCCGCGTTGCCAGCGTGACCATGCCCGCGCCGGTGCGCAGCGTGCTTTCAGTGGCGAGCAATGCCGCGCCGCCGAAACCCCGGTCGCCGCCCACCACCAGCACGCGGCCGAACATGCCCTTGTGCGCAGTGCGTGAACGAGGCGCCAGGGTGGGCAGATTGAAAGTATCCAGCCGTTTGACGCTCACTGGCGTCTGCCGAATGATCTCGGCGTCCGCCTGCAAGTCATCGAACACCAGCTCACCCACCAGCTCGGGCGCATCGCCGGTGAACAGCCCGACCTTGAGGCCGATGAAGGTGACGGTCAGATCGGCGTGAACTGCACAACCGAGGGTTCGCCCCGTGTCCGCGCACAGTCCCGAAGGGAGATCGACGGCCACGACCGGCAACTCACTGTTGTTGATGGCTTCGATGGCCGTAGCGTAAGGCGCGCGCACGTCACCTGTCAGTCCGGTGCCCAGCAGCGCATCGACCACGATGCCGGCCAGCGCCTGCTGTTGCCATGGCTGAATATCGACATTGGCGGCGATGGCCTCTTCATAGGCCGTTCGGGCATCGCCGGCCAGCGCGTCGCAATCACCCACGGCCAACACGTTAACTTGCCAACCGGCACGTCGGGCCAGCGCAGCAATGAGATAGCCGTCGCCAGCGTTATTGCCGCGACCGGCCATCACTGTCAGCTGTTTGTCCTCAGGCCAGCGGCGGCGTATTGCCCGCCACGCGGCATGGGCGGCCCGTTGCATCAGCTCGAAACCGGGCGTGCCGGCGGCAATCAGGCGCGCGTCGAGGTCGCGCACCTGAGCGGCGCTGTACAGTGCGTCGGGAAATGGGGGTTTGCTGTGCAACATGCGTCTTTGGGCTCCGATGTCTGGCAGAATTATACGCACCTGCGCCCCGGTGTCCTCCTTGCATGTCCGCGATAACTGTAGATCCATCCACAGCCTCAACGCCCCTCTCGGCGGCCGGGCTGACCGACCTTGCCCAATCGATCAAGGCGTGGGGGCGCGAGCTTGGCTTTCAGCAAGTCGGGATCTCGGGGCTGGACCTGGCTGAGCATGAGCAGCACTTGGAGCGATGGCTCGACGCCGGGTACCACGGCGAGATGGACTATATGGCAGCGCATGGCAGCAAACGTTCGCATCCGGACGAGCTGGTGCCAGGAACCCTGCGCGTGGTGTCGTTGCGCATGGACTATCTTCCCGGCGACACGCAGATGGCTCAGTTGCTGGGGCAGCCCGAGAAAGCCTACGTTTCCCGTTACGCGCTGGGCCGTGATTACCACAAGCTGATCCGCAAGCGCGTGCAGCAACTGGCGGAGCGTATTCAACAGGCGATCGGGCCATTCGGGTTTCGCGCGTTCGTCGACAGCGCACCGGTGCTGGAGAAGGCCATCGCCGAACAGGCCGGGCTGGGCTGGATCGGCAAGAACACCCTGGTGCTCAATCGCAAGGCCGGGAGTTATTTTTTCCTCAGCGAACTGTTCGTCGACCTGCCGCTGCCGGTAGACGCGCCACACGCCACCGAGCATTGCGGGCGCTGCACGGCGTGCCTGGACGTCTGCCCGACCAATGCGTTCGTCGGGCCCTACGTACTGGATGCGCGCAAGTGCATTTCCTACCTGACCATCGAGCTAAAGACGTCGATCCCCGAAGACTTGCGCTCACTGATCGGCAATCGGGTGTTTGGCTGCGATGACTGCCAGATCGTCTGCCCGTGGAATCGCTTCGCCCGGCCCACCGATCAGACAGACTTCAAGCCGCGCCACGGCCTTGATAACGCCGAACTGACGACGCTTTTTTTGTGGGATGAAACGACCTTCCTGAGCAACACCGAAGGCTCACCGTTGCGGCGCGCCGGGTATGAGCGGTGGCTCAGAAATCTGGCCGTGGGACTGGGCAATGCGCCGTCTACCATCCCGGTGATCGAAGCGCTGAAAGCGCGGCGGGAGCATCCGTCGGAGATGGTGCGCGAGCATGTGGAATGGGCGTTGCGGCAGCATGAAGCCAGGGCCCCAGGACGCTTGCTGTAATAACGCGCTGACTCAATGCCCATCCTTGTAAACAAACTTCGGCATTTCCCAGCGAAACCTGATCGCCAGCAGCCGCAGTAACAGCCCGCCAAACAGAGTAATCAGCGTGCCCTGCTCCACCGGCAAGCCGGCGTACTGACACAGTAAAAAGCACCACGCGGCGGCGAACGACACGCTGGCATACAGCTCGCGGCGGAAGATGAGAGGGATGTCGTTGCAGAAAATATCCCGCAGGATCCCGCCAAACACGCCCGTAATCACCCCGCTCACGGCGGCGACGGTCATGCTCAAGCCCATGTCCAGCGCGGTCATGCAGCCGATCAGTGTGAACGCCACCAGCCCCAGCGCATCGAGCACCAGAAACAGCGAGCGCAGATGGCGCATCAGCGGTGCGATGAAAATCGTCACCAGCGCCGCGACGCTGGTGAGGATCAGATATTCCGGGTGCTTGACCCACGTCAGCGGGTAATGCCCCAGCAGCACGTCGCGAACCGAACCGCCACCCAATGCCGTGATGCACGCGATCAGCACCACACCGAACCAGTCCATGCCGCGACGGCCTGCGGACAGCGCGCCGGTCATGGCCTCGGCCGTAATAGCGATCAGGTAGAGCATCAACAACATGGCGGCAGTCCCTGCGAGAAAGGGGCGCAGTCTACCCACTCGACCGGGGCACCAAAAGAGAGCGTTTAGCTTTGCTCCCTCTCCAGGCGACCGCGCTTGGCCGCCGGCGCCCTGTCATCAGGACTTGATGAAGTGCTCGCGATAGAAACGCAGCTCGGCGATCGACTCACGGATATCGTCCAGCGCCAGGTGAGTGCTGCCCTTCTTGAACTTGAGATCAGGCGACCAACGTGCGGCCAACTCCTTGAGCGTCGAGACGTCGAGGTTGCGGTAGTGAAAGTAGTTTTCCAGCGTCGGCATGCGCCTGTACAGGAAGCGACGATCCTGGCAGATGCTGTTGCCGCAGATGGGCGAACTGCGCTCGGGGACCCACTGCTTGATGAACTCAAGCGTCATGGCCTCGGCTTCGTCGTTGGAGATGTTGCTTTCGCGCACGCGCTGAGTCAGGCCGGAGCCACCGTGCTGACGGGTGTTCCACTCGTCCATGCCGTTCAGCAGCTCATCGCTCTGGTGAACCGCGATGACCGGGCCTTCGGCCAAGGTATTGAGTTCGCTGTCGGTGATGATCGTTGCCATCTCGATGATGACGTCGTTATCAGGGTCCAGACCGGTCATTTCCAGGTCGATCCAGATCAGATTCTGTTTGTTCTGCATATGTCGGCTCCTCAGCGTTGGCGCGCAGTTTAGCCCACCCGGGCGTGCTAGACTCGCTCGCGCTTTATCAAATCAGCACCTTTATGCGTCTTCAAACGGAACACTGAACACCCATGGCCAAACGCCAACTCAACCGCCGCCAGAACTGGCGCATCGAAAAGATTCAGGGCGAACGCGCAGCGCGTGCCGCAAAACGTGAATCAACCGCTCTCGAAACGCTGGAAGGCGGCGATCTCGGTCCCGAACAAACGGGGCTGGTCATCGCGCATTTTGGCGTGCAGGTAGAAGTCGAAGCGCAGGAAGGCGAGCTGCAGGGTCAGGTTTTCCGCTGCCACTTGCGCGCCAACCTGCCAGCACTGGTGACCGGCGACCGAGTCGTCTGGCGCGCGGGCAATCAGGGCATCGGCGTGATCGTTGCGCAACTGCCCCGCGATACAGAACTGAGCCGCCCGGACAGCCGGGGCCAGCTCAAGCCGGTGGCCGCCAACGTTGACCTGATCGTCATCGTTTTCGCACCGATGCCCGAGCCCCACGCCAACTTGATCGATCGCTACCTGGTGGCCGCCGAGCACGCCGGGATTCGGCCGTTGTTGCTGCTGAACAAGTTTGACTTGATCGACGATCAGAACGCCCCGGCGCTCAATGCGCTGCTGGCCGTTTATCGCACGCTGGGTTACCCGGTGCTGGAAGTGTCGGCCCACCACGGCGACGGCATGCAGCAATTGCAGGACCAGCTGGATGGCCACATCAGTGTGTTCGTCGGCCAGTCCGGCGTAGGCAAATCCTCGCTGGTCAACAGCCTGCTGCCGGAAGTCGGCACCCGCGTCGGGCCGTTGTCGGAGTATTCGGGCCAAGGCACGCACACCACGACCACCGCGCGCCTGTTCCACTTCCCGCGCGGCGGCGACCTGATCGACTCACCGGGTATTCGTGAATTCGGCCTGGGCCACGTCAGCCGTGCCGATGTCGAAGCGGGCTTTATCGAGTTCAACGACCTGCTCGGTCGCTGCCGCTTCCGCGACTGCAAACACGACCGCGAACCCGGTTGTGCGTTGTTGCAGGGCCTTGCAGACGGACGCGTGCAGCAGCAGCGCATGAACAGCTATCGCTCGATTATCGCGAGCCTGCCGGAAAGCAGTTATTGATTCAGCGGTAGTGGCCAATCCGATTTAGGCCTTCCCGGCTGAAGCCGGTCCTACTGACTGCGGTCCCAGCGCTTGAACTGCGCACACAAAAACGCCGCGATCATCGCGGCGTTTTTGTGTCTGCAACCCAGTATCAATTCTTGGTGTCGTCGATCTTCAACTGGCCCTGATCGAAGATGTTCAGTTTCTGCCGGATCTCGTGGGGCTGGGCATAAGCCTGTGGGTCAATGGCAGGTGTGGACGTCGACGCCCCCGGCTGATTGGCCGGCGCTGTAGCGCCAGGTACAGGCGATGGCGCAGGAGCTCCCGGTGCATCCGGGGTTTGCGGCGCTTCACCTGAATTCTGCGCGCCTTCGATCCGCTGCTGCGCTTTCTTGGTCATCACCACAATGTCGATGCGACGGTTGATCGGGTTTTGCGGGTGCTCCTTGTCATACAGTGCCGAAGACGCATAACCCACTACGCGCGCCACCTGCTGATCCGGATACCCTCCCGCGACGAGCGCCCGGCGTGCGGCGTTCGCTCGACCGGACGACAGCTCCCAGTTACCGAAGCCATTGTTACCAACAAAGGGCGTCGCGTCGGTGTGTCCGCTGATGCTGACTTTGTTCGGCACGGCTTTGATGGTGTCGGCCATGGCCAGCAAGATGTCTTCGAAATACGGTTTGAGCTTCGCGCTGCCGATGTCAAACATCGGGCGGTTTTCGGCGTCCATGATCTGGATGCGCAAACCGTCCTGAGTGATCTCGAACAGAATCTGGTCCTTGAACTTCGCCAGTTGCGGATTCTCGTTGATCTTGGTCTGCAACTCTTGCAGCAACATCTCCAGACGGTCCTGCTCGACCTGCTCGGCGGCGGCATCCTGTTGGTCTGCATCAACGGGCACGCGATCCGGCGCAGGCGTGGATTGCACTTCCGGGTTGAGCGTCTGGTTAGGGGACATTTCCGGCGAACCGCCCAGGTCAATCACATAGGGCGAGCCGCTGTCGGAAAAACCGACCGGGTCCTTGAAGTAACCGGCGATGGCGAGCAGTTGCTCGGGCGTGGCCGACGACATCAGCCACAGCACCAGGAAGAACGCCATCATCGCCGTCGCGAAGTCGGCAAAGGCGATTTTCCAGGCGCCGCCGTGATGCCCCCCGCCGTAGCGCTTGACGCGCTTTATGATAATCGGCTGATTATTTTCCATGGATCAACGACCGCGGACAGCTTGTTCCAGCTCGCTGAAGCTGGGGCGATGGGCCGGATACAGAACCTTGCGACCGAACTCCACGGCCAGCGAAGGCGGCACGCCGGACGCCGATGCTACGAGCGAAGCCTTGATCGATTCATAGACGTTCATTTCTTCCTTGGCATCGTGGGCCAGGGAAGTGGCCAACGGACCGAAGAAACCGTACGCCGCAAGAATACCGAAGAAGGTCCCCACCAGCGCCGCGCCGACGTGCATGCCGATCGCGGCTTTGTCGCCGGAACCCAGGGAGGCCATGGTCACCACGATACCCAGTACCGCAGCAACGATACCGAAACCCGGCATGGCGTCGGCGACACCGGTCACTGCGTGGGAAGGATGCTCGAGCTCTTCTTTCATGCTCAGCAATTCCATGTCGAACAAGCCTTCCAGCTCGTGGGGTGCCATGTTGCCGGAAGACATGATGCGCAGGTAATCGCAGATGAAAGCGATCATGCGGGTGTCTTTGAGCACGCCAGGGTATTTGGCGAAAATCGGGCTGTTCTCGGGCTCTTCAATGTCGCCTTCGATGGCCATCATGCCTTCGCGGCGACTCTTGTTGAGGATCTCGTAGACCAGGCCCAGCACTTCGAGGTAGTAGCCGTGGGTGAACCGGGTGCTGAACATCTTCAAGGACTTCTTGATGACCAGCATGGTCATATAGCCCGGGTTGGCTTGCAGGAATGCGCCCAGCGCCGCACCGCCGATGATCATGACCTCGAAAGGCTGGATCAACGCAGCGATCTGACCGTGGGACAGTACGTATCCGCCGAGAACGCTCGCGAAAACGACGATGATGCCGATAATTTTTGCCATAGGTAGAGAATACTTACTGAGTCGGGTTCATGGTCATTGTGCGAGAAGCGCTTGAAACTCTTGTCCTGCTTATCGGCATGAATGCGCCAGACTATAGTCAGATCACAGGAAAATGCTGACCGATGCGTGGCGCAGGACGTTGCGTCCATGAGGGCCAGCATGATGCCAGTACCCGACATTGATCAAAACCTCCCAGCCGTACGGGTGTTGTGAATGCAATCAGATAAAGCTACTTCGCTCCCTGTTCCGCGCACCCTCGATACCTGGATAAAGCAGCTCG
The DNA here is from genome assembly GCF_059418765.1 of Pseudomonas sp. GW821-FHT07F05. Classification (NCBI taxonomy): domain Bacteria; kingdom Pseudomonadati; phylum Pseudomonadota; class Gammaproteobacteria; order Pseudomonadales; family Pseudomonadaceae; genus Pseudomonas; species Pseudomonas sp. GW821-FHT07F05. The sequence goes on from NZ_JBWKQL010000008.1 coordinate 190,941, forward strand.
ACAGCATCGCATTGCCGGTGCCCGCGGTGGCGTATCAGCGCGTGCAGGCGGCATTGACCGACAGCCGCCGCTCGCTGCGCGATATTGCCGATCTCATGCAGGACAGCCCGGCGCTGGTGCTCAACATTTTGCGCGAAGCCAACCTGAACAGCCCCGCCACGGCTCAGCCTGCGGAGAGTCTTGAAGTCGCCATCAACCGCCTGGGTCTGGCGCGTACCGAGGCGCTGCTGGCGCGGTTGCCGAGTGTCGATGCTCGGGATATCCCCATGGCGCTGCGCCAGATACAACTGATCAGTCAGCACGCCATGCAACAGGCTTACGGCCTGTTCGCCAATCAACTGGCCCGGCTGTGGCAGGACATCCATCTGGGCAGCCTGCTGTTTCTCTCGCCCCTCTGGCCGTTGGCGCTGGCCCACCCCAAATTGCTGGAAGAATGGGAATTGCGGGTTATCCACAAGGGCGAATCTGCCAAGACCGTTGAGCAGGCACTGTTTGGCGTGCGGCTGGTGCGTTTGTGTCAGGGGCTGGCGCAGCACTGGCGCCTGCCGATCTGGGTGACCCAGGGCTACGAACTGCTGACCTCCCAGCAACGCAATCTGGTGAAAGTGTTGCGCATCGCCCATAGCAACAACGACCCACTCAAGCAGCAACAGCAACTCGACGCTGATCTGCCGCTGCGGCGCTGGCTTAACCAGCCCGCCAATACAATTCTGCTGGCCAACGGCCTCGCGCTGTCGGCGCACCAGGCCTGGGACACGCCGCATAACCTGCGCTGGCAACTGCTGACCAGCCTGTATCTGCAACAGTCACTGGATCATCTCCAGCAGCAGGTTCACCAGAATGCGGCGGCCAGCGCTCGCCAGCATTCCGGCCCGGATATCTGGCACCCGGCGCAGGCTTTGCTTTGGCCGTGGAGTGCACGACGAGTACATAAAGGCTTGCTGCCTGCACCGCCCCCCTCGCCCGACGCCTTGCAGCTGTGGCGCAAGCACTGCGCCGATCTGTTGAAAGAGCCCGGCATTTTCATCAACGCGATACACCTGACCACCTGCGCCCGGGATGCATTGGTGGCGGCGGGCATGCAGCGAGTGGTGTTGCTGATGACCGATCGCAAGACCGACAGCCTGCGCGTGCATCAGATCGCAGGCGTGGACAAGTCGGCCGCTGCGTTGCTGGTGCCCTACAAAGACAGCACCGTGCTGCAACGCTTGCTCGCTCACCCCACGCAATTGCGCCTGACACCGGCCAACAACGCCCAGTTTTCGGCGCTGCTGCCGCCGCAGCTGCGCAATCTGTTCAGCGGCGAAAACCTGCTGATTCGCTCACTGGCCAGCAATGGCCGTGTGGTGATGATGGTGGTGGCTGATCAGGGCGGCGGACCGTTTTCCGAAGTGTCCGTCCAGGCGTTCGGAAAAACCGGTCAGTGCATCGAGAAAGCGCTGACCACCTTTAGCCATCGCAATGGCTGACGGCTGAGCTACAATTCGCAACCTTTTCGCGATCCGGAGACGCTAGATGTCTGCCTTTTCAAGCTTGCCGCTGGTCATCGAGCCCGCAGACCTGCAAGCACGCCTCAGCGCGCCAGAGCTGATTCTGGTCGACCTGACCAGCCCGGCCCGCTACGAGGCCGGCCACATTTCCGGCGCGCGATTCGTCGATCCGAAACGCACGCAACTGGGCCTGCCACCTGCGCCGGGACTGCTGCCCTCGCACAGCCATCTTGAAGCGTTGTTCGGCGAGCTGGGCCACAACCCCGATGCGGTGTACGTGGTCTACGACGACGAAGGCGGCGGTTGGGCCGGCCGCTTCATCTGGCTGCTCGACGTCATCGGACACAAAAAGTATCACTATATCGACGGTGGCCTGCTCGCCTGGCAGGCCGAAGGTCTGCCGCTGTCGTCAGAGGTGCCACAGGCAGTCGGCGGTCCGGTCTCGCTCACCTTGCACGACGAGCCCACGGCCACCCGCGAATACCTGCAAAGCCGCCTCGGCGCCGATGACCTGGCGATCTGGGACGCTCGCGCACCAACCGAATATTCCGGCGAGAAAGTCGTCGCCGCCAAGGGAGGTCATATTCCCGGCGCCGTGAACTTTGAATGGACCGCCGGCATGGACCAGGCACACCACCTGCGCATCCGCAAGGACATGCCGCAGATCCTCAAAGACCTGGGCATTACCCCGGAGAAAGAAATCATTACCCACTGCCAGACCCATCATCGTTCGGGCTTCACCTATCTGGTGGCCAAGGCGCTGGGTTACCCGAGGGTCAAGGGCTACGCAGGCTCATGGGGCGAGTGGGGCAACCATCCGGACACCCCGGTCGAGAAATAATCGGCGCCCGATGTGGCATAGATCCGTATTCCCTTTTTCAAACGTTTTAGGAATCTTGATGAAACAGCGTCTGTTTATCCTTTTCCAGTATCTGCTTCCCCATCATCTGCTGTCGCAACTGGCGGGCTGCGTGGCCGAATGCCGCGTGCGCTGGTTCAAAAATGCCTTCACCCAATGGTTTGCGCGACGCTACCAGGTCGACATGTCCCAGGCTCAGGTCGAGGACATCACCGGGTACCCGCACTTCAACGACTTCTTCACCCGCGCCCTCAAACCGGGCGCGCGTCCACTGGACCCAACGCCGGGCGCGATCCTTTCTCCCGCCGATGGCGCGGTCAGCCAACTGGGCCCAATTGAACACGGCCGCATCTTCCAGGCCAAAGGCCATAGCTACAGCGTACTGGAACTGCTCGGCGGCGATGCGCGCCTGTCCGCGCCGTTCATGGGTGGCGAATTCGCCACCGTTTACCTGTCGCCGAAGGACTATCACCGTGTTCACATGCCGCTCGCCGGCACCCTGCGCGAGATGGTCTATGTGCCCGGCCGGCTGTTCTCGGTAAACCAGACCACGGCGGAAAACGTACCAGAGCTGTTCGCCCGTAACGAACGCGTCGTGTGCCTGTTCGACACCGAACGCGGACCGATGGCCGTCGTGCTGGTCGGTGCCCTGATCGTTGCCTCGATCGAAACCGTCTGGGCCGGTCTGGTCACGCCACCGAAGCGCGAGCTCAAGACTTTCCGTTACGACGAAGCCGCGCGCGCACCCATTCATCTGGAAAAAGGCGCCGAGCTGGGTCGCTTTAAACTGGGTTCTACGGCCATCGTGCTGTTCGGGCCCAATCAGGTGAAGTGGTCCGAGCTGCTGGCGGCCGGTTCTGCCGTTCAGATGGGTCAGGGCATCGCGCTGCCATTGCAGGCCTGATTCTTGCCTTAACTCTTACCCGAGAGGCGTGATGCTGTTTTTCTGGCGCGAACTGCTTTAAGCCGTCGCGCCACACCACGCTTAACCAGGGATTGCCGGGGCTGGGCGCAGGACAATGTGCCCAGGCTGCGACCGTTGCAGGATGCTGCTAAAGTCCAGTTGTCAGCGCTGTAGGAAACTTCGCTTTCAGTGGACGTAAACGTGCTCTTTTCGCTCGGCGAGGGTGCTTGCCCCCGGAGTTGGACGCCGCCGTTCAGTCCTGTCGTCGTTGGAGTTTGCCGGTCACATGAGTAATTTAAGTCTTCCACTGTTGTTGCGCGCACCTGTGCCGACGCAGTCGAGCCTGTCGTTCTGTGACGCGACGCCCAAAGACTTGAAGCGCTGGATCGCTACGCTGCCCAAGGCCAATCTCGGTGAAATGGCCCGCCAGCTCTATCAAGGGCTCGGCGAGCTGAACCAGTTGCTCACCCCCAGCGACAACCGCATGCAGCTCCTTGAACTGCTTCGCCCGGAAGTTTTTTTCGTGTGCAAGCATCTGGAGCGTCACTTCCTGAACCAGTCCGTGGTTCTCGAAGAGCGTCCGCGCAAGGTCGCCAATCTGTGCCAGGCCCTGCAAAACCACCTCGCCATTGGCTACAAACAGATCATCGCGCGGGTGGCCGTCAAGCTCAGCAAAGACCGCATCGGCCTGCTGACCACCGCCCTTCAGCGCGCGCTCAGCTGCCTGAACGGCCCGCTGATCCGCGCCAATCAGCTTTACTGCCCGGTGCAGGACGGCCTGTGGCTTGAGCTGCACCAGATCTATCAGATCGCCCGCCAGCATCAGTTGCACAACGTGCCCGTCGCCGACAGCCTCGCCCACAACACCCAGGCGATGACCGTTGAACAGACTTACGTCGTCGCGCTGCTGATGGGCTGCTCGCGCTGTAATCAGATGCGCCAGCACAACATCGGCAAGCTGGCAGAGGCGCTGGATGCGTGGAGCGCGATGGTTACGCTGCAGCAGCCGCTGGACAGCAACAGCCTGTACGCCGTGTCTCCGGGTACTGACACGGCACCGCGCTACGCCGCGCTGTACGACGACGATCAGCGGCCGAACCTGCTCGGCATCGACCCCCGTCCTCTGTCGGCTGCACTGGAGCGTTACACCGAAACGCCTGTTGAAGAACGCTCGAAATCCGCGCTGAAAGTGCCGCCGGGGTTGTCCATCGACGTCCTCCAGCACCTTGCCGCCGCTTGGGGTGATGTGTCAGAACGTGCGTTTCAACGCACCCCGGGGCAAGGCACCCTCACCGTCTGCGTGGGCATGAGCGCTCTGCATTATTACGTCGGCGGCCAGCAGTCTTTCAGCGACCTGCTGCAAATGTCGACCCTGTCCAAAGTCGCCGAATACACGCTGCAGCCTTTGAAGCCGGCCAAGCATGATCCGTGGGCGCAGACGGCGGACGCGCAACGCAATGGCACGTCCGACAGCATGTTGCCGTTCGAGGAAATCGAATACAAACGTGATGACGCTGAAGGCAATGCGGCGTCCGACGGGCAAAAGAGTTTTCCAACGTACACGCTGCACATCGTCAATCACAGTCCGGGCGGCTACTGCCTGGCCTGGCCGAAGGAAGTCCCGGACCAGTTGCAGGCCGGTGAGATGATCGGCATTCAGGACCATGGGCACGGCTGGAGCATTGCGGTGGTCCGCTGGGTGCGGCAGGTCCGTGGCGGTGGCATGCAGATGGGTGTCGAACTCATAGCCCCTTTCGCCCAGGCATGTGGCATGCAACTGACCCGTGCCGAGCAGAGCAGTCAGTTTTTGCGCGCGTTGCTGTTGCCGGAAGTTCGCGCCATCGACGTGCCAGCGACGGTCATCGCTCCGCGCCTGCCGTTCGAGGACGGCTCCAAGGTGCTGATCAATACCAGTGGCGAACAGCGACGCGCGAGCCTGAGCAATCGTCGGGCGACGACGGGCAGCTACAACCAGTTTGAGTATCAGATTCTTGAAGGGCCGAAAAAGGTTGCGACGCCAGACGCCGGCGGCCCGGAGCAGGAATTCGATTCGCTGTGGACGGTGCTCTGAGCCATCGAGGCATCCGTTGCAGATGCCTCAACATTCACGCGTTTAAGCGCCGCGCCCTTCCCGGTCGCGGAACCCCAGCAAATACAGCACGCCGTCCAGGCCTAGCGTCGAGATAGCCTGTTTCGCTGACTGCTTGACCAGCGGCTTGGCGCGGAACGCCACACCCAGGCCGGCGATGGCGAGCATCGGCAGGTCATTGGCGCCATCGCCCACTGCGATGGTCTGCTCCAGACTCAACCCTTCTTTGCCCGCGAGTTCGCGCAGCAGATCGGCCTTGCGCTGGGCATCGACGATCGGCTCGATCGCGTTGCCCGTGCACTTGCCGTCTACCACTTCCAGCTCGTTGGCGAAGATGTAGTCGATGCCCAGTTTGGCCTGCAACTGGCGAGCGAAGTAGGTAAAACCGCCCGACAGGATCGCGGTCTTGTAACCCAGCCGCTTGAGTTCGGCGAACAGCGTTTCTGCGCCTTCGGTCAAACGCAACGAGGCGCCGATCTCGTCCAGCACCTTCACATCCAAGCCTTTGAGCAGCGCCAGTCGCTCTTTGAAACTGGCGCGGAAGTCCAGCTCGCCACGCATGGCGCGCTCGGTGATCTCCGACACGCGCTCGCCGACGCCGTGGGCCTTGGCCAGTTCGTCGATGACCTCGGCCTCGATCAGGGTCGAATCCATGTCGAACACTGCCAGACGCCGGTTGCGGCGGAACAGTGAATCCTGCTGGAACGCGATATCAACGTTCAGCTCTTGGGCAACGTGAAGGAATTCGGCCTGCATCTGCTGGGGATCGACTGGCTCGCCGCGCACGGAAAACTCGATGCAACCCTTGCTCTTCTCGGTGGGCATGTCCAGCGGCATCCGCCCGGAAAGGCGGTCGATGCGGTCGATGTTCAAGCCATATTTGGCAGTGATCGCGCTGACCGTTTGCAGTTGCTCGGCGGTGACCTTACGGGTCAGCAGCGTCACGATGTGCCGCGCCTTGCCCTGACCGTCGACCCAGTGCTGATAATCAGCTTCGGACACGTGGGTAAAACGAACTTGCTGCCCCAGTTCGTCGACTGTCGCCTGCACGTTCTGGCGCACTGCCGCGCCTGCCTCGGTGTCGGGGATTTCGACCAGGAGGCCGAACGACAGAGCGTCGTGAATCACCGCCTGACCGATGTCGAGAATGTTCACGCCGCCTTGGGCCAGCACACCGGTGATGGCCGCAGTGAGACCCGGACGGTCTTCACCGGTGATGTTTATCAGGACGATTTCGCGCAAGGCGCACCCCCGCAGTGGAAAAAAACCGCATTCTACGCACTTTCAGTGACCGCCGGGCACAGCCAGCGCTTTGCCGCCACAGGGTCGCTCGCTATACTGCGCCCCAACTTCACCAAGAGAGCCGTGCTCAGTGAACCGGCCCACGCCAGTAAAAACCGATAATTTCTTCTTGCTGATCTTCCGGGCATTGCGTCACCGACGTGTACCGATTGCTTTGCGCATCGCCAGCCATAACGTGATCCTCGTCGCGCTGGCTCTGGTGATCTACGCCTGCGTCATGGGTTTGCAATTCAAGCAAGCCATGCACGAACAGGCCGACGCATTGGGGCAAGCCCTGACCACGCAGACCGCCACGTCCGCCACTGAACTGCTGGTGTCCAACGACATCCTCAGCCTCAACGTGCTGCTGGGCAATCTGGTGAAAAACCCGCTGGTGGCCCACGCGGCTATTTACAGCCCCGACAACCGCATTCTTGCCGAAGCCGGTCAGCGTCCGAAAAACGGCTTGCTGGGCGAGGCGGAAGGTCTCTACGAGATCAAGATCACCTTCCAGGACGTGGTCGCCGGCACGCTGCGCATCAGCCTGGACATGGCTCAGTTTCAACAGCCGCTGACCATCAGCCTCCAGAGCATGGCGATTCTGGCCGGGATCCTGCTGGCACTGGCGCTGGCCTTGAGCTTGCGCCTGGGGCGCCATATCTCCACGCCGATGCTGCAACTGCGCATGTGGCTGCGCTACATCGATCCGTACACGCCGGCCACTGATCGTCAGGACGAGATCGGCGATCTGGCGCGCCAGCTGAAGACTTCCTACGCGCCGCCAGAACCGGAACCGGCTCCCATTCCCGAGCCTGCACAGGTCGAGGAAGAAGACGACGCCTCCCCCGAGTTTGACAGCAGCGACCTGAACGACCCTGACTTCGACGACGCGCCAAAGCCACGCGCGACGGTGATCCCGGCTCGACGTATCGTCGCCGAGGAAGATGAAGACGACGAGGAGGATCCGTTCGCGGACCTTCGCGATCACTCTCCCGCCGCGCCAAAACCTGCGCCGCGTCCGATCCTTCCGGTCGTTCCATCGCAGCCGCAGTACAGCGCTGTGCTGGCCGTGCAGCTGGGTTCGCAGGAGCAACTTCGCCGCCTGCCGCGCACGCGCCTGACCGAGCTGCTCGAGCGCTACCGTGACTGCATCGATCAGGCCGCTTCGCTCTACGACAGCGAGCTGCACACCCTGAACGACGGCAGTTCGCTGATGGTGTTCAGCACCCAGGACAGCGGCGATGACTACCTGACCAACGCCATCTGCTGTGGCGAGTTGCTACGTGCATTGAGCCATGCCTTGCAGATCGAAGTCGCCGACAGCGGCATCACCTTGCAACTGCAGCTGGGCCTGACACTGGGCGAAGGCTTGCACGGCATGAACCAGATCGATCTGCTGCTGACCGAAACCGCCCAGGACGCCCTGGCCCTGTCGCAACACAGCCGCAACCTGCTGCTGGTGGAGCGCAAGATCAGCGAAGACCCGACCATTCGCCTGCGTGCACGTATCCGCCCGATCGCGAGCCCTGAAGGTGCCAGCTGCGTGGAGCGTCTGATGGAGCCGTATCCGTCAATGCTGGAACGCCAGCTGGCGCGCATGCACGAGGCGCGCAAGGTCTAAGCGTCAGTCACAAAAAAAGCCCGCATCGCTGCGGGCTTTTTTGTGGGCGCTGAGTCTAGAAGCGGAACACTTCCAGATCGGTGCGAATCGGTGATGCCATCGGGATCTTTGGCTTGTCCTGATCAGTCCGGGTTTTTGCCGGCGTTGCGGCCTTCTTCGGCACGTCTGCCACATACGGCTGGCTGGCGATGGGCTTGACCGCGACGCTCAGCTTGTCCGCCAGGCGTTGCAGCAGAATCCCTTGAGCCTTGACCTGCGCAGCTGAAGAGCCTGCATGGGGTTCTTCCAGGTGAACCAGCTTGCTGTCGCGCACATTGCCACGACGGTCGAGCAAGCGCCACTGAGCATCCAGTACCGCCGGCTGCTTCTCGCCTGAATCCAGGCGGGTGATGGACAACACCACCTGGACATCCGGCGTGAAGTTGGCAGCGGCCGGCGCCATCACCACGCGTTGACTGTCGAGCTTCCAGGCGAGCTGGCGCAGCAGCAGTTGATCGATATCGGCAGACAGACTGCCCGCCCAGCGACCGTCGGTGGACGCCTTGAGGCTGCCGTCCGGTTGCCGCTGTAATAATGTTTCACGTTGCAGATAGTCAGCAATCGCCACAGGGCCCAGTAAAACGGCGACCCCGCCGGTATGTTTCGGTTGCCCAGGATCGCCGCTGTCCAACTGATAGAGCGACGTGGGCTGATGAACGCTGCAACCGGCCAAACCCAGAACGCCGGTCAACAACAGCACACAGGGAACACGTAGAAAATTCATCATCCCTTCCAAGTGAACGCCGTGTAACGCGTCCACGCTGTTAAATACTTTGAAAACATGAAGGCATTCCGCCATGGCGGCGCCAGAGGACGTCATATCATCCGTGAATATGCGCGTTGACTCCAGCGATTCTGCGTCGCTCTCGTGACGAAACGAAGAGCGACCGCCGAACCAACCGCTTTAGCCCGCGGTTTCCACCAACAGCGCATCGACGCGCTGGAAACCACGGGGCAGTTTGTTGCCCCGTCGTCCACGTTCACCTTTGTAGTGCTCCAGATCGTCAGGCTTGAGCGACAGATTGCGCTTGCCCGCCTGCAGCACCAGCGTGGCGCCGTCCGGGACCACGGCCAGATCAGTCACGTACTCTTCCCGACTGGCAACGCGCTCGCCCGGAATGCCAATGATCTTGTTGCCTTTGCCCTTGCCCAGCTGCGGCAGATCGCTGATTTTGAACACCAGCAAGCGGCCTTCGGTGGTCACGGCGGCGAGCCAGTTCTGCTCGCGATCGGGCACTGGACGCGGCAGGATCACCTTCGCCCCGCCCGGCAAACTCAGCAACGCCTTGCCGGCCTTGTTCTTGGCCTGCAGGTCTTCGCCCTTGACCACGAAACCGTAGCCGGCGTCGGACGCCACCACATACAGCGAATCGTCTTCCGGCATCAGCACACATTCGAAAGTCGCACCGGGCGGCGGCGTCAAACGACCGGTCAGCGGTTCGCCTTGGCCACGGGCCGATGGCAAGGTGTGCGACGGCACCGAATAACTGCGACCGGTGGAGTCGATAAACACCGCAAACTGGTTGGAACGACCCGGCGCCAGGGCCTTGAAGCCATCCCCGGCCTTGTAAGAGAGCCCGGTGGCGTCGATTTCATGACCTTTGGCGGAGCGAACCCAGCCTTTTTCCGACAACACGACCGTCACTTTCTCGTTCGGCAGCAGATCGTGTTCGGTCAGGGCTTTGGCTTCGGTACGCTCGACGATAGGCGAACGACGGTCGTCGCCATAGGTTTCGGCATCCTTGATCAGCTCGGTGCGTACCAGTTTCTTCAGCTTGGCCTCGCTGCCCAACAGGGCTTGCAGCTTGGCTTGTTCCTTGAGCAATTCATCCTGCTCGGCGCGCAACTTCATTTCTTCCAGTCGCGCCAACTGACGCAAACGGGTGTCGAGAATGTAATCAGCCTGGATTTCGCTCAGGGCGAAACGCGCGATCAGCGCGGCTTTCGGGTGCTCCTCGGTGCGGATGATGTGAATCACTTCATCCAGGTTGAGGTAAGCGATCAACAAACCATCCAACAGGTGCAAGCGACGCTCAACCTTGTCGAGGCGGAATTGCAGGCGGCGACGCACGGTCTGTACCCGGAACTCCAACCATTCGACCAGCAGGGCGCGCAGGTTTTTCAGCTGCGGCTTGCCGTCCAGGCCAATGATGTTGATGTTGACCCTGTAGCTCGACTCCAGGTCGGTGCTGGCGAACAGGTGTTGCATCAGCGCATCGTGGTCGAAATGCTTGCGGGCGCCCGGGATGATCACGATCCGGCACGGGTTTTCGTGGTCGGATTCGTCACGCAGGTCAGCGATCTGCGGAGCCTTGGACGGCTTGGCCTGCATCATCGCCGCGATCTGCTCCAGCACCTTGGCACCGGACACCTGATGCGGCAGCGCGGTGACAATGATGTCGCCGTCTTCGATGTGGTACACGGCGCGCATACGCACCGAGCCCTTGCCGGTTTCGTACATTTTCAGCAGGTCGGCGCGGGGCGTGATGATTTCCGCTTCGGTCGGGTAGTCCGGGCCCTGGATGTGCTCACAGAGCTGTTCGACCGTTGCCTTGGGCTCATCGAGCAAACGCACGCAGGCTGTCGCGACTTCACGCAGGTTGTGCGGCGGTACGTCGGTGGCCATGCCCACGGCGATGCCGGTGGTGCCATTGAGCAGAATGTTCGGCAGGCGCGCGGGCAAAACAGCGGGCTCGTCCAGCGTACCGTCGAAGTTCGGCACCCAGTCCGCGGTGCCCTGCCCCAGTTCGGAAAGCAGCACTTCGGAGTAACGCGACAGACGCGCTTCGGTGTAGCGCATGGCCGCGAATGACTTGGGATCGTCCGGCGCACCCCAGTTACCCTGGCCGTCGACCAGCGTGTAGCGATAGCTGAAGGGCTGCGCCATCAGCACCATGGCTTCGTAGCAGGCCGAGTCGCCGTGGGGGTGAAACTTGCCGAGCACGTCACCGACGGTACGTGCCGACTTCTTGTGCTTGGCGTCAGCGTCCAGGCCCAGCTCGCTCATCGCGTAGACAATGCGTCGCTGCACAGGCTTCAGGCCATCACCGATATGCGGCAACGCCCGGTCCATGATCACGTACATGGAATAGTTGAGATAGGCCTGTTCGGTGAAGTCAGCCAGCGATCGGCGTTCTACGCCATCCAGGCTGAGGTCAAGGGAGTCGCTCATGCGGGCCTCATCATTTTGTCGTCTGGCGCAGCAACAATGTGCCGCCGCGCTGTGTGAATTCGAGTTGTTTCACGGCGCTCATGCCCAGCAGCACCTGTTCACCGTCCAGACCGGGCACCACCAGGGCGCGCACGTTGTTCAGGACGATGTCGCCAATCTGCAACCGTTGCAGGGTGGTCCGGAACGCGTCTGTGCGTCCGTTGGCCGTGCTCACCTGAACGCGCTCGCCGCGCTCAAGGCGCAGCGTCTGCGCGACGCTCTCCGGCACAGCGACATTGGTCGCGCCGGTGTCGAGCATGAACTGCACGGGGCGGGTATTGATTTGCCCGGTCATGACGAAATGCCCGTCACGATTGCTCGCCAGTGTCACCTCGACATAGCCGTCCCCATGTTCGGAGGCGACGATGGTATTCGGATTTTCCTGCCGCTGCTCCCACTCGCCAAAAAACCGCGTCGCCAGAAACAGCGCCGCCGCCCAGGCGATGATCATCATCAGCCGCCCGGCGCGTTTGCCGGGAAGTGCCTGGGTCAAGGCTTGCCGCTCCAGCCACCCTCGGGCGCGGCAAAGCGCCAGACGACGGGACGTTTTTCGCCATCGGCGCGGGCACCGAAGTTGTTGTCCGTACCGACCCACGCGCCTTTCTCGTCAACGATCAGCGCTTCGGTCAGGCCGTATTTCTGGTCGTACAGCCGGTTGGGCTGCAGCGCCTCTTTGGCGAACGACCAGCAGGTTTCCAGCTGACCTGTCGCCAGCGTCCGGCGGCAGATGCGGTAAGCCGCGCGCTCCAGGGTGTACAGCTTGCCCTTGTACAGCGAGATGTCGGAATAGTCCTTGGAGACCGCCTTGCCACCCAGCTCGGGCGGCAAAATGTCATTGCCCGAGTCGACTCTCAGGATGCAACTGGCATCACAGGCCCAGCCGTCCTTGCCAAGCCTGGCGGTCAGCAGGCCACGCTTGTCACGTTCGGCGGCGAGCCATAGTTGATCGCCTGCCGGGTTGACCGCGATGCCTTCGAAGATGGCGTTGAAATGCTGCAGCATCCCGGCAGACTGCGCTTCCTCGACGACCTTTTTGGGCAGATCCAGCCAGACCGGCGCGCCTTCGACTGGCACCTTCAGCACGGCGGCATAGGCTTCGCTGACGAGGTAACGGTTGCCCGCCGCGTCGCAACTCACACCTTCAAAGTCCAGATCGCCGCCACGAATCAGCGCCGAGGCTTTGGCCATGCTGCGCAGGGTAGCGGACAAGCCGCTGTCCGGGATCGGCGGGATTTCCAGTGTCTGTGCCTTGGCTTTCCAGACCGTTGCCGAGGTGTCGAGGCTATAAAGCAGGGTGTCGTCGCGGTCCGAAACGGTCCACAGCACGCCGTTGCAGGACGCAAGGCCGGACAGGTTGCCGCCGATCATGTCATCCACCGGATGCTCCGACAGCAGCTTGAGCTCGGGCAATGGCGCAGCGAAAACAGGCGTGACGACCAACAACAGCGCTGCAAACCAGCCCCGCATCAGACCAGCACCTCGGCCAGATTGCCTTTGGATTCGAGCCAGCTCTTGCGGTCGCCCGCGCGTTTCTTGGCCAGCAGCATGTCCATCATTTCCGACGTAGCTGTGAAGTCATCCAGGGTCAACTGCACCAGTCGACGGGTGTTCGGGTCCATGGTGGTTTCGCGCAACTGCGGCGGGTTCATCTCACCCAGGCCTTTGAATCGGGTGACCTGCGGCTTGCCGCGCTTCTTCTCCGCCACGAGTCGGTCGAGAATGCCGTCGCGTTCGGCTTCGTCCAGTGCGTAATAAATGTCTTTGCCCAGGTCGATGCGGTACAGCGGCGGCATGGCAACGTAGACGTGACCGGCATCTACCAGCGGGCGGAAATGCTGGACGAACAAGGCACACAGCAGCGTCGCGATGTGCAGGCCGTCGGAGTCGGCGTCAGCCAGGATGCAGATTTTGCCGTACCGCAGCTGGCTGATGTCTGCAGCCCCCGGGTCGACCCCGATCGCCACGGCGATGTTGTGCACTTCCTGGCTGGCGAGCACTTCGCCGCCGTCGACTTCCCAAGTGTTCAGGATTTTCCCGCGCAACGGCAAGATGGCCTGAAATTCCTTGTCCCGCGCCTGTTTGGCGGAGCCGCCAGCGGAGTCACCCTCGACCAGGAACAGCTCGGAGCGCATCGGATCCTGACCCGCGCAATCCGCCAGCTTGCCCGGCAGTGCCGGGCCTGACGTGATGCGTTTGCGCTCGACCTTCTTGCTCGCCTTCAGACGACGACCGGCGTTGCTGATCGCCAGTTCAGCCAGTTGCATGCCCATTTCCGGGTGCGCATTGAGCCACAGGCTGAAAGCATCCTTGACCACACCGGAGACGAACGCCGCCGCCTCGCGGGACGACAGCCGCTCTTTGGTCTGGCCGGAGAATTGTGGCTCCTGCATCTTCATCGACAGCACGAAAGCGATGCGCTCCCAGACGTCTTCGGGTGCCAGCTTCACGCCGCGCGGCAGCAGATTACGGAACTCACAGAAGTCACGCATCGCGTCCAGCAGGCCCTGACGCAGCCCGTTGACGTGGGTGCCGCCCTGGGCGGTGGGGATCAGGTTGACGTAGCTTTCCTGAACGCTGTCGCCACCCTCGGGCAACCACAGCAGCGCCCAGTCGACGGCCTCTTTGTTGCCCGCGAACACGCCGCAGAACGGCTCATCGGGCAGGCGCAGAAAGTCAGACACCGAATCCTGCAGGTACGAACGCAGGCCGTCCTCGTAATGCCACTCGACTTTCTCGCCGGTGCCTTTGTCTTCGAAACTGACCAGCAGGCCTGGGCACAGAACGGCCTTGGCCTTGAGCACGTGCTTGAGGCGGCTGACCGAGAATTTCGGGGTGTCGAAGTATTTGGGGTCCGGCGCGAAGTACACGCTGGTGCCGGTGTTGCGCTTGCCGACGGTGCCGATCACCGCCAGTTCGCTCGCCTTGTAGCCGTCAGCGAAGGACATTTCATATTCGTTGCCATCGCGCTTGACCCGCACCCGAACCTGGGTAGAAAGCGCGTTGACCACGGAAATCCCGACGCCGTGCAGACCGCCTGAGAACTGGTAGTTCTTGTTGGAGAACTTGCCGCCGGCGTGGAGCTTGGTGAGGATCAGCTCGACGCCCGACACGCCCTCTTCCGGGTGGATGTCCACGGGCATGCCGCGACCATCGTCGGAGACTTCCAGCGAGTTGTCGGCGTGCAGAATGACCTGCACGGATCGGGCGTGGCCTGCCAGCGCTTCATCGACACTGTTGTCGATGACTTCCTGCGCCAGGTGGTTGGGGCGTGAGGTGTCGGTGTACATGCCCGGCCGTTTGCGGACCGGGTCGAGGCCCGAGAGGACTTCGATGGCGTCTGCGTTATAAGAGCTAGCGCTGGGATTGGCCATGGGGTCTCGTCATCAAGTCGTTCATGAAATTTCGGAGTAGCACTGGTTTTACAAGACTGTTCTACATATTTGTTGCAGCAATGGCTCGGGTCAGAGCCCGCTCAGATCAACGCCCTGGAGCAAGGCGGGGGCGAACCCGGCAAAGCTCAACAGCGCTGGTATTTTTGCAGCGAAGCCCTGAAAGCCGTGATCGCCGCCTGCTTCGATGCGCAATGCACAGGCCCGATAGAAGCTCTGGGCGCGGCGGTAGTCCAGCGTTTCGTCGCCCG
This sequence comes from Pseudomonas sp. GW821-FHT07F05, assembly GCF_059418765.1. Classification (NCBI taxonomy): domain Bacteria; kingdom Pseudomonadati; phylum Pseudomonadota; class Gammaproteobacteria; order Pseudomonadales; family Pseudomonadaceae; genus Pseudomonas; species Pseudomonas sp. GW821-FHT07F05. Next base: position 206,075 of record NZ_JBWKQL010000008.1, read on the forward strand.
TTTGCAGCCACACCTGAATACGCTGCGGATCCTGTGGAGCAGGCACTTCCAGCTCGGCCAGCGCCGTCACGTGGTCGTGCGTCAGCTCCCAGCTCTCGCCGGTATAAAGGTTTTGTTGGGTGCCGAGAAAACCATCGAAGAGCTGATGCGGATTGACCGCCGGGTTGATCAGCACAGCCTTGAGGCCGTAGCGCTCAGCCAGGTGAGTCGCATAGTAGCCGCCGAGCGAGCTGCCGACCAGCAGCGGCCGACCGAGCTCCTCGATCGCGGCCTCCAACTGAACCAGCGCCTGCCGCGGATGATGATGCAGCTCGGGCACGCGCACGTATTCGCTCAAACCCAAACGCGCCATCAGCGTCGTCAGCTGTGTGGCTTTCTGCGACTTGGCCGAGCTGTTCAGGCCGTGAATATAAAGAAGCGTCGATTGATCCTGGTCCACGCAGTTGCCTCCCAAACGGCAATCGATACATCCCGGACGGGCTGGCCTACTGGCGCTCATCAGGGCAAAGCCACGCAGTTTACAGGGTCAACTGCGTAAAGACTCGCCTGTTGATGAATCGCTGCACATCAAGGAAATGTCTTTCAATAGCCCGCGCCGTTGATGTCGACGTCGAACAGGTCGGGGGCGATGCGTGAAACACCGGTTTCGATCCGGCCATCATTGTGAAGACGCAGCCAGCGATAGCCGGGCGCAAGGTCGTCGAGCCCGAAATCCACGCTGTTCGGCGCGAACTGGATGCAGGTTGAAGGCGAAGCCATTAGCCGCACGCCGTCGCGAAGCTGATCGAACTCCTGATGCACATGACCCCAGAGCACCGCACGCACCTGAGGAAACCGATCCAGCACCGAAAAAAGCGCCTCGGGATTGCGCAAACCAATGGGCGCCATCCACTCCGCCCCGATGGGTACCGGATGATGATGCAGGCACACCAGATGATGCCGCTCCGGCGCTTCGCTCAAGGCCTGAGCGAGCAATTGAAGCTGACCGTCTTGCAGATAGCCGGGGACAGACCCTGAAACAGCAGAATCAAGCAAAGTGATCCGCCAGTGACCGATATCGACGACAGGTTCGAGAAAGTCGCTGTTCTGCGCAGCAATCGCCATCTCCCTCAGCTCGTCGTGATTCCCCGGAATCCAGCGCGCGGGCGCATTCAGGCGATCACTCGCGTCGCGAAACGCTTGATACGACTCGACCGTGCCGTCCTGAGACAAGTCACCGGTAGCCAGCACCAGATCGATCGCCGGCTGCTCGCTCAGCACAAGCTCGACCACCGCATCCAGACTGGCCCGCGTGGGCATGCCCAGCAGCGCGCCGTCCGCTTCGGCGAACAGATGACTGTCGGTCAGTTGAACGACCAACACGGATGAGGAATGAGAGGATGCGCTCGACAATGGCCATCTCCTTGAGCGGATGTGGCCGGATTATGGTGTTAGATCGGTGCGGCGGCAAACCTGGAAAGAGGGCCTGGTTCTCATCTGCGCACAGAACGTCCGGCCGCAGCGTCGCGCCGTCTCAGCGAACCGCCTCAAACTCATGCCCGCAGGCCAGGCAATGGCTCAGCCATTCACCCAGAAACACGTTGAGCTGGGCCTTTTCGTCGGGCTGGTGCATGTCGGCGTTGGGATAGGGATAGATGCCCTGAAAGCGGCGTGCATGTTCGGCGCCGATGACTTCGGCCATGCGGGCGTCGTGGTAGACCTGCACTTCGAGCACGGGCACCGGCAGCCACGGCAGGCTGTGTTCCTGACGCACTTGCAGTGTGGTGGTGTAAGGGCAATCGAGGATGACCTCGACCGCCAGCACGCCCAGCATCTGGTCGCCCTGGGTCACGGCGACCCGGCGGGAGCGTTGTTGATTGCGCATATCGGGCAGCAAACGCATCAAGCGCGCGTAGTTCGCCTCGCAGGCGGCTTGCAGCCCGGCGAGGTCGACACGGTAGCGCTCGCGCAGAAGATTCACGACCATAGCCCCCTTACTTCGGCGCGATTGAGCGCCAGCCATTGCATTGCAATAATAGTTGCGGCGTTAACGATGCGCCCGTCTTTGACGGCTTGCATCGCGTCGTCGAATGACCAGACCGAAACCCGGATGTCCTCGGCTTCTTCTACCAGCCCGTGCAGCCCACCTGCCCCCTCGCTGTCGCATTTGCCCAGGTACAAGTGCACGAACTCGTTGCTGCCGCCCGGCGATGGAAAGTATTTGGTGATCGGCCAAAGGGCGTTGAACGTCAGCCCAGCTTCCTCTTGTCCCTCGCGGTGAGCAACCTCCTCGGGCTCCTCTTTTTTATCGATCAGTCCGGCGACCATTTCGATAAGCCAGGGGTTTTCATGCTTGCCGATGACGCCGACGCGGAACTGCTCGATGAGCACGACTTCATCGCGTTTCGCGTCGTAGGGCAGCACGCAGACCGCATCGTGGCGAACGAACAGTTCGCGCTTGATTTCCGGGCCCATGCCGCCCGCGAACAATTCGTGGCGCAACTGAAGACGGTCGAGCTGGTAAAACCCTTTGAAGCAGGTCTCACGGTGTTTAATTTCGTAATTCGTCGGCGTCGATCTGTTGCTATCCGTCATAGATTTCTCACTGCTTGAGCACTGTGTCCGGGCCCATCCTAACGCGCTGTGGTGCGGGATGCAGCCCTTTGAGTTCGCAAAACCGGTCACCGGGGTAGACGACTGCCGGGGAAAGCACTCTAATCCGCCCGATGGCGAACTGATTGCGCCACCTACAGTCGAAGGACGTTGCCGTTACCTCCCACGTGACGCCCCCTTATGCCGATGCCAAGGATCAACATGTCTTTTCTGAAGATCATTTCACTGGCCTGCGTGGCCCTGATTTTGGGCGCCTGCCAAAGCCTGTTCCAACCCAACCTGCGCAGTCCGCTGACCGTTCAGCGTGACGCCTCCGAGCTGATCAAGCCCGGCTGCACCACCGATGATTGCCCGCTGGTAAACATCGACACCGTGCATTTCCCCGATGAGCCGAAACTTGACGAGATCGTCCAGCGCACCCTGCTGCAACTGACCCGCAGCGACAGCGATGGTCCGGTGCCGCCAACGCTGAAGGCGTATCAGGAGCAATACCTGAGCCGCGCGCCGGCGCGCAACAGCAGCTACCTGCAGGCCAAAGTACGTGAGCAGCATGACGGAATCGTGGTGGTCGAGCTGTCCAGCTACGTTGATTCAGGCACTGGTCAGGGCAATCCGGGGCGGGCGTTCATCAACTATTCCCGCCAGCAGCAGCGCGTGCTGACACTGGCCGACATGCTGATCCCGGGTCAGGAAGCTGCATTCTGGGACAAGGCCCGCTTGGCGCATCAGGCCTGGCTGATCAGCAGCAAGCTGGACAAGGACACCGAGTTCCAGAACATGTGGCCTTTCAAGCAAACTTCCAACATTGCTCTGACGTACGGTGCGGTGATTCTCAAGTACCCGGTGACAACCATCGCCCCCTACGCCATGGGCCACATCGAGCTGAAGATTCCGTACCCGCAGCTGAACGGCATCATCAAGCCTGAGCTGTTTCCCGGTCGGAGCTGATCGGTAGAACCTCGGCCGGCGCTCGAAAAGGCGCCGGCTTTATCTTGTAACGCCCTTTCTTGCAAACGCCTCATTTAAATAACTTTTATACCTCGCCACTTCCTACATACACTTTCCCACCCGCAAACTAATACTTTAAACACATACACTTCCCGGCCACTCGAATATTAAACTTCTTGTTTATTGACGCAGTCCTGACTTAATCATTAAGTTCCGCCCTGAACTTTTTGGAACTGTCAGGGAGACGGGATGCGCTTATGGAATATCCTGCCGTCATGGTTTGATATTGAAGACCGGCTAAGAGATGAAATCAACAGCAGAGGCCAAGGTCACTTCAGAAGTCATCTGAATGAACAGGCGCTTTCGATCGAACTTGTATTGCGTCGTGTCGACAACATCAGAACTGCTTTTTACCGCGCCGAATTTGAAGCCAGCGCATTACTGCGACAGCGATTCGCAGACCTCGACATATCCGAAGTGCTGTTTGATCTGATAGGCGTCGTCGGCGACATGGCGATGATCATTGTGGGGAGCGTCCTGGCCGGAGGCGCGATGGGTGCGGGGGTCGGCGCTCTGGCGGGAGGCATAGGCGCGGGGCCCGGCGCATTCGCTGGAATGGCGATCGGGTTGCAAGCCAGCAGCTGGATTCTCGGCGTGCTTGGGCTGGCATCGGTCGCCGAGTTTTTCGTAAAAGGCCTGCCTGCGCTGCTGGACCACTACGTGCGCGGTATCCAGGTCGCTTGGGACGGGGCCCAAGGCAACGATGGGCTAAACCCGATTTCACAGGACGACCCGTGGGTGGTCGACCAAGCGGCCCACCACATCGCCCGCGGGCACACGGAAGTGGTGATCCTGCTGCTCGGCGCGGTGGTTGAGTACCTGACCCGAGGGCGCGGCAACATGGCGCTACTCGCCGGTCAGATGCGCGCCAGCAGCAAAGGCGCGCGGCTGGCGCAGTGGATGGTCAAGCATGAAGAGGGGCTGAAAAAGCACCCTGGTCTACAGCCCGCCCAGCCTCGAACGGCGGACCCGATGACACCGGAAGCGCCGCCCGGCACGCATCGGGAAACCGATGAGCCAGGCGTGAAGAAACCGCTGGGCATGCCGGAATACAAGGTGCCATGCTTTAACGCGAGCAACCTGCACTACAGCAAAATTCCCGAGTTCGACCGGCAACTGGTGGGGCAGGAACGAGGGCTGAATGATCTGACCGTGGATGAGTATTTGCGGGGGCGGGAGGCGTTCAAGGCAGGGGATAAGGTTAGGGATCCAAGGGTGGCGAAGAAAGCGCGCGCAAACCTTGCCCGGGACCTCACTGAGAAGATAACCCTTGAGCTACGTTCAAAAGGGTTATCACATCGAGAGGCTAAAGAACTGGCAATGGCCTCAGCTAGGGAGAAAATGAACTCACTCGCGGCTCTTCACAACCCGGACCTTTTCGCAGGGGGGAAAGATTTTATTTCCGATTTTGGAGACAGATCAGTGAACGCCAGCATCGGGGCGCAATGGCGTCGGCGGATCGACGGACTTGATGCTTTGGCAAATAAAGTCAACTTAAACAGTCGTGCTACGACCAAAGTAAATGCCAAACTAGAACGCTGTAAATAGAGGTGACAGTGGAAGAGTATTACGAATGTTTCCTTGAGGAACTGGGCCCCGCGCTGGACAGGAGAGAGGTGCCTTTATCAACATTGGACAAATACGCAGAGAAACTCCCTCAGCAACTCCTGAAGCAGTGGCGGGACCACGGATGGAGTGGCTACGCCGAAGGGCTGTTCTGGACCGTTAATCCAGCTGAGTATCAGGAACTGATCACTGCATGGCTGGATGATTCGGAAATACCCGATTCCGGCTTCTATCACACGATCGCCAGAAGTGCTTTCGGCGATCTTTATCTTTGGCATGAGAAAGCGGGGAACTGGCTGAACTTAACGATCCCATATGCACGCTTCCATAGGACCAAGCCAAACGTTGGGAAATATGATTTTGATGAGGTGATCGAGGTGTTTTTTTTGACACAGAGTCGAGAAGCCAATGATCTTGACGACCTCTTTGAAAAAGCACTGAGAACACTCGGCCCACTACAACCCGACGAAATGTACGGCTTCGTCCCTGCCCTCGCACTCGGCGGCTCAGCCGATCTGAAACATCTGCAAAAAGTCAAAACCATCGAGCACCTCACTTTCCTGTCCCAGCTCGCGCCGCTGACGGATTGGGGATTCCCGGACCTCGATACGCTTTGAGCCACACGCCGGCATTGAGCCTGGTTTTTCTATTCCAGGTCCAGATCGCTGAGTTAATGCCGCACATCGGCCTCGAATGCAGGTGGCTGCCCGCGGGCCAATACCCACTGCAATACACCCGCCACAACGAGCGCTGGCAGCGTTGCACCGATGTCCGGATACAGGTTCGCCAGCAGATGGTAAGTGCAGATCCCGCCGATCCACGCCAGTAGCGTCATCCAGCGCAAGCCCGCTGTCGCAACGCCGTGACGACGGCGACGCAGGACGAAGTGATCCACCAGCACCACGCCGAATAGCGGTGCAAACACGGAAGCGATCATCAGCAGGAAGTTCTGGTACTGCGCCAGCGGCGCCAAGCAGGCGATCAGCGTGCAGATGACGCCAATGGCCAGCGCCAGGTGTTCGACTTTGGCCTTCAGCAGAAGGCCGCTCGACACGGCAGCGGAGTGAATGTCGGCGAACGCGTTTTCCGATTCGTCCAGCAGGATCAGCAACAACGGAATACCCATCCCCGCACCCGCGAGCGCCAGCAGCAGCGCATTGGCTTCACCACTTGGCGCGAAGGCCAGGGTGTACGCCACGCCAAGGGACATCAGCCAGAAATTGCCGATGAAGAAGCCCAGCGCTGTGCCGCCGAACACGCCGGCGGCGCGCTCGCCGAACCGGGAGTAGTCCGCAATCAGCGGCAGCCACGACAGCGGCATCGCGATAGCAATATCGAAACCCACTGCAAACGGCATCGAGCCATCTCCCGTCCGCGACCACAGGGCCGTCAAATCAGCCTTTCTGAACAGGTTGAACGTCAGCCAGGCGCACGCCGCCAAGAGCAGCCAGATGCCCCATTTGCGCAGGATTTGCCGAACGAAGGCCAAAGGGCCACTCACCGCCAGCAGGGTTGCGAGGGCGCCGAACACGATGGTCCAGAGCATCGGGCTGGCCCAGAGGCTGCCTTCGGAAAAGGCGCCCGCGCCCAACAGACTGGCGGCGTCGCGCATGACGATGATTTCGAACGAGCCCCAGCCCACCAGTTGCAGCAGATTGAGAGTCGCCGGAACGCCTGCGCCTTTGCTACCGAGGCTGAGCTTGAGCGCAGCCATTGATGACAGGCCGGTGTCACTGCCAATGACGCCAACGGCGGCGAGCAGCAAAACGCCCACCAGTGTGCCGAGCAGGATCGCCAGCATCGAGCCGGACATGCCCAATCCCGGCGCAAGCAACGCGCCGGTCTGCAGGACCATGAGGCCGATGCCGAGGGAAAACCACAGAGAGAACAGGTCGCGCCCGCCAAAGACCCGCTTGGCGGCGGGTACGGGGACGTCGGGTGAATAGGTGCCGGGTGTGTTCACTTTTGTGTCTCGCTGAAACTTAGGGTTGATCGTACCCACGCTCTGCATGGGCACGCATACCTGGACGCTCTGCGTCCTGAGTGACGCAGAGCGTCAGGGGCGGCATTACCACGCAGAGCGTGGGAACGATCGCGGCCTGCTTTTCCTTGCAACTTGTGACTTGCCGCTTGCCGCTTGCCGCTTGCCGCTTGCCGCTTGCCGCTTGCCGCTTGCCGCTCAGACTTTCTTATAAAGCTGACTGCCTTCCTGTCTGAACCGCTCGGCCTGTTCGCGCATGCCTTCGTCCACCGACACGTCCACCGCGCTGATCTTCTGGTTGGCGGCGTACTCGCGCACTTCCTGGGTGATCTTCATTGAGCAGAATTTCGGCCCGCACATGGAGCAGAAATGCGCGACCTTGGCCGAGTCTTTCGGCAGCGTCTCGTCGTGGTAGGCGCGCGCGGTGTCCGGGTCCAGCCCGAGGTTGAACTGGTCTTCCCAGCGGAATTCAAACCGCGCCTTGCTCAGCGCGTTATCGCGAATCTGCGCACCGGGATGACCCTTGGCGAGGTCCGCTGCGTGGGCGGCGATCTTGTAGGTAATGATCCCGGTCTTGACGTCGTCCTTGTTCGGCAATCCCAAGTGTTCCTTGGGCGTGACGTAGCAGAGCATCGCGCAGCCAAACCAGCCGATCATGGCCGCGCCGATGCCCGACGTGATGTGGTCGTAACCCGGTGCGATGTCGGTGGTCAGCGGGCCGAGCGTATAGAACGGCGCCTCGTCGCAGCACTCCAGCTGCTTGTCCATGTTCTCTTTGATCAACTGCATCGGCACGTGGCCCGGGCCTTCGATCATGCATTGCACATCGTGTTTCCAGGCGATCTTGGTAAGCTCGCCAAGGGTCTCCAGCTCGCCGAACTGCGCTTCGTCGTTGGCGTCGGCAATCGAGCCCGGGCGCAGGCCGTCGCCCAGAGAGAAGCTAACGTCATAGGCCTTCATGATTTCGCAGATGTCGTCGAAGTGGGTGTAGAGGAAGTTTTCCTTGTGATGGGCCAGACACCACTTGGCCATGATCGAACCGCCACGGCTGACGATCCCGGTCACGCGCTTGGCGGTCAGCGGCACGTAACGCAGCAGTACACCGGCGTGAATGGTGAAATAGTCGACGCCCTGCTCCGCCTGCTCGATCAGCGTGTCGCGGAACAGCTCCCACGTCAGGTCTTCGGCCGCGCCACCGACCTTTTCCAGCGCCTGATAGATCGGCACGGTGCCGATGGGCACCGGCGAATTGCGGATAATCCACTCGCGGGTTTCGTGAATGTGCTTGCCGGTGGACAGGTCCATGACCGTGTCCGAACCCCAGCGAATGCCCCACGTCAGTTTCGCCACTTCTTCTTCGATGGACGAACCCAGCGCGCTGTTGCCGATATTGCCGTTGATCTTCACCAGAAAGTTGCGCCCGATGATCATCGGCTCGAGCTCAACGTGGTTGATGTTGGCAGGGATGATCGCGCGACCGCGGGCGATTTCTTCGCGCACGAACTCAGGGGTGATCTCTTTCGGAATGCTCGCACCGAAGCTGTGGCCGGGGTGCTGCTGGGTGAGCAGACCAGCGGTGCGGGCTTCCTGCAGCTTCATGTTCTCGCGGATGGCGACGTATTCCATCTCGGCGGTGATGATGCCCTGACGCGCGTAGTGCATCTGGCTGACGTTGGCGCCCGCCTTTGCCCGACGCGGATTGCGCACATGGGCGAAACGCAGCCGGGTCAGTTCGGCATCGGCCAGGCGCTGCTGACCGAAGTTCGAGGTCAGCCCTGGAAGGCGTTCGGTGTCAGCGCGGGAATCGATCCACGGCGAACGCACATCCGCCAGGCCCTTGCGCACGTCGATGATGACGTTGGGGTCGGTGTACGGGCCGGAGGTGTCGTACACACAGACCGGTGCGTTGATCTCGCCGCCGCTGTTTGTTCCAGAGCTCTTTGTTTCAGAGAAGGCCGTCGGCGTGACGTCCAGGCTGATCTCGCGCATGGGCACACGGATGTCCGGACGCGAGCCCTGAACGTAGATTTTCTGCGAGCGGGTAAAAGGTTGAACCGACCCCGAATCGACTTGGGCGGATTCACTCAGATTGGCGTTTTTTAGTGTTGTACTCATCACGGGCTCTCCAGGACATCATCCAGCAGCGGAATGAATTGTCGGAGTTTGAGCCTGATGAACACGGACGGATGCACCCTGAGACGGCATGGATGCAGAGAATCGAAAGGCGCGGACTGTTCAGAAAATGAACAAAGACGACCCCGGACGACACTCAAGAGGACTCGCCGGGAGACGAGAAATCTTGTTCCCTACGCAGGCGCTAACCTGATCAGGTTCAACGGGATCCGGATTATCCGATCTCAGCCTCATATCAAGGCACCCCGACAAGAACGGCGTCAGTCTAGTCGCGGCGCAGGCCAAACGCCAAGCGCGGAATTCAAACGCGCGTTAAATGGCTGATTTGCCCGATTGTTGTCCCTACCCGCTGGAACTACACTCGCTACGCGTCGCCAAAGCCATCTGGATCAGACGCAACGTCACCGTCTTCATACCGCTTGAATTACTAGGGAATGTCTATGCTGCGCAAACTTTCACTGGCCATTGCCGTGTCGTGTGCTTCGAATGCGATGGCCGGGGCAGCAGACATGCCGCTGCCGACCAGGACCGGTTTGGTCAGTGTGTATCAGGAAGCGGTCAACAATAACGCCGACCTTGCGGCAGCCCGCGCCAGCTACGACGCGCAGAAGGAAATCGTGCCTCAGGCACGCGCCGGTCTGCTGCCGAACATCTCCGGCGGCGCCGACATCAATGACACCCGCACCTCGATTGACCAACCCTCCGCCGTCATCAGCCGCAGCGGCACGGTCTATCGCGCGACCTTGAGTCAGCCGATCTTCCGCGCGGACCGCTGGTTCCAGCTCAAGGCCGCGAAGGACGTCAACGAGCAGGCGATCCTGCAGCTCTCGGCCACCGAGCAGAACCTGATTCTGCAAAGCGCCGAAGACTATTTTGCGGTGCTCCGCGCACAGGACAATCTGGCCTCGACCAAGGCAGAGGAAGCGGCGTTCAAGCGCCAGCTCGATCAGGCCAATGAACGCTTCGACGTCGGCCTGTCGGACAAGACCGACGTGCTGCAGGCCCAAGCCAGTTACGACACCGCCCGCGCTGCGCGGATCGTTGCCAAGCGCCAGGTGGACGATGCCTTTCAGGCGCTGATCACCCTGACCAACCGCGACTACAACTCCATTGAAGGCATCGTGCACACCCTGCCAGTGCTCGCACCGACGCCCAACGATGCGAAAGCCTGGGTCGACACGGCAACCCAGCAAAACCTGAATTTGCTGGCCAGCAACTACGCCGTCAGCGCCGCTGAAGAGACTTTGCGTCAGCGCAAGGCGGGCCACGCACCCACGGTCGATGCGGTAGCGCAGTACGAGAAAGGCGACAACGACCCGCTGGGTTTCACCAACCCCAATTACACCGGCCAGAGTTTCCACGGCAGCGTCGAGCAACGCACCATCGGCCTGCAGGTGAACATACCGATTTACAGCGGCGGCCTGACCAGTTCCCAGGTCCGCGAGGCTTACGCTCGTCTCGGTCAGAGCGAGCAGCAGCGTGAAGGCCTGCGTCGGCAAGTGGTGGAAAACACCCGCAACCTGCACCGCGCGGTGAACACCGATGTCGAGCAGGTGCAGGCTCGCAAGCAGTCGATCATCTCCAACCAGAGCGCGCTGGAAGCCACGGAAATCGGTTATCAAGTGGGGACGCGCAACATCGTCGACGTGCTCGATGCACAGCGCCAGCTGTACGCATCCGTCCGCGACTACAACAACACCCGTTACGACTACATCCTCGACAACCTGCGTCTGAAGCAGGCTGCCGGCACATTGAGTCCTGGGGATCTGCAGGATCTGTCACGCTTTCTGAAAGCCGACTACAACCCCGACAAAGACTTCCTGCCGCCGGATCTGGCGAAAGAAGCGGCGAAGAATTTTGAGCGGCCGACGGAGCGGTGAATGTCGCGCGGTCGCGTAGCTATTACTGCACTTGTGGGAGTGACCGGTGTGGCGCTCCACCTTGCTCACGAAGGCGGCGTTTCAGGCGCAATCAGCCCAACAACCGCCCAATCCCATCCAGCAACCTCTGCAACGCCCCCTGATTGGCCTTCATCACGGCCAATCCGGCATCGGCCATCGCCTTTGCTTTCTCGGGATGGTCGATCAACCCTCGCACTGCAGCGGCCAGTGCGGCCGAGTCACTGACCTCCTCCAACGCGCCGGCATTACGCAGCATCGTGGCGATTTCGAGGAAGTTGAACAGGTGCGGGCCGCTGAGAACGGGCTTATCCAGCGCCGCAGGCTCCAGCAGGTTATGGCCACCGTTGGGCACCAGGCTGCCGCCGACAAAGGCGATGTCGGCCAGCGCATACAGAAACAGCAGCTCCCCCATGGTGTCGCCCACCAGAACCGAGGTCTCCGGCGTTACCGGCTCGGCCGTCGAACGACGAACGCTGGCGAATCCTTGCTGCTGACTCAGCTCAAACACGCCATTGAACCGCTCGGGGTGACGGGGCACGAGGATCAACAGCGCGCCGGGATGGGTTTCCATTACCGTGCGATGGGCCGCCAACACCACCTCGTCTTCGCCCGCGTGGGTACTGGCGGCAATCCACACCGGACGCTGCAAGGTCTGCCATTGCTCACGCTGCTGAGCGGCACGCTCCAGCAATTGCGGATCAATGGTCAGGTCGAACTTGATCGAGCCCGTCACGGTGACGCACTCGGGCCGAGCGCCCAGGTCACGAAAGCGCTGGGCCTCGGTTTCGGTCTGCACGGCAATCAGGCTCATCTCTGCCAGCATCGGCCGAGTCAGCCCGGCGAAGCGTCCGTAGCCGCGAGCGGAACGCTCTGACAACCGCGCGTTCGCCAGCACCGTCGCAATGCCGCGCTTCGCACACTGATGAATGTGATTGGGCCACAGCTCGGTTTCCATGATCACGCCGATCTTCGGCTGGATGTGATCGAGAAAACGCCCGGCTGCCCACGGAAAGTCATAGGGCAAATAGCAATGCTGAACGCGCGGCTCGTGGGCGAACAGCGACTGAATGCGCTCCGAGCCGGTCGGCGTCATGCAGGTGATGGTGATCGGCAATTGCGGATAGCGAGCCAGCAAGGCGCGAATCATCGGCGCGGCGGCGATGCTCTCGCCCACCGACACGGCATGCACCCAGATACCGCCGCGCTGCATGGCGGGCAAGCCCATGGCGAAGCGCTCGCCGACCCGTTTCGCGTAGGCCGGCGCCTTGCGCGAACGCAGCCACAAGCGCAGGGCGATCAATGGGAGGCCGAGGTGGAACAGGATGCTGTAGAGGGTTCTATTCATGGGCGCGGAGTTTATCAGCCAAACGCTGTCAGATTTCCATGGAGCTTCGCACATATCTTGCCCGGCGCATTTCGCCAGCCGCCAGCCCGCCAGCCCGAAAGGCGCCGGTTGTTCAGTACCGGGTAAGCCGCTTTAATGACGGCCATTGAAAAGGAGCTACACCATGTCTGCGTACTACCTGCTGGCCATCGCCATCTGTGCCGAGGTCATCGGCACTGTGTCCATGAAAGCCGTCAAAGGCCTGAGCACGCCGATTCCACTGCTGTTGGTAATCGTCAGCTACGCCATTGCGTTCTGGATGCTCACGCTGGTGGTGCGCACCATCCCGGTCGGCGTGGCATACGCCGTGTGGGCGGGCATGGGCATCGTCATGGTCAGCATCGCGGCGCTGTTTATTTACGGCCAGAAACTGGACTTGCCCGCCATCGCCGGCATGGGCCTGATCGTCGCGGGCGTCGTGGTCATCCAGCTGTTCTCGAAGACGGCCGGTCATTAAGGGGGTTACTGAAAAGTGCCTTCCCCTATAATGCCGGCATTCGTTTCGCCATTTGAGGTGCCCATGTCATCTGCTATTTCCACTGACGTCCTGATTGTCGGCGCGGGCGTTGCCGGTCTCTGGCTCAACGCGCGGCTGCGGCACCAGGGCTTTTCAACGGTGGTGGTGGAAAAGGCCAGCCTGGGTGGCGGCCAGACACTCAAATCCCAGGGGATCATCCACGGCGGCGCCAAATACGCCCTGCACGGCGCGCTGTCCGGTGCCTCCGAAGCGATCGCCGACATGCCACGTCGCTGGCGCGAAGCGCTCGCCGGCAAAGGCGAGCTGAACCTCTCAGGCGTACGCCTGCTGTCGGAAGCCCATTACCTGTGGTCGCCCGGCACCCTCGCCGGCAACCTCACCAGCTTCTTCGCCAGCAAGGCCGTGCGCGGGCGTGTTGATCAGGTCAAGGGCAGCGACCTGCCGCCTGCGCTCCAGGATCCGCGCTTCAAGGGCAAGGTGTACCGCCTGGCCGAGCTGGTCATCGACATTCCCAGTCTGGTGAAAAAACTGGCGGAGCTGGCGGGCGACAGCCTGCTGGCGGGTCAGGACATCCAGCCGCTGCGCCGCGACGGCGAACTGGTCGGGCTGCGCGTCGACGGCCGCGACATCCACGCCCAGCGAGTGGTGCTCAGCGCCGGTGAAGGCATGGCTGATCTGCTCAAGGCGCTGAACGTCAGCCAGCCGGCCATGCAACGCCGCCCGCTACACATGGTGCTGGTCAAAGGCCCGACGCTCAAACCGCTGTACGCCCACTGCCTGGGCGGCGGGCCGAAACCGCGCATCACCGTCACGACGCATCCGGCGGCGGACGGCCAGTGGGTCTGGTACCTGGGCGGCGACATTGCCGAAGCCGAAGGCGTGGCCCGCACCCCCGCCGAGCAGATCGCCGCCGCGAAAAAAGAGCTCGCCAATCTGCTGCCCTGGGTGGATCTCAGCCAGGCGCAGTTCGCCACCTTGCGCGTGGACCGCGCCGAGCCACAGCAAAGCGGTCTGGTGCGCCCGGACAACGCCTTTGTCGACGTGCAGGGGCGCTTGCTGGTCGGCTGGCCCACCAAACTGGCGCTGGCCCCCGACTTCGCCGATCGCGTGCTGGCCTCGCTGTCCCGGGATGACATTCACCCGACCCCGCAACCACCGCACACCGACTTCCCCAAGCCGCCACTCGCCATTCCTGTCTGGGATCAACTGCTGCCATGAAGACCCTGCACGATCTGCATCGGCCGCTCGGCAGCCTCGGCATCAACGTCTCACCCTTGGGCCTGGGCACGGTAAAGCTGGGCCGCGATCAGGGCGTGAAGTACCCCAACGGCTTCACCATTCCCGACGACGTCGAAGCGCAGATGTTGCTGAAGCTGGCGCGGGATCTGGGCATCAACCTGATCGACACCGCCCCGGCGTACGGTCGCAGCGAAGAGCGCCTCGGCCCGCTGCTGCGCGGGCAACGCAAGGACTGGGTGATCGTCAGCAAGGTCGGCGAAGAATTCGACGCGGGCCAGTCACGGCACGATTTCAGCGCCGCCCACACGCGCCTGTCCGTGGAGCGCAGCCTGCAGCGCCTGGAAACCGACTTCATCGATCTGGTGCTGGTGCATTCCGACGGCAACGATCTGCACGTGCTCAACGACTGCGCCGTCTACCAGACCCTGGCCGAGCTCAAGCGAGAAGGCAAGATTCGCGGGTTCGGGTTCTCCGGCAAGACCGTCGAAGGCGGTCTGCTGGCGCTGGAGGACGGCGACTGCGCGATGGTCACGTACAACCTCAACGAACAGGGCGAAAAGCCGGTCCTCGACTACGCTGCTGCACACGGCAAAGGGGTGCTGGTCAAAAAAGCGCTGGCCAGCGGGCACGTTTGCCTGAGCCCCGGTGTCGATCCTGTGCGTGCCAGTTTCGAGCTGCTGTTTGAACATCCCGGCGTCACCGGTGCTATCGTCGGCACCATCAATCCGCTGCATCTGGCCCATAACGTGGCAACCGCCGCTGCCGTGATCCGTCGTCAGCCCTGAGACAAACGGCCGACCCCAACGCAAGAAGGAGCCGATATGCCGCGAACCCTGATCCGAAAGAACCCCAGCAACTTCAAGACCCTGCCGTTATTTGTCGAAGCCACCCCGGAAAGCCTGACCTACCAGAGCATAGGGATGCCGCTGAATTTCACCCAGACCCTAGCACGGCGTCGCAAGATCGACGTAGAGGACAGCGAACGGTTTTCCACCGAGCTGGCCAATCTCGGTGTCTCGGTGCGCCTGACCCTGCGCTGGCAGAACCGCGATTACTGGGTGCTGGTTCGCCAGCGCCGCCAGGACCGTGGCGATGTGGTGCTCAAGCTGATCTCCGGCTACGTTCCCGCCCACGAACTCAACTTGCCGTTGCACACGGCGGTGCAGGAAGTCGCCGAGGAATGCCTGATCGAGACGCCCCAAGGCTGGCTCGGCGGACGTTTCAACGACACTTGGCTGCCAGCGCCCTACGCGGCAGCGCTGCATTACCGCGAAGCGATGCCCTTTCGCCTCACGCCGCTTTCCGGCGCGGCACGCCCTGTACGTTGCGGCAGCCTGACCCTGATTGAGCGGCCCCGCGCTTACGTGCATTTGCCGACGGCGTCGTTGCAGCTGATCTACGACATGCGCCTGGAAGTGCCGAAAGAGGCTCGCCCGCTGAGCCTGTTTCACGTCGACGAGAGCCTGGAGAACAATGAGTTGGTGGCGCGCCTCAATCGCAGCAAGCCGGATCTGTACCTGATGCCGCTGGAAAACGGCTCGCCCCTGCCCGAGCTGTACACCCTGAAGAAAGACAAGCTTTCGCCCGCCGGTACGCGCGGCCTTTATCTGGCCGAGAGCTTTGCCCCACAAGAAGGCTGGGTGGTACGCGAGGAGCGGATTCGCTGGAAGGACTGGCTGGTGCAGCAGGGCCTGACGCCGAAGAAAAAGCCCAAATCAGGTCTGACCAAGCTGCGGATCAAAGCGAGGCGGCTGGTCAGGCTGGTGCGCAGCGGCCTGCACAAGTAGGCCGCCACTCAGCTCTTTTCAGTGAGGCGTTTGTCACGCCAGGTGCGCAGCCGGGCGAAGAAGTGGAAATAGCGGTTCTCACGCTTGCCCATCCCGCGCTTCGGTGAGAACGACTCTTCAGCGAAGGCGCCGGTGATGCGCACTCGCGAGGCGGTGGTTGGCAGCGTGCAAACGCGGGCGTCGGCCTCAAGCAGGGCGTACTTGAGCAAACGCTCCGAGTGCAGCTTGCGGCCCGTCGCTTCGCAGAACTCGAAGATGCGCTCCACCCGCTTGCCATAGGCGCGGTAGACGTCGCGGCCGCAAATGGCGAAACGATCGTTCAGCCCGCCCCACCACTGCCAGTCCGGAATATAGGCGTTCAGCCGCCGTGCCTGTGGCGAATGAAAGACATAACCTGGCAGCCGCGAATGGAAGAAGTTGTCCGGGCGCACGAACACCACGAAGTCCGGATCGAACGACTCCATCATGCCCGTGACCGTGTGCAGGGAATTGAGCTGATAGATCAGGTTGCGCAGGGAGACATGCTCGTCGCCCCAGGTGTCGCCCATCGCCTTGACCCGCTCGAAATCCCAGCGATCCAGCACGCCGTCCGTGGACTCGAGAACCCCCGTCATCGACTGGAAAACGTCGTAGTTCTGCGCCTTCAGCTCCCCCTTCTCCGCCGAGCGCTGGTTATGCACTTCGTCGATCTTGTAGAGGTGGTAGAAGCATTTGACGTTGCTGCCCTTGGGCAACGGGCCAAGGACGTTTTCCTCAATGGAAGGAAAACAGATTTCCGAGTTGCGCGGGATACCAAAAAACGCGACCGCAATGTTCAGCACTGACAAACTCTCCGGGATCGATGGCGATGCGCCTGGACATGCGCGCTCAAGCGGCGGACGGCCTCGTTCATTTACGAAACAACAGCGTGCGCCACCAACTCCGGGGCTTGAGGGCGATCACTTCGACGTCGGCGTCGAGCAGCCAGTTGCGCTCATAGTCCCAGGCGTGGCCGCCCCAGAGCTTGCCGGCTTCGTTGGAAAAACCGAGGGTCATGAGCTTGTAGCGGTAACCGGCATGGGCGCGCAGCCAGTCGAGCAGCACCAGCACGTTGAAACCTGTGGACGGACCGACGAAGCGCTTGCCGTTGGGACGATCAACAGGGTAATGCTCGGCCAGGGCCGGCAACGGAATGCGGTCCCAATACAGCGCAACCTCAGGCAGCGGGCACAGCGGCACGGCGCATCCCACCAGCAGCGTGAAGCAACGCGAGCCCGGTTGGGCAGTGAACTTCTGTACGTCAGCGGTTGAAGGCAGGCCAAAGAAATAACAGTCGGGCGCGTTGAAGCCGTGGACAAACAGGTTGACGCTTTCAGGCTTTAGCAGGGCGGCCTTGATGCACAGATTGAAGCTGACCACCACATCGTCGGCACCCACGCCCAAGGCATCGAAATCGGCTGGGGTGATGGCTGGATTGTTGGCGATCAGGATGACCCGTGCAGCGTTAGCCAGGCACTGGCGCAGCGCAGCGGGAAGCGCGCCGAATACGTCCTGATCGGCGCCCGGCAATACAAGGGGTTCACTCGGCGCGGTGCTGTCGTGGTTCGACGGCAACGTCATCAGGCCGGCACCTGCATGCCATGGCGCCACTTGACCCAGGCACGGGTCAGCGCCGACGGACGTTGCCACGGGCGCATCGGCCGCTGAATTTCATCGGCCAGATCGCGGCCCACGCGGGCAAAGGCATAACGTGCTTCGGCGAATTTTTGGCCTTCGCTGGCGATGCGCGCGGCAAGCTCGGGATCACTCTGCAGCAGGCGGATCTTCTCGACGGCTTCGTCTTCGGAGCGGTAGAACATGACATTTCGCCCCTCTTCGAACCCCAGCAGCTCGTCCTCTTCACCCTGGCTCCATGCGAGCAGCACGCAGCCGCAGGCCATGGCTTCGAAATTCTTGATCATGAACTCGCCCATGCCGATGTCGGCACTGACGAAAATCCTGATGCGATTAAGCGTTTCAAGGTATTCGGCGCCAGAGGCCGTGCGCGTCACCAGCATGCCGGCGCGCCGCGCGAGGTTTTCCACCAGTTGCTTGCGCTGGGAATACTCGCGGCTTTTCAGGCTGCCCAGAAAACCCACCGGAATGTCTCGGGGTTGACCGAGATTGCGCAGCATTTCCTGGTCGTAGCCCTTGGACACGAACACCGCATCAAGGCCTTCGCCGCGCATGCGCCGCGCAACCACCGCACCGGAAACCAGTGCGCGACTCCACGGCAGCTGCCGGTACAAGCGTGAATACATGCCGTGGTATTTGCTGGCGCTCATGTAGTTCTGATACGCATCGTGCTCAAGAAAGATCAGCCCCGGAATACACTTGAGCACCGCGCGCTGGCGAGCAAGCCGTTTGACCCGGGAGAAAATCACCACCCGGTCGTAGCGCTGATAGTCGACCGAGGCCAGAAACGGCCCGAGATTCAGCTGCTGTTGCTTGCTCAGGCGAAAGATGACGCAGTCGTCACAATGCTGCCGCACGGTGTCGTACAAACCGTCCAGTATGACGCGCTGTTCATCCATCACCAGTAACATGACTTTCATACGTTCATATACCGAACTGCGAATACAAAAATGGCAGCGGCAAGGGGTGCCACTCTGCGCTGCGGGCGTCGGATCAGTCCTGACTGCGGATCTTGTCGACGATGGCTGTCGTCGAGCTGTTGGCAACCAGTCCCAGCACTTTCACGGTGCCGCCATAAGAGCCGACGATGTCGGCGCCGACGACTTGGTCAACCGAGTAGTCCCCGCCCTTCACCAGCACGTCCGGACGCACATGGGTCAGCAGGTTTTCCGGGGTGCCTTCGGGGAAGCTGATGACCCAGTCCACGGCGCCCAGACCGGCCAGCACGGCCATGCGTCGATCAACGCTGTTGATCGGGCGGCCCGGGCCTTTCAGGCGACTCACCGACGCGTCATCGTTGACCGCCACGATCAGCCGATCGCCCTGGGCGCGGGCCTGTTCCAGGTAGGTGACATGGCCTGCGTGCAGAATGTCGAAACAGCCATTGGTGAATACGATGGTTTCGTTGTGGGCACGGGCGTCGTCGATGGCCAGCAGCAGCTGATCGAGGGTCAGCACGCCGCGCTCGGAACCTTCGGCGCGCTGGATGGCGCGACGCAACTCGGGCGCGCTGATCGCGGCAGTGCCAAGCTTGCCCACGACGATGCCCGCCGCAAGGTTCGCCAGCGCGACCGCGTGCGGCAACTCCTCACCCGCCGCAATGGCCGCTGCCAGGGTGGAGATGACGGTATCGCCAGCCCCCGTCACGTCGAAGACTTCCCGCGCGCGGGCCGGAAGGTGCAGCGTTGGCTGATCCGGACGCAGCAGGGTCATGCCGTGTTCGCCACGGGTGACCAGCAACGCCCCCAGATCGAGGTCCTTCATCAGCGCCGCGCCTTTGGCGACCAGCTCTGCCTCGTCGACGCAATGGCCGACGATGGCTTCAAATTCACTGAGATTGGGGGTAATCAGGCTGGCGCCACGGTAGATCGCGAAGTCTTTACCCTTGGGGTCGGCGAGCACGGGAATGCCACGGTCCCGGGCTGCCTTGATCAGCACTTGATGATTCTTCAGCGCGCCTTTGCCGTAGTCGGACAGGACCAGCACCTTGATACCGTCGAGCAAGGTATCGACCTCGCGGCTCAGGGCCTCGGGGTCAGTGGCAAAGGGTTCTTCGAAGTCGATACGCAGGAGCTGCTGGTGCCGGCTCATGACGCGCAATTTGACGATGGTGGGCTGGTGGGCGATGCGCTGGAAGCTGGCGATCACGCCGGCGGCCTTGAGGCTGTTGCTCAGGCTGTCGGCGGCTTCGTCGGTGCCGGTCACGCCGACCAGGGACGCCTTGGCGCCCAGCGCAGCAATGTTCAACGCCACGTTGGCGGCACCGCCCGGACGGTCTTCGATCTGGTCGACTTTGACCACCGGCACCGGTGCTTCAGGGGAGATTCTGGAAGTGCCACCGTGCCAGTAGCGGTCGAGCATGACATCGCCGACAACCAACACTTGAGCCTGATCAAAACGCGGCATGGACAACTTCATCGAACAACCCGTGGCAGAAATGGACAAGGACGGAATCTTAGCACAGCGATCAGCGCTGGCTGGCCGGTTGGCCTCGAATCCCTTAGTGCTTCAAACAGCGCTTCAGATGGCGCTTCAGATGGCGCTTTAACTGGTGCAACGAATGGCGCATCGACTGTTGCAGCTATGGGCGCGGAAAGCGGCGAACCCAGAACACCTCGTGACGGCGCACGGCCTTGCGGAAGAATTCGTCGTCTCCCGTCAGCGGCCATTCGCGACCGGCCAGCCAGCGTTGAATCTGTCGGCGCAGGCGCTTCTTCAGGGGTGGCGCTCCCTGGAGGTCATGCTGCATCGCCAGAGCCATGGCCTTATCCAGTTGCACGTCCGAACCGAGCGACGTACTCCAGAGCTGATCCACCGAAGGCGCCTCTACAAACGGCGGCAGCGCGACGCCTTTACCGGCCAGCCCCATGGGCCAGCGGTCGTTGTCGTGCAGGTGGTTGGCGTAGAACAGCGCCACCTCGGGGGTGTGCGCGCTTCTGCTCACCGCCTCATATAACGCTTGGGTCGTGGCGATGTGGTCAGCGTGGGGGTCGAGTTCCGGGTGCGGCATGACGATGACGTCCGGCCGGTAAGCATCGAGCAGCGCCGCAAGATCGGCCACGAGATTGTTCCAGGTGGGCGCGCCGTCCTGATCACCCGGCAACGGCAAAGGATTGTGCTGCCGCGAACTGCGGATGTCGGTCTCTGAGGAGTCGCGAGAACCAAACGGCTGATCCGGCGACTGGGCCATGGCCGGCAGTTGCAGGCAGTAATAGCCCAGTTGCACGCACTGGCTCTGGGGCACACCGCCCCACAGCGGAATCGCCAGGCTGTCCCACGTACGCAAGCGCCCCTTGAGCCGGGCAGCCTCGGCGCGGTTCAGCCCCAGTTGTTCGTAGCGTTCGGCCTCGATTTCGCCCTGGGTCACCGTAACGATGCTGCAATCCGCCGCCTGGCTGTACAGGCCAAAGGCTGCCAGTTCGGCATCGTCGGCGTGGGGCGCGAGGATCATCAACCGTTGCTGGCGGTAATCCGGGTTGCTCAGCACGAACAACCGCCCGGCGCTGGCGATGCGGCAGAATCCGCCTTTGAGGCGCAACGTGCTGTCCGCGACGACGTCCCGCTGCCCGGTGAGGTTCACGTAGCGGCGCCCGGCAAAGCCTCGTTCGAAATCCTGGCGGTCGTCGCCTGCCAGCACATACGGGTCCAGCCAGCGACCGAGCCAGGTGCTGCGCAAATCGAGCTCCAGCAGCAGGGTTTCGCCTTCGGCCAACGGCTCGCTCAGCTGCAGCATGCCGTTGACGACAGAAACAGGCTGCGCCTGGGCCGCGTCAGGAAACTGGTAGTGGTAATCGCTCTTGGGCGAATAAAACAGATGGTCGGAGAACCAGGCTTCGTGGGCGATCCAGGCGGCGACGATCAGCAACGGCACCAGCCACCACGCGACCCAGATGCCAATGCCGATCAGCAGCACCACACCGATGATCAGCGCCAGACGCTTGTTGCGCCGATGTCGTTTCAGAAGCTCCTGCTTGCGCCCGGACATGTCATCCAACCTTGTAGACAGGCACCGTCTGGCACCAGCGGTCTTTGTATTCGCGATCGGAGCGGCCGAAGGAGTAGCGCAAAGGCTTGTTCACCGCCCTCGCGTCAGCCCAGGCGTTCTGGGTGTTGACGAAGCTCAGCACGCTGCCGGGGCTCAACCCCTGATGGGCCGGATCGACACCACCGTTGATGTATTCCACCGACACCCAGTGTGGCGACTCGACCCTGTACAGCACCTGAGCGGCAATGGGCTTGCCCTCCAGCAGGATCATCGAGCCGGTCATGAACTCGCGCATCAGCTCGAACACCCTGGCCAGATGATCCTTGCCCGGCACGTCGAAGCCCCAACGCGCATGAAACAGGCTGGAGTAAATACGGGCTTGTTCCTCGGACGTGAAATCCAGCATCGGCTGAACGACCCCGCCCGCCTCCTCAAGCAAACGCTGTTCACGGCGCTGGTTGTAGCGGAATTTCTTGGAATAGTCCTCAGGCGCGCGGGCGATGGCCAGGCTCTCGGCTTGCGGCTTGAGGGTGTCGATCTGACCGGCGTTCAACTCCGACACATAGCTCATGCGTTGGCGCACCGGCACTGTCACGCCGGGCGCAATCGGCAGAATGATTTCCGCGTTACCCAGATCGAACACACGCCGATTACGCTGTTTAAGTACTTTCTTGGCCAGCGCCAGATCCCGGCCCCAGCAGGCCACCGCAGCAACGACGTTGCCGTCTTGCAGCCAACCCAGATAACGGACCGGAATGTCAGCCAGCCAGGCCAGGCGCTCGATCACGTGCGGGTGCGTGGCAACGCTGCCGCCGAACTGCTGCCACGCGGTGGCGTAGGTCGTTGCATCAATCGGGGTCCAGCCTCGCTCACGCCATGCGCGCAAGTGACTCAGCATGCATCGACTGCCCGATCGATTTCGACTGGCTCGTCTTCTTCGAACTGTTTGGCATGCAGGCGCGTGTAGTAGCCGTTCTGCGCCAGCAGCTCGGCATGGGAGCCGCGCTCGACAATGCGGCCTTCGTCCATGACCAGAATGACGTCGGCTTTTTCGATGGTGGTCAGGCGGTGGGCGATCACCAGCGTGGTGCGGCCCTGCATGACCTTCTCCAGGGCTTTCTGGATATGGCGCTCGGACTCGGTATCCAGCGCCGAGGTCGCTTCGTCGAGAATCAGCAGCGGCGCGTTTTTCAGCAGCGCGCGGGCAATCGCCAGACGCTGGCGCTGACCGCCGGACAGCAGCACGCCGTTCTCGCCGACGAGGGTCTGATACTGCTGAGGCAACTTGTCGATGAATTCGTCCGAATAGGCATCGGCCGAAGCTTTCTTGATCTCTTCCAGCGGCACGCCCGCCAGATCGCCATACGCGATGTTGTTGGCGATGGTGTCGTTGAACAGCGTGACGTTCTGGTTCACCAGCGCGATCTGACGACGCAGGCTGCGCAGGGTGTAGTCCTGAGTCTCGACGCCATCGAGAAGAATCTGGCCCTGCACGTGATCGTAGAAACGCGGAATCAGGCTCGCCAAGGTGGATTTGCCGCTGCCGGAGCGGCCCACCAGCGCGACCATCTGGCCGGCTTCGGCGACAAAACTCACGTCGTTGAGCACGCGCTTTTCCGTGCCTGGGTAGGTGAACGTGAGGTTTTTGACCTCCAGACGGCCTGAAACCTTGTCGCGCTCTACGGTGCCCAAGTCCTGCTCGGTCTGCTCATCCAGTTGCTCGAAGATGCTCTCCGCACCGGCGACGCCTTTCTGGATGGTGGAACTGACTTCGGACAACTGACGGATCGGCTTGGGCAGCAGGCCGGCCATGGTGATGTAGGCCACCAGATCACCCGCCGACGAGTCGCCGCGCAGATAAAGGACAAGGAACATCACGATGGCCATGCCGCTGTAGGTCACCAATTGCAGCATCGGCGTGTAAACCGCGCCGGTCTTGGTCATCGCCAACTGCTTTTTGGTATTGCTGCGGCTGGCCTTTTCGAAGCGGGCCTTTTCGTAGTCTTCGCCGCCAAAGCTGCGGACCACGCGATAGCCGTGGATTGTCTCGGACGCCACGTGGGTCACGTCGCCCATGGCCACCTGAATCTTCTTGCTCTGCTTGCGAAACTTCTTGCTGGTGCTGTTCACCATGACCGCAATGAGCGGCAGTATCGCCAGCATCACCAGGGTCAGTTTCCAGTTCATCCACAGCAGCGCGCCGAACAGAAAGATAACCGTCATGCCTTCGCGAATCACCACCTTGATTGCGTCAGTGGCAGCGCCGGTGACCATGGTCACGTTGAAGGTGATGCGCGAGATCAGGTGCCCTGAGTTGCTGTTGTCGAAGAAGCGGTTGGGCAGCGTGAGCAATTTGTTGAACAGCACGACGCGCAGGTCATGCACCAGCCCGAGGGAAACGCGGGCCAGGAAGAAGTTGCCTAAATAAGAGCCGGCGCCCTGCCAGGCCGCGATCAGAACGATCATCAGCGGCACCGCCTGCAGCAATTGCAGGTGACCAATATAAGGGTTGCCGGGGAACAGGCTGGCTTCGGGATTGGCCAGGCCATCGACGAAGTATTTGAGGATGTAGGCGAGCATCGGCTGGGTGGACGCAAAGATAAGAAAGCCGACAATGCTCAAGCAGAAAAGGCCGATGTACGGCCGCACATAGGTCAATAGACGAAAGTAAATCGCCAGGGTCGTTTTAGCTTGAGGATCAGGACTGCTCATGGGAATCCGCACGAAAAAATTAGGCGGGCATGGTAGCACAACCCATATTTGTCGACCCCTGCCGCGACCCAAGCGGGGCCGACTCGGGTAACATGCCGCATTTGTTCAGGTAAGTATGCCGATGCATCCAATGGAACACAGCGCCTATCTGGCCTTGCGAGAAAACGCCACCGTGCTCGAAGCGGACGGATCCGGGGACAAGGTTCTGTTGCTTGAGGACGGCACCATTCTCAAACTGTTCCGCCGCAAGCGCCTGATCAGCTCGGCCTTGCTGTTTCCCTACGCGCAACGTTTCGCCGACAACATCGACGCCCTCAAAAAACGCGGCATTCCCTGCCCCGACGTCATCGCCACCTATCGAATTGCCAGCATCAGCCGCGATGCCGTGCGTTACACGCCGTTGCCCGGCCTGACCATCCGCCAAGTGCTGAAAGCGCACGGTGAAAGCGCGCCACTGCGGGTTGAACTGGGTACGTTTATCGCCCACCTGCATGATCGCGGCGTCTACTTTCGCTCGCTGCACATGGGCAATGTGATCCTCACCCCGGAGGCGAAACTGGGGCTCATCGATATCTCTGACATGAAGTGCCAGCGTCGCGCGCTGAGCGATTCGAAGCGGCTGCGCAATTTCCAGCACCTGCTTAGGTATAAGGAAGATCGCGCGTGGCTGGTGGAGAGCGATGGGGGCACGGCCTTTATTTCAGCTTACACCCAAGGCCGGAGCGCCCACTTCACTGCGCGTTTGAAGGCGCTGTTTGCGTAGAAGGGTCGGGCTGAACGCCCAGCAGCTCGTCGAGGCGCTGCAGGGTGATTTTGGGAATGACCCGCTCCGGCATGCGACTGACACTGGATAGATTGAACACCTGCATGCCGGTTCGCGGCAGGATCTTGCGAGTCATCAACGTGAAGCTTGGCAGGATGTATTGCTCGAAATCCTCGTCCAGGCTGCTGGGCAAAGCCGCTTCTCCCTTCTCGTAAAAACGCCCCCCGCCCTGACGCAGGTCCATCCCGACCACGAACACCTGACGAAACCCCAGATGGCAGACCAGCTGCAAGGCGCCGAAGGGAATGGTTCGACTGCCGAAATAGCCGCGTTTGAGGTTCAGGCTGAAGCCAATGCGGTTGGGCTTGCGACGCAGCAGGGAGAAGTTGGAGATCAGCTCGTCGTCGTTGCGGATTGACCACGCGTAGGCTCGATCCGACATAACGGCCTTGCCTTCCTGGCGATTGACCCGCTCCAGCAGATAGATCTTCTTGCCGTTCAGCGCAGTGGCGTCGGCCGAATGAATCGCCTGAAGTACATCCAGACTCATCGCCAGATGCTCGCCGTGGCGAACCCCCATCAGCGCCAGCGCCGGCCGGCCGATGACAAAGTTCGGGTCGTCGCACAGGTAGTAGAAAGGCCGGATGCCCTCGTCGACGCAGCGCACGATCGAGCCGTTCATGGCGACGACCGGCAGGCTCCGGTAACGGGGAAGCGGAAACTCGTTCGCCGAGGGGCCGGACGCCAGCAGCAATACCGGACCTGTAACAGAACCGCGGGATTGCGCAAAGTCCTGCAGGCACACTTCCAGATCATGCCCTACCAGCCAGCGTTGCTCGCCCCGCGCTTCAATCCTCAGCACGCCGCGCCTCCCGCGAGATGGCGACCGCGCCAGCGAGGGGCAGCCAGAGCCATTCCCACACCAGATTGGGTGACCCAACGAAGGTGTGCAGTTCCACGGTCATGACCACGCCACCGGCGCAGAGGATCGCCAGCCAGAGCCGAGCGATCTCCGAGGTCTTGCGCGCTCGGGCCAGACACGCGCCAGCATGCAGCATCGTCGCCAGCAGCAGCGCCAGACCGACGATGCCGAACTGATAAAGCACCTCGAAATACAGACCGTGGGTGTTGCGCACGATTTGCCCGGTCGAGAGGTGAACCTCGCCCAGTGGCGTACCCGCGCCAACCCCGAACCACCAGTGGCCAGCCAGGCGCTCGAACACCGCAAGCCAGACTTCGTTGCGCCCGGTCACGCCACGGGTCTGCACTTCGTAAGCGAGCTCGCTGAAGCCGAAAATGAGCACAAGCGCGACGACGATGGCCGCAGGAATCAGGATATTGCGACGCAGCTTGCCACTGGTCATCGTGCCAAGCAGCACCAGCCCGCCGACCGATGAAGCCAGCCAGGCGCTGCGCGCGAAAGTGAAGTAGATGTACGTGGCGATAAGGGCGCAGCACAGCAGCCAGAGGCCGATTTCGGCACGGCGCCTTGAGCGTAATGTCAGCCAGATACCGGCCAGCAGAAACAAGCCGTAGTTCATGCCGGCAACGATGGTGTTGCCGAAGTCGGCCACATCGGTCACTCCCGAGCCAGCCAGTGACATCTGCCGATAGCCGAGGACGAACGCACCGTGGATGGCGAGATTGAGCATGGAAAATGTGGCGAACAGCGCAACCACCACGACCGACAGCTTGAGGATTTTTTCCCAGTCGAATGTGCCCCTCGCCCTAATCACGCCAACGCCGATGAAAAACACAAGGATGAGCAGAAGCCGACGCAGGGATTTCATGTCGTCGTCTGACATCAGGCTGTTGATCAGCAGATAGGCGAACAGCAGCAGGACGGTGCAGGTCAGCGGGCTGACTGAAAATGATCGCCTACTCAGCGCCGGCGCTGCGCAAAGCAAGGCAACGACCAGCGCCGCGCGAATGAACGCAGCCCAGGAACTTGACTCACCGGGCCACCAGAACGGCCCGAGAAATATGATCAGCATCACCACCGCAAGCAGTAAACCTGCGATGTACCCCGCACGTGCCGGCAAATTTTTTACAACCATTCCAATCCATATCCTGTGCTATGCAGCCGGGGTGTTCATTGCTATCAGAGGCCAATGG
Source organism: Pseudomonas sp. GW821-FHT07F05 (assembly GCF_059418765.1). Taxonomy (NCBI): domain Bacteria; kingdom Pseudomonadati; phylum Pseudomonadota; class Gammaproteobacteria; order Pseudomonadales; family Pseudomonadaceae; genus Pseudomonas; species Pseudomonas sp. GW821-FHT07F05. The sequence goes on from NZ_JBWKQL010000008.1 coordinate 233,372, forward strand.
CTGCCAGCAGTTCGAATGCAGTCAGGTTTCCGAAGTCAGCGCGACGACTTGCGGCAATTGCCAGAAAACCGCTTTTACCGCCTCATCGCTGAAACGGTCGTGCAGCCGTTGCAGCATCGCATCCGCGCAGGACTGCCGCAGCTCGGCGTCCATCCGCGAAAGGTGGATCAGCCCCTGAGCCAGAGACTCGGCTCCGCCCAGGGGAAACAGTATGCCCACGCCTTCAACGACTTCCTTCGCGCCGCCACAGGCGGTTGCCAGCAGAGGCACGCCGGCCACCATGGCTTCCAGCAGCACCATGCCGAAGGGTTCGTGATCGGAACTCAGTGCGAACACGTCGAAGGCCTTGAAGTAGCGGCTGGCTTGAGTCACCTGCCCCGCCAGCATGACCTCGTGGCCGATACCCAGTTCGGCCGCCAGGTGTCTGAGGTCCTGTTCCAGCCGACCCTGACCGAGAATCACCAGTTGGCTGTCGGCGGGCAGGTTCGGCAACGCCTGGGCGAATCCGCGCAGCAGCGTCGACTGATCCTTGTCGGGATGCAGCCGCCCGACATTGCCCACGACCCACGCCTCCTGGGCCAGGCCCAGTGCGTCGCGGGCCTCCTCACGGGACAACAGAGTGGCGCTCAGCTGATCGACATCGATGCGGTTATAGAGGGTCTGGATACGCTCGACCGGCCATTTCGGCAGGCAGGCGCGAATGTCATCGCGCACGGCATCGGACACGCCCAGCAGGCTCAGGCGGGAGCGGAACAGGTTCGCCAGCACCTTGCGGCTGCGGCGCCGGTAATCACCAAACGCATGATGGACGCCGATCACCGGCAAGCGGGTCGCGACCAGTGCGATGTAGGTCGGCTTGAAACGGTGGGTGATGCAAAACTCGAAACTGCGGGACGCCGCGATCTTGCGCAGATCGCGGATCGCTCCCACCTTCATGCCGCCGATGGCCTTGGAGCTGTACTCCATGAACAGCACTTCGTCCGACGCGCAGCTGGCTGCAACCTCGGCATCGGCGGCGCCGGTCAGGAATACCGTGGTGACACGGTATCCCCTGCCCACGAACAGGCTGGCGTATTGACGGGCGCAGTCGAGGAACGGCCCGTCATAGCCGTGGCAGAACTGGAGAACATGGCGCTCAGCTGAGCGTGTCATGGGTGTCCACGCCGTCTTTGACCACCAGAATGTCTTCCATGATCAGGTACTCCAGATCGGAGCCGAAGAACATATTCAGCGCATCGGTCGGCGAGCAGATCATCGGCTCGCCGCGACGGTTGAGCGACGTATTGAGCGAGACGCCGTTGCCCGTCAGGTCTTCGAGCGCCTTCATCATGTCGTAGTAACGCGGGTTGTACTCGCGCTTGAGCACCTGGGCGCGGGAGGTGCCGTCTTCGTGGACGACTTCCGGCACACGGGTTTTCCACTCTTCCGCCACTTCGAACGTGAAAGTCATGAACGGCGCCGGGTGATCGATCTTGATCATCTGCGGGGCGACGGTGTCGAGCATCGACGGGCAGAAAGGCCTCCAGCGCTCGCGGAACTTGATCTGATGGTTGATGCGATCAGCGACGCCGGCAATGCTCGGGCAGCCGATGATCGAACGACCACCGAGGGCACGAGGACCGAATTCCATGCGGCCTTGGAACCAGGCCACCGGGTTGCCCGCGACCATGATTTTGGCGATGCGCTCGGGGGTGTTGTCGATCTGGCGCCAGGCCGGCTTGCTCGGGTGGCGGGCGCAGGCGGCGATAACATCTTCGTTGCTGTAGGACGGGCCGAGGTACACGTGCTCCATCTTCTCGACCGGCACGCCGCGGGCGTGGGAAACATAGGCGGCAGCGCCGACGGCAGTGCCGGCATCACCCGACGCTGGCTGAACGAACAGCTCTTTGACGTCAGGGCGCGCGATGATTTTCTGGTTCAGTTTGACGTTCAGCGCACAGCCGCCGGCAAAAGCGAGCTTGCCGGTTTCCTTGAGGATGTCACCCAGATAGTGGTCGATCATCTGCAGCGACAGCTTCTCGAACAGCGCCTGCATGCTGGCGGCGTAATGAATGTACGGCTCGTCGGCGATGTCGCCTTCGCGCTTGGGGCCCAGCCACTCGATCAGTTTCGGCGAGAAGTAGAAGCCTTTGCCCTTCTCTTTGTAACGACGCAGGCCGATGACGTTGGCGTATTCGGTGTTGATCACCAGTTCGCCGTTTTCGAACGTGGCCAGGCGCGAGAAGTCGTATTTGGTCGCATCGCCGTACGGCGCCATGCCCATGACTTTGAATTCGCCGTCGAGCATCTCGAAGCCGAGGAATTCGGTGATCGCGCCATACAGCCCGCCGAGGGAATCCGGGTCGTAGAATTCTTTGATCTTGTGGATCTTGCCGTTTTCGCCGTAGCCGAAGAAAGTGGTGGCGTACTCACCCTTGCCGTCGATCCCGAGGATCGCGGTTTTCTCCTGGAAGCCGGAGCAGTGGTAGGCGCTGGAAGCGTGGGCAAGATGGTGCTCGACGGGCTCGATCTTGATCTTTTTCGGATCAAAACCCAGTTGTTCCAGGCACCAGACGATTTTGTTGCGATAGCGCTTGTAGCGGCGGTTGCCCATCAGAATCGCGTCGAGGGCGCGGTCCGGGGCATACCAGTAACGTTTGGCGTAGTGCCAGCGCGCTTCGCCGAACAGGCTGATGGGCGCGAAAGGAATGGCCACGACATCGACGTCGGAAGGCTTGATGCCCGCTTGTTCGAGGCAGAACTTCGCTGATTCGTAGGGCATGCGGTTCTTGGCATGCTTGTCGCGAACGAAACGCTCTTCTTCGGCCGCAGCAACCAGCTTGCCGTCGATGTACAGGGCTGCGGAAGGATCATGGCTAAGGGCGCCGGACAGGCCAAGGATCGTCAATGCCACTAGGGTCTAGCCTCTTAAGTCTGCATGCAGGCATCACGCGCCTGACAAATAAGGTGTGTCTGGCGCCACGGCGGCAGACAGCTAAAGGGCGGGATTATAGCGTAATGGCTCTGGAAGTGGTCGCAGGGAATGAACTGCCCCGCGATGCCTCGGTGGGACCGGCTTCAGCCGGGAAGAGGCCAGTGTCAGCGCCCTCAATCCTGCGGCGTTGCGAATGACGCCTTCCCGGCTGAAGCCGGTCCTACACGTTTGCGCCTCACCTCGTGCGTTAACTATTTAGCACCACGCGCCCCGGCGTTCTGATTGATTGATCGCTCGACGAATCATCGGGCTGCTTGCCCGGCTCTTGCGCAAGCTCATTGCGCGGAGATCACTCAGGAATGCTGTACGCCATGGAAACCTTTTCACCCAACCCGCCTGCGCTTGATCGGCTGACCACGCTGGCTTCTGTACTTGACGCCGAGCTTCAGCATCTTCCGGATGCCAAGGCCTGCCTCAACACCCCGCCGCTGCCAGTGAGCCCGGAGCAGAAAACGCTGCTGCACTCGGCCATCACTCATTTCTGGGCCGAAGCCAGTGCGCGCGATATTTCACGCCGCGAGCTCTTCGTGACCTGCATCGAATTGACCCTGCGTGACGACCTGCTGCTGAACATCGAAGAAGGCGAGCTGCACCGCGACTATGCGCGCTGCCTGCCGGGCATGGACGCCCAGGAGCATGTGGTGTTCAGCGCGCTCGAGCTGCAACTTGATGCAGAACGTCGCATCCAGCTGGCCGGGGCGCTGGTCGCAACCGCCCAGCCGGGGCAGACCTTGCTCTGGTTGCCCGGCCAGGCCGTCGAAGGCTTCGTGTCGAACGAGGCATTGCAGCAAGCACTCGCCCGCCGCATCAATCACCCACTCCTGCGCCTGCCACTCTTGCGTCTTATGCAGGACAGCACGCGCGACGCCTGGCTCGAGATTGCCTCCGGCGGTGATGTATTTCTTGAGCCCACCCACCCTTCGGACTTTCAACTGCAGCCGATCAAGGGATCGCCCTACGACCATGCCTTTGATCGCCTGCTGGCCAGGCAGCGTGTGGACATCGACGCGCTGTTCGGTAACGCCCACAACCTGTCGCCTCAGGCCCTTCAGGCCCGACTCGAAGACCTGCTCCACCAGCCGAAATCCTGGGGCCCAGGCGGCGCCATAGCCGCTGCGCAGGATCGTCGCGCCCAGCGAGATGAGCGCCGCGCACGCCCCGACTGGCTGGAGATGGCCAGCACCGAGCAACGTGAGCGCTACGCCTCGGGCCTGATGAATTACGAGCGCGCGCGCAGCGCACTGATGAGCGTCATGGACGGCGCCGCCTCCCCGCAGCAATTCGCGCGAAGCCGTCTGCGCGCGCGACTGGCCAATGATCTGGGTATTGACCTCGATCCCGACGAGGTCCTGATCAGCACCGAACGGACGCAGCCCATCACCGGTGAAACCTTCTCCGTCCGGCGAACGCTGACGCATCTGGCACTTTACGGCCTGCATCCCGGCGACACAGCGCCAGATTCGGCCTTCCAGACCCACAGCCGAATCACTCACAACGGCCTGCCGCTTGAGCCTGAGTACAGCGACCTGACGCCGGCCTACCTCGCCGACGTCATCAACGAGCAAGACCTGCGAACGTGTTTCGGCCCCGCGCAACGCCAGGCGCTCGGCTCGCCGACCATCCAGCGCCTGATGGGCGAAGCGATGCATCATCAGCTCATCGCCCAGGCCCTTGGCGCTGAACTGCAGGCGCATATCCAGCCTTCCGACCTGAGCCTGATCGAGTCGCTGAATCCGGACACCGCCGCGCCGCGAAATCCTGCCGTTACCGTGCAGCAGATCAAGCTGAACGGCCACGACGTATTGAGCAGCGTGCTGCTGTTGCGCAAGCTCGACGCTTCGGGGCAGCCGGACGGGTTGCTGATGTTCACCCCGGACAACCCGCGCGCCCAGCACTTCCAGCGTTTCGACAACGAGCGTCAGTTGCTCGGCGAGCTGGTGAGCTGGAGCCGGTCCGCCGACATGAACCACTTCCTGCTGGCGCAGATCACCGCCGGCAGAAGAGCCGCCCTGAAAGACCAGCTGCAAGATTTGAGTGAAAAGCCAGCGCCTGCCCAGGACTGGATCAGCTACGCCACCCTCCCCGATTACAACAGCGGTGTGCGTGCGCTGGTGTCGGCGCGCGTGCAGGTAATGCTCTCCGAACAACGGCTGCACACCCCGGACTGGTTCCTGCGGGCATCCGCCGAGCAGCGTCAGCAAATGGTGGCACTGGAGGATACGATCGTGGCGGCGGGCGAAATCTACCAAGCCGCCCCACACACCCGGGTGACCGACTTCAACGCCTACGTTCATCGGACTGCCAGCCGCAAGATCAACGCGCTGCTGGGTCTGCCGCCGGAAACGGTGGACCCTGACCGGATCATCATTCACACGCCCCGCGAAACCCTGTCCTACACCCAGATGCTGCGTGACGGTTACGACGACACCCTTGGCCTGCTCAACCCGGCGGCCGATACCACCGCCACTTTCAGCGGCCCCGAGGGGGTCGATCTCACACCACTGAGCCCGGAGAAGGTCGCCGGCTCGGTTCGCGGGCAATGGGTGGCCGATCAATACATCGCGATGATCCGCGGGCAACTGTTGGCGCCTGCCAGCGAGGGCTACGACTGGCGCCGTCAACAGAGCCTGCTGCTGACGCAATTGCAAATGCGCGCCGACGCCTTGCGCAGCTTTCTCGAAGGCCACATCGACGCCACCCAGCTGCAATGGCTTACCCTCTCCATCGTCAACATGCATCAGAGCAGCCCGGCAGACCGCCTGCGCTATCGGGTCTATCCACTGCAATTGAGCGTGGACGTGATGGCTATCGCGTCTCGTGCAGAGGTCATTCACGGCTGCTTCCTGCTCGCGCCGCCTGAGGCGAGCACGCTGGAGCAGGTTCTGCTGTATACGCCGCAGGCACCGGACGGCCGCGCCTTCCGGCCACTTAGCGCGTTCAGCAACACGCTGCTGAGCGGAGGCATGGGCGATTACTACCTGAGCCGCGCCCGGGTGAAGGCCGGCATGCCGCTGGCATTTGCCCTGGCTGAACTGAAGAAAGGCGGTGGTCGCAAACCGGTGCTGCCGAGGGCGCCGTTCAGCAACCTGTATGACGTGTGCTTCAACCAGGTGATCGAGCGCAAGATCCGCGATGTGGAGGACACCCAGACCGGTCGCGCGGACATGCTCTGTCGCCAGGTTTGGAGCAGCCTCGAGCTGATCGCGACCGCCGTGACCTTGCCCTTCCCGCCTGCCAGCTTTGCCGTCGGCATGATCATCGCGAGCGCTGATGGTTATCGCGCGCTGCGAGCCCTCGACGAACGGGATCACGCCACCGCCAGCTTCTACGTGCTCAGCGCCTGGCTCAACACGGCGGGCGCTGCGGGCGATCTGCACTCGGGAATGAAAGGGCTCGGCGGCATTTTGAAGGATCTGACAGGACAAAAAACCGCCGGCAGGTACGCCCGCTCGGTTGCCCATGCCACCGAAGAGACACTGCAGCCGGTCGCGGTGGAGAACGAACTCTTCTGGGCCGCGCCTCAGTCTGCCAACCGCCATGTCCCGCTGTACCGGATCCACGCGCTGATCCCCGAAACCCTTCAGCCCACCGGGCGTTATGCGCAAACCGATGTGACCGGCGTTTGGAGGGCATTGCAGCAGGACACCCCGCCGGTGCGGGTCGCAAATACCGTCGAACCTCCGCTGCACGCGGTGGATGTGTCGCTGACAGATGCCATCCCCCTGAGCCGCCCGCACGGGCAAGGTGTCAGCGTCGTTCGTGGCAACTTTTACATCGCCATGCAGGGCCAGACGTATCAGGTCCAGTACGACGCCAGGCTGGCCGCCTGGCAGATCGTCGATCCGCGCAACCCGTTCGCCTTTTTTGGCCGCCAGACGGTGCGCCTCAACCGCCAGAGCCAGTGGCAGCTGCTTGAGCCTGCGCGCTTGCGAGGCGGCGTTCTGCCTTCGTTCAGCCGACTGGACGAAACCCCCGCAGGCCCCGCTACTGCGGTGGGCGACTTGAGCGATTACGAAATGCCGGAATCGCTGCAGCCCTACGTCTTCGGCATCGTCAGCCGAAAGCAGGCTGAACAATTTGAAGGAGGCCCGTTCGGACTGCACGAGTTTTTCGACGACATTTTCCAGGGCGGTCGCTCGACCTACAGCACGTTGCGCCAGAACCTCTACCGCGATGCAAAAGCATTCTTCGAGCACCCGCCCCTTCCCGGCAAACCCGAGTTGCCGGTGCTGGCGGACGGCGTGACGACTCAAGCCTTCTTCGAGGCCGTACTGAAAAATTCCAACGGCCTGGTGATTGGCGAAGCTCCGACGTCCATCGCCAGCAAACAACTGCTGATCGACAACATGCCGTTGCTGGCGGAGCGCAAGGTCGAGGTGCTGTACATCGAGCATCTGCACACCGACCAGCACACGCACAAGCTGCAGAAATACAAGGCACTCGGCAGCAAGACGCGCAGCGGCTCCCACATGATCAAGCACTACCTGGAGACCGTGAACGAGGGCGCGCTTAAGAACGGCAGCGAAAAATACGACTATTACCACCTGATCAAAGCGGCCCACCGCCACGGCATCGACGTTCGTCCGTTCAGTTCATCGGTCAGCTATGACTACGCGGGCAACGAAGTGGCATCCGCTGCAGGTGATGCCCTCGCACCCCAAAAGATGGCGGTCTTCTTTGGTCACAAAGTGATCAGCGGCGATGTGCAACAGCAACCGGGCAGGCGCTGGATCGCGCTGCTCGACCACCGCACCGCCAACACTTGGCAGCAACAGCCAGGCATCAGTGAACTGCAAGGCGTACTCAGCCTGCGCGTCGAAGATGTGCCGTTGGGCGCGCCGATCCAGATATCCGTGGACAGCGATGCCGTCATCAGCAGCGCGGCGTCGCGCGCGGACTTCAAGGCACAGATCGGCAACCCGAACATCGACAATGGGGCCGGCGCAGCCTCGCCCGTCAGTCCCTCCAGCACGTCGATGGACGATGCGCTGTATGGCTTTTTCGAACGACGTTCACCCATGGAGTGGGGCCTGGACCCGAATCGCCGCGCCATCGTTTCCCACCGCCGAAGCGAGGTGAACCCCTACGTCGGTGATCACGGTTTCGAATGGAATCCGGCCGGCTACTGGACCCGCGCCGATGCCGCAACCTGGAGCAACGACTACCCCCTGGGCGCCATTCAGCAGTCGCTGATCGACAACCGCTACCAGATGCCTGCCGACATGCGGAGCATCTTTCATGACCTGGCCAACTTCCGTCACAGAGGTCTCAACCCCGATTACTTTTTCATCGAAAGTCATTTGGTGGAGGTGCGGGAGAAGTTCTTCGAACTGGCGAACACGCTGCAGAAAGATGCGCGCTCAGTGCTCAACCTGGCCCTCCCTGAACGGGTGACTCTGCCCGAGGTAAAAGCCGACACGCCGTTGAGCATGTTCATCGAAGAGCTGTACGAAAACACGTCCGGAGTGGTCATTGGCGAATCCCATTCGGCACGCGCCAGCAAGCGCTTCATCCTCGACAACATGGAGCATCTGGCGCGACAGGACGTGAAGACGCTGTACATGGAGCATTTGCTGACGGACGTCCATCAGGCCGACCTGGACCGCTTCGCTGAAACGGGGCTGATGAGCAAACGTCTGCTGCACGACCTCAAGCGCATGGACCAGACGTTCCGGACCGACCCGACCGGCCTCTACTCGTTCGAAAGGCTGGTGGTCCAGGCCAGGCGGCACGGCATTGAAATCCGCGCGATCGACTGCGCCGCCAGTTACTTCATCCGCCATATGCCGACCCACTCCAACACTACGCGCCAGCAGGTGCTCAGCTACTTTGCGTCCCGCACGATACGCAAGCATCAAGAGGTGATGGGGCCGCACAAGTGGATGGCGCTGGTGGGTGAAACCCATGCCAACACGTTCAAAAACAGCGTCCCGGGCATTGCCGAGCTGGAACAGGGGATTGGCGTGCGGGTGATGGACGTGGCGCAGGGCAAAGGCCACGGCATCATGATCGATCCGGGCGAACAGGTCCCGGCGGGGCTGGGTCATGAGCCAGTGCTGGTGCAGAATGATTTCCGCGTGGAGATCGAACTGCCACCACGTCCTCAACTCGCTGCGCCCGTCGGCGACAGACTGCACAGTCCGGGCATGTTCCTGCTCGATGAGTCCGCCCCCTTGCGGCCCACGATCGTGCATCGCTCAAGGGACCGCACCCTCAAGCACACGCCGGTGCGGTTCAATACCGCTGGCAAAGCCTACGTCGAGCGCGAGTCATGGCCGCAGGTTCATCGCCAGCCGTTCGATAACGTGCAGGCATTGATCGACGCACTGGTGGAGATCAACCTCAAGCACGCGGACTGACGGTCAGTCCGGCGTCTTTGAAACCGTCGGAATGCGCTGCTCCAGCACTTGGTGCAGCGCGCTGTCCGCCGGCCAGTTGCGCATGAAGCGCGCGCGATCTTTGGCGAACGCCGTCGCGAACGAGGCTTGAGAGCCGTGCTGACACATGGCGTCCAGATCGATGAGCGACCAGCGATCCTGTTGCCAGAACACGTTGTGACCCTTGAGATCGCCGTGGCTGATGCGCTCACGGATCAACTGCGCAAACAGCGTATCCAGCGCCTGCAACTCGGCTTCCGGCGCATCGCCGTTAGCCACGTAGGGCGCAAAGCGCTCGATGATGTCGGGCCCCGGCAGGAACTCGGTCACCAGATACGCCTCGCGGCGCAGCCATAAAAAGCGTTTTTCCAGCAGCGCCAGCGGTTTGGGCGTGGCGATGCCGAGGAAGCGCAACCGATTGCCTTCACGCCACGAGTGCCAGGCACGGGACGGGCGCCAGAAACGCTTGAGCCAGTGGGCCAGGTTCTTGATGTTGTAGCGTTTGATCACCAACTCGCGGCCGGCGACGTCTACCCTGGCGACGCTGGCCGCGCCCCCGGTCTTGTACAGATGACCGCCGTCAACCAGCGCGTCGGCCTTTTCCAGCACCGGCAGCATTCCGGCGACTTCTTCGCGACGAATCGCACGCAGGGCAAACGGCCCGTCTTCAACGCTGAACAGGCTGCATTCACGGCCGATCTTGTTCAGGTAATCCCGCAAGCGCCAACTGCGTACCTTGTCGATCTGCTTTTGCAGCGCCTCGACCGGCAAGCCGTGCTCGCCGTTGCTCAGCAGGTAATAGACCAGCAATTCTTCGGTGAACGGCTCCAGTGACTTGGGCAACTGGGCGAAGAACACGCCGAGGTTTTCCAGCACCTTTTGCCGCGACAACGGCTTGCCGGCTTCCTCGACGCGAATGCCCGCGCCGTCAATCAAATACAGCGTGGAGCCCTGACGCAGCAGGTTGTCGAGGTGCAGGTCTTCCTGCCACAGGCCTTTGGCGTGCATCTGACCCACAGCGGCCAGGGCATCGCCGAGCACTGACTGTTGCTCATCGGCCAGCGGTGGCAGGTTTTCCACTGATTTCCAGGTGTCGCCCAGGCTTTGGGCTTGATCCAGAAACTCGAACAACAGCCAGCCGCCCTCGCCTTCCTGCAGCCCGTCGGCCAACAGCAACGGCGTTGGCAAGCCCTGTTTCGCCAGCGCCTGTACGCCATCGCGTTCACGCTGAAAATGCCGAGGGGCTTTGGGACCGACCAGTAATTTCGCCAGCACCGTGCGCCCACGCCAGATGCCGGCGCCTACATAGCGTTGACCGGGCAGGACGCGCAGCAGGCTGAGCAATTGCAGCTCGGCAGGACCGGCGGCATCCTCCAGCGCGATGTTCATCGGCAGCGCCGGGGTGCGACCGGCGTTTTTCAGTTCAGACAAACGCATCGGCGCCCTCTTTGATCAAGCCCAGATTATGCATTTCAAACGGAATTCTGTTTACCGCTCACGGCGCTTGTGACTGCCCCGTTTGGCGACGCGCTGCCACCAGGTGTCAACCAGACCGCTATCGACCGGGGCGTTCAGATAAGCGGCGAGCAGCTCGCGGATTTCCGTTTCGTTCCAGACCGGTGCGCGGCGCAGAAGAGGCTCAATGTCCTTGACCCGGTCGCGCTGGCCGAAGATCGACTTGCGCGTCTTCTCAAGGTCGATCAGCTGCGCCATGTACTCACCGCCCCGGGCCCGCATGAAAATATGCTTGGGGTAGAAACAGCCGTGCACCTGACCGGCCCTGTGCAGCGTGCGCGCCAGTTGCCCGCACGCCTGCAGAATCGCCAGACGCTCGGTGGCCGGCCGCTCGTGCCAGTCCTGCAACAGCGTGTCCAGATCGGTCCAGCCATCCAGCGCGCGGGTCATCAGGATTGCGCGGCGCTCACCGTCGACTTTCCTGTCCGCGTAGAACACTGCATGCAGCGCCGGAATGCCCAGCTTCTGATACAGGCTGATGTTGCGAAACTCACGGGAGAAAGACGGCTCGCCAAACGGGTGATGCAGGGTGTACGTCAGGTAATTGCTCTGGCGTTTGAGGTAGTAGCCGGAGCCTTCCAGCTCCAGGCGAAACACACTGCTCCAGCCGCCACGGCCGGTGTTGGGCTCATCCACCGCATCGAGCTCTACGTTCCACAACGCATCGAAGTCCGCCAGACCATGCCGTTCGAGCAGCCCCCGGTCGGCGTCAGCAATGAAAACAGTCATTCGCGACCCTCAAAAAAACTGACGATGTGGCGGATGCGCTTCTTGTCAGAATCATTCAAGCGTTCACGACCACGATATTGCAGATAGAACCGCAGGCGCTGGGTGGCCGACAGGTGATATTTGGCGACCTTGTCCAGGCACGCGAGGTCTTTGGTGATCCGGTAACGCAGCATGAAGCTGACCCAGAACGCGCCGTTGGGGCAGTCGATGAGGAACACCGTCGCCTGATCGTCCACCAGCAGGTTGCGCCACTTCAGATCGTTATGGGTGAAGTGATGATCGTGCATGGTCCGCGTGTAGCGCGCGACCTGCTGGCTGACGCCATTGACCCACGCGCGGCTGTCGAGGCGCATGTCGTTGACCCGCGCCAGTTCGGACAGGTCTTCGGTACGCGGCAGTTCCCGGGTGATCAGCGCGCCGCGATCATACGCAGCGCCATTGCGCTCCAGGCCCCACGCGACGACTTCTGCGGTCGGGATGCCCCACTTGGCGAAGCGCTTGAGGTTTTGCCATTCGGACTTGACCCTGGGCCGTCCCAGATACCGGCGCAAACCCTTGCCCGCCGCGACGTAGCGCTTGACGTAGTAGTTCACGCCACCGCGTTCGACGCGGATGACTTCGGACAACGGATCCCGGGTCAGCCGCTCGCCTTTGAGGGCGAACACCGCGTCGAGGGTGCCGAAGTCGTCCGTCAGCGCGGCGTAGCCAGGCTCCAGATTCCAGCCCGCCATCAGAGCGCGTCTCCGTAACGCAATTTGCGCTGATAGAGCTTCTCGGCCTTGCCTTCGAGCCAGCTCAACAGCGCCGATTCCTGGGCCAGGATCTGCCGCAGCGGCTGCTGGAAATAGCCCTTCAGGAACCGCAGTTTGTCGCGCCGGGTCAGGCCGATGTCCATCGCCGAGAAATACAGCGCGGCCAGGTCTTTGTTGCGCCAGCGCTGGGTGATCGCAGGTCGGGTCTGGGCGCGGTGCAGGTCGATCACCGAGAGTCGGAAGCTATCGGGCGTGACCGGCGTGTCGGTGTGCAGCAGAAAATGACAGATGTAGCAGTCGCGGTGGTTGACCCCGGCGCGGTGCATCATCCCGACCAGCCGCGCCACTTCGGCGATGTACGCGCGCTTCATGCGTGGCTCGGGCGGCTCGTTGCGCCAGTTCAGGCTGACATCTTCCAGGCTCTCGGTCGGCGCCAGCTCTTCGGTGATGATGAACGAATGCTGCATCGCCGGATTGTTGCCGCGCTCGCCGTACGCCACGGCAGTCATGGTCGGCACGCCGACTTCATGCAGGCGATTGACCGCGTCCCACTCCTGACCCGCGCCGAGCACCGGCAATTTGGCGGTCAGCAGGTTTTTCGCCACTTCACCCCAGCCGATGCCGCGATGGATCTTGACGAAATAACCGCGCCCGTCGACCTCCGTACGCAAGGTGCGCCGGTTCTCGAGTTCGCGGTAGACCTGGCCTTCCAGCGCCTCGACGGCGTCGAACGCATCGCGCCCGGCCCAGAGGGTCTTGAAGGGTTCAGCAAGGATCAGTTTCATCCGTGGTGCTCCGCCAGAATCACATCCGCAGCGTGCTGCGGCATGCTGTAAAGATCAGCCGTGTCGGCGAATGCCAGCCCGTTGCGGCTCCAGGTGCTGCGCGCGGTGTCGTCCTTGAGGATGCGGGCCAGGTATTGATTGAGCTGGCTCTGTTCGAACGGCTCATCAAGCACCAGACCGCTGTCGGCTTCGGCAATGTAATGGGCGTAGCCGCACACCGCGCTGACCAGCACCGGGAGCCCTGCCACCAGCGCTTCAAGCAGCACGGTGCCGGTGTTTTCGTTGTACGCCGGATGAATCAACAGGTCGGCGCCCAACAGAAAACGCGGAATGTCGCTGCGCCCTTTCATGAAGGTGACGTGCTCGCCCAGGCCCAGCGTCGTGCTCTGCACCTGGAATACCTTGGGGTCGTCCTGGCCGATGACAAACAGGCGCGTGCGTTTTTTCAATTCTGCGGGCAGCGCCGCCAGCGCCTTGAGGCTGCGATCGACGCCCTTGGTTTTGAAGCCGGAGCCGATCTGCACGAGCAGCAGGTCATCGTCGGCCAGCTTGAATTCCCGACGAAACTCGGCGCGGATTTCGGCGGCATTCGGCGGCGCCCGGCGGTCCTGGGAGATCCCCGGCGGCAACAGATGAAAGCGTTCCAGCGGCGTGTCGTAATGCTTGATGAACAGCGGCTGCTGCACTTCGGAAATCATCAGCACTTCGGTCTTCGCGTCTTTGCCGAACACCGCGCGCTCGTAGTCGGCGAAGTGACGGTAGCGACCCCAGTATTTGTACAGGCCGTGGCGCAGGTTCTGGGCCTTGTCTTCGTAACAGCCGTCGGCGGCGTAATACACGTCCAGGCCGGGCATCTTGTTGAAGCCAATCAGCCGGTCCACGGGACGCTTGGCCAGGTCGGCGTTCATCCAGTCGGTGAGCTTTTCGTTGCGACGGTGGTTGAAGATTGCCTTGACCGGCGCCACCAGCACTTCGAAGCCGGGCGGCACGTCGCCTTCCCAGATCAACGTGTAGACGCGGATTTTATGGCCGCGCTGCTGGCACTCCAGGGCGATGCGCATGAAGTCGCGCTGCAGGCCACCGAAGGGGAAGTATTTATAAAGCACGAATGCCAGTTGCATCAGGGATGTTCCTTTGCCAGCAATAGCGCACCTAACTGGTTCGCTACCCGCTCGGGATTCAGGCGAGTGAAGCACATGGGCCACTCGCGTTCGGTATCGACCTGACGCTGATCTTCAGGCGTCGGTCGGTAGGTGCATTTTTTTTGCAGGCACGGCGCGCAGGCGGGGTAATCGGCCGCCAGATGAACCTGCGACCGGCCGTACGCGCCGGTCAGGCCCGGATTGGTCGGGCCGAACAGCGACAGGGTCGGTACGTCCAGCGCTGCAGCCAGATGACCAAGACCGGTGTCCACCGCGACGCAACCCTGGGCGCTCGCCAGTACGCGAGCAACCCCTGCCAGATTGAGTTTGGGCAACACGACGGCATTATCAAGGCCATCGGCAATGCGTTCGGCTCGTGCCTTCTCGGCCGGGTTGCCCCACGGAAGACGCACTTCAAGTCCCTGACCGATCATTCGTTCGGCCAATTGCCGCCAGTAAAGCTCGGGCCAATGTTTGGTGTCCCACGTGGTGCCGTGCAGAAACAGTACGAAGGGCGCGTCGTTTGTGGCGGTGAGCAAGCGGCTGCGGTCAAGGCCGTAATCGCCCAGTCCCGCAGGCACCTGATAGCCCAGCGCCTGACCGAACAGCTGACGCAACCGCTCGACCGCATGCTGGCCGCGGGCAACGGCATAGGGGCGATCGTAGAAACGGGCGGCCATGGGCTCCCGCGCAGAAGTCTTGTCCAGGCCGGCGATGGGCGCTTTGACGTAGCGGGTAAGCCATGCGCTTTTCAGCAGGCCCTGGGCGTCGATCACCACATCGTAACGGGTGTCGCGCAGACGCTGTTTGAACTGGCGCCATTCGCCGTTTTTGAGGGTCTGCCAGAGGTTCTTGCGCCAGCGACGGATGGCCACCGGAATGACGTTGGCGACCGCTGGATGCCAGGTCGGAATCTCGGCGAAGCCCTCTTCCACCACCCAGTCGAACTGGATGCCCGGCAGCGCGCCCATGGCGTCAGTCAGCGCGGGCAAGGTGTGGATCACGTCACCCAGTGACGAGGTTTTGATCAGCAGTACCCGCAAGTCAGGCGACCTCGACCGGGGCGGCGCCAATACGGCCGAGGGCCTGGATCACCGAATCCGGCTCCAGCAGGCGCAGGCAGTTGTAATGACCGAAGCGGCAGGTGCGCTCGAAGCACGGGCTGCACTCGATGCCGAGGCGGACGATCTCGACTTCATCGGCCAGAGGCGGCGTAAAGCCCGGCGAGGTTGAACCGTAGACCGCCACCAGCGGGCGATTCAGCGCGGCGGCCACGTGCATCAGCCCGGAATCGTTGGAGACGACTGCGTCCGCGCAGGACAGCAGGTCAATGGCTTCGGCCAGTGAGGTGCCGCCGCTGAGGTTCATGGATTCTTCGCGCAGGCCCGGAATCAGCCGCTCGCGGATGCTTTCGCCCACGGCGTGGTCGTTCTTCGAGCCGAACAGCCAGACTTGCCAGCCTTCACGGATCTTCGCTTCGGCGACTTTGGCGTAGTGCTCAGAAGGCCAGCGCTTGGATTCACCGAACTCGGCGCCCGGGCACAGCGCGAGCACCGGCCGGTCGAGGCTCAGACCGAACTTGGTTAGCGCCGCGTCGCGACTCGCCGTTTCGATTTGCAGGCTGGGTTTGGGATAAGGGTGCGGCAACTCGGCGCCTTTGTCGTAGGCCAGCGCCATGAAGCGTTCGATCATCAGCGGGTAGCGCTGCTTGTCGAGGGTGCGCACGTCGTTGAGCAGGCCATAGCGAAATTCGCCACGCCAGCCGGTGCGTTTGGGAATACCGGCGAAGAATGGCACCAGCGCCGACTTCAGCGAGTTGGGCAGCAGAATCGCCTGATCGTACTGGCCCTTGAGGGACTTGCCGATACGCCGGCGCGTGGCCAGCTCCAGCGCGCCATGGCCGAGCGGGAAGCTCAGGGCCGTGCGTACTTCGGGCATGCGCTCAAGAATCGGCCGGCTCCACTCGGGCGCCAGCACATCGATTTCGCACTGCGGGTGACGCTGCTTGAGGCACTGGAACAGCGTCTGCGCCATCACCATGTCACCGACCCAGCTGGGCCCTACGATCAGAATTCTCATGCTCATCCAAAAACGACCAGAAACGAGCAGGGAGGCCCATCAGACTGCGTGATGCTTGCACACGCCGCCTGACGCCTCCCTGTCATAGCTTTATATAGATCCGTGAGATCCGAACCCTGCAGTGTTCTCATCAACCTCTTCGCGAGCAAGCTCGCTCCCACAGGATCGCTCACCTAACGTGGGAGCGACCGGGGTGGCGCTCCACCTTGCTCGCGAGGGGGCCGGTCCTGCTGCCATCCAACGTCATGCAATCAACTCAGCCCCAGCGCTCCCCAGATCCGCATCACTTCGCGCCGTTCGGTGGCGAACTGGTCGCCGGCCACAACACCCGGATCGTTCTGCAGTGCCTGTCGGTGAGCGGCCGAGCGGTAGGCCTTATACGCCTCACGCAGCAGGCCGGCATCGGCGGCGGCCATCAGACCGGCCTCTTCAAGGCCTTCGAGAATACGGATGTTATCGGTGTAACGAAGCAGCGCGGGATGCTCTCTGGACCACGCCAGGGCCGCGTATTGCACCATAAATTCAATATCGACGATACCTCCGGCGTCCTGCTTGAGGTCGAACCGCGCCGTCGGTTCAAACGCATTCGCCCCTTTGCCGGCCGTCGTTGTACGGGTGCCGAGGTTGTCGCGCATCTTGGCGCGCATCTCGCTGACCTCCTGACGCAGCTTCGGCAGATCCCGCTCCCGCCCCAGCACCGAGGCGCGCACGGCCTCGAACTGCCGGCCGACATCGGTGCTGCCCACCAGCACCCGCGCGCGCACCAACGCCTGATGCTCCCAGGTCCAGGCCTCGTTCTCCTGATAGCGGGAAAATGCCCCGAGGGAACTCACCAGCAAACCCGCCGCGCCGGACGGACGCAGGCGCATGTCGACTTCGTACAACTGGCCCGAGTTGGTCTGGGTGGTGATCAGGTGAATGATCCGCTGACCGAGCCGGGTGAAGAACTGCGCGCCATCAATCGGCTTGGCGCCGTCGGTTTCGGCCTGGGGATCGCCATCGTGGATGAACACCAGATCCAGATCCGAGCCGTGACCCAGTTCGATACCGCCGACCTTGCCGTAGCCGACGATGACAAAACCGGGGTCGCACAAGGTGCCGTCCGGTCGGCGCGGTGCACCGTGACGGGCGACGGTGTGGCGCCAGGCGAGCGCCAGCACTTGCTCCAGAATCGCTTCGGCCAGCCAGGTCAGATAATCGCTGACTTTCATCAGCGGCAGGCTGCCGGTGATTTCCGACGCAGCCACGCGCAGACGGTGAGCCAGCTTGAAATGCCGCAGGGCTTCCATTTGCTGTTCCAGGTCGTCTTCAGGAATACGCGTCAGACGCTCGCGCAGCTCGGCGGCCAGTTCAAGCGCTTGGGGCGGGCTGAACAGGCGACCTTCGTTAAGCAACTCATCCAGCAGCAGCGGAAAACGGGCGATCTGCTCGGCAATCCACGGGCTGGCCGCGCACAGGGTCAGCAATCGACGCAACGCGCCGGGGTTTTCGGTGAGCAAGACCAGATACGCCGAGCGACGCGCCACCGCTTCCACCAGCGGCAGCACGCGCTCGAGCACCAGATCAGGATTGTCGTGCTCGACCGCTTGGGCGAGCAGCCGCGGAATAAAGGCATCGAGCCGCTCGCGCCCCAGCCGCTGCATGGAGCGCAGCTGCGAACTGTTGCGCAGGTTGCTCAGGTTTTTCAGGGCCTTTTGCGCGTCGGCAAATCCGCCCTCCTGGAGTTGGAGGCAGGCGCTTTCTTCGTTCTGCGATTCTTCCCACAGCGGCAGCCACTCGCCACCGACGATTTCGTCGCCGTGGTCCTGCTGGCCCTCTTCCTCGTCCGGGTCGGCGATAACCTGACGAAAGTGCCACGCGACGCGCTCACGCCAGTACATCAGTTGTTCATGGAAACTCGCCCAGTCGGCAAAGCCCATCATGAAGGCGATGCGCGCCTGATCCTGGGGGTCGTCGGGGAGCATTTGCGTCTGCCGATCAGCGATCGCCTGGATGGCGTGCTCGGTGTAGCGCAGAAACTGATAGCCCTCACGCAGCTCATCGATGACGGCAGCGGGCAGATAGCCTTGGCCTTCAAGGGTTTTCAGCACCTTGAGCAGCGGTCGCTGCTGCAAGCTCAGGTCGCGACCGCCGTGAATCAATTGAAACGCCTGGGCGATGAATTCCACTTCACGAATGCCGCCGGACCCGAGCTTGATGTTCTCGGCCATACCCTTGCGCCGGACTTCCTGCTGGATCAGCTGTTTCATGGTGCGCAGCGCTTCAATGGCGGAGAAGTCCAGATAGCGGCGATAGACAAACGGCCGGAGCATGTCGAGCAACTCGCTGCCCTTCTCCTGATCGCCGCCCACCACACGCGCCTTGATCATGGCGTAGCGTTCCCAGTCGCGGCCCTGATCCTGGTAGTACTGCTCCAGCGCGTTGAAGCTGAGCACCAGTGCACCGGAAGATCCATACGGGCGCAGGCGCATGTCGACCCGGAAGACAAAGCCGTCGACCGTGACCGGGTCCAGCGCCTTGATCAATCGCTGACCCAGGCGGATGAAAAATTCCTGATTATCGAGCGGGCGTTTAACGCCCTGGGTTTCGCCGCCCTCGGGGTAGGCAAAGATGAGATCGATGTCGGACGATAGATTCAGCTCGACGGCGCCCAGCTTGCCCATGCCGAGGATGACCATCTGCTGTGCCTCGCCGGTCCGACGGCCGGTCGGCACGCCGAATTGCTGACAATGCCGCTCGTACAGCCACTTGTAAGCCAGATCGATGCAGCCATCTGCCATGTCCGAGAGATCGCGGCAGGTTTCCACCAGATCAGCCTGCCGGGTCAGATCCCGCCAGATAATTCGCACTTGCTGGCGCGTGCGTTGACGACGTAGATTACGCCCCAACTCATCGTCGCTGGCAGCCTGAATGACTGCATTGGCGATGTGCCCAAGCAGCTCGCCGGGCGCAAAACTGCGCTCCAGCTCACCGGATTCAGCGAGGTTGAGCAGCATCAGCGGATCGCGTGAAACCTGATCGGCGACGAAGTCGCTGGCCGCACACACACGATCGAACGCCAGCAACCGCGCCTCGGGCCAGGCCTGAAATGGATGCCTGGCGTCATCTGTGAGGGCATCGAGAGCGGTGCGCCAGGATTGGCGCGCACGAGTGACCAACGGCAGAAGGACAGCCGGCAGCTCGGCCAGCAGGGGAAGGCTCATGGTCTATCCTTGATCGGCATTCAAATGGCAGCACGCCACGGCGGTTGTATACACGCAACGGACGGACTGTCGAACAAAGGTTAAAAATTGCTGATGACGGGCATTTTCTGGTTTTCAGCATGACAGGTCCGGCGATTCGTCAGATTTTTACACTGAGAACACTGCTTTAACGGACACTGCGCCACGAGTGAAAACGTCGCTCAGATGTAGTTTTACTACTGTATATACAAGTCAAAAAGCTGAATTAGCCCGAGATTTGTAGTAAAACTACACAACGCCGGGGACCCATCCGGTCATCCAAGAATTTTATATCGTCTGCCCACAAGGCCAGTCGCAACAAACTCAGGCAACCGATTCTGGAAGCCTTTCCGCCCTGGAGCAAGCCATGCAAGACCTCGATCCCGTCGAAACCCAGGAATGGCTGGACGCCCTGGAATCGGTTCTCGACAAAGAAGGCGAAGACCGTGCTCATTACCTGATGACCCGTATGGGTGAGCTGGCCACACGAAGTGGTTCGCAACTGCCTTACGCCATCACCACGCCTTACCGCAACACCATCCCCGTTACCCACGAAGCACGCATGCCCGGCGACCTGTTCATGGAACGCCGCATCCGCTCGCTGGTACGTTGGAACGCTTTGGCGATGGTGGTCAAGACCAACATCGGCGACCCGGATCTGGGCGGCCACATCTCCAGCTTCGCTTCCAGTGCAACCCTGTACGACATCGGCTTCAACTACTTCTTCCAGGCCCCGACCGACGAACACGGCGGCGACCTGATCTACTTCCAGGGTCACGCATCGCCAGGCGTCTACGCCCGTGCGTTCATGGAAGGGCGCATCACCGAAGACCAGATGAACAACTTCCGTCAGGAAGTCGATGGCAACGGTCTGTCGTCCTATCCGCACCCGTGGCTGATGAAAGACTTCTGGCAGTTCCCGACCGTTTCCATGGGTCTGGGTCCGATTCAGGCGATCTACCAGGCGCGCTTCATGAAGTACCTGGAGCACCGCGGTTACATTCCTGAAGGCAAGCAGAAGGTCTGGTGCTTCCTGGGCGACGGCGAGACCGACGAGCCGGAATCGCTGGGCGCCATCGCCCTGGCCGGTCGCGAGAAGCTCGACAACCTGATCTTCGTCGTGAACTGCAACCTGCAGCGTCTGGACGGTCCGGTTCGCGGCAACGCCAAGATCATCCAGGAACTGGAAGGCGTGTTCCGCGGTGCTCAGTGGAACGTGACCAAAGTCATCTGGGGCCGTTTCTGGGACCCACTACTGGCCAAAGACGTCGACGGCATCCTGCAACGCCGCATGGACGAAGTCATCGACGGCGAATACCAGAACTACAAAGCCAAAGACGGCGCTTTCGTGCGCGAACACTTCTTCAACTCGCCAGAACTCAAGGCGATGGTTGCGGATATGTCCGACGACGAAATCTGGAAGCTGAACCGTGGCGGCCACGACCCGTACAAGGTCTACGCGGCGTACCACGAAGCGGTTAACCACAAGGGTCAGCCGACCGTGGTTCTGGCCAAGACCATCAAGGGTTATGGCACCGGCGCCGGTGAAGCGAAAAACACCGCACACAACACCAAGAAGGTCGACGTCGACAGCCTGCGTCACTTCCGTGACCGCTTCGACATCCCGGTCAAGGACGATCAGCTCGAAGCCCTGCCGTTCTACAAGCCGGAAGAAGGCAGCGCCGAAGCGCGTTACCTGGCCGAGCGTCGTGCCGCACTGGGCGGCTTCGTGCCACAGCGTCGTGCGCAGAGCTTCAGCCTGCCGACCCCGCCACTGGAAACCCTCAAGGCGATCCTTGACGGCTCCGGCGACCGCGAAATTTCCACCACCATGGCCTTCGTCCGCATCCTGACCCAACTGGTCAAGGACAAGGAAGTGGGTCAGCGCATCGTTCCGATCATCCCGGACGAAGCCCGTACCTTCGGTATGGAAGGCATGTTCCGCCAGCTGGGCATCTACTCGTCCGTAGGCCAGCTGTACGAGCCAGTCGACAAAGAACAGGTGATGTTCTACCGCGAGGACAAGAAAGGTCAGATCCTCGAGGAAGGCATTAACGAAGCCGGCGCGATGTCGTCGTTCATCGCGGCAGGTACCTCGTACAGCAGCCACAACCAGCCGATGATTCCGTTCTACATCTTCTACTCGATGTTCGGTTTCCAGCGTATCGGCGACCTGGCATGGGCCGCAGGCGACAGCCGCACCCGTGGCTTCCTGATCGGCGGCACCGCCGGTCGTACCACCCTGAACGGTGAAGGTCTGCAGCACGAAGACGGTCACAGCCACATCCTGGCCTCGACCATCCCGAACTGCCGCACCTTCGATCCCACCTATGGCTACGAGCTGGCGGTGATCATTCAGGACGGCATGAAGAAGATGTTCGAAGAACAACAGGACGTCTTCTACTACCTGACCGTGATGAACGAGTCCTACACGCAACCTGCCATGCCGGCCGGTTCCGAGGAAGGCATCATCAAGGGCATGTACCTGCTGGAAGAAGACACCAAGGAAGCCGCACATCACGTGCAGCTGCTGGGTTCGGGCACCATCCTGCGTGAAGTACGCGAGGCGGCGAAGATCCTGCGCGAGCAGTTCAACATTGGTGCGGACGTCTGGAGCGTAACCAGCTTCAACGAATTGCGTCGCGACGGCCTGGCCGTAGAGCGCAGCAATCGCCTGAAGCCGGGTCAGAAGCCACAGTTGAGCTACGTTGAAGAATGCCTCAATGGCCGTAAAGGTCCGGTGATCGCTTCGACCGACTACATGAAACTGTTCGCTGACCAGATCCGTCAGTGGGTTCCGACCAAGGAATACAAAGTTCTGGGCACCGACGGTTTCGGCCGTAGCGACAGCCGCAAGAAGCTGCGCAACTTCTTCGAAGTTGACCGTCACTTCGTGGTGCTGGCCGCCCTGGAAGCCTTGGCCGATCGCGGCGATATCGAACCTAAAGTCGTGGCGGAAGCCATTGCCAAGTTCGGCATCGATCCTGAAAAGCGCAACCCGCTGGACTGCTAAGGTCTGCGTAACGATCGAATAGAGCGCTGAAAGGTGCGCGAAACAGCCGCCGATGCGGAATTTACTTCGGTAAATGAGCATCCGGGCTGTTTCGTCGCAGATGAATCGGCGCAGTCGAGGAACAGGTTCTCCTAAGGAGAGACATTGTGAGTGAGTTAATTCGAGTACCCGACATCGGCAACGGTGAAGGTGAAGTCATTGAGTTGATGGTCAAGGTCGGTGATCGCATCGAAGCTGACCAGAGCGTGCTGACGCTGGAGTCGGACAAGGCAAGCATGGAAATCCCTGCGCCTAAAGCCGGTGTCATCAAGGCGATGAAAGTAAAGCTGGGCGACCGCCTGAAAGAAGGCGACGAACTGTTCGAGCTGGAAGTGGAAGGCGAAGCGGCGGCCGAGCCTGCTGCTGCACCTGCTGCTGCCGCGCCTGCCCCTGCTGCTGAAAAGCCTGCCGAGAAGCCGGCCGAAGCCGACGCGGCGCCTGCCGCAGCGGCTGCACCTGCTGCGTCGGACACGGTTCAGGACATCCACGTTCCGGACATCGGTTCGTCAGGCAAGGCTCGCATCATCGAGCTGATGGTCAAAGTGGGCGACAGCATCGAAGCTGATCAATCCTTGATCACCCTGGAATCCGACAAAGCCTCGATGGAGATCCCGTCTCCCGCCGCAGGCGTTGTCGAAAGCATCAGCGTCAAGGTCGAAGACGAAGTCGGTACCGGCGACCTGATCCTGAAATTGAAAGTGGCGGGTGCTGCACCGGCTGCGGCGCCTGCACAAGCTGCTGCCCCGGCTCCGGCCAAGGCGGAAGCGGCTGCTC
Organism: Pseudomonas sp. GW821-FHT07F05; assembly: GCF_059418765.1. NCBI lineage: Bacteria > Pseudomonadati > Pseudomonadota > Gammaproteobacteria > Pseudomonadales > Pseudomonadaceae > Pseudomonas > Pseudomonas sp. GW821-FHT07F05. Next base: position 256,772 of record NZ_JBWKQL010000008.1, read on the forward strand.
CGGCGCCCGCTGCTGCTCCGGCTGCAAAAGCTGAAAGCGCCCCTGCTCCAGCAGCTGCGCCAGCCGCTGCACCTGCAAACAACGGCGCCAAGGTTCACGCTGGCCCGGCTGTTCGTCAGCTGGCGCGCGAGTTCGGCGTCGAGCTGAACGCTGTTTCGGCAACCGGCCCACATGGCCGCGTGCTGAAAGAAGACGTCCAGGCGTACGTCAAATCGATCATGACCAAGTCCAAGGACGCGCCTGCTGCTGGCGGCGTTGCCGGCGGCATGGGCATCCCGCCGATTCCGGAAGTCGATTTCAGCCGTTTCGGCGAAACCGAAGAAGTGCCGATGACGCGTCTGATGCAACTGGGCGCAACCGGTCTGCACCGCAGCTGGCTGAACATCCCGCACGTCACGCAATTCGACCAGGCCGACATCACCGACCTGGAAGCTTTCCGTATCGCGCAGAAAGCCGTGGCCGAAAAAGCCGGCGTCAAGCTGACCATTCTGCCGCTGCTGCTCAAGGCCAGCGCGCACATGCTCAAGGAGCTGCCGGACTTCAACAGTTCGCTGGCGCCAAGCGGCAAAGCGATCATTCGCAAGAAGTACTTCAACATTGGTTTCGCGGTGGATACGCCGGAAGGCCTGCTGGTCCCGGTGATCAAGAACGTCGACCAGAAGAGCCTGCTACAACTGGCAGCCGAAGCGGCTGAGCTGGCGGAAAAGGCACGCTCCAAAAAGCTGTCGGCCAACGACATGCAAGGCGCCTGCTTCACCATCTCCAGCCTGGGCCACATTGGCGGCACCGGCTTCACGCCGATCGTCAACGCGCCGGAAGTCGCGATCCTTGGCGTGTCCAAGGCCACCATGCAACCGGTCTGGGACGGCAAGGCATTCCAGCCCCGCCTGATGCTGCCGCTGTCGCTGTCCTACGATCACCGCGTGATCAACGGCGCCGCCGCAGCGCGCTTCACCAAGCGTCTGAGCGAATTGCTGGCGGACATCCGCACGATCCTGCTGTAAGCCGTACAAGGCCCGTTTCTCACGAAACGGGCCTTCGTTTTCTCGAGCTGCCACGCTCGTACCTCAACCCCGCTCACTGGCGGGGCTTTTTTTGCCCTTTTAAAATGGATTCATCAGCGGCTACAAAGGCCCTACAGTATTCGATCGCGCTGCCGATAACTGATCATGCACAAACACCAGCCGCTCGACCCTCACCCTGACAATCCGATCAATTACCTCCAGTAAATCAACCGTCTGCCGACAGATTTATAGCACTAAGCCATCGCGCTGACTTGTCAGCCCGTTCGCCATGATGCAACCTTGCGGCACGCGACTTAAAGACGGGCTCCTTGCCCGTGCGCGACAGCACCCTGAAAGCGAGTTCCTTCATGAAAAGCCAACCTGATGCTGCCGGTAGACCGGCGGCCGAGGTCGTGACGCAATTACCGGTGCCCTCGCGGCTCGGCATGCTGCGTTTCGAGCGGCTGAATGAACCCAGCTGGGCCATGCTCTATCTGGATCCGAACTGCGAAAAGCAATTCAGCATGCCCGCCGTCGAACTGTGCGCGCTGGTGGGCACGCCTTACGCCAGCCTCATGGAGCCCGAAGCGCGCTATCAACTGCACGACGCCGTGCAGATGCAACTGGCCGGCAGCGCCCATTACCTGATCCGCTACACCCTGCACACGACGCGCGGCCCGTTGAATCTGGTGGAAATCGGTGAGGGATACAAGCAACACAACCGGCATCTGTTGCGCGGCTACCTGATGGTGGTTGATGCGCAGATCGAGCCCGGCGAACTGATCATCAGCCCCGATCTGGAAGTACAGAACTCCCGTCTGCAGATCGCGCTGGAGCTCAATCAACGCGCCCAGCACGAACAGTTGCTGCATCTTGAACGGGTCCGCGCACAGCAAAGCCTGATTCTGCGTCTGGCGCGCCATCGCTACAGTTCGAACAATTCGCTGCAGGAAGCCGCTGAGCTGATCACCAAAAGCGCCTGCGAGATCTACAACATCTCCTGCGCCAGCCTGTGGAACCTCAGCGGCAAGACCCTTGAGCCGATTGCCGAGTATCGCCGCGATACCAGCACGTTCCCCAAAACCGATGCGATCGACATCAGCGAATTCCCCAGCTACCTGGACGTGCTGCACACCAGCCGCGCCATCGACGTCAACGATGTCGAGCAGGATCCGCGTACGCGCGAGCTGGTTCAGCGACTGCGGACCCAGGACATCACCGCCATTCTCGACGCCGCCGTGCGCATCGATGGCCAGGTAGTGGGCGTGCTGTGCCTCGAGCAGACCGGTACGCCACGGGAATGGCAATCTGATGAGATTGCTTTTGCCGGTGAGCTGGCCGATCAGTTTGCCCACGCCATCAACAACCACAACCGCCGCACCGCCACCAGCGCCCTGCACCTGTTTCAGCGTGCCGTGGAGCAAAGCGCCAATGCGTTTTTGCTGGTCAACCGCGACGGCGTGGTTGAGTACGTCAACCCGAGCTTCACCGAGATCACCCAGTACCCGGCCGATGAGGTTCACGGGCATCGCCTGTCGGAGCTGCCGGCGCTGGAAAACCTCAGCGCGCTGCTCCTCGACGCGAACTCCAGCCTGGTCAACGGAAACAGCTGGCAGGGCGAGTTCAAGAGCCGACGCAAAAATCTGGAACCGTACTGGGGCCAGCTGTCGATTTCAAAGGTCTACGGCGACAACCGCGAGCTGACCCATTACATCGGCATCTACGAAGACATCACCCAGGCCAAACTCTCCCAGCAGCGGATCGAGCGCCTGGCGTACACCGACAATCTGACCAGTCTGGGCAACCGTCCGGCGTTCATCCGCACCCTGGACGAGCACTTTGCCCGGGACGTCGCGACGCCGATCAGTCTTTTGCTGGTGGACATCGACAACTTCAAGCGCATCAACGACAGCCTCGGCCACCAGACTGGCGACAAGCTGCTGATCAGCCTCGCTCGCCGCCTGCGCAATAGCCTGAGCCCGACCGGCATTCTGGCGCGCTTCGCCAGTAACGAATTCGCTGTACTGCTCGACGACACCAGTCCCGAAGAAGGCCAACGGGTCGCCAGCCAAGTGCTGAGCACGCTGGACAAGCCGATGTTCGTCGACAATCAGTTGATCAGCGTGACCGGTTCGGTGGGGCTGGCCTGCGCGCCGATCCATGGCCGCGACCCGCAGACGCTGATGAAGAACGCAGGCCTGGCGCTGCACAAGGCCAAGGCCAACGGCAAGCATCAGGTGCAGGTGTTCACCGAAGCGCTGAACGCAGAGGCGAGTTACAAGCTGTTCGTCGAGAACAACCTGCGCCGCGCACTGACGCAGAACGAACTTGAGGTCTTTTACCAGCCGAAACTCTGCCTGCGCAGTGGCCGTCTGCTGGGCATGGAAGCGTTGCTGCGCTGGAATCATCCGGAAAAAGGCATGATCCGCCCGGACCAATTCATCAGCGTCGCCGAAGAAACCGGCCTGATCATCCCGATCGGCAAATGGGTCGCGCGCCAGTCCTGCCGCATGAGCAAGCAACTGACCGCCGCCGGATACGGCAAACTGCATGTGGCCATCAACGTGTCGCCGAAGCAGTTTTCCGATCCGGAGTTGGTCTCTTCGCTGGCTAGTATTCTGCGTGACGAACAGCTCGACCCGTCGCTGCTGGAACTGGAACTGACTGAAGGCTTGCTGCTGGAGGCAACTGAAGACACGCGCCTGCAACTTGAGTCGCTGAAGACGCTAGGCCTGACCCTGGCGATGGATGACTTCGGTACGGGTTATTCGTCGTTCAGTTACCTGAAGAAATTCCCCATTGACGTGATCAAGATCGACCGCAGCTTCATTCGGGACATTCCGGATGATCAGGACGACATGGAAATCACCTCGGCGGTTATCGCCATGGCCCACAATCTCAAGCTGACGGTGGTCGCCGAAGGCATCGAGACGGCGGCACAGCTGGCGTTTCTGCGTCGCCATCGCTGCGACGTCGGTCAGGGCTATCTGTTCGACAAGCCGATTCCGGGCGAAGAGCTGATCGAGAAGTTGCGTCGCTACCCGCGCGGCCCACTGGCTTAAGCCCCCTTCCCCGCATCACATCAGTGCGGCACACTTGCCGCCCTGCATTTGCATCAGCCGATTCTGACCCCATATACGGTTTTCACTGACAACGCATGTCGATTGTCCTGCCCCAGAGAGGATGTGCCTCATGGTCTTGCGCTCGGAAATTCTTGTGAATAAAAACGCTCTCCCAACCGCTCAGCAGGCACTGCCAGGGCGCGAAACACCCATGGCCCTGCCAGAAACCCATTTCGTCAATGGTACGCCGCTGCTCGGGCCGTTCTTTAATGACGTCGAGTTCGCCATCTTTGGCCTGGGTTGCTTCTGGGGTGCGGAACGTCGCTTCTGGCAGAAAGAAGGTGTGGTCAGCACTGTTGTGGGTTACGCGGGGGGCTTCACGCCAAACCCGACGTACGAAGAAGTCTGCTCGGGCCTGACGGGCCATGCCGAGGTGGTCCTCGTGGTGTACGAACCCGCGAAGGTCAGCTACGAAGCACTGCTGGCGATGTTCTGGGAATTGCATAACCCGACACAGGGCATGCGGCAGGGCAACGACATCGGCACCCAATACCGCTCAGTGATCTACGCGACAACGCCGGAACAACTACAGGCGGCCAAAAGCAGCGCCGAGGTGTACCAGGCCGAACTGGCCAAGGCCGGTCTTGGAGAAATCACCACCGAAATCGACCAGGCGCCGACCGTGTATTTCGCCGAGGCGTATCACCAGCAATATCTGGCGAAGAATCCTCAGGGCTACTGCGGTATTGGCGGCACCGGCGTCTGCATGCCGCCGAGCCTGGCGGGGAACTGAGTCAGAACCGCTGACACCCCCCGCGCGCTTAGTGGGACCGGCTTTAGCCGGGAAGACGTCGGATGTCGCGCCGCAGAATTGAAGGTGTTGCCACTGGCCTCTTCCCGACTGAAGCCGGTCCTACTGATTGATCGCGTACACCTATACGACTGGCTTTAGCCGGAAAGACGTCGGGTGTCACCCCGCAGGATTGAGGGTGTTGCCACTGGCCTCTTCCCGGCTGAAGCCGGTCCTACTGACTGATCGCGTACACCTGTAGGACTGGCTTTAGCCGGGAAGACGTCGGATGTCGCACCGCAGAATCGAGGGTGTTGCCACTGGCCTCTTCCCGGCTGAAGCCGGTCCTACTGATTGATCGCGTACACCTATACGACTGGCTTTAGCCGGGAAGACGTCGGATGTCGCACCGCAGAATTGAGGGTGTTGCCACTGGCCTCTTCCCGGCTGA
>NZ_JBWKQL010000008.1:262178-281382 GCF_059418765.1 Pseudomonas sp. GW821-FHT07F05
GAAGACGTCGGATGTCGCACCGCAGAATTGAGGGTGTTGCCACTGGCCTCTTCCCGGCTGAAGCCGGTCCTACTGACCGATCACGTACACCTGTAGGACTGGCTTTAGCCGGGAAGACGTCGGATGTCGCACCGCAGAATTGAGGGTGTTGCCACTGGCCTCTTCCCGGCTGAAGCCGGTCCTACTGAACATCAGCGTCCGCCAGAAATCTCCTGACAATCACCAGCCATACGTGAATCCGCTTTCTGCTTTTATTGTTTGCCCTCACATGAAGAGGAGCGATGGAATGCAGGAAATCAAACATGCGAGGTCTCTGCGTATTGGTCGATCTTCCCAGCCAGGGAACGTCTATCTCGTGACCTCTGTGGTCAAGAATCGCCTGCCTATATTCAGTGACATTCAGATAGCCCGCAGGGTGGTCACGGAAATGGAGCACCTTCATGATTCAGAGGTTGTGCACTCAATGGCGTGGGTGGTCATGCCCGACCATCTGCATTGGCTGTTCGCGCTCAAGTCAGGATCACTGCCCGCGCTCATGCAAGCGTTGAAGGGCAGAAGCGCCTTCGCAGTGAACAAGGCTCACGGCATAAAAACACTCACATGGCAGAAGGGTTATCACGATCACGGGGTCAGGGCCGAAGAGGACCTCGCCGAGATGGCGCGCTATGTCGTTAATAACCCGGTAAGGGCAGGTCTGGTGAGGCAGCGGGAAGAGTATCCATTGTGGGGTTGTGAATGGGTGCTCGAGTAGGACTGGCTTTAGCCGGGAAGACGTCGGGTGTCGCACTGCAAATGTGATGGTGTCCACAAGGCCCCCTTCCCGGCTGAAGCCGGTCCTACAGATAGATCGCTTATCCCTTGTAGGACCGGCTTTAGCCGGGAAGACGTAAGCCGTCACGCCGCAGAAACCAAGAGCGGTTACTCCGCGATCAGCCAATCCATCTTCCAGTCACCTTGCGTCTGGCCGAGTTTCTTTGCCAGCCACGGCATCAATTCGCGCAACTCCTCTTCCAGCCCCCACGGCGGATTGGCGATCGCCAGGCCGGAGCCGTTGAGGCTGTTGGGTGTGTCCAGCGGATGCACGAACAACTCGACCCGCAGCAGTTTCGGTGCGCCGGTTTCGGCCAGTTCCTGATAGAAACGCTTGAGCGCACGCTGGTCCTTGATCGGGTACCAGATGGCCGCAACGGTCTGGCGCATCCGCGCAATGGTTTCCTTGAGGGCGACGGAGCAGCGCTTCATCTCGTCCAGTTGCTCGAACGGCGGATCAATCAGCATCACTGCGCGCTTCTCGTGAACCGGCAGTAAGGCCCGGGGCACGTGCCAGCCTTCGCCCAGGTGCACGGCGACGCGGCGATCGTATTTCATGTTGTCTTTAAGTAGCGCGCCGTCTTCAGGGTGCTTTTCGTTGAGCAGCACGCGGTCCTGTTCGCGGGTCAGGCGGCGGGCCAGTTCGGGAGAGCCCGGGTAGTAACGCAGTTCGCCGGTCTTGCGGTTCATGTGACGGATCGCGTCGATGTAACCGGCCGCCATTTCAGGCACGTCTTCGGCATCCCACAGACGGCCAATGCCTTCGATCCATTCGCCGGTGCGCGTGGCCTGATCGCCCTGCAAGTCATACAGGCCGATGCCCGCGTGAGTGTCGAGGTAAGCGAGTGGCTGCTCTTTGCGCGACATGAGCGCGATCAAGCGAGTCAGAACGATGTGTTTGAAAACGTCGGCGTGGTTGCCGGCGTGGAAGGCGTGACGGTAATTCATGGCGGCTCCTGGAAGGCTGCGGAGTTTATCAAACCATCCGACGTTGCGCAGACCGCTCATGCCCTGCCGCTCGAAGGAGCCCAAACGACAGGCAAAAAAATCCCCGGTTAAGCCGTTACAAAACCGGGGTGAGGCATCTGCGCGGGCCAGAGGGTGACCAAACCGTAGCTCGCGCAATGTAAGTGGGGCGATTATGCCAAATGAACTAAACGGTTACATAGCCGAAAACGACACACTGATGCGTATGCCAGACATCTGCGACGCGAGCGCTTGCCGAGCTCACGCGCGCACCACCAGAATCAGGCCAACCTCAAGAACGGAGCGCACGTCATGATGCACGCAGACCTCATCGACCAGGACGACCTGATCAGCCAACTCAGGGCGATCGGTCTCGAAGTACCCTCCGGCCTCAGCGCGGAACAGGCGTGCGCACAGGCGGTGCGCGGTCTCAATGACGATCGCGCTCGGGCATTGCGGCAACTGGTGGAAAAACTGCTGAGCGGCAGCGCAACGATTTTGCCAGCCGTGCGCCAGGCGATTGATCAGCAGCTGTTGCCGGCGCTGGCCACTTACAAACAGGGCCAGCCAGGCTTGAGATAACCTTACGCGGTGATCAGGAAAGGCACGTTGCCCTACAACCGTACGCTCGCAAACGTCGATTCATTACGCGCCTGACTCAGCGCTGACAGCGGCCCGGACAACGGCGCCAGAACGATCGACTGCGGGATCGGCAACATACCCACCTGCTGCGCGGTGTTGGAGCCGACGCGTTCGTCCCGCGGCGGGATGCCGAAGTATTCGCGGTAGCACTTGGAGAAGTGCGGCGTGGACACGAAGCCGCAGACCGACGCCACTTCGATGATCGACATCGGCGTTTGCTTGAGCAGCTGGCGGGCGCGGATCAGGCGCAGCTTGAGGTAGTAGCGCGACGGCGAGCAGTGCAGGTACTTCTGGAACAGCCTTTCCAGCTGACGCCGGGACACGGCGACGTACACCGCGAGCTCATCCAGATCGATCGGCTCCTCCAGGTTGGCTTCCATCAGCGCAACGATTTCCTGCAGCTTCGGCTGATTGGTGCCCAGCATGTGTTTGAGCGGCACACGCTGGTGATCCTGTTCGTTGCGGATGCGTTCGTAGACGAACATCTCCGAGATGGCAGCAGACAGTTCACGTCCATGATCGCGGCTGATCAGGTGCAGCATCATGTCCAGCGGTGCGGTGCCGCCCGAGCTGGTGAAGCGGTTGCGGTCGAGGGTGAACAGGCGCGTGCTCATGGCAACGCGGGGGAAAGCTTCCTGCATCGCGGCCAGGCATTCCCAATGCACGCTGCAATCAAACCCGTCCAGCAAGCCTGCGCAGGCCAATGCCCAACTGCCGGTGCACACTGCGCCCAGACGACGGGACTGCCGCGCCTGGCTCTGCAGCCAGCTGACGTGTTCGCGGGTGACAGTGCGCTGAATGCCGACGCCACCGCAGACGATCACGGTGTCGAGCACCGGGGCCTTGTGCATGGCGGCGTCCGGCGTGATCTGCAGACCATCGCTGGCCCAGACCTGGCCGCCATCCGCCGTCAGTGTGGTCCAGCGATACAGCTCGCGGCCTGATAACTGATTCGCCATACGCAGTGGCTCGACCGCTGACGCGAGGGAGATCAATGTGAAGTTGTCCAGCAGCAGGAAGCCGATGGATTGGGGCGTACGGTTCTGGGGTTGAGCCCCGGAGTTGAACGAAGTCATCACAATTTCTCCTCACGCGTAAAACGGTTGATGGCCCCGGCAGGAGGCTCTTGTTGTATCGCCCTCATCTGTGGAGAGCTTTGTCATTGCAACGCAAATGCCATGCCTAAAGTTGAATGAGCATTCAACAACCCCTGATTGCGACGTCGCGAAGCGTCTATTCGGCAGCGACATGACGATTCAAATCGCGACCCCGAGGGGCGCTGAGCCGCAGGCGCGGCGGGCGGGATGAGCAATTCCGTAGCACTTGTGTGAACCATCGAATCGGCAGGCGGTCCGGGAGTGTCACCCGACGCACGGGGTGATCGGCGGGTAGCCATGGATTACGGATTCAGATGGCATCGCGCCAGCTCAAGGGGGAGCGCGCGCCAAAACGTAGCGGGCTCAGTGCGGTGTGAGCGAAAAGCGAGCAGCCACCTACGGATGCAACTGCTTCTATCCCGGCAGCGGGCGTTATCGACTCAACATTCGACGGCGCTGACCGCCAGTCCGCCGCGGGACGTCTCTTTGTATTTGTCGTGCATGTCGGCGCCGGTGTCGCGCATGGTGCGAATGACCCGGTCCAGCGAAATAAAGTGCTGGCCGTCGCCACGCAGCGCCATTTGCGCGGCATTGATGGCTTTCACCGCAGCGATGGCGTTGCGCTCGATGCATGGCACCTGAACCAGTCCGCCCACCGGATCACAGGTCAGGCCGAGGTTGTGTTCCAGACCGATTTCCGCCGCGTTGCACAGCTGCGCCGGGGTGGCACCCAGGATGTCCGCCAGCCCGGCCGCCGCCATGGCGCACGCGGAACCGACCTCGCCCTGACAGCCGACTTCGGCGCCGGAGATCGATGCGTTCTTTTTGCACAGAATGCCGATGGCTGCGGCGCCCAGAAGATAGTCAACCACGTTGGCCTCGCTGACTTCGTCGCTGAATTTGACGAAGTAATGCAGCACCGCCGGAATGATCCCAGCCGCGCCGTTGGTGGGCGCCGTGACCATGCGCCCTCCGGCAGCGTTTTCTTCATTGACGGCCAACGCGAACAGGTTGACCCACTCCATTGCGCTCAGCGTCGAGCCAATCACGTTCGGCTTGTTCAGCTCCAGAAGGCTGCGGTGCAGACGCGCCGCACGGCGACGCACGTTCAAGCCGCCCGGCAAAATACCCTCGTGCTTCAACCCCAGCTCGACACACGCCTGCATGGCCCGCCACAGGTGCATGAGCCCGGCGCGGATTTCATCTTCGCTGCGCCAGACTTTCTCGTTTTCCATCATCAGTTGCGACACCCGCAAGCCGTGGGTTTCGCAGAGCATCAGCAGTTCGTCCGCACTGGAGAAATCATAGGGCAGCACGGTTTCGTCGCGATCCAGCACGCCGCTCGCCGCCTGGGCCTCATCGACGACAAAACCGCCGCCCACTGAGTAATAGGTGTCGCGATGAAACTCACCGTGCTCATTGAAAGCAACCAGCGTCATGGCGTTGGGATGGAACGGCAGGTTTTCGTCGATGAGCAGCATGTCGCGCTGCCAGACGAAAGTAATCGGGTGATCGCCATTGAGCTTCAAGGTGTCGGTTTCACGCAGTTCGGCGATGCGCTGGCCGATCAGCGACGGATCGATCGCATCGGGCCATTCGCCCATCAGGCCCATGATCACCGCGCTGTCGCTGCCATGGCCGACGCCGGTCGCCGACAGCGAGCCATACAGCCGCACTTCAACGCGGTTCACCTGCTCCAGCTGATCGCGTTCGCGCAGGCCCTGAACGAACAATGCGGCAGCGCGCATGGGGCCGACGGTGTGGGAACTGGAAGGGCCGATACCGATCTTGAACAGGTCGAACACGCTGATTGCCATTGACCGCAAACCTCCGAAAACAGGGCTCCCGGCGCGCCGCGCGGCCGGCGATGGAGCTGCTACGCTCACGTAGCGATCCATCGAGATGGCGGCATCATCAGCCTTTTGTTTTGCAGGGCGGCGTCTCACACCGACTCACCCATGCCCACCAACGTCGCGTCTGCTTTAACCGGTACATGAACACGATCGGCTGCCGATTCCGGCACTTTTTGCCGTATCGTCACTCTGCTTTTGTCCCGGGAATCATTCGGCGAGCAGGGAAAAAACCTGTAAGCGACGTCACTGATACTGGATACGACGCCCTGTGTACTGGATACGACGCCCCCTGTAGGCGTTTGTTTTTCCCTGTTACATGATCGTTGTCGACTCAATCGCCAGACGCAGTGATGGAGCGGTTTTCCCAACTTGACTCGCCGACACCAGAAAACGCATCAGCTGCGGTTGATGCCGAGAAGAAAACACCAAAGGAGTCCAACATGAAAGGTTCACAAAGGCTGTTGCTGGGCGTTGCGCTGAGTCTTCCGATCCTGGCCCAGGCCGCAGAGCCTGCCGCTTGCCAGATGGTCAATTTTTCCGATGTGGGCTGGACCGACATCACGGCGACCACCGCCGTCACCAGCGTCGTGCTGCAGTCGTTGGGCTACAAAACCAAAACCACGATGATTTCCGTGCCCGTGACCTACAAGTCGCTGGCCGATGGCAAGAACATGGATATCTTCCTCGGCAACTGGATGCCGACCATGGAAAACGACATCAAGGCCTACCGCGACGCCGGCACCGTCGAAACCGTCCGCGCCAACCTCGAGAACGCCAAGTACACCCTCGCCGTTCCTCAAGCGCTGTACGACAAGGGTCTTCACGACTTCGCCGACATCGTCAAATTCAAGAAAGAACTGGACGGCAAAATCTACGGCATCGAGCCGGGCAACGACGGCAACCGCCTGATCCAGAGCATGATCGACAAGAACGCCTTCGGCCTGAAAGACGCAGGCTTCAAGGTCGTCGAGTCGAGCGAAGCGGGCATGCTGTCCCAGGTCGACCGCGCTTCGCGTCGCAACACCGACGTGGTGTTCCTCGGCTGGGAACCGCACCCGATGAACACCCGCTTCAAAATCAAATACCTCACCGGCGGCGATGACTTCTTCGGCCCCGACTTCGGCAAAGCCACCGTCTACACCAACGTGCGCAAGGGCTACACCACCGAGTGCAGCAACGTTGGTCAACTGTTGAAGAACCTGTCTTTCACGCTGCCGATGGAAAGCGCGCTGATGGGCAACATCCTCGACGACAAGATGAAGCCTGAAACGGCCGCCAAGGCGTGGCTGAAAACCAACCCTCAAGTACTCGACACCTGGCTGGCGGGTGTCACCACCGTGGACGGAAAACCTGGCCTGGAAGCCGCAAAAGCCGAGCTGACGAAGTAACTCGACAGGCAGGCGGGTACGCCCGCCTGTTGTCCTCTTTTCATCCCGCACGCGGACAACCGACATCATGCTGACTGATCATAAAATCCCTCTGGGCGAGTACATCGCCGGCTTCGTCGAATGGCTGACGCAGCACGGCGCCAGCACCTTCGACGCCATCGCTTCGTCACTGGAAACCATGATTCACGGCCTGACCGGCGGGCTGACCTGGTTCAATCCCTTCGTGCTGATCGGCCTGGTTGCCCTGCTCGCCCACTTCATTCAGCGCAAATGGGGCCTGACCGTATTTGTGATTATTTCCTTTCTGCTGATACTCAACCTGGGGTATTGGCAGGAAACCATGGAGACCCTGGCCCAAGTGCTGTTCGCCACGGCGGTCTGCGTAGTAATCGGTGTGCCGCTGGGCATCATTGCCGCGCACAAGCCGATGTTCTACACCTGCATGCGCCCCGTCCTCGACCTGATGCAGACGGTCCCTACGTTCGTTTACCTGATCCCGACCCTGACCCTGTTCGGCCTCGGGGTAGTACCGGGCCTGATTTCGACGGTGGTGTTTGCGATCGCTGCGCCGATCCGCCTGACCTACCTGGGCATCTGTGATGTCCCGCAAGAACTCCTCGACGCCGGCAAAGCCTTCGGCTGCTCGCGCCGTCAACTGCTCTCCCGTATCGAACTGCCCCACGCCATGCCGAGCATCGCGGCCGGCATCACCCAGTGCATCATGCTGTCGCTGTCGATGGTGGTAATCGCCGCGCTGGTGGGTGCGGATGGCTTGGGCAAACCTGTGGTCAACGCACTGAACACTGCTGATATCGCACTGGGCTTCGAAGCGGGCCTGGCGATCGTATTGCTGGCGATCATGCTCGACCGGATCTGCAAACAACCGGACGCCAAAGTGAGGGCCGACGCATGAGCATCATCAAATTCGATCAGGTTGACGTCGTCTTCTCCAAAGACCCGCGTGAGGCTCTCAAGCTATTGGACCAGGGCCTTACGCGGGCTGAAATCCTCAAGAAAACCGGCCAGATCGTCGGCGTTGAAAAGGCCACGCTGGAGATCAACAAAGGCGAGATCTGCGTGCTGATGGGCCTGTCCGGCTCAGGCAAATCCAGCCTGCTGCGTTGCATCAACGGCCTGAACACGGTCAGCCGCGGCTCGCTGTTCGTCGAGCACGAAGGCAAGCAGATCAACATCGCCGCCTGCACTCCTGCCGAGCTCAAGATGATGCGCACCAAACGCATCGCGATGGTGTTCCAGAAGTTCGCCCTGATGCCGTGGCTGACGGTGCGCGAGAACATCAGTTTCGGTCTGGAAATGCAGGGCCGCCCCGAGAAAGAGCGGCGCGCGCTGGTGGACGAAAAACTGGAGCTGGTCGGCCTGACCCAATGGCGCAACAAGAAGCCGGACGAGCTGTCGGGCGGCATGCAACAGCGTGTCGGCCTGGCCCGGGCACTGGCGATGGACGCCGATATTCTGCTGATGGACGAGCCGTTTTCGGCGCTCGATCCGCTGATCCGTCAGGGCCTGCAGGATGAACTGCTGGCGCTGCAGAAAAAGCTGAACAAGACCATCGTCTTCGTGAGCCACGACTTGGACGAAGCGCTCAAGCTCGGCACCCGCATCGCGATCATGAAGGACGGCCGGATCATTCAGTACAGCGTGCCGGAAGAGATCGTGCTCAACCCTGCCGACGAATACGTCCGTACGTTTGTCGCCCACACCAACCCGCTCAACGTGCTGTGCGGTCGCAGCCTGATGCGCCCGATCACCCAGTGCACGCGCATCAACGGTTCTCAGGTCTGCCTGGACCCGAGCGACGACACATGGATTGATCTGTCCGACGGCAACGCCATCACCGGTGCCCATCAGCATGGCGCGAGCCTTGATCTGCAAAGCTGGGAGCCAGGTCAGTCGGTGGATGCACTCGGCCGCAAACCGACCGTCGTCCACTCCGACATCGGTATGCGTGACGCCCTGCAGATCCGCTATCACACCGGCAACAAACTGGTGCTTCAGGAAAACAACCAGCTGGTCGGCATCCTCGGCGACAGCGAGCTGTACCACGCGTTGCTGGGCAAGAATCACGGCTGAGAGGCAGCTGCAAGCTGCAAGTTTCAAGCTGCAAGAAAAAGGCCGCCACGCCTAGACTCTTGCAGCTTGGAGCTTAAAGCTTGAGGCTGCCTTTCTGCGCCCCCGCTTTTTTGTTGATTGAACGTTCAATTAAAAAGCTTTACAGTGGACGCCGTTTCCAGCCACCCACGATCACCCGGCACATCAAGGAGCCCCACAGATGCCCAAGGTCGGTATGCAACCCATTCGGCGTCAGCAGTTGATCCAGGCCACCCTGACGGCGGTCGATCAGGTCGGGATGGGCGATGCCAGCATTGCGCTGATCGCCAAACTGGCAGGGGTCTCCAACGGCATTATCAGTCACTACTTTCAGGACAAGAACGGCCTGATCGCAGCGACGATGCGCCACTTGATGAATGCGCTGATCGCCAGCGTCGCCGAGCGGCGCCGGGCATTGAACGACGACAGCCCGCGGGCTCACCTGAAAGTGATCATCGAGGGCAACTTCGATTCCAGTCAGGTCAACGGTCCGGCGATGAAAACCTGGCTCGCCTTTTGGGCAACCAGCATGCATTCGCCCTCGCTGCACAGGCTGCAGCGAATCAACGACCACCGTCTTTATTCCAACCTCTGCTGCCAGTTCCGTCGCGCATTGCCGTTGGATGAAGCACGCAGCGCAGCCCGGGGGCTGGCGGCCTTGATCGACGGCCTATGGCTGCGCGGCGCGCTTTCGGGCGACGCCTTCGACACCGAACAAGCGCAACGGATTGCCTACGAGTACATGGACTTTCAACTGGCAAAAGCGCCGAGCTGAAGCAGCCGGCACCACGACCAAGGCAGCGCATGGCGCACTCGGTCGTCACCCACCCAGATTACTGCGAGGATTTTATGGCCCGTTTCGAATTGCAAAAACTCTACATTGACGGCGGCTACGTGGACGCCAGCAGCAACGCGACCTTCGAAGCCATCAACCCGGCCAATGGCGAAGTCCTGGCCCAGGTCCAGCGCGCCACCAAAGAAGACGTTGAGCGCGCGGTCGTCAGCGCTGAAAAGGGCCAGAAGATCTGGGCCGCCATGACCGCCATGGAGCGTTCGCGCATCCTGCGTCGTGCCGTCGACATCCTGCGTGAACGCAACGATGAGCTGGCCGAACTGGAAACCCTGGACACCGGCAAAGCGATCTCCGAAACCAAATACGTCGACATCGTCACCGGCGCCGACGTGCTGGAGTACTACGCCGGCCTGGTGCCCGCCATCGAAGGCGAGCAGATTCCGCTCCGTGACACCTCGTTTGTCTACACCCGCCGCGAGCCGCTGGGCGTCACCGTCGGCATCGGCGCGTGGAACTACCCGATCCAGATCGCCCTGTGGAAGTCCG
This sequence comes from Pseudomonas sp. GW821-FHT07F05, assembly GCF_059418765.1. Lineage (NCBI taxonomy): Bacteria > Pseudomonadati > Pseudomonadota > Gammaproteobacteria > Pseudomonadales > Pseudomonadaceae > Pseudomonas > Pseudomonas sp. GW821-FHT07F05. The sequence goes on from NZ_JBWKQL010000008.1 coordinate 272,383, forward strand.
CCCCTGCCCTGGCCGCCGGCAACGCAATGATCTTCAAGCCAAGCGAAGTCACCTCGCTGACCACGCTGAAGCTGGCCGAAATCTACACCGAAGCCGGCGTGCCGGACGGCGTGTTCAACGTGCTTACGGGCGCCGGCAGTGACGTCGGCAGCTGGCTGACCGAGCACCCGCGCATTGAAAAAATCTCTTTCACCGGCGGCGTACAAACTGGCAAGAAAGTCATGGCCAGCGCGTCGAGCTCGTCGCTCAAGGAAGTGACCATGGAGCTGGGCGGCAAGTCCCCGCTGATCATTTTCGACGACGCCGATCTGGACCGCGCCGCCGACATCGCGATGATGGCCAACTTCTACAGCTCCGGTCAGGTCTGCACCAACGGCACTCGCGTGTTCGTGCCGAGCGCGCTGAAGGCAGCGTTCGAAGCGAAAATCCTTGAGCGCGTCAAACGCATCCGCGTCGGCAACCCGCAAGACGACAACACCAACTTCGGCCCGCTGGTGAGCTTCGCGCACATGGAAAACGTGCTCGGCTACATCACCAAGGGCAAGGAAGAAGGCGCCCGCCTGCTGATCGGCGGCGACCGTCTGACCGAGGGCGAGCTGGCCAATGGAGCGTTCGTTGCCCCGACCGTGTTCACCGATTGCACCGATGAGATGACCATCGTCAAAGAGGAAATCTTCGGCCCGGTCATGAGCATCCTCAGCTACGACAGCGAAGAAGAAGTGATCCGCCGCGCCAACGACACCGAGATGGGTCTGGCCGCCGGTATCGTGACCAGGGACCTGAACCGCGCACACCGCGTGATCCATCAACTGGAAGCCGGTATCTGCTGGATCAACGCCTGGGGCGAGTCCGACGCGAAGATGCCGGTCGGTGGCTACAAGCAGTCAGGCGTGGGCCGCGAGAACGGCATCAGCTCGCTGGCGCAGTACACCCGCATCAAGTCTGTGCAGGTCGAGCTGGGCGATTACGCGTCGGTGTTCTAAAGCAGCTTTAAGCGGCAAGCGGCAAGCCCCAAGACAAAGCAACTGCAGTCCTGGTTTGCCGCTCACCCCACCAATCTCGCAGGCGCCGTCTCGCTGCTTTTTCTTGCAGCTTGAGGCTTGACGCTTGCAACTCCCAAGGAGATTTATCTTGGAATACGACTACATCATCATCGGCGCCGGCTCGGCCGGTAACACCCTGGCAGCCCGTCTCACCGAAGACGCAGGCGTCACCGTGCTGTTGCTTGAAGCAGGCGGCCCGGACTATCGCGCTGATTTCCGCACGCAGATGCCAGCCGCCCTCGCGTTTCCGTTGCAAGGCCGTCGCTACAACTGGGCCTACGAGACCGAGCCAGAGCCGCACATGAACAACCGCCGCATGGAATGCGGTCGCGGCAAGGGCCTGGGGGGCTCGTCGCTGATCAACGGCATGTGCTACATCCGCGGCAACGCCATGGACTACGACGGCTGGGCGAAAAACCCGGGCCTGGAAGACTGGTCCTACCTAGATTGCCTGCCGTACTTCCGCAAGGCCGAAACCCGCGATATCGGCCCGAACGACTACCACGGCGGCGAAGGCCCGGTCAGCGTGACCACGCCTAAAGCCGGCAATAACCCGCTGTTCGCCGCAATGGTGGAAGCAGGCGTGCAAGCCGGTTATCCGCGCACCGACGACCTCAACGGTTATCAGCAGGAAGGCTTCGGCCCGATGGACCGCACCGTCACGCCGTTCGGCCGTCGCGCCAGCACCGCCCGTGGCTATCTGGACGAAGCGAAGAAGCGCTCGACCCTGACCATCGTCACTCACGCGCTGACAGACCGGATTCTGTTCGACAACAAGCGCGCCGTCGGCGTGGCCTACCTGGTTGGCGACAGCGACACCCGCATCGAAGCGCGCGCTCGCAAGGAAGTCCTGCTGTGTGGCGGCGCCATTGCTTCGCCGCAGATCCTGCAGCGTTCCGGCGTCGGCCCCGCCGCGCTGCTGAAGAAGCTCGACATTCCGGTCGTTCATGATCTGCCGGGCGTTGGCGAGAACCTGCAAGACCACCTCGAGATGTATTTGCAGTACGCCTGCAAAGAGCCGGTCTCGCTGTACCCGTCGCTGCTGTGGTGGAACCAGCCGGCCATCGGCGCCGAGTGGATGTTCCTCGGTAAAGGGATCGGCGCCAGCAACCAGTTCGAAGCGGGCGGTTTCATTCGTTCGCGCGAGGAATTCGAGTGGCCGAACATTCAGTACCACTTCCTGCCGGTCGCGATTAACTACAACGGCAGCAAGGGCGTGAAAGAGCATGGTTTCCAGGCGCACGTGGGTTCGATGCGCTCGCCAAGCCGAGGCCGCGTGCAGTTGAAATCGAAGAATCCGCGCGAGTACCCGAGCATTCTTTTCAACTACATGGCCTCCGAGCAGGATTGGCAGGAGTTCCGCGACGGCATTCGCCTGACCCGCGAGATCATGCAGCAGCCGGCGCTGGACCAGTACCGTGGCCGCGAAATCAGCCCGGGCATCGACGTGCAGAGCGACGAGCAACTGGACACCTTCATCCGCGAACATGCCGAGACGGCGTATCACCCGTCCTGCTCGTGCAAGATGGGTACTGATGAAATGGCGGTCGTTGACGGCCAGGGCCGTGTGCACGGGATGGAAGGGCTGCGTGTGGTGGATGCGTCGATCATGCCGCTGATCACCACCGGCAACCTCAACGCGCCGACGATCATGATGGCCGAGAAAATCGCCGACAAGATCCGCGGCCGTGCCCCACTGCCGCGTAGCACCGCCGATTACTACGTCGCAGGCGATGCGCCCGTGCGTGGCAAGCCGATGCGCGAAGTGGGCCCGTTGGCGCAGTAACCACCGCCAGCGCTCTTGGAGATCCTTCGGGATGCTGTGCAATCGTGCAGCACACCCGGACCATGTGGGAGCGAGCTTGCTCGCGAAGAAGGCATTATTACCGCCGCAAATTTAGCGGATGTTCTTGCCTCTTCGCGAGCAAGCTCGCTCCCACCAGTCCATGTCTCACTAGATACATCTCCGGCGCCGACGTGCCTCCACCGCCATCCCTCCCCGCTGCAGTGATCATCCGCGCTATGATTCAGGCCGTTGCCTGTCCGAATCGCCAAGGAGCCTTCCTGCATGTTCGACTTCTCCGCTCAGCTCAAACAGCGGTTCGCCGCCCTGCAGAGCAGCGCCCCGTTTTTCTCCCTGCGTTACGTCAAACAGACCAGCCAGCATCTGTCGGTGCGCAAGAACGTCGCCGAGCCGCCGCAATTGAGCATCGACGAAGGCGCGATGCTGACCGTGCGCATCAATGGCGTGGAAGCCTACGCGGCCACCAACGATATCTCCCAGCGCGGCCTTCAATCGGCGCTGGAACAAGCAGAGACTCAAGCGCGACAACTGGCCCCGCATTCGCTGCTCGACCTGGGCGACCATGCTGTCGCCACTGCCCGAGCCGATTACCTCTCGCCCAACCTGCAAAGCGCGTTTCCATCGCTCAGCGATTGCTATGCCCTGCTCAACGCTGAATCGGCGTCCGTGCCCAAGGACGAGCGTCTGGTCAACTGGCAGGTAAGCCTGGGCCTCGAGAACGTCGAGCAGATCTACCTGAACAACGCCGGCGCCGAGATCCGTCAGGCCCAGCGCTTCGTCTTTCCCGGGCTGACCGTCACGGCCTACGACGGGCAGGACAGCCAGACCCGCAGCCTCGGCCGCGAGAACTTCGGCCAGCAAGGCGGCGCGGAAGTCATCGCTTCGTGCGGGATCATCGGTGCGGCGGTCAACGTCGCCGATCAGGCGCTGCAACTGGTCATGGCGCCAAACACGCCCTCCGGCCCGCGCGATCTGTTGCTGACGCCCGACCAGATGACCCTGCAAATCCACGAATCCATCGGTCACCCGCTGGAGCTGGACCGCATCCTCGGCGATGAGCGCAATTACGCCGGCACCAGCTTCGTCAAAGCCAGTGACTTCGGCAGCCTGCAATACGGCTCAAGGCTGCTCAACGTGACCTTCGATCCCGAGATCCCCGAGCAACTGGCGAGCTACGGCTTTGATGACGACGGCACGCCGGCGAGCAAGCAATTCCTGATCAAGGACGGCGTATTGGTGAGGCCTCTGGGCGGCGCGCTGTCGCAATACCGCAGCGGCATGGAAGGCGTCGCCAATAGCCGCGCGTCGAGCTGGAACCGCGCACCCATCGACCGCATGGCCAACCTGAATATCGAGCCGGGCGACCAGTCGATGGCGCAGCTCATTGGCGGCATCGAGCACGGCATTTTGATGAGCACCAACCGCTCGTGGTCGATCGACGATGCGCGCAACAAATTCCAGTTCGGCTGCGAATGGGGGCAGTTGATCGAGAACGGCGAGATCAAGGGCGTGGTGAAAAACCCGAACTACCGCGCGATCTCCGCCCAGTTCTGGCGCAACCTCAGCGCGGTCGGCGACGCCAGCACCTTCAAGGTCCTCGGCACGCCCAACTGCGGCAAAGGCGAGCCCAATCAAGTGATCCGCGTAGGGCACGCCTCGCCCGCTTGCGTGTTCGCCAGCGTTGATGTTTTCGGAGGTGACGCATGATGTCCCATCAAGCGCAATTCAAGGCCCTGGCTGAATGGCTGCACGGCGCGGTCACGGCAGACGAGCGTTACACCTTGAGCTACGACGCCGAAGCGTCGGACTTCATTCGCTTCAACCACGCCAAAGTGCGTCAGGCCGGCCACGTGCAGCAGGCCAGCGTGACCTTTAAGCTGATCGCCGCAGGCCGTCACGCCAACCTGAGCCTCACGCTGTCGGGCGATGCCGAGGTCGATCGACAGCGCCTGAGCGAGGCGCTGCTTCAGTTGCGTGAAACGCTGACGCTCTTGCCGGAAGACCCTTATCTGCAACTGAACGAAGAGGCCTGGCAGAGCAGCAACGTGCAGGAAACGCCGTTGCCGGACAGCGCCCATGTGGTCGAGCAGATCGCGCAATTGGGCGAGGGGCTGGATCTGGTCGGCATCTACGCGGCCGGTCCGATTTATCGCGGCTTCGCCAGTTCCAGCGGTGCGCTGGGCTGGCATCAGGCCAACAGTTTCAATTTCGACTGGAGCCTGTTCCACGAGAACGGCCAGGCGGTAAAAGCCAATTACGCCGGCCACACTTGGACGGACGAAGGCTTTGCACGGCGCTTTGCGCTGGCCCGTGAGCAATTGGCGTTTCTTGGCCACCCGGCACATGCCCTCGCGCCCGGGAAATACCGTGCCTATCTGGCGCCCGCCGCACTGGAAGAAGTCATCGGAATGCTGTGCTGGGGTGGATTCTCCGCGCAGTCGCTGGCTGACAAGACCAGTCCCTTGCAGCGGCTGTACGACGGCCAATCCACGCTGAGTTCGCTGGTGAGTTTGAACGAGCAGGTCAGCGGCTCGTTGTCCCCTGCGTTTTCCGGCGAGGGTTATCCGCGCATGGACCTGTCGCTGGTGGCCGAAGGCGTGGCCCGGGATCGCATGATCGACTCGCGCAGCGCTGCCGAATACGGCCTTGTCGCCAATGGCGCAGGCTGGGGCGAGTCGCCGAGTGCGCTGAGCATGGAAGGCGGTTCGCTGGCGCTGGATGAGGTGTTGGAAGCGCTGGGCACGGGCCTGTACATCAGCAACCTGTGGTATTTGAATTTCTCGGACCGCACCGCCGGGCGCATCACCGGGATGACGCGCTTTGCCACGTTCTGGGTCGAAGACGGGCAGATCAAGGCGCCGGTCAACACCATGCGTTTCGACGACAGCATCTTCAGCCTGCTGGGCACCGCACTGGAGCAACTGACCACAGAAAGGGAACTCCTGCTGTCGACGAGCACCTACAGTCAGCGCCAGACCGCCTCGAATCTGCTGCCCGGTGCGCTGCTGAGTGGGTTGACGCTGACGCTGTAATGCATCGGCTTGCCCGGCACCCAACTGTCGGGCATCCACACAGCTTTCTTTGGAAGTTATATCCAAACAGCAACAAGCCCGTTGCCCGCAACCCATAAGGACCCTCGATCCACATGCCGACCTCAACACCGCAGCTGGACGCCCGCACCCTGCGCTGGATGCCATGGGTCATCGCCATCGCTTTTTTCATGCAAAGCCTGGACGGCACGATCCTCAACACCGCACTGCCATCCATGGCGCGCTCGCTGTCCGAAGACCCATTGCGCATGCAGTCGGTGATCATCGCCTACATGCTGACCATCGCCCTGCTGATCCCCGCGTCGGGCTGGATTTCCGACCGCTTCGGCATCAAGCGCATCTTCTTCAGCGCCATCCTGCTGTTCAGCTTCGGCTCGCTGCTGTGTGCGGTATCCAACTCCGTCGGCATGCTGGTGGGCGCGCGGGTGATTCAGGGCCTCGGCGGTGCGTTGATGATGCCGGTAGGACGGCTCATTGTGCTGCGCGCCTACCCCCGAACCGAGCTGGTGCGCACGCTGAGCTTCATCACCATGCCCGCCCTGCTCGGCCCGCTGATGGGCCCGACGGTCGGCGGCTGGCTGGTGGAATACCTGAGCTGGCACTGGATCTTCCTGATCAACCTTCCGGTGGGAATTCTGGGGTGTTTTGCCGTGCGCAAATTCATCCCCGATCTTCAGGGCGGCGGACGCACGCGGTTTGATCTGGTGGGGTTCGGCCTGTTCGGCGCGTCGATGGTGCTGATCACGATCGCGCTGGAAGGCTTGGGCGAACTGCACTTGCCGCACTTGCGGGTGGTGATGCTGCTGTTCGGCGGCATGGCCTGTCTCGCCGCGTACTGGTTGCGCGCCAGTCATGTGGAAGCGCCACTGTTCTCCGCTCAGTTGTTCAAGACCCGCAGTTTCGCGGTGGGCATCATGGGCAACCTGTTTGCCCGACTGGGCAGCGGCGCCCTGCCTTTCCTCCTGCCGCTCATGCTGCAAGTCGCCCTGGGTTATTCACCGTCACACGCCGGCATGAGCATGATTCCCCTGGCCCTCGCGGCGATGTTCGCCAAACCGCTGGCAACCAAGGCCATTGAGCGGCTGGGTTATCGCATCGTGCTGACCGGTAACACGCTGCTGTTGGGTATTCTGCTGGCGAGCATGGCACTGGTCACGGCCAACACGCCGTACTGGCTACTGCTCATTCATCTGGCGTTTTTGGGCGGGGTCAACTCGCTGCAGTTCTCGGCGATGAACGCTGTGACGCTGATCGATCTCGATGACGCCAGTGCCGCCAGCGGCAACAGTTTGCTGTCGGTGGTCGCGCAGTTGTCCCTGAGTCTTGGCGTCGCCTGTGCGGCCGCCTTGCTGGGCGGATTCAGCGACGACGTCGCGACGGGTGAAGTCAGCGACGTGCTCGGCGCGTTTCAGCTGACCTTCCTGTGCGTCGGCGTGCTGGCGATGCTGGCGGCGTCGATCTTCCTGCAGCTATCGCCGCGCATGGCCCCCGAAGCACCGGCGCGCAAACCGCAACCGGAGCCCGAGATCGAGGCATGACCCACTCACCATTTATCGCGCGCGGCCCCAAGGCAGGGGTCGCGACCTGATACACTGCGCGACATTTTGTTTTGCAGGCCCGTCCCGTGACTAACACCGCTTTTAACTCACTGCCCCTTTCCGCCGCCATGCTGGCTAACCTGGAGTCCCTTGGTTATGCCGAGATGACGCCGATTCAGGCGCAGAGCCTGCCGGTGATCGTCAAGGGGATGGACCTGATCGCCCAGGCCAAGACGGGCTCTGGCAAGACCGCTGCATTCGGCATCGGCCTGCTCAATCCGATCAATCCGCGCTACTTCGGCTGCCAGGCGCTGGTGCTCTGCCCCACCCGTGAGTTGGCCGACCAGGTGGCCAAGGAAATCCGTCGTCTGGCGCGTTCCGAAGACAACATCAAAGTCCTGACCCTCTGCGGCGGCGTGTCTTTCGGCCCGCAGATAGGCTCGCTTGAGCACGGCGCGCACGTCATCGTTGGCACACCGGGTCGCATTCAGCAGCATCTGCGCAAGGGTTCGCTGGTACTGGACGGCCTGAACACGCTGGTGCTGGACGAAGCCGACCGCATGCTCGACATGGGTTTCTACGACGCCATCGCCGACATCATCGAGCAGACCCCCAAGCGTCGCCAGACCCTGCTGTTCTCGGCCACGTACCCGGTCGGTATCAAGCAGCTGTCCTCGAAATTCATGCGTGACCCGCAGACCGTCAAAGTCGAAGCGCTCCACGCCGACAGCCAGATCGAGCAGATCTTCTATGAAATCGCGCCGGAGCAACGCCTCGAAGCGGTGGTCCGCGTGCTCGATCATTTCCGTCCGCAGTCCTGCGTGGCGTTCTGTTTCACCAAGCAGCAGGTTCAGGAAGTGGTCGATCACCTGACCGCCAAGGGCATGTCCGCCGTCGGCCTGCATGGCGATCTGGAACAGCGTGACCGCGACCAGGTGCTGGCGATGTTCGCCAACCGCAGCACCTCGGTGCTGGTGGCCACTGACGTCGCTGCGCGCGGTCTGGACATCGATGGCCTGGACATGGTGCTCAACGTCGAACTGGCGCGGGATTCGGAAATCCACATTCACCGCGTCGGCCGTACCGGTCGTGCGGGTGAGACCGGCATCGCCGTCAGCCTAGTCGCCCCCGGCGAAAGCCAGCGCGCCCGCGCCGTTGAAGAGCTGCAGAAAGCGCCGCTCAACTGGCAGCAATACGACCAACTGGAGCGCAAGGAAGGCGGGAAGCTGCTACCACCGATGACCACGCTGTGCATCGGTTCCGGCCGCAAAGACAAACTGCGCCCTGGCGACATTCTGGGCGCGCTGACCGGCGAAGCCGGCATTCCCGGCACTCAGGTGGGCAAGATCGCGATCTTTGATTTCCAGGCCTACGTCGCCGTGGAACGCAGCATGGCCAAGCAGGCGCTGGAGCGTTTGAACAACGGCAAGATCAAGGGCAAATCGTTGCGCGTGCGGATCTTGTAAACACCCGCAATACCGCATCGCCCCCTGATCGCGAGCAAGGTGGAGCGCCACCCCGGTCGCTCCCACAGGGGTTGCGCGGCCTTGTAGGAGCGACCGGGG
>NZ_JBWKQL010000009.1:0-104630 GCF_059418765.1 Pseudomonas sp. GW821-FHT07F05
GCAGCAGTCAGATGCGAACTGTTCGTCCCACCACCCCTTCAAGTCTAACCATACAAGCGAGCTTGCTCGCGAAGAGGCAAGAACATCCGCCAAATATTCAGCGGTTGAGATGCCGCCTTCGTGAGCAAGGTGGAGCGCCACCCCGGTCACTCCCACAGGTGTTGCACATTCTGCGCGACAGTGCGGTGCTGAACGAAGGGTTATCTCCCCCCGTGGCATGGTGTATGCGGTTTCAATTCGTCGAAGGCCGATACTGCAAAGCCTCGGCGATGTGGCATCGCGCGATGGCGTCCACCTTCTCCAGATCAGCGAGCGTGCGAGCCACTTTCAGCAGGCGGTGGGCAGCGCGTAGCGAGAGATTGAGGCGTTCACACGCATTCTCGAGCCAGGCTTCGTCTTCCGGCAGTAACGCGCAGTGTTGGCGCAGCGCGGGCAGGTCAAGAAATGCGTTGGCGCACCCTTGGCGTCGTTGTTGGCGCTGTCGGGCTTCGGAGACCACCTCCGCTGCGCTGGCGCTTTCACCCTTGCAGTCAGGCGTGGCAGCTAAAGAGGTAGTTTCCCGAGCAACGGTCAGGTGCAAATCGATCCGGTCAAGCAATGGGCCCGACAGCTTGTTGCGGTAGCGCTGAATCTGATCAGTCGAGCAGCGGCAGCGCCCGGTCGGTTCGCCGTGATAACCGCACGGGCAGGGGTTCATCGCCGCGACGAGTTGAAAGCGCGCCGGAAAGCGCACCCGATCCCGCGCCCGGGAAATCACGATATGGCCCGATTCGAGGGGTTCGCGCAGCACCTCCAGCACGCGCCGGTCGAATTCCGGAAGCTCGTCCAGAAACAACACGCCGTGGTGCGCGAGGGTGATTTCGCCAGGTTGCGGGCGACTGCCACCTCCGACCAGCGCAGGGCCCGATGCCGAGTGATGGGGCTGGCGGAAGGGGCGCTGGGGCCAGCTGGTCAGCGGGGCGTGACTGGCGACCGACTGAATCGCCGCCACCTCCAGCGCTTCGAGTTCATCCAGTGGTGGCAACAGCCCAGGCAAACGGCTCGCGAGCAGCGTTTTGCCGGTGCCGGGAGGGCCACTGAACAGAAGATTGTGTGCACCGGCGGCGGCCACCAACAGAGCGCGTTTGGCCGCGGTCTGGCCCTGCACTTCACTCAAGTCGGGATAAGGCTGTGTCTGCAGAATCAGGCCATTGGATTTATAAGGCGCGATGACCGTGTGCCCATTCAGGTGGGACACCAGCTCCAGCAGATGACTGACCGCGATCACCTTCAGGCCTGACGCCAGACACGCTTCCTCGGCATTCACCGCCGGCACGATCAACGTGTGGCCCGCCTCCCGCGCAGCGAGTGCCGCCGGCAGCACGCCCTGTACGGGCCGAATCGCACCGGACAGCGCCAACTCCCCCAGACATTCAATGCCCTCCAGCGCGAGCGTTGGCACCTGCGCGCTGGCAGCCAGCAAGCCAAGTGCAATGGCGACATCGAAGCGTCCGCCGTCTTTGGGCAAATCGGCAGGGGCCAGATTCAGGGTGATCCGCCGCGCCGGGAATTCCAGCCGACAGTTGAGGATCGCACTGCGCACCCGATCCTTACTCTCCTTGACCGCGCCCTCCGGCAGACCCACCAGCGTCAGGCTCGGCAGCCCGTTGGCGAGATGGGTTTCGACGGTCACGGCAGGGGCTTCAACGCCAACTTGGGCACGGCTCAGAACGATCGCGAGGGACATGGCTTTCCTTGTAGGCAGCACCGCTTCCTGCGGCGAGCTGAAGGATAGTCATTGCTCCGGCGCGTGGGCGGGGCATGTTTTTCGGGGTGTGTATCGAAGGGTAGGGGCACGGGAGGATACGTCGATGGCCACGTTGGAGGCGATCAAGGCCCAGGTTCAGCGCATTGCGCACTGCGCCTGAGCACCCGCAGGGTTAAACGCTCAACCCTGTGGCTCAGCCCCTGACGCTTTCGGCTGCGTCGCCAACTGCGCTTCCATCTCCGCCATCTTCGCTTCCAGTGCCTCAAGTCGGGCGCGGGTGCGGGCGAGGACGATCATCTGGCTGTCGAATTCTTCCCGGCTGACCAGGTCCAGCTTGCTGAAGCCGCTCTGCAGCAGCGCCTTGAACTGGGTTTCGAATTCGCTGCGTGGAACCGGTGTTTCGCCGTTGAACAGGCGGGAGGCGTGGCCGCTCAGGGCGTCGAGAAAAGCTTTGGGGGCGAGCATGATGAAACTCCAGAATCAGAGGGCGCGAGTGTAGCACGCAGCTTTTGACCTTCTGCCGGACGCGATGCGCTGCACGCTTTTCGCGCATGGCTCCGGGCACGTGCGCACCGTTGTTGTGCGGCGATCGCAATCGACGACTACGCTAAAGCGTGAATTAACAGTCGAAGGGCCGAAATTCATGCCGATTCATGAGATGGCAAGCTTTCTGCTTAGTGGCTTGTAACCCATGCACTGATGCAGTCGCTGTGACGAATGCAGTGCGGCAGGCGGAGCGGGGAATGTTTCGTCAGAAGCGGTTTTCTGGAGTTGGTCAGGTCTGTTACGGACACGACGCGTTACAAAGCCAGACACTGCGCTTAGACTTGAGTCGGGTTTGTTTTCCTGGGGCAAGTCCACCAATTCGGGAGAAAGTTTCATGAAGCTAGTCACTGCCATCATCAAGCCGTTCAAGCTGGACGACGTACGCGAGTCGCTGTCCGAAATCGGCGTGCAGGGCATCACGGTCACTGAAGTCAAAGGCTTCGGACGTCAGAAAGGCCACACCGAGCTGTATCGCGGTGCGGAGTATGTAGTCGACTTCCTCCCCAAGGTGAAGATCGATGTTGCGATCGACGACAAGGATCTGGACCGCGTTATCGAAGCGATAACCAAAGCGGCCAACACCGGCAAGATCGGTGACGGCAAGATCTTCGTGGTCAATCTGGAACAGGCCATCCGCATCCGTACCGGCGAAACCGATACCGACGCAATCTAAGCCGCCAAACCCCAACGCCCCAGGAGAAAACAATATGACTCTGCGTCAATTCGCAGGGCTAGGAGCCCTGTTGTCCCTCGTAACCCCTGGCTTGGCCATGGCGGCAGACGAAGTGGCAGCCCCCGTACTCAATTCCGGCGACACCGCCTGGATGCTGACCTCCACCGCGCTGGTGCTGTTCATGACCATCCCCGGTCTGGCGCTGTTCTACGGCGGCATGGTCCGCTCGAAAAACATTCTTTCCGTGATGATGCAGTGCTTCGCCATTACCGGCCTGATCAGCATCCTGTGGGTCGTGTACGGCTACAGCATGGCGTTCGACACCACCGGGATGGAAGTCAACGTCGTCAACTTCAACTCCTTCGTCGGCGGTCTGTCGAAGGCGTTCCTGGCAGGCATCACCCCTGCAAGCATCACTGGTCCTGCGGCACTGTTCCCGGAAGCCGTCTTCGTGACCTTCCAGATGACCTTCGCCATCATCACCCCGGCCCTGATCGTCGGCGCTTTCGCGGAACGCATGAAGTTTTCCGCGATGCTGATCTTCATGGGGATCTGGTTCACCCTGGTTTATGCGCCGATTGCGCACATGGTCTGGAGCGGCGTCGGTGGTCTGTTGTGGGACTGGGGCGTTCTCGACTTCGCGGGCGGCACCGTTGTTCACATCAACGCCGGTGTGGCTGGCCTGGTAGCGTGCCTGGTACTCGGCAAGCGTAAAGGTTTCCCGACCACTCCGATGGCGCCGCACAACCTGGGTTACACCCTGGTCGGCGCGGCCATGCTCTGGGTGGGCTGGTTCGGTTTCAACGCAGGTTCCGCGGCTGCGGCCAACGGCACTGCCGGTATGGCCATGCTGGTTACTCAGATCGCCACTGCTGCGGCAGCGCTGGGCTGGATGTTCGCCGAATGGCTGACCCACGGTAAACCAAGCGCTCTGGGCATCGCTTCGGGTGTGGTTGCCGGTCTGGTTGCCGTCACTCCGGCCGCCGGTACTGTCGGCCCGATGGGCGGCCTGATCATTGGTCTGGCGGCGGGCGTGGTCTGCTTCTTCTGCGCCACCAGCCTGAAACGCAAAATGGGCTACGACGACTCCCTGGATGCCTTCGGCGTTCACGGTATCGGCGGTATCCTCGGCGCGATCCTGACCGGCGTGTTTGCAGCCCCTTCGCTGGGCGGCTTCGGCACCGTGACCGACATCGCGGCACAAGTCTGGATTCAGTGCAAAGGCGTCGGCTTCACGGTCATCTACACCGCGATCGTGACCTTCATCATTCTCAAGGTGCTCGACATGGTCATGGGCCTGCGTGTCACCGAGGAAGAAGAAGCGGTCGGCCTGGATCTGGCGCAACACAACGAACGTGGCTACAACTTGTAATCCACGCGTGAAAAAATGCCCGGGTCTCCGGGCATTTTTTTGTCTGAGGTTTGTCGATAGGGATGTCCGCACAGCGGGTGGGCGTTCCCGGCAGGAACATCCGCTGCAATGTTCGGCCTAACCTGACGATTCTCGATGCTTTAGAGGGCATAAATGCCCTTGTTCAGCGCTCCTGAAAATCGTCGCTCATTACGCACTTTGTTTTTTTTTCCAGCGCGTTAGAATGCGCGCCGAAGGGCGGAGAACGGTATGTGGCAACAGACCTTGATCACGCTGCGGGCAAGGCCTCGTGGTTTCCATCTGGTGACTGACGAGATCGTCGCGGGCCTTCGCGAATTACGCGAATGCCGCATCGGCCTGCTGCATGTCTGGTTGCAACACACCTCGGCCTCGTTGACCGTCAACGAGAACGCCGACCCGGCGGTACGTCGCGATTTCGAGCGTTTCTTCAACCGTCTGGTGCCTCAGGGGCGCGACGGCTACGAGCATGACGACGAAGGGCCCGATGATTTGCCGGCGCACTTCAAAGCCAGTCTGCTTGGCTGCCAGCTTACATTGCCGGTTACAAATGGACGGCTGGCGTTGGGCACATGGCAAGGTATTTATCTGGGCGAGCACCGCGATGCAGGCGGTGCCCGTAAAGTCCTCGTCACGCTTCAGGGTGAGGGGCACGACCGCTGAACGTATGCGGTAGTTGAATTTTTTCCGGCTGTCCAAGAAATCAAGCCCGGCTGGGCTATAACTAATCTGCTTTCGCAAGTCATGAGGTAGAACATGAGCGACGACGACATCGAAGAAGGTCTGGAAGACGATCTGGAAGAAGGGGAGGACGGTGAGGGGCTTGCAGCGGCGTCCGATGAAGATGTAGTGGAAGTCGACGACAGCGCTGAAGTCTCTGCGACTCCGGCCAAAGGCAAGGCCAAGGCCGCCGTCTCGGTTGATGAATTGCCGAGTGTGGAAGCCAAGAACAAGGAGCGTGATGCTCTGGCTCGCGCGATGGAAGAATTCCTCGCTCGTGGTGGCAAGGTCGTGGAAGTGGAGGCCAACGTGGTCGCCGATCCGCCCAAGAAGCCTGATAACAAGTACGGCAGCCGTCCCATCTAAGGGACCTGCTGCGCGCTTGATGAAAAACCCGCTGTCGCTGCGGGTTTTTTATTGCCTGCGATTCGAGTTGCCGACGCAAAGGCCGGCGTTCACGCAGCGGGAAGCGCAGATCCAGCCCAGCGCGCCAGCACCTCGGGCAATTGCGTCAGGCTGTTGATTACGGCATCCGGCGCTTTTTCAGCCTCCCAGACCTTGCCGCCGGGGTTGTACCAGATCGCCCGCAGGCCGGCTTGTTGGGCGCCGGCGATGTCGTCACCCGGGTGATCGCCGACATGCACGGCCTGACTAGCATCTGCATTGCCGCGTTTCAGCGCCTCGACGAAGGGCGCAGGGTCCGGTTTGCCAATGCCCAGGTCCTCGGCGCATAGCGCGAAGGCGAAATAATCGGCCAGGCCCAGACGGCGGACATCGGCATTGCCGTTGGTCACGACACCCAGCGTGTAAGACTTGGTCAGGATCTCAAGCGTCGGCACCACTTCAGGGAAGATGTCCAGCTGGTGCCGCCCCTGAAGGAACACTTCAAAGCTCTGGTCCGCCAGCTCATGGGCTTCGGCGTGACCATACCCCGCATCCTCCAGCGCATGAAACAGCACCTTGCGGCGCAGCGCACTGATCCGGTGCTTGAACGTCGGATCCGCTTCGATGAGTCGCGAGCGGATTTCCCACAGATGCTCGACCGGGACCGGCCCTAGTTTTGGCGCGTTGGCAGCCAGCCACTCGCGCAGCTTGGCTTCAGCGCTGACAATTGCTGGAGCGGTTTCCCACAGCGTGTCGTCCAGGTCGAAGGTGATCAGCTTAATGCTCATTGTCGGCGTTACCTTTGCGCTTGGCCCGTGGATGGGCACTGTCGTACACCGTGGCCAGATGCTGGAAATCCAGATGGGTGTAGATCTGAGTGGTGGCGATGTCGGCGTGACCCAGCAGTTCCTGCACGGCGCGCAGGTCCTGGGACGACTCCAGCAAATGACTGGCAAATGAATGGCGAAGCATGTGCGGGTGCAGGTTCTGGCCCAACTCACGTTCGCCGGCAGCCTTGACCCGCAGCTGGATCGAGCGCGGCCCGAGGCGGCGGCCTTGCTGGCTGACAAACACGGCATCGTCCTGGGGATTGGCCAGCGCTCGTTGCTTGAGCCATTCCTCCAGCGCTTCCCGTGCCTTTCTGCCAACCGGTAAAACGCGGCTTTTACTGCCTTTGCCGAGGACCTGCACAAGACCGTCCGCCAGATCCAGGTCTTCGCAGTTCAACCCGGTCAGTTCGGACAAGCGCAGGCCTGATGAGTAGAACAGTTCGAGAATCGCCTGATCACGCCGGGCCAGAAAATCGTCCTCGACGCCGCCTTCAAGCAGTTGCAGGGCGCGGTCGGCATCCAGGGTTTTCGGCAAGCGACGCTCGCCCTTGGGCGGTGACAGGCCATTGGCCGGATCGTGATCGCAAAGGCCTTCGCGGTTGAGGTAGTGATAAAAGCCGCGCACGGCTGACAGCAGTCTGGCCAGGCTGCGCGAGGATTGACCCTGCTGGTGAAGGCGAGCGACAAGGCTGCGCATGGCCTGAATATCCAGCGCTTTCCAGCTGTCGATGTGCTGCTTTTCGCAGAACGCCAAGACCTTGTTCAGGTCGCGACGATAGGCTTCAAGCGTATGGCTCGACACCTGGCGCTCACTGCGCAGGTGCGTGCAGTAGGCGTCCAGTTGCCGCTCCATGACTAGCGAACCGAACGCAGCGAGTTGGTGAAGCGTGGCAGCAGGCGGCTGAGCACGTCGGCGATGTAGCTGAGAAACAGCGTCCCGACCGAGCTTTTGTAATGCTGCGGATCACGGCTGCCGATCGCCAGAACGCCGTGCAGGCCCTGGTGGCTGAGGGCGGCCAGGGCGGTTGAGCCTACTTCCTTGCTTTGCTCGCTGCCGAACAGGAACTCGAGTTCATGCTCACGCAGCGCGCCACACAGGGTCTTGCCGCCGGACATCAGCCCGCCGATAGCTTTCTGCGCGTCGGCGGCGCTCACCCAGCGGCCGACGGTCATCGGGTTGTCGCTGAACAGGATAAGGCTGACGAAGGGCACCTGAAATTCCTGGCGCAAGCTGTCTTCCACGCAGATGACAATCTCTTCAAGACTGGTCGCGTCCATCAGATCAAGAATCAGCCGGCGGGTTTTTTCGAACAGCCGGTCGTTGTCCCGGGCCACGTCCATCAGTTGCGAGAGCCGGTGACGCATCTCGATGTTGCGCTCGCGCAGCAGCTTGAGCTGGCGCTCGACCAGCGAGACGGTGTCGCCCCGTTGGTGCGGGACGCGCATCATCGCCAGCAGTTCGTCGTGCTCGGCGAAGAAATCAGGGTGTTGTTGCAGCCAGGCCGCGACTGCCTCGGCTTCAAGGGCAGGCACTGCGGTCTCGGCAGGGGGCTGGCCGGGCGTGTCGTTTGAAGTCTGAGGCTGGTCGGTCATTGGATACTCTCACTCATAGACGTACTTGGCCTTCGTAAACCCGGACAGCCGGGCCAGTCATCACCACTGAATGGCCGGGGCCGGCCCACTCGATGGACAGGCGTCCGCCCGGCAGGTCGATCAGCATCGGGGAATCCATCCAGCCCTGAGTAATGGCTGCCACCGCTGCCGCGCAGGCGCCGGTGCCACAGGCCTGGGTTTCCCCGGCGCCACGCTCCCACACCCGCAGTTGCGCGCGCTGACGGTCGACGACATGGAGAAAGCCCACGTTCACCCGGGCCGGAAAACGCGGATGGTTTTCAATCTTCGGCCCAAGCACATGCACGGGCGCATTGTTGATGTCGTAGACGCGCAGCACGGCATGGGGGTTGCCCATGGACACGGCGGCAAGCTCGACAGTCTCGCCATCGACATCGAGCGAATAACTGGCGGCCTGTTCCGGTGCGTCGAACGGGATGTCCGCCGGCACCAGACGCGGCGCGCCCATATCAACGCTGATCTGGCCGTCGTTGCGGATGTCCAGCTCGATGATGCCGCCCTTGGTCTCGACGCGAATCTGCTTCTTGGCCGTCAGCCGCTTGTCCAGCACGAAACGGGCGAAGCAGCGCGCGCCATTGCCGCACTGCTCGACCTCGGAGCCGTCGGAATTGAAAATCCGGTAGCGAAAATCCACGTCCGGATTGTTCGGCGCCTCCACCAGCAGCAGCTGATCGAAACCGATACCCGTGTGGCGATCGCCCCATTGCTTGGCGTGCTTGGGCAAAATGTGGGCGTGTTGGCTCACAAGGTCCAGCACCATGAAATCATTGCCCAGGCCATGCATCTTGGTAAAACGCAGCAGCATGGGATTACTCCGGCAGCAGGCTTTCGCCGGCAAACAGCTCAGTCACGGTTTCACGGCGACGCACTTCGAAGGCTTGCTCGCCATCCACAAGCACCTCGGCCGTACGTCCGCGGGTGTTGTAGTTGGAGCTCATCACGAAGCCATAGGCGCCCGCCGAATGCACCGCCAGCAGATCGCCTTCAGCCAGCGCGAGTTCACGCTCCTTGGCCAGGAAATCCCCGGTTTCGCAAATCGGGCCGACGATGTCGTAGGTGCGTTTGGCGCCGTCGCGGGGTTTGACGGCCGTCACGTCCATCCAGGCCTGATACAGCGCTGGACGAATCAGGTCGTTCATGGCGGCGTCGACGATGGCGAAGTCTTTGTGCTCGGTGTGCTTGAGGTACTCGACGCGGGTCAGCAGCACGCCGGCATTGGCGACGATGAAGCGGCCGGGCTCGAACATCAGCGCCAGATCGCGGCCATCAAGGCGTTCACGCACGGCCTTGATGTAATCGCCCGCGAGGGGCGGCTCTTCGTCGCGATAACGCACGCCCAGACCGCCGCCCAGATCGATATGCTTCAGCAGAATGCCGCAATCGCCCAGTCGGTCGACAAGATCGAGCAGGCGATCCAGCGCATCCACGAAAGGCGAAAGGGTGGTCAGTTGAGAGCCGATGTGGCAGTCGACGCCGATGACGTCGAGATTCGGCAGCTGCGCGGCGCGGATGTAAACGTCTTCGGCGTCCGCGATGGCGATGCCAAATTTGTTTTCCTTGAGGCCGGTGGAGATATAAGGGTGGGTGCCGGCGTCGACATCCGGGTTGACGCGCAACGAAACCGGAGCACGCACGCCCATTTCGGCGGCGACGACTTGCAGTCGTTCAAGCTCGTCGGTGGACTCGACGTTGAAGCAATGCACGCCGACTTCCAGCGCTCGGCGCATGTCATCGCGGGTCTTGCCGACGCCGGAGAAAACGATTTTGTCAGCCTGACCGCCTGCCGCCAGCACGCGCTCCAGCTCGCCACGGGACACGATGTCAAAACCGGCGCCCAGACGCGCGAGGACATTGAGAACGCCCAGGTTCGAGTTGGCTTTGACCGCAAAGCAGACCAGATGCGGCATGCCGCTCAAGGCGTCGGCGTAGGCGCGGTACTGCGCCTCGATGTGCGCGCGGGAATAGACGTATGTCGGCGTGCCGAAGCGTTCGGCGATGGCAGACAACGCCACTCCTTCCGCGAACAGCTCGCCGTCGCGGTAGTTGAAGGCGTCCATGACTGATTCCTAGTAGGTCGAAGTCTGATGCTTGTGCGAGTGCGATTTGGTCTGGCTGGTGCCGTCGGCGGACGAATCGTCGTCGGGCAGATACAGCGGACCTTTCTGACCGCAGGCAGAGACCAGACACGCAACTGCAAGCAGCGCGGCCAGGGAGGAAATCAGGCGCTTCATGGCGAAATCCTTTGTATAAGCATTAATTGCGCCCGAGTATACCGACCACCCGACAGATTGCCTATGCGCTGGAGTTCCCGTCCGGCGGGGGTTTGACGCCGCCGCGCAATTAGACTGCGCAGCACGTGCGGATTTCTGACGCGGTCTGTGGTGCAGGGTGATGCTCGATGCCGTCCCGACCAAAGCCGGTCCCACATTTGCACTTGGGCGGGTAGGCTTTGCATTTGCCGTGGAGCGACCGTATCGTGCGTCGCTGCGCCGTCCGCTGACACTTTTGAGGTTCATGCAATGAGTTTGACCGAAGCCCGTTTTCACGATCTGGTCGATGCCACCCAGGAAAAGCTCCAGGATATCTTCGACGAGAGCGGTCTGGATCTGGACCTTGAGGAGTCGGCCGGTGTGCTGACCGTGAAATTCGAAAACGGCTCGCAGTTCATTTTCAGCCGTCAGGAGCCTTTGCGTCAGCTGTGGCTGGCGGCTGCGTCGGGTGGTTTTCACTTTGATTACGACGAAGAAGCGAAGCACTGGATCTGCGACAAGAGCGAAGAGCTGTTGAGCGAGATGCTCTATCGTCTGGCGAAGGAGCAGGCGGGCGAAGAAATCGACTTCGACGCCCTCGACGGCAGCGATGGCAACCGCCAGTGACCGTTAGCGCAACCCCGGTCAAGCCGCCAAAGCCGCTGTTCAGCAACGTCAGCCCGGCTGTGCCGTCGCCCTGCATCAGCATCTGCCGGCTCGACGAAGACAAAGTCTGCACGGGTTGCCAGCGCCACGTCGAGGACATCCGCGAGTGGCGGGCGGCGACCGATGAGCGCCGACGGGAGATCGTGCGGCAGGCAGATTTGCGTCGCAGTGCGACTTCCGATCACGTGTAGGTCATGCCTCGTCCATCGCGGCATTCAGTGACTGTTCCAGCTGGGCTTTGTAGCGCAGGAACAGAATAGTCTGCCCGCGCGTGTCCCCCAGTATCCCGGACAGGTCCAGGTCGGTGATGTAGCAGCGATAACGTTGCGTCTCGCGGCGCTGGTCGAGGATCCGCCGCGCCACGACGCTGAACAACTGATCGCCAAACTCCAGCTCGGAAAACTCCATCCCGTCGCAATACAGCGTCACGCTGACCTGGCCGGGGGATGCTTCCTCGATAATCGCCTGCACGTCAAAGAACGATTTGTCGATGAGCATGGCCGGGCTCGGCCGATGCTCAACGCGGCGGGCCCGCCCTGAGCCATCGGGGGTTATGCGGTAATACAAAGCCTCCAGCGACGTTGATTCCAACGGGTTATCCAGCGGCAGCAACGTCACGCGCCGGTACGTCAACGATTGAAAAAAGCGCTGCAGCGGAACCAGCAGGCTGGGCTCACTGTGATAAGGCACCTGCTGATGCCATAACGCATTGCGCTCATCGAGCACGTACAGGTCGGCATTGGGTTCGTTGATCCGGTAAAACACCTGAATGCATTCGGGCTGACCGTACGGGATGAACAGCGACAGGTCCGAGTCGTCCAGTGCCTGCGGGTCCAAATGAAGCGGGCTGTAGGCGGAAAGCTCTTCTCCCAGATAGCTGAAGAGCGCCGGCACGTGTTCGAGCGTGACGTGGCTGACCTGGCCGGGGATCATTTCCAGAACGTGGTAACGCTGCTCGACCTGAATGAGATAGCGATGATTCAGGCGCCGGTCCAGCAGCAGTTGCGCAGTGCCGATGAGCTCCTCCACGCGCTGGGCGATAGCCTGCGCACGGTTGTGGCAAAAACAGCGCACGCGGATGACAGGCCTGGCGGACTTTTCCGGCAGGCCGTTGAGCAATTCTGTCAGGCAGTCCAGCAGCGCTTGGGCGCCGTCGAAGCGATTGACCAGCACCTCGTTCCAGCTGTTGAGGGTGATCTGGTCGAAGGTCAGCACCAGATTTTCACGGACGCCGGCGTAGCTCAGCGAGTCGGTTCGCTCGGTCGTCATCAGGATGTTCAGGTCTTTATGGTGCCGGAGCGGATCGACGCCGACGTTGACCAACAGCAGAATCTCGCGGGGCACGCTCGGGCTTAGAAGTACGTCTTCATCGACCATGGCCAGCGGCAGCGCGATGCTCTGCTGCAACGCGCCTTGTAGATTAAACAGTTCAAATTCGGTCAGATCGCTGATGCCAGGGTGGAGCGCCAGGCGCGTGCTGCTGTCGATGACGTTGTTGCGATGGCACCACGTGAGCAGTTCCAGCAACTCGCGGCTGCGCTTGATCGGCGCAAACGTCTCCAGCTCGTGGGCACTCAGGCTGCCGTTGTAGAGGCACCACTGATACCTGCCGGGCTCGCGCTTGTTCGGCAGTTGCGCCAGCGTCAGCGTGTCCTCGGCCAGATCCGGCGCAATGCCCGGGTTGAGAAATTCCACTTTGCCGGCTTTGCGTTCGAAGGCTGCATACAGACGACGCCCGAGCACATTCATGTCGCGCTTGGTGATCGAATTGACCGCTTTTTGCGCGCGAGCGAACTGGGTCAGGAAGCGATAACTGTAGTTGAGCTCGCCGACCAGTGCGCGGCGTTCGCTGGCGACTTGACGCACTTTCCATTGGCTGCGGCTGTCGAGCAACGCCAGCTGACGCTCGTCCCAGTTCCACTCATTGACCAGCCGCTCCAGCAGCAGCCGTTGCCAGCCGTTACTGCGGTGACGGGTGGAGCCGGTGAGTTTCTTGTTCACCTTCAGGTACAAACTGCGGCGTACCAGTTCCAGTCGCTCGGGTTCACCCCGCGCCAACAGGTATTCCTCGATGCGCCGGTACACCATCACGTACGGGTCCAGCTCATCAAGGTCGGCGCGGTTGGCGAACACGGCCTTTTTGAAGCGCATGCTCAAGCACTGCACATGGGGGTGCTCGCTGGCATAAACCTCGGTCAACAGCAGCTTGAGCACCGATTTGTAAGGCGATTCGATGCCTTTGAACAGCTGCCAGAGCCCGGCGCCGATGAATTCCCCCGGCGGGATATGCGACATGTTGCCGAGGTCCAGCACCTCGTCGGCGCGAATAAAGCGCTTCGACAGCAGGGTGTGGGTGTATTCGGCGTAGCGCGCTTCTTCATAGACCGGCACCAGCCACCACATCGGGGTGCGCCCGGCGAGCCAGATGGCGGTGCGATAAAACTCGTCCAGCAGCAAATAGTGCTGGGTTGTGCCGCAGTCCTCGCCACTCAGTTGCGCGTCACGTTCGCCGACGACAAAACGCTCAGGATCAACGAGAAAGAAGTGTGCCTCGGCGCCCATGCTGGCTGCCCAGCTTTCGAGGGACTGGCACTTCCTGCGCAACTCGTGGATTTCGTCGGCCGACAGCAGCGGGTCGTGGCAGATCCACACGTCCATGTCGCTCTGGTCGGCCTGGGCGAGGGTGCCAAGGCTGCCCATCAGGAAGATGCCGTGAATCGGCTGTGGCGGATTCAGCCGGCGCGGTTTGTATGAGAACGACCGCGTCAGGCGTTGCGCTTCAGCGAGGGCCTGGGCGTCTGGCTCGTAATGGGACACGCCAGCGGGGGTCGAGCCCGACACATAGCCTGGCAGCAGCGGATGATTGACGTGGAAAAACAGCGGAAGCAGCGTGAGCACGCTTTGCTGACGGGTCGACAGACCTTCGTACGCACGCGCCAGGCGACTCTGGCTCAGGGCCAGAAAGCGGCTGCGCAACTGAGCGAGGACCTTGCGATCAATGCCCTCATCCAGATCCGGGCGAATTTCGGAACTACGCGTCATCGCGACTCGAAGCCGGCGGGCGGCACTGCATGAAGTGAGGGTATAGCGATAATAAAGACAGCTGGACGTCAGGCCGGTATGGCTCGATCACGGGTCTTTTTTATGGCGCCATTATTTTATCGGCGCAGCATCGTCGAAATGGAGGATTCGCGAAACCTTTATTTGATGCGTCCAGGCAAAGGTTTCGCGAGGGACGAAATCAGGCAGCTTCCTGGCTGGTAGCAAGAATAATCAGCAGCGATTGAGCGTGGTCAGCGGCATCCAGCCCCAGGCTGGTCAAATAGCCTCCGTCGTGTTGCGTGGTGAGGCCTTTGTCGAAAAGTCGTTGGGCAGCAGCGATGGCCGTGGGGGCCGCAGAGTGGTGGTGGACCTTCAGACCCTCTTTGGTGTTGCTCAGATTGAACAGCGACAGGATTTCCAGCTCGGCAACCAATTCAGGGGTAAACGACATAGGTGCTCCAGACTTTTTCCAGTGGATACACCGCGATCAGAATCGCAGGCGTGACGGCCCCGTCGCCATGCGGCAGCGAGGCTGTTGGAGTGTAGTCAGGTCTGGGGATTTTGCAGGAAGTATCTGGCCGGTCGTCAGGTCAGTTGAGCGACCGGCATGTGTGGCGGGTTTTACTCGTCTTCCGCCAGTCGCACGCCCGGTGGCATGTCGGGCAGTGCACGCAGGGCCGCTTCGTACCAGACGGTATTGAACGGGCGATCTTCGGCCAGGATCCCGTCGATCTCCAGCGCCAGAATGTGGGCCATCATCTGCAGAATCTCTTCGCGCTCAATGCCCACCAGGGTCAGCTTGTTGTAGGTGGCTTTGGCCGCTGGCGGGTTGTCGTTTTCGATCTGATTTTCGATGGCTTCAATCAGCGTGGCTTCGGCAAACTCTTCGTCGTCGTTCTCGATGTTGTCGCTCATGTCGTTCTCGATGTCTTGCCAATTGATTGGAATCGCCCGTAACGGGCGACCCCTCTGATGCGTTTAGCGGGTGGCGAGCAAATGCTGGCCACGCACAACCGCGGCCTTGACCTGCTCCGGCGCCGTGCCGCCGATGTGATTACGCGCGTTGACCGAACCTTCGAGCGTCAGCACCTCGAAGACGTCCTGTTCGATCTGATCACTGAACTGACGCAGCTCGTCCAGCGTCATCTCGGCCAGGTCCTTGCCGGTCTCAACGCCATGCTTCACCGCGTGACCGACGATCTCGTGGCAATCACGGAATGGCAGGCCACGACGCACCAGGTAATCGGCAAGGTCGGTGGCGGTAGAGAAACCGCGCAGGGCGGCTTCGCGCATGATGGCGTGCTTGGGCTTGATCGCCGGGATCATGTCAGCGAAGGCACGCAGCGAATCGCGCAGGGTGTCGGCGGCGTCGAACAGCGGTTCCTTGTCTTCCTGATTGTCCTTGTTGTAGGCCAGCGGCTGGCCTTTCATCAAGGTCAGCAGGCCCATCAAGGCGCCGAACACGCGGCCGCTCTTGCCACGGACCAGCTCAGGGACATCAGGATTTTTCTTTTGCGGCATGATCGAACTGCCGGTGCAGAAGCGATCAGGCAGGTCGATGAACTGGAATTGCGCGCTGGTCCATAGCACCAGCTCTTCGGAGAAGCGCGACAGGTGCATCATCGCGATGCTCGCTGCGGAGCAGAATTCGATGGCGAAGTCGCGATCGGAGACGCTGTCCAGCGAGTTGCCGCCGACGGCTTCGAAGCCCAGCAGTTGGCAGGTCAGCTCGCGGTCGATCGGGTAGGTGGTGCCGGCCAGCGCGGCGCTGCCCAAGGGCATGCGGTTGGTGCGCTTGCGGCAATCGACCAGACGCTCGTAATCGCGGCTGAGCATTTCGAACCACGCCAGCATGTGGTGGCCGAAGGTCACGGGTTGCGCGGTCTGCAGGTGAGTGAAGCCCGGCATGATGGTGTCGGCTTCGCGCTCGGCCAGCCCCAGCAGGCCTTCTTGCAGGCGAGTGATCTCAGCCAGAATCAGGTCGATCTCATCACGCAGCCACAGGCGGATGTCGGTGGCGACCTGATCGTTGCGGCTACGACCGGTGTGCAGCTTTTTACCGGTGACGCCGATGCGATCGGTCAGGCGCGCTTCGATGTTCATGTGCACGTCTTCGAGGTCCACTCGCCAGTCGAACGTGCCGGCCTCGATCTCGCCCTGAATGCTCTTCAGCCCGTCGATGATGGTGTCGCGCTCGGCGTCGGTCAGCACGCCGACCTTGGCGAGCATCGTGGCGTGGGCGACGGAGCCCATGATGTCGTGGCGATAAAGGCGCTGATCGAAGGTGACGGAGGCGGTGAAGCGTGCGACGAAGGCGTCGACGGGTTCACTGAAGCGGCCGCCCCAGGACTGGTTGGTCTTGTCGGTGCTCATGATTCGCTCGCTGCTTTGCTGGTGGCTGAAACTGATGAAAAACCGGCGCCGGCCGATTCTAAAGACGCGGGCGATGATAACAGCATTGCCGTTTATTTATCCCCGGCGGCTTGCCCGCAACGGTATGAGCGAAGAGACTGGCGGCCATGCAAAACGAGCGCAAACACCCGGGGCAGAGCAGTGCGCCCGGCAAAGAGTTTTTCCTCCCGGAACTGTGTCTGCCCCAGGCGCTGCTGATGCTGGTCGTGCTGGCGGAGTTGCTGGTCTTCGTGCTTGTGCTCATCGAACCCATGCAGCCGGATTTCGACTGGGTGCGGTTGGCGCTGATTTCTCTTTTCGTGCAGTGGATCGTGCTGTTGTCCGCTGCGCTGCTGTGTGGCTTGCGCCCCTGGCTGGCACGGCTGCGTGCCGGGGTGGCCGGCTGCATCGGTTGTCTGCTGGTGGTGGCGGTGACGCTGATGTGCACCGCCGTGACGGACTACTACCAGGTGAATCCCCCGACCTCGTTCGATAGCGTCGTCGAGCGGTACCTGCGCTATGCCTTGATCGCCTTGATCATGTCCGCACTGATGCTGCGCTACTTTTACCTGCAGAGTCAGTGGCGCAAGCAGCAGCAGGCCGAACTCCAGGCCAGGATCGAGTCCTTGCAGGCACGTATCCGCCCGCATTTTCTCTTCAACACGCTCAACAGCATCGCCAGTCTGGTCACCAGCGATCCGGTCAAGGCGGAGCAGGCAGTGCTTGATCTGTCCGACCTGTTCCGGGCCAGTCTGGGCAAGCCCGGCAGCCTGACGACATGGCGTGAAGAACTTGATTTGGCGAAACGCTATTTATCGATTGAGCAATATCGACTTGGCGAGCGTCTACAGTTGGACTGGGCCGTTAGTGCAATTCCCGACGACTTGCCAATTCCCCAGCTAACCTTGCAGCCATTATTGGAAAACGCGTTGATTTACGGCATCGCGCCCCGTGTTGAAGGCGGCGTGGTCAGAGTTGAGGCGGACTACGAACGGGGAGTATTTATATTGCGCGTCAGTAATCCTTACGATGAGGTCGTCTTACAGCAAAATCCAGGCGGCACTCAGCAGGCCTTGGCAAACATCGGCGCTCGACTCACGGCACTTTTCGGCCCTCTCGCCAGTCTGAGCGTGGAGCGCCGAGACGGTCGTCACTTCACCTGTCTACGCTATCCTTGTGCGAGACTCACGCAGGAAGCCAGAGCAATATGAATGTCCTGATCGTTGATGACGAACCCCTAGCCCGAGACCGCCTGAGCCGTATGGTAAGTGAGCTCGAGGGTTACAAGGTTCTTGAACCCAGCGCCACCAATGGCGAAGAAGCATTGCAGCTGATTGAAAATTTGAAACCCGACGTGGTGTTGCTGGATATCCGCATGCCGGGCCTGGATGGACTTCAGGTCGCGGCTAAGTTGTGCGAGCGCGACACCCCGCCTGCCGTCGTGTTTTGCACGGCCCACGATGAATTTGCGCTGGAGGCCTTTCAGGTCAGCGCCGTGGGTTATCTGGTCAAACCGGTTCGTCCCGAGCACCTGCTTGAGGCGTTGCGCAAGGCCGAGCGGCCGAATCGCGTGCAACTGGCGGCGATGACCCGACCTGCTGCCGAAAGCGGCACCGGCCCGCGCAGCCACATCAGCGCGCGTACCCGAAAGGGCATTGAGCTGATTCCGCTGGCTGAGGTGATCTATTTCATCGCCGATCACAAGTACGTGACCCTGCGCCATGAAGGCGGCGAAGTGCTGCTGGATGAACCGCTTAAAGCCCTGGAAGACGAATTCGGCGACCGCTTCGTGCGTATTCACCGCAACGCGCTGGTCGCCCGGGAACGTATCGAACGCCTGCAACGCACGCCGCTGGGCCATTTCCAGTTGTTCCTCAAGGGGCTCAACGGTGATGCGCTGATCGTCAGCCGCCGGCACGTTGCCGGTGTGCGCAAGATGATGCAGCAGTTGTAAGCGAGTGCCGCGAGGGCCATGCCGTGCGATGCGGGCGACACGCCGTCGCATGGCGTGCGAAGGTTGATTGAGATCATGATGCGCAACGATTGAATACAGTCATTCGGCCCGATCCGGCCGAGCTGTTATTATTCGCCGCATTCACTCAGTACGGACCGGTTCATGTCTTCTCGCGAAATCCGCATCGCCACCCGCAAAAGCGCCCTGGCCCTCTGGCAAGCCGAGTACGTCAAGGCGCGTCTGGAGCAGGCGCATCCCGGTCTGATCGTGACGCTGGTGCCAATGGTCAGTCGCGGCGACAAGCTGCTGGATTCACCGCTGTCGAAAATCGGTGGCAAGGGTCTGTTCGTCAAGGAGCTGGAAACAGCCCTGCTGGAGCACACAGCCGACATCGCCGTCCACTCGATGAAAGACGTGCCGATGGACTTCCCTCAGGGGCTTGGCCTGTTCTGCATCTGCGAGCGCGAAGACCCGCGCGATGCCTTCGTATCCAACACCTACGCCAGTCTCGATGAATTGCCCGCCGGCGCCGTGGTGGGGACGTCGAGCCTGCGTCGGCAGGCTCAGTTGCTGGCGCGCCGGCCTGACCTGCAAATCCGGTTTCTGCGTGGCAACGTCAACACGCGCCTCGCCAAGCTGGACGCCGGTGAGTACGACGCGATCATCCTTGCCGCGGCCGGCCTGATCCGTCTGGGTTTCGAAGACCGCATCACCGCCCCCATCAGCATCGACCACAGCTTGCCGGCTGGCGGGCAGGGCGCAGTGGGCATTGAATGCCGCAGCGTCGACATCGAACTTCATGCCTTGCTGGCACCGCTGCACCATGACGATACGGCCGTGCGGGTCACCGCTGAGCGCGCGCTCAACAAGCACCTCAACGGTGGGTGCCAGGTGCCGATTGCCTGCTACGCCGTGCTGGAAGGCGAACAACTGTGGTTGCGCGGTCTGGTAGGCGATCCTTCCGGCACAGTGCTGCTCCACGCCGAAGCGCGTGCGCCCCAAGTGGATGCTCAAACGTTGGGTGTACAAGTGGCCGAAGCGCTGCTGGCTCAAGGTGCGGCGAAGATTCTCAAAGCGGTGTACGGCGAGGCAGGCGACGAGTGAAGGCCTGGCGTTTGCTGCTCACGCGTCCTGCTGAAGAATCGCAGGCCCTTGCGCAGACCCTGGCTGAGGTCGGCGTGTACAGCGCCAGCCTGCCGTTGCTGGAGATCGAGCCATTGCCGGTTTCAGAAGCGAACCGTTCGATCATCTATGACCTTGCGGCGTATTGCGCTGTCATCGTCGTCAGCAAGCCGGCCGCGCGGCTGGGGCTGGCGATGCTCGATGAAGTCTGGCCGCAGCCGCCGATGCAGAAGTGGTTCACCGTTGGTGCTGCCACCGCGCAAATTCTCGATGACTACGGCCTGCCAGTGTTCTTCCCAGAGCACGGGGATGACAGCGAAGCATTGCTCGACCTGCCGCAGTTTCAACAAGCCCTCTCGGGCTATGACCCCAAAGTGCTGATCATGCGCGGCGAAGACGGCCGCGAGCTGCTCGCCGAGCGATTGCGCGAGCGCGGTGTGGCGGTGGATTACCTGCCGCTGTATCGTCGCCACCTGCCGCAATACCCGGCTTTCGCATTGCCCGATACGGTAAAAGCGGAACGCTTGAATGGGCTGGTGGTCAGCAGTGGACAGGGTTTCGAGCATCTGCGCAAGTTGGCGGGCGACGCCTGGCCTACGCTTGCGCAGATGCCTTTGTTTGTACCGAGCCCGCGGGTCGCCGAAATGGCGCGTGCTGCCGGAGCTCTTACCGTAGTGGACTGCCGTGGCGCCAGCGCCCCGGCCTTGCTGGCAGCATTGCGCGGACACACCGCGCCTGCCTCACAGGCGTAATGCTCGATCAGTCGGATTACGCGACGCCCAAAATGCAAAGGATGGACACGTGAGCGAAACAGTCTTGCCAAAAGATGACGTTGAACCGGTACTGGCCAAATCCGAGCCGTTGCCGGATCCAGCGTACAAAGAACCGTCGACTCGCCGGAGCAGCAACGGGCTCGCCATACTGGCCCTGTTGCTGGGCGCTGCGGGCGTTGCCGTTGGCGGCTGGAGCGTTTGGCAACTGCGCGCCATGCAGGCTGGTCATCAGGAGCAGTCGGGCCAGTTGCAGGACATCGGCTCTCAGACTCAAGCCCTCAAGCAGAGCGAGCAGCAGATCGCCGCGCGTCTGGCGCAATTGCCTCCGGCTCAGGAGCTTGAAGATCGCCGCCGCCTCGTCACGCAGTTGCAGGGTGATCAGCAGCGCCTGAGCCAGCGTGTAGAAACCGTGCTCGGCGCCAGCCGCAAGGATTGGCGTCTCGCCGAAGCGGAGCATTTGCTGCGCCTGGCGAGCCTGAGGCTGTCTGCGCTGCAAGACATCAACAGTGCTGCCGCACTGGTGCAGGGCGCTGACGAGATCCTGCGCGAGCAGGACGATCCCGGCGCATTTGCAGCCCGCGAGCAATTGGCCAAGAGCCTGACTGCACTGCGCAGCGTCGATCAACCGGATCGCACGGGTCTGTTTCTGCAACTGGCGGCAGTGCGTGATCAAGTCGCGCAATTGAACGAGCTGGCGCCGGAATACCAAGACAAGGGCGACTCGCTGTTCGGTTTGACCGATGGCAGCGAGGACAGCTACTGGGCCAAATGGTGGGGCAAGATCTCTCAGTTCGTGCGAATCGACTTCCACGCGGATAAGAATATTCGTCCATTGCTGGCTGGCCAGAGCCTGACCCAGGTTCGTCTGGCGCTGAGCCTGGCGATCGAGCAGGCGCAATGGGCAGCGCTCAACGGCCAGGCCCCGGTCTACGAAAAAGCCATGGCTGAGGCGCGCAGCGTCCTGGACGACAATTTCAATCGCGATAACCAGCAGAGCAAAGCGCTCGGCCAGCGTCTGGATGAGCTGGGCAAACAGCCAGTTTCCGTGGCGACCCCTGATTTGACGCAAAGCCTGGCTTCGGTTCAGGCCTACCTCGAGCAGCGTCATACGCCTGTTGGCGGTGCGCTGGAGAAGCGCACTGACGAGGCCCAGCCTGGGAAACAGCCATGAAGCGCGCTTACGTCGTCCTCTTCGTGCTTGTGGTGGCCGCGGCGCTGATCGGTGTCGCGATCTCTCGCCATGCGGGTTACGTGCTGATCTCCTACGACACTTTCCGCTACGAATCGAGCATCTGGGCAGCACTGGCGATACTGGTCGCCGTCCTGTTTATTCTTTGGCTGGTGCGGGTGCTGATCTCATTGCTGACGACCTCCGGCGGGGTGGTCAATCCCTGGTCGCGTCGCAACCGAAGCCGTCGTGTGCAAAACGCGATCGAGCAGGGCCAGTTGGACCTCGCCGAAGGGCGCTGGGCCAGCGCGCAACGCAACTTGCATCGCGCTGCCGAGGCGGAACGTCAGCCACTGCTTTACTACCTCGGCGCGGCCCGGGCCGCGAACGAGCAGGGCCGTTATGAGGAAAGCGACAATCTCCTCGAGCGCGCGCTGGAGCGTCAGCCTCACGCCGAACTGGCCATTGCGCTGAGCCACGCACAGTTGCAGGTGGACCGCAGCGATCTCGACGGCGCGCTGGTGACCCTGCAGGCCATGCAGGAACGCCATCCGCATAACCCGCAGGTGTTGCGCCAGTTGCAGCGCCTGTACCGCGAGCGCGGCGAGTGGGCGGAGTTGATTCGGTTGATGCCTGAGCTGCGCAAGGACAAAGTGCTCCCAGCGCAAGAGCTGGCTGAGCTTGAGAGCCGCGCGTGGGGCGAGAATCTCTCGTTGGCCGCCCATCGTGAATCCGACAGCGATACCGTAGCCACGGGCCTCCCGTCGCTGGAGAACGCCTGGCAGCAATTGACCTCGGCCCAGCGCCAGGAGCCTGCGCTGGTATTGGCATACGCCGAACAGCTGCGACGTCTGGGCGCCGATGTGCAGGCCGAAGAGGTTTTGCGCACGGCCATGAAGCGCGATTACAACACCCACCTTGCGCGTTTGTATGGACTGGTGCGCGGCGCTGATCCTGCCAAACAGCTGCAGACCGCCGAAGGTTGGCTGAAAAGTCATACCGATGATCCAGGCTTGCTGTTGACCCTGGGCCGTCTGTGTCTGCAGAGCAGCCTGTGGGGTAAAGCGCGTGATTATCTTGAGTCGAGCTTGAGGTTGCAGCGCAACCCGGAAGCGTGTGCCGAACTGGCTCGCTTGCTCGCGCAGCTGGGCGAAACTGATCGCAGCAATCAGCTGTTTCAGGAAGGCCTGGGCCTGCTGGATGAGCGTTTGCTTGCACGTCCGTTGCCAGCGCTGACACGCGCTTAGACTGGGGCGAGGCGTCAACTCGAAGAGGCCCGACTGCGGGCCTTTTCAGTGTCTGCTTCCCTGATTCGTGTAGGACCTTTCCGTGCTCGGTGTGGCTTGTTGAGAAGATCTTCAAGCTATCGGTACAACGTCTTAAACACGGCGTCGGGATTTACCTACAGCAACAAAGAAATATCCTCCGTTGGGTGCCTTGAAAGCGACTCGCGCTTTCCTCTACCGTAGCCGCCTTCGTCTTTTGTTACGGATCTTCCATGCAGCTGGCTCGTACGCGCTCCTTGTTCTCTCTGGCGTTTGTGGCCTGCGCATCGATTGTGGGAGCGACGGTTTATCTCGGCCCTGTGGTTGATGCGGCTCCATGCCCGATGTGTCTGCTTCAGCGTGTGCTCATGGCGTTATCGGCGGTTGTTTGCCTGCTCGCCGCGCTGCACGCGCCTGGCAAATCCGGCTGGCGTGTCTACGCAGGCTTTCTTTTACTGTTTTCCGCTTTGGGGGCGAGCGTCGCGGCACGTCAGGTCTGGTTGCAGGCTTCGCCGCCCGAGAACATGGCGGCGTGCATTGAAAATCTTCACTACCTGTTGGAAACGCAAACCTACGTGAAGGTCATGCTGATGGTGTTGGCGGGAAGTGCGGGGTGCTCCGAGATCAACTGGTCGCTGTTCGGCATCAGCTTGCCGGAGTGGAGCCTGCTGGCATTTTCGGGGCTTTGCCTGTTCGCGCTGTACTACCTCTTTATCGAGTTTCGGCGATTCAGATCAATAGATGCAGGGCCTTCGGATTAAACACTTGTATGAACTTTGTGTCCTGCGTACCTTGATGGGCTAGTCATGCGGGCATAATCTGGGCCGCACGCATCATCGGATCAATGCTGCTGTCGACGCTTGTCCAGGCCGGTACCGACCAATCCCGGACCGAACTGGAGTGCGCTTGAAGCAGCATGCCCCTGAAGGGAAGAGAGAACATCATGCTGGAAAGTTGTCAGAACGCTCAGGAACGCTGGGGTGGGGTTCACAAGCTGATTGACCGCTGGTTGGTGGAGCGCAACGAGCTGATCAAGGCTTACGATGCCATCGGTGCAGAGCCGGGAGCGTTCTCTGAAAAGCGCGTGCCCCTGCAGGACTTCTGCGGCACGCTGGTCGATTACGTGTCGGCCGGTCATTTCGAAATCTACGAGCAACTCACCAGCGAGGCCAAGGCATTCAATGATCAGCGTGGCCTCGAGCTGGCTGACACGATCTATCCTCGAATCGACGTCATCACCGAGAAGCTGCTGGCCTTCAACGATCTCTGCGACGAAGGCAAATGCGTCACCGAGACATTCAAGGAATTGGGCGGCTTGCTGCACGAGCGCTTTGAACTGGAAGACTGCCTGATCGAAGTGCTGCATAACGCGCACAAGGAACAGATTGAGGCAGAGGTCTGAGCAGAACGCTGATGAAAAAAAGGGTGCCTTGGGCACCCTTTTTTATGGTCTGTCTTTAGGGCTGCCGCCGACGAGCCTGAGCCACTGCCAGCGTTACTGCGACACCCCGAGCAGCTCGATTTCGAACACCAACGGCGTGTAGGGATCGATCAGATCGCCTGCGCCCTCTGCGCCGTACGCTTGGGCCGAGGGGATGACCAGCCGCCATTTGGCACCCACCGGCATGTCGGCGAGGGCTGTCGTCCAGCCGGCGATGACGCTGTCCAGCCGGAACCATTGTGGCTGCTGGCTCTGATCGAAGATCGTGCCATCAGGAAGACGGCCTACATACTTCACCTGCACACGGCCATTGATGTCGGGTTTGGCACCGTTGCCCGGTGTCAGCTCGGTCATCAGGATGCCGTCCGCGAGCTGGCGAACGCCCGGTTTGGCCTTCTCGGCGTCCATGAACTTGCGCTCATCCTTCAACGCCGCTTCAGTCTGCGGTTCGGTCTGGCCGGAGTTTTCAGCCTGGGCAAGAGCGGCGTCGTGGTCGCTGAGGATCTGCTCCATGCGTTCCTGCTTGATCGCCAGCGGCTTGCCTTGATACGCCGACTGCAGACCTTCAAGCAGCGCGGGCAACTGCAGGTCGGGTGCTTCCTGACGCAGGCGCTCACCCAGGCTCGCACCGAGGCTATAGGAAAGATCGTGGGTGTTGTCGGACGCCGGAGCATCGGTCGCGTGAGCAAGGGGTACCAAGAGGAACAACGACATAAACAGGTAGCGCGACATGAATGCTCTCCGGCCTGGGAAGTGAGCGATTATGCCAGCGCTGAGGCCCGAGCGTGACGGGTATTGCCGCGTTTTTCGGCGTCCTGCAACAGAGCGGGGATTGTAGTGTCAAGATGCCCTAGCGGCGGTGCGGGCGGAGGTCTAGTATGGCCGCACTCAAATCAGCCAGGAGGTAAGTCATGTCGGCCACCAAGAAGCCAGTAAACACTCCGTTGCATTTGCTCCAACAGCTCTCGAGCAGCCTGCTCGAACATCTCGAAGACGCTTGCTCTCAAGCATTGGCTGACGCTGAAAAACTGCTCGCCAAACTCGAGAAACAACGTGGCAAGGCGCAGGAAAAGCTGCACAAGTCGCGCACCAAATTGCAGGACGCTGCTGCCGCCGGTAAAGCCAAGGCGCAAGGCAAGGCCAAAGACAGCGTGTCCGAGCTCGAGTCGTTGCTCGACGCGTTGAAAGATCGTCAGACCGAAACCCGCAGCTATATCCTCAACCTCAAGCGTGATGCTCAGGAAAGCCTGAAGCTGGCCCAAGGCATTGGCCGCGTGAAGGAAGCCGTTGGCAAAGCGCTGAACGATCGCGCTGCAAAAGCCCCGGTGCAAGCGGCTGCCAAGCCTGCCGCCAAGCCTGTTCCTGCAAAAACACCTGCAAAACCTGCTGCTAAAGCGGCCCCGGCCAAGCCTGCCGCTAAAACTGCAGTCAAAGCCGTCGCTGAAAAAACCGTTGCCAAAGTGACTGCGAAAACCGTCGCCGCCAAGCCAGCTGCGAGCAAGGCGCCCGCTGCCAAGCCAGCTGTCAGCGCCGCAAGCAAGCCAGTCGCTAAAACTTCGACTGCCGCGAAGCCGGTCGCCAAGCCAGCCGCCAAGACTACCGCTGCCAAGCCGGCCGTAAAGGCCGCTGCCAAACCTGCTCCGGCTAAAGCGCCTGCTGCAAAGCCGGCCGCCAGTGCCGCTGCCAAGCCTGCTGCGAGCAAAGTAGCCGCCAAGCCTGCCGCGAAAGCGAGCCCGGTTGCCAAGCCAGCAGCGTCGAAACCTGCCACTGCCAAGCCAGTTGCAGCGAAGGCTGCGGCAAAGCCGGCCGTCAAGCCTGCTGTCTCCGCGACCGCCAAGCCAGCACCTGCTGCTCCGGCAGCGTCCGCTGCGCCAGCCGCCCCGGCCGCGCCAGCTGCTGATTCGACCTCGAACAGCGCTTCCTAAGCGATATCGGTCCCGGCGCGAAGCAGAATCTGCAACGCGTCGGGACTGGCTTGAGCAGCACCTCCCGCCAGCGCTCCCAGCCAAACGCCTGTAGGTTCAGCATCTCGCTCAGGCCAGTCTTTGGTCAGCCGTTGCAGACGCACCAGCAGCTCACGCTCGGCATCGAGCTCCAAGGTTTTCAGTCTGTCGCGTAACGCCTTCAGCTCTTCGTCTTCTGCCGCGTCGGCCTTCCAGCGTGTCCGAACATCCCTCAATGGCCCCACCACCTTCTCGTGCCACGGGTCGGCCAATTGTCCGATTTGTCGCGCCCGCTCTGAGTCGAACTGCACACCACGCCGGTCCATCCAGACGCCGCACAGCAGCGCGCAGACATTGGCGCCACTGGCCTGCAGGGTGAGACATGCCTGCTCAACGCCTGGGCGAGCATAGAAATCGAGGGTGAAACTCCATAGGTCCGAAAGCATCGTCATCTACCTGTTTTGGGCGAAGCTGGTAGACTCCGCCGCCATTATGATCAGACTTCAAAGCCTTACCTTACAGCGTGGTCCGCAACGTCTGCTAGAAGACGCCGAGTTGACCCTGCACGCCGGCCAGAAAGCCGGCCTGATCGGCGCCAACGGCGCCGGTAAATCCAGCCTGTTCGCACTGTTGCGGGGTGAATTGACCCCCGACAACGGCGACTGCCTGCTGCCCGCCGATTGGCGCATCGCCCACATGCGTCAGGAGGTCGATACCCTCGATCGTGTGGCGGTGGATTATGTGCTCGACGGCGACCTGCGTCTGCGTCAGGTGCAGCATGACCTCGCGGCTGCCGAGGCCGCCCAGGACGGCGCCGCGCAAGCACGTCTGCATTCGGAGCTCGACAGCGCCGATGGCTACACGGCCGACGCGCGGGCGCGCAAGTTGCTGGCAGGTTTGGGCTTTACCAACGAGCAGATGGAGCGCCAGGTCAGCGATTTTTCCGGTGGCTGGCGGATGCGTCTCAACCTGGCGCAGGCTTTGATGTGTCCTTCGGACCTGTTGCTGCTCGATGAACCGACCAACCACCTGGATCTCGATGCCATTCTCTGGCTTGAAGACTGGCTCAAGAGCTACCAGGGCACGCTGCTGCTGATCTCCCACGACCGCGACTTTCTGGATGCGGTCGTCGATCACGTTGCCCACGTCGAGCAGAAGAAGATCACGCTTTATCGCGGCGGTTACAGCGCGTTCGAGCGCGCCCGTGCCGAACGTCTAGCCCAGCAACAACAGGCCTACGACAAGCAACAGGCCCAGCGCGCGCACATGGAGAAATTCATCACGCGCTTCAAGGCCCAGGCTACCAAGGCCAAGCAGGCTCAGAGCCGGATCAAGGCGCTTGAGCGAATGGAAGAGCTGTCGGCGGCCCACGTCGATTCTCCGTTCGACTTCACCTTCCGCGAATCGACCAAGATCTCCAGCCCGCTGATGGATCTGTCTGACGCGCGCTTGGGCTATGGCGACAAAGCCATCCTGCAGAAGGTCAAACTGCAACTGACGCCGGGCGCACGCATCGGCTTGCTGGGCCCGAACGGGGCCGGTAAATCCACGCTGATCAAAAACCTCGCAGGCGAACTTGAGCCATTGAGCGGGCGCATGGTGCGTGGCGAAAACACGGTGGTCGGCTATTTCGCCCAGCATCAGCTTGACTCGCTGGACGCCAAGGCCAGTCCACTGCTGCACCTGCAACGCATTGCGCCCACCGAACGCGAGCAGGCGCTGCGGGATTTCCTCGGCGGTTTCGACTTCCGTGGTGCGCGCCTCGACGAGCCGGTGCTGAATTTCTCCGGCGGCGAAAAAGCGCGGCTGGCATTGGCCCTGATTGCCTGGGATAAACCCAACCTGCTGCTGCTCGACGAACCGACCAACCACCTGGATCTGGAAATGCGCCTGGCCCTGACCATGGCGCTTCAGGAGTTCAGTGGCGCGGTGCTGGTGGTGTCTCACGACCGGCATTTGCTCAAGAGCACGACGGACAACTTCCTCCTCGTCGCCGATGGCCTGGTTCAGGAGTTCGATGGCGACCTGGATGACTATGCCCGTTGGCTGGTGGACTATCGCCTGCGCAATGCACCGGCCAGCAATACGCCGGTCAATGTCGACAAGACTGACAAGAAAGCCCAGCGACAGCAGGCCGCCGCATTGCGCCAGCAACTCGCCCCGCATAAGCGCGAAGCCGACAAGCTTGAAAAGGAGCTCGGCACGTTGCACGAGAAACTGGCGAAGATCGAAGTCGCCCTGGGCGACAGCGGTATCTACGAAGCGGCCAACAGAGACAAATTGCGCGACCTGCTGGCCGATCAGGCCAAGCTGAAATCCCGTGAGTCCGAGCTTGAAGAAGCGTGGATGGAAGCACTGGAATTGCTGGAGTCGATGCAGGCCGAGCTGGAAGCGTTGTCCTGATGGCGTCACCTGCGTTGGCCGTATAACGCAGGCGACCGGAACAGCTGTCTGGCAAGTCGCCGCAACAGTCAGAAATGACTGGCGTTTAAAGGCCTGGAAACACTAGCTTAGGCGCAGGTATTCGTTGGCTGAGGTGTGTGATGTCGCTCGAAACATGGTTGGGGTTCTTCGCCGCTTGCTGGGTTATCAGCCTGTCTCCTGGCGCGGGCGCTATTGCCTCGATGTCCAGCGGACTGCAATACGGCTTCTGGCGTGGATACTGGAACGCGCTCGGCCTGCAGATCGCCCTTGTCGTGCAGATTGCCGTGGTCGCCGTAGGGCTTGGAGCGGTTCTGGCCACTTCGGCGCTGGCGTTTACTCTGATCAAATGGTTCGGCGTCGCCTATCTGGTGTATCTGGGTATCAAGCAGTGGCGTGCGCTGCCAAGCGATCTGGCGGATGAGTCGGCTGTGCGCCCGGTGGGCAAGCCGCTGGTGCTAATGGCCCGTGGCTTTCTGGTGAACATCAGCAACCCGAAGGCGCTGGTGTTCATCCTGGCGATCCTGCCGCAGTTCATCGACACGCACCTGCCGCTGCTGCCGCAATACCTGATCATCGCCGCAACCATGGTCTGCGTGGATCTGATCGTCATGGCGGGCTACACCGGCCTGGCCTCGAAAGTGCTCCGCGCCCTTAAAACCCCCAAGCAGCAACGCCGGATGAACCGCACCTTTGCCGGATTGTTCGTCAGTGCAGCGGCGTTTCTCGCCACCTTGCATCGGGCCTGATTCGGCAACAGCCCGTCTCACAGTTAGTCACGGCCGGTCTCACTGGCTGTGCTGGGCTGGGAAACCGGCTTACACCCTCAATCGTAGGACTGGCTTCAGCCGGGAAGCGGCCAGACACTTTTGCGGCGTGACACCTGACGCCTTCCCGGCTAAAGCCGGTCCCACTAAAAGCATCGCGTTCGTCCATTGGAAATGACAAGGCTTGCTCGCGAAAGCGGTGTGTCAGTCACCGTTGACGTCAAAGGCCCACCGTGTTCGCGACCGTCGCAACCTTCGATTGCTCCTACAGGGGATTTGCGTCCAGCGCGGACGTCGGGCGCGCACACGAAGTTGTAGGCGTGAGCTTGCTCGCGAAGGCGGTGTGTCAGACAACATGGTTAAAAGGGGACTGACGTCTTCCCGGCTAAAGCCGGTCCTGCAATTGAGTCAAAGCCATCAACGCAGCGCTTGAGTCCTCAGCGCCTAACATGAACAATGGCAACCCTTCGCATTCCTATTTGAGATCCACCCTCATGTTCCGCTCCCGCTTATTGACCTGCCTGAGCCTCGTGCTGTTGAGCGTGTTCAGCGTCGGGGCCTGCGCAGCGCCTGCCGAGGACGCGGCTCAGGCTTTGCATCTGCTAGATTACGTCGGGGCGGACTACCCGGCGACGGTCGCGGATGGCAAGGTCGTGGATGACGCAGAGTACCGCGAGCAGGTGGAGTTTCTCGCGGCGCTGCAGGGCACGATCGCAATGCTGCCGGCAAAGCCGGAGCGCGCAGAGCTGGAGCAGGGCGTCACGGCGCTGTTGAATGCGGTCAACCTGAAGCAGGACGGCGCGCAGGTGGCTCGTCAGGCGCGTCAGCTCGGCGCGAAGCTGGCCGTGGCATACGAAGTCAGTCAGGCGCCGGTGATCACCCCGGATCCCGCACGTGGCTCGCCCTTGTACGCGCAGTATTGTTCGGTGTGCCACGGCGACGCGGGCGCAGGCGATGGCCCCGCCGGGATTGGCCTTTCACCACCGCCATCCAACCTGCGTGACGCAGCGCGGCTGGACCGCCTGAGTCTCTACGACTTCTACAACACCCTCGGTCTGGGCATTGAAGGCACTGAAATGCCTGCCTTCGCGGACCAGCTGGATGACCGTCAGCGTTGGGACGTCGCGACTTACATCGCAGGCTTCAGTGCGGATTCCGTTGCGAAGCAGGAAAAACCCTACAACCTCGCCGATCTGGCGCGGCAGACACCGGCTGAAGTCGGTGCCAGCGATGGGCCGCAAGCCGCTGCCAGCTTCCGTGCCCAGCGCGCGCAGCCGCCTCAGGTTCAGCGCGGCCCGGCTCAGTTGCTCGATTACACCAGCGCAACTCTGGACAAAAGTTTGGCCGCTTACCAATCCGGTGATCGCGAGCAGGCATATGACCTGTCCGTCGCGGCGTATCTGGAGGGTTTCGAGCTGGTCGAAAGCTCACTCGACAACGTCGATGCCACCGTGCGCAAAGACACCGAAAAAGCGCTCATGGCCTACCGGCAGTCGCTTCAGGATGGCCTGCCCGCAGCCCAAGCGGCGCAGAAACTCGCTGATGCCAAGGTCAAGCTCAAGGAATCGGCCGATCTGCTTGGCAGCGATGGCCTGAGCACCTCATTGAGCTTCATCTCCGGTCTGCTGATCCTGCTGCGCGAAGGACTGGAAGCGATTCTCGTGCTCGCCGCCATTCTCGCGTTCCTGCGCAACACCGGTCAGCAATCGGCGGTGCGCAGCGTCAACGTCGGTTGGGGGCTGGCGTTGCTGGCAGGCTTGGGTACGTGGGCGCTGGCAGCGTACGTCATCGATGTCAGTGGTTCGCAGCGCGAACTGCTGGAAGGCGCGACCGCGCTGTTCGCGAGCGTCATGGTGCTGTGGCTGGGCGTTTGGATGCACGATCGACGTCATGCCGCCGCCTGGCAGGACTACATCAAGAGCAGTCTGGTCGGCGGCGGTGGCCGTTTCGGTTTTGCAGTGCTGGCGTTCTTCTCGGTCTACCGCGAGCTGTTCGAAGTCATTCTGTTCTACGAGACCCTGTGGCTGCAGGCAGGCCCCGCCGGCCACAATGCCGTGTTGGCCGGAGGCGCCACGGCGCTGGTGCTGCTTGTCGGCCTGGCGTGGGTGATCCTGCGGGGGTCGGCGAAACTGCCGCTGACGCTGTTTTTCGGCATCAATGCCGCGCTGCTGTGCGCGCTGTCGGTGGTGTTCGCCGGCCATGGCGTCAAGGCATTGCAGGAAGCCGGGATTTTCGGGACGCGTCCGGTGCCGTTCTTCGAATTCGACTGGCTGGGCATTCACGCCGACGCCTATTCCCTCGGCGCGCAAGCCATCGCGCTGTTGGCGATTGTGGTGCTGTATGGCCGCAGCCGGATAGCCGAGAAGCGCCGGGCGGTCGCCGCATAAATTCATTTTCTGGAATTGGAGTCGCTTATGCGCGTCTGGATCGATGCCGACGCCTGTCCCAAGGCTGCCAAGGACCTCGTCATCAAGTTCGCCCTCAAGCGCAAGTATGAGGTGGTGCTGGTGGCGGGGCAGAGCCAGATCAAGCCGAGCCTCACCCTGGTGAAGTTGATCGTGGTACCCAGCGGGCCGGATGCGGCTGACGACTATCTGGTGGAGCACGCCGTGCCGGGCGAGCTGGTGATCTGCAGCGATGTGCCGTTGGCTGATCGGCTGGTCAAGAAGGGCGTTGCAGCGCTCGATCCCCGGGGCAAGGAATTCGATGCGCAGAACATGGGTCAGCGCCTGGCGATGCGTAACCTCTTCACGGATCTGCGGGAGCAAGGCCAGGCCAGTGGCGGGCAGGGCGCCTATGGCGAGCGGGAGAAACAGGCCTTCGCCAACTGCCTCGACCGGATCCTGACGCGGCTGGCTCGCGAGTATCCCTCGGCGCCTGCAGGCGAGAACCCGTAGGGCTGGCGAGCGATCAATCCGCTTCCAGCCCCTTTTCCAGCATCAGTCCGGGAGGCGATCCTCGTTTTCCTGCACCAGCTCCAGCACCCGATCCACCAGCTTGTTGATCCCGGACGCTGCCTCGCCGATGGACGTGGCGACCATATAAGCCGGCGTGCTCACCAACTTGCGGTCCTTGTCCTCGACGATTTCCGTCACCTCACAGTCCTGATGGGTGCCGCCCATTCGGGTGATCGCTGCAGCGGTATCGGCGTCGTTGCCGATCGTGCAGGTCACGCCTGGCCCATAGATTTTGGCGGCCAGCGCAGGTGAAACACAGATAAGCCCGATAGGTTTGCCGGCTGCGGCGAACGCTTCGGCCATCGCCAGCACTTCTGCCTGGACCTTGCAGCCAGCGCCTTGGGTAGAGAAGTTCGACAGGTTTTTCGCTGCACCGAAGCCGCCGGGGATGATCAGCGCATCGAACTCAGTGACGTCGGCTTCGCGAATGTCTTCGATGGCGCCACGGGCGATGCGGGCTGATTCGATCAGCACGTTGCGCGACTCGGGCATCTCTTCGCCGGTCAGGTGATTGATAACGTGGTGCTGAGGGATATTCGGTGCGAAGCACTTCACTGAGGCGCCACGTTGATCGAGGCGCAGCAACGTCAGCACGCTTTCGTGGATTTCCGCGCCGTCGTAAACGCCACAGCCAGAAAGAATAACGGCCACTTTTTTGGTCATTCGCGTGTTCCTCTCTCGGGCGCTCCGGTCAGTCACCGGTTACGCAGGTCAGCATTGCGCTGATTGTCGCAAGCCATGAACCTAGGACAACGCCGTCAGCGATTGTCTCCGGATTCATCGGCATGCGCCGAGGATTTACTCGTCAGGGGTGTTCCTGGCTTCTACGTTGGCTTCGGCATTGGCCGCGACGGCCAGTTTCTCTTCTCGGGCGATGCGTGCGTTTTTGATGCGGCGGCGAATCCACAGCAGCACGCCAATCACCAGCAGGGCCCCAAGCACCCACAGCTCGTATTTCTTGACATTGCCCAGCAGGCCTTCGAGCACCGAGCCGAACTTGTACGCCGCTGCGCCCAACGCCGCCGCCCATACCGCCGCGCCGATGCCGTTAAGCAACAGGTAGCGCCCCGGTGGATAACCGGACAAGCCGATGGCAACCGGCATGACCGTGCGCAAGCCATACACAAAGCGGAAGCTCAGCACCCAGATGTCGGGGTGGCGGCGGATATGCTCCAGCGCACGGTCGCCCATCAACTGCCAGCGTGGCTTGCGCGCCAGGAGCTTGCGGCCATGCTTGCGCCCCATGAAATACCAGAGCTGGTCGCCTGCGTAGCTGCCGAAAAAGGCAACCACCACGACCAGATTGATATCCATGTATCCGCGGAACGCAAGAAAGCCGGCGAGCACCAGAATGGTCTCGCCTTCAAAAAAGGTCCCGAGGAAAAGGGCGAAGTAGCCAAATTCTTGTAAAAAATGCTGGAGCATTATTTAGGTGCTGGCGAAATGAACGCGCAGCCTAACGCGCCCAAGTCATTCAGGAAAGTATGCAAATGTGTCACCGCGTTAAAGTTTCCTACATCCCGAAGCGATTATTCGCTTGGAGAGGGGGTTTGTATCGCACACGTTACGTCGCAATTACACCTGTCACGCGAGTGTCATAATCGCCGCTTATAAATGTCACGCTTGCCCGTCTGGATGGGCTCGGAGCCCCTCCTTGCACGTGCCTTCTACCTGGCACCACCCGAATGTTTGCAGGTCAGGGCTTGCACCGTACGGAGAAATCCGTAGCGTGGAGAGTCAAACCGCTCACAGCATCGAGCCTGACGCCGGTCGCCTCGCCGCACGACATTGAGTCAGGCTGCAAACATCTTCAGAACCGCCACGCCTTGGGCGTGACCGTTGTCCCACGCTGTACGTCACCACTGTTGTGGCGCAAGCGGCATTCCGACATCGGCCGTATGCGCGGCCCAACTGTTACAAGGCCAATTGCCTTACAGGATTATTCATGAGCACCGAAGGATCTACCGAAGCCGCAGTCGAGCTTGACCCTCAGCCTGTCAATCAGCCGCCCGTCAACCAAGAGGTCACTGCCGTGGTCGAGCCGACCATTGAAGTGGTCCCCGCGCTGGAACCGCATCATCCAGCCCCGCATGTCATCGCGGTGCCCAATCTGGATGACAGCAGTCTCTACATCCATCGGGAGCTGTCACAGCTGCAGTTCAACATCCGCGTGTTGGAACAGGCGCTCGACGAGTCCTACCCGTTGCTTGAGCGGCTCAAGTTCCTGTTGATTTTCTCCAGCAACCTCGACGAATTCTTCGAAATCCGCGTCGCCGGGCTCAAGAAGCAAATCACTTTTGCTCGCGAACAGGCCGGCGCTGATGGTCTCCAGCCTCACCAGGCGCTGGCGCGCATCAGCGAGCTGGTCCACGGCCACGTGGATCGCCAGTACGCCATTCTCAACGACATCCTGTTGCCGGAGCTGGAGAAGCATCAGGTGCGCTTCATTCGCCGTCGCAACTGGAACGCCAAGATCAAGGCCTGGGTGCGCCGTTATTTCCGTGATGAGATCGCCCCGATCATCACGCCGATCGGTCTGGACCCGACGCACCCGTTCCCGTTGCTGGTGAACAAGTCGCTGAACTTCATCGTTGAGCTGGAAGGCATTGACGCCTTCGGCCGTGACTCGGGTCTGGCGATCATCCCGGCACCGCGCCTGTTGCCGCGCATCATTAAGGTGCCGG
This sequence comes from Pseudomonas sp. GW821-FHT07F05, assembly GCF_059418765.1. NCBI lineage: Bacteria > Pseudomonadati > Pseudomonadota > Gammaproteobacteria > Pseudomonadales > Pseudomonadaceae > Pseudomonas > Pseudomonas sp. GW821-FHT07F05. The sequence goes on from NZ_JBWKQL010000009.1 coordinate 34,766, forward strand.
AAGACGTGGGCGGCCCAGGCGACAACTATGTGTTCCTGTCGTCGATGATCCACGCCCACGCCGATGACCTGTTCCAAGGCATGAAGGTCAAGGGCTGCTACCAGTTCCGTCTGACCCGTAACGCTGACCTGGCCCTCGATTCAGAGGACGTGGAAGACCTTGCCCGCGCGCTGCGTGGCGAGCTGTTCTCCCGGCGTTACGGCGATGCGGTGCGTCTGGAGGTGGCAGACACCTGCCCGAAACTGCTGTCGGACTATCTGCTCAAGCAGTTCAACCTGAGCGAGACCGAGCTGTATCAGGTCAATGGCCCGGTGAACCTGACGCGTTTGTTCAGCATCACGGGTCTGGACAGTCACCCCGAGCTGCAGTACATGCCGTTCACCCCGGCGATTCCGAAGCTGCTGCAGAACAGCGAAAACATTTTCAACGTGATCAGCAAGCAGGACATCCTGCTGCTGCACCCGTTCGAGTCCTTCACCCCGGTCGTCGATCTGCTGCGCCAGGCTGCGAAAGACCCTCACGTGCTGGCCGTGCGGCAGACGCTGTACCGCAGCGGCGCAAACTCTGAAATCGTCGATGCGCTGGTGGATGCCGCGCGCAACGGCAAGGAAGTCACTGCGGTTATCGAGCTGCGTGCGCGTTTTGACGAAGAGTCGAACCTGCAACTGGCCAGCCGCCTGCAAGCGGCCGGCGCCGTGGTGATCTATGGCGTGGTCGGCTACAAGACCCACGCCAAGATGATGCTGATCCTGCGTCGTGAAGCTGGTGAGATCGTGCGCTACGCGCATTTGGGCACCGGCAACTATCACGCCGGTAACGCGCGTCTCTATACCGACTATAGCCTGCTGACCTCGGACGATGCGTTGTGCGAAGACGTCGGCAAGCTGTTCAGCCAGTTGATCGGCATGGGCAAGACGCTGCGCATGAAGAAGCTGCTGCACGCGCCGTTCACCCTGAAGAAAGGCATGCTGGACATGATTGGCCGGGAGACGCAGTTCGCGTCCGAGGGCAAGCCTGCGCACATCATCGCCAAGTTCAACTCGTTGACCGATCCGAAGATCATTCGCGCGCTGTACAAGGCCAGCCAGACCGGGGTCAAGATCGACCTCGTCGTGCGCGGCATGTGCTGCCTGCGTCCTGGCGTGCCTGGCGTGTCCCACAACATTCAGGTGCGCTCGATCATCGGTCGCTTCCTTGAGCACACACGGGTGTTCTACTTCTTGAATGGCGGCGACGAGCAGATGTTCCTGTCCAGTGCCGACTGGATGGAGCGCAACCTCGACAAACGCGTCGAGACTTGCTTCCCGGTGGAAGGCAAGAAATTGATCCTGCGTGTGAAGAAAGAGCTGGAAGGGTACCTGACCGACAACACCCATAGCTGGCTGCTGCAGCCGGACGGGCGCTACATTCGCAGCACCCCGACCGGCAACCAGAACGCCCGCAATGTGCAGGCGAGTCTGTTGGAAAAACTCAGCAACCCGGTCCTCAGCGTACGTTGAGGATGATGCCGACTCGGGTCAGCCACTCCGCTTCGAGCGCGAAGTCGGCCTGAGTCAGCTGGTTGTTTTCCAGCCAGCCATCCGGGAACACGATGTCCAGGTGGTTATCGTTGGCAGTCAGCACAGGCTGCGGCATCTCTTGGGTGCCGCGAATGTGGTGAAACAGAATCGCGAAACGCAGCAGCACGCACAGACGAATCAGCTTCACGCCTTCGTTGCCGAACTCGGCAAACTTGTCCTTGGGAATATTACGGCGGTGACCGCGCACGAGCAGGCCAAGCATTTGCTGGTCCTCGCGGGAAAAGCCGGCCAGGTCCGAGTGCTCGATCAGGTACGCGCCATGCTTGTGGTAGTGGTAGTGGGCGATGTCCAGGCCCACTTCATGCACTTTGGCGGCCCAGCTCAGTAACTCGCGGTACGAATTGTCCTCAAGCTCCCACGCCTTCGCCACTTGCTCCAGCGCCGACAGCGCCTTGCGCTCGACACGGGCGGCTTGCTCGAGATCAACGTGATAGCGCTCCATCAGCGAGCTGAGGGTGCGTTCGCGCACGTCTTCGTGATGATGACGGCCAAGCAGGTCGTAGAGCACGCCTTCCCGCAGGGCGCCTTCGCAGTGGTCCATGCGCTTGAGGTCGAGGGCGTCGAAGATGGCTTCGAGGATTGCGAGGCCCGCCGGGAAGATTGCCCGACGATCAGGCTTGAGGCCTTCGAAATCGATTTTTTCCACTTCGCCCAGCTTCATCAGCTTGCGCTTGAGCCAGGCCAAGCCTTCGGCGTTGACCTCGCCATTACCGTGGCCGCCGGCTTTCAGCGCCAGGCCGATGGCGCGAATGGTCCCGGACGAGCCGATTGCTTCATCCCAGGTCAGGCGATGCAGTGCGTGCTCGATGCTCATGATTTCCAGCCGCGCCGCGGTGTAAGCCTGGGCATAGCGCGCCGGGGTGATCTTGCCGTCCTTGAAATAACGCTGAGTGAAGCTGACGCAGCCCATCTGCAGGCTTTCGCGCAGCAGCGGCTCGAAGCGCTGGCCGATGATGAACTCGGTGCTGCCGCCGCCAATGTCGGCGACCAGGCGTTTGCCGGGCGTGTCGGCCAGGGTGTGGGAGACGCCCAGGTAGATCAAGCGCGCTTCTTCACGGCCGGAGATGACCTCGACCGGATGGCCGAGGATTTCTTCGGCGCGGTGAATGAATTCGTTGCGGTTGCGGGCTTCGCGCAGGGCGTTGGTGCCGACGATGCGCACGGCACCGGGCGGCATACCGTTGATCAGCTGGGCGAAACGCTTGAGGCAGTCGAGCCCGCGCTGCATGGATTCTTCGCTGAGGCGGCGGTCGTCATCGATCCCCGCGGCCAGCTGCACTTTCTCACCGAGCCGCTCGAGGATGCGAATTTCGCCCTGATTGGCTTTGGCGACAACCATATGGAAGCTGTTGGAGCCCAGGTCGATCGCGGCGATCAGCGAGAGGTTTTTGGCTGTGGATAGCGGCATGGTCAAAAGATCTCGGTCGATAACTCCGACATCGTGCCACGATCCATCACCGTCGCCAAACCGGCAACGTATTTGCGCAGTATTAGCAGGACCGGCTTCAGCCGGGAAGAGGCCGGTGTGTACACCATCAGTTGTACGGTATGGCAGCTGACGCCTTCCCGGCTAAAGCCGGTCCTACGATTTGAGCGAAAGCCGGTGCTGCACTCGGGCTCAAGCCTGCTCGACTGACCCAATGAAATTAGCCAGTTCGGGCGTTTTCGGGTTGGCCATCAACTCTTTCGGGTCGCCCACCTCATGCACCTTACCCTGGTGCATGAACACCAGCTTGTCGCCCACCTCCCGGGCGAAGCGCATTTCGTGGGTGACCATGATCAGCGTCATGCCGTCCTTGGCCAGCTCGCGAACGACCGCGAGTACCTCGTTGACCAGTTCCGGGTCGAGCGCCGAGGTGATTTCGTCGCACAGCAGCACTTTGGGCGACATCGCCAGCGCACGCGCAATCGCCACGCGCTGCTGCTGACCACCGGACAGCCGGTCAGGGAAGGCGTCGAATTTCTCGCCCAGGCCCACGCGATTGAGCATTTCCTTCGCCAGCCTGGTCGCTTCGGCTTTGGAAACCTTCTTCACCACCTGCGGCGCAAGCATCACGTTCTCGCCCACCGTCAGGTGAGGAAACAGGTTGAATTGCTGAAAGACCATGCCGACTTTCTGTCTCAGACTGCGCAGGTCAGCCCGCGCTGCATCGAGGTATTCGCCGTCGACTTCGATCACGCCGTCATTGATCGACTCCAGCCCGTTGAGCGTGCGCAGCAGTGTGCTTTTGCCCGAACCGCTGCGCCCGATGATCGCCACGACCTGGCCTTCCTCGACGCTGAGGTCGATGCCCTTGAGCACATGGTGGTCGCCGTAATACTTGTGCAGGGCGGAAATTCTAAGCAGAGGCATGAAGTCTCCTTTCCAGGTAGCGCGCGCTGAGCGACAACGGATAGCAAAGCAGGAAGTAGCCCAAGGCAACGAAGCCGTAGACCATGAAAGGCTGGAACGTGGCATTGGCGAGCATGCCGCCGGTTTTGGTCAGCTCCGTGAAGCCAATGATCGACGTAACGGCCGTGCCTTTGACCACTTGCACGGAGAACCCTACCGTCGGCGCCACCGCGATGCGCAATGCCTGGGGCAGAATCACGTAGCGCAGTTGCTCGAAGGGCGTCAGCGCCAGGCTCGCCGAAGCTTCCCATTGGCCGTTGGAAATCGACTCCACGCAGCCCCGCCAGATCTCAGCCAGGTACGCGCTGGTGAACAGCGTCAACGCCAGCGCCGCCGCGAACCAGGGCGAAATGTCGATGCCCATCAGCGCGACGCCGAAGAACACCAGAAACAGCTGCATCAACAACGGCGTGCCTTGAAACAGCTCGATATAGCAGCGCGCGAGCCGGCGGGGCATTGCCTTCTCGGAGATGCGCAGGGTCATCACCAGCAACCCGATCACGCCGCCGCCGATGAATGCCACCAGCGACAACACCAGTGTCCATTGCAGCCCGGTCAGCAAGTTGCGCACGACGTCCCAGAGGGTGAAATTCATCAGCGGCTCCTCGCGATGTAACGTCGGCCGATCCACGCCAGCAACTGACGCACCAGCAGCGCCATGCACAGGTAGATCAGCGTGGTAATGATGTACGTCTCAAACGCGCGGAAATTACGCGACTGAATGAAGTTCGCCGCAAAGCTCAGCTCCTCCGTTGCGATCTGCGAACAGACCGCCGAGCCGAGCATTACGATGATGATCTGGCTGCTCAACGCCGGCCAGACCTTGCCCAGTGCCGGGACCAGCACGACGTGGCGGAAGGTCTCGAAGCGCGTCATTGCCAGCGCGGCCGACGCTTCGATCTGGCCGCGCGGAATGGCCTGCACACCCGCGCGGATGATTTCCGTCGAATAGGCGCCGAGGTTGATGACCATCGCCAGCACGGCGGCCTGCCACTCGGATATCTGCAGCCCCAGGGACGGCAGCCCGAAGAAAATGAAAAACAGCTGCACCAGAAACGGCGTGTTGCGGATCAGCTCGACGTAGACACCGAAAATGGCCGAGAACGGCTGAATTTTCCACGCCCTGACAATCGCCCCGACGATGCCGACGCTGACGCCGAGCAGGGTGCCGATGGCCGTCAGTTCCAGGGTGAACAGCGCGCCGCGCAGGAGCAGGTCAGTGTTTTGCAGGACCGGGATAAAGTCGAACTGATAAGCCATTTAAGCGCCTCGGCAGTCGATGATCAGAGGTCGGCAGGCAATGGCTGCTTGAGCCAGGTCTGCGCGTTCTTCTCCAGCGCGCCGTCTTTCTTCGCCGCTTCGAGGATCTCGTTCACTTTGGCGAGCAACTCAGGCTGACCTTTGTTCACGCCCACGTAGACCGGCGAGTCCTTGAGCTTCACTTTCAGCTCCGGAATGCGCTTGGGATTCTTTTCGCTGATGGCGACCATCACCACGTTGCCGCTGGCGATCAGGTCGGTCTGCTTGGCCAGGTAAGCCGCGATGGTCGAGTTGTTGTCTTCGAAGCGTTTGATCGTGGCTTCCTTCGGCGCGACGGCGGTCAGCTCGATATCCTCGATAGCGCCACGGGTCACGCTGATGGTTTTGCCTTTCAGGTCGTCCACGGTTTTGATCGCGTCTTCAGGCGGGCCGAATACCGCGAGGTAGAACGGTGCGTAAGCGCGGGAGAAATCGATGACCTTTTCGCGGTCCGGGTTTTTGCCAAGGCTGGAGATGACCAGGTCAACCTTGCCAGTGGTCAGGTAAGGGATGCGATTGGTGCTGTTGACCGGCGTCAGCTCAAGCTTGACCTTCAGTTGGGTGGCGATCAGCTGCGCGGTGTCGATGTCCAGGCCGCGCGGCTTCATGTCGGGGCCGACCGAGCCAAAGGGCGGGAAGTCTTGCGGCACAGCAACTTTCAACGTGCCGCGGGCGGTTACATCATCCAGACCATTAGCGTGGGCGGGGGCCTGGCCGAGCATGAGGCTGGCAAACAGGGCGGCGAGCAGGGCGCTGTAACGCTGGGTCATGGGGTGTCTCCGAATCGATCAATGTGTAGGCGAAGCCCGAGTGATGGCCAAGCACCAGTGCACAGCCCATGCCAGCCGCTTGTTTGCGACCATGGAATGCGGGCCGCAGGCCTGATCCGGTCTAACTGGTCTGAACAGTGAGTTGACGAGGCGCCCTGCTTTGGCGCGCCTGAAAGGCCCGGCGCCCCTCGCTTGGGCGTCACTTGCCGGATACCTCCGATGGCGATACAAGGGATTTTTCCCACGGTTTCCACACCTTGATCGCTATGCATCCGAGCCCTGTCGCAGTGCCTGAAGCCGCCTTCCAGGCGATCCGCAAATTGATCGCCGAGCAGGGCTATGTGCCCGGCGACAGCCTGCCATCCCAGCGGGATCTGGCGATTCGTCTGGGCGTCAGTCGCGCTTCGTTGCGCGAAGCATTGTCATCGTTGAGCGCTCTGGGACTGGTCAGTGTGCAGCCCGGCAAGGGCGTCTTCGTGCAGGCGATTTCTGAACCACAACGGAGCACGAGTGGATTTTCCTGGCCGTATGCAGCGCACGCCTCGCCCGCAGAGACGTTTCAGTTGCGCTACGCCCTGGAGGGTTTTGCAGCCGGGCTTGCGGCAGTGACGTTGACGGCCGACGAGCGCGATGTACTGGAAGACAACGTCGAGGCGATGCGGCTTGAGCTCAAGGCCGGGGACTTTGAGTGCGCAGCCCGGCTCGACTTCGATTTTCATCGACGCATCCTTGTCGCCAGTGGCAATCAGGCGATTCTGGGGATCATCACCAGCAGCGCCGATATTTTTCTGGAAAGCCAGAAGCTGCCATTTATCCGGGCGGGCAGGGCGATGGAGACCTGGCAGGAGCACCGCAAGATCCTCCGGGCGTTGGCGCGAAACGCGTCTGGCCCGGCGCAGAAAGCCATGCAGGAGCACATCCGCGGCGCGGCGTTACGCACCGGCATTGTGTTCGTCGCACCCTCCGGCTGAGCTCCGTCGATTGAGGCAACCCTGTCGAGTCATAGCAAGAGACAATCAACCTCGGCTTCCTGTCACCGCGTGACACAGTTATGATGGCCCACGTTTTTTTGCCTATGACCTCGGAGAAATCTCATGAGTAACGACCTGATCAAGCATGTCAGCGATGCGAGCTTCGAAGCCGATGTCCTGAAGGCCAGCGGCCCTGTACTGGTCGATTACTGGGCTGAATGGTGTGGCCCGTGCAAGATGATTGCCCCGGTTCTGGATGACATCGCTACTCATTACGATGGCAAGCTGACCATTGCCAAGCTGAACATCGACGACAACCAGGAAACACCGGCCAAGCACGGCGTCCGTGGTATTCCGACTCTGATGCTGTTCAAGGACGGCGAAGTCGCCGCGACCAAGGTCGGCGCACTGTCCAAGTCCCAGCTGCAAGCGTTCCTCGACGCCAATATCTGATGACGTTAAAGCCCCGCAAATCGCGGGGTTTTTTCTGGCGTCGTACTAGACGCTTAGAAAATCAAGTGGTACATTCGGCCCCGCAACGGCTTCTCCGTTGCCCCCTGCTAGCCGTCGCCGACCGTCTCCTTTCGATTTGCACGCGATCCTGTCGCCTTCTCTGCGGCGCGGCCTCATTAAGCCAAAAGCTTAATTTCCCCCTCCATACATGATTACGTCATTCCTATATGAACCTGACTGAACTCAAGCAAAAGCCTATTACCGATCTGCTCGAAATGGCCGAACAGATGGGCATAGAAAATATGGCCCGTTCGCGCAAGCAGGACGTGATTTTCTCCCTGCTGAAGAAGCACGCGAAGAGCGGCGAGGAAATCTCGGGTGACGGCGTGCTGGAGATCCTCCAGGATGGCTTCGGCTTCCTTCGTTCTGCAGACGCCTCCTACCTCGCCGGCCCAGACGACATTTACGTCTCGCCGAGCCAGATCCGCCGCTTCAACCTGCGCACGGGCGACACCATTGTCGGCAAGATCCGTCCGCCGAAGGAAGGCGAGCGTTACTTCGCGCTGCTCAAGGTCGACACCATCAACTTCGACCGTCCAGAAAACGCGAAGAACAAGATTCTGTTCGAAAACCTGACGCCGCTGTTCCCGACCATTCGCATGAAGATGGAAGCCGGTAACGGTTCCACCGAAGACCTCACCGGTCGCGTCATCGATCTGTGTGCCCCGATCGGTAAAGGTCAGCGCGGCCTGATCGTTGCTCCGCCAAAGGCGGGCAAGACCATCATGCTGCAGAACATCGCGTCGAACATCACGCGTAACAACCCTGAAGTCCATCTGATCGTTCTGCTGATCGATGAGCGTCCGGAAGAAGTGACCGAAATGCAGCGCACCGTGCGCGGCGAAGTGGTTGCTTCCACTTTTGATGAGCCACCGACCCGTCACGTGCAGGTCGCCGAAATGGTGATCGAAAAGGCCAAGCGCCTGGTCGAGCACAAGAAAGACGTGGTCATCCTGCTTGACTCCATCACCCGTCTGGCTCGCGCCTACAACACCGTCATTCCTAGCTCCGGCAAGGTCCTGACCGGTGGTGTCGATGCGCACGCCCTCGAGAAGCCAAAGCGTTTCTTCGGTGCGGCACGTAACATCGAAGAAGGCGGCTCGCTGACCATCATCGCCACCGCGCTGGTTGAAACCGGCTCGAAGATGGATGAAGTGATCTACGAAGAATTCAAGGGTACCGGCAACATGGAGCTGCCTCTGGATCGCAAGATCGCAGAGAAGCGCGTCTTCCCGGCCATCAACATCAACCGCTCCGGCACACGCCGCGAAGAGTTGCTGACGGCCGACGACGAGTTGCAGCGCATGTGGATCCTGCGCAAGCTGCTGCATCCTATGGATGAAGTCGCCGCCATCGAGTTCTTGATCGACAAGCTGAAACAGACCAAGACCAACGATGAGTTCTTCCTGTCGATGAAGCGCAAGTAACACCCTGCGCTGAACCGACCGTAGAAAAATGGTGTCCTTCCGGACACCATTTTTTTTGCCCTTTTCCGTAGACCTCTCCCGTAGACAAGGAGCGTCATGCACACGTTTGGCAATCGCCGTGATATCGATGGGCTGCGGGCCCTGGCCGTGGTCCCGGTGCTGTTGTTTCACTTCGGTCTTGGACTGAGCGGCGGCTTCGTCGGCGTCGATGTGTTCTTCGTCATCTCCGGGTACCTGATCACGTCCATCATTTTCCGTGAGATCAGCGCTGAGCGATTCAGCTTCGTTGATTTCTGGGCCCGTCGCGCGCGGCGTATTGTCCCCGCCGTGACCGTTGTCGTGCTGGCCACGCTGGCGTTTGGCTGGATATTGCTGACGCTCAAGGACTACGCCGAGCTGGGCCGGGAAGTGCGGTATCAGTCGATGTTCATGTCCAACCTGCTGTTCATGCGGCAGGACGGCTACTTCGATTCCGCGTCAGATTTCAAACCGCTGCTTCACACCTGGTCGCTGGCGGTGGAGGAGCAGTACTACATTTTCTTCCCGCTGCTGATGGTGCTGGCGACGCGGTACGTGCGGCACTGGCGCTGGTTGCTGCTCGGCTTGCTGGTGCTGTCGTTCGGGCTGAACATCTGGGCGATCAAGCACAAGCCCGAGGCCGCGTTCTTTCTACTGCCGATGCGTGCATGGGAACTGCTGTGCGGTGCGATGCTGGCCGTCGGGCCTGCGCCCAAACGTCCGCTGCCGAGCTGGGTGTACCAGACGATCAGCCTGAGCGGCTTTGCGGCGGTCGTACTGGCGATGCTGAGCTTTGACAAAACCACTCAATTTCCCGGCTGGGCAGCGCTGCTGCCGGTGCTGGGCACCACGGCGATGATCTGGGCCAACGGTCATCCTGCGTCTTGGGTCGGGCGTTTGCTGAGCATCAAACCGCTGGTGGCAATCGGGCTTATCTCCTACTCGCTGTACCTCTGGCATTGGCCTATCCACGTCTACGCCAACGCGATTTCCGCCGACGGCATTTCCGACCTCGAAGCGATCGGCTGGATCCTTCTGGCCGGCGCGCTGGCCTGGCTGAGCTGGCGCTTCGTCGAGCTCCCGTTCCGTGAGCGCCGCTTACTGGCCGGCCGCAAGCCGGTGCTGATTGGCGGCCTGCTGACCCTGGCCGTGCTGGCGCTGGTAGGGCAGGCGGTGCGCTCCAGTGATGGCGTGCCGCAACGGATGTCGGGTCAGGCGCTTGCCTATGCGCAGTCTCAGGAATGGAACGCCGGTCAGATGGACTGCTTCCTGCTCGGATCAAAGCACAGCAAGGGTCTGGACAAGCTCTGTCGAGCGGGTGGCAGTGCCGACGCCGCGCCGTCCCATCTCATCTGGGGCGACAGTCATGCAGCGGCTTTGTGGCCTGGCGTCAGAATCGCGGCCGAGCGAGCGCACATGCCTGTCTGGCTGGCGAGCATGAGTGGATGCCCGCCCCTTGTTAGCACCGCAACCAGTAAGCGCTGTCAGGATTTCAATGCGCTGAACGTCGAGCGCGTTCGAATGCAGCAAATTCCCGATGTCACCTTGGCCGCGCGCTGGAGCCTGTACATCTACGGGCTGGAAGACGGCAACAAGAGCAACGTGCTGCTGAAACGGGAATCCATTGCTCAAAACGAAGCGTATTTTGCCGATGCGTTGAAAGCGCAGGTCGCCGAATTGCGTGCAGCCGGCGCCCAGGTCTGGTTGTTCAAGGAAGTGCCGCAGCAGCGCAAGGGCGCTATCGAAAGATTGAGCAGTCTGGCGAGGGTCGGGCGTTCGGCGGCAGAGGTTGGGCGGCCGGCGGCGGAGCTCGATGCGCGACAGGCGTTCATCAATCAGCTGTTCGCCACCCTCAGCCAAGCGGATGCGGGCGTTCACCTGATTGACCCGAAACCGCTGATGTGTGAGGGCGGCCTGTGCCGTGCCGAAGTTGACGGGCGTTCGCTGTACAAGGACGAGGATCACCTGTCGGATCTGGGCGGCGAGAAGATGCAGCCGCTGTTCACGCCGGTATTCCGCGCAACACCGCGCATTTGAGTTGGACACAGGCTGCCGTCTGCGGTCAGAGCAGGTAGGATGTGCATCTATTTGGTGAGTGGCCGGGTTAATGAAATTCAAGGATCTACGGGATTTCGTGCAGCAGCTTGAGCAGCGCGGAGAGTTGAAACGCATTCAGGTGCCTATTTCCCCTGTACTGGAAATGACCGAAATCTGCGACCGGACCCTGCGCGCCAAGGGGCCAGCGCTGCTGTTCGAAAAGCCGACGGGTTTCGACATTCCGGTGCTCGGCAATCTGTTTGGCACGCCTGAGCGGGTGGCCATGGGCATGGGCGCCGAATCGGTGTCCGAGCTGCGGGAAATTGGCAAGCTGCTGGCCTTTCTCAAGGAGCCCGAGCCGCCCAAGGGCCTGAAAGACGCCTGGTCCAAGCTGCCCATCTTCAGAAAAGTCATCGCCATGGCGCCGAAAGTCGTCAAGGACGCCCCGTGTCAGGAGATCGTGATCGAAGGCGACGACGTCGACCTCGGCATGCTGCCGGTACAGACCTGCTGGCCCGGCGATGTGGGCCCGCTGATCACATGGGGCCTGACGGTCACTCGCGGGCCTAACAAGGAACGGCAGAATCTGGGCATCTACCGCCAGCAGGTGATCGGCCGCAACAAGGTGATCATGCGCTGGCTTAGCCACCGCGGCGGCGCGCTGGATTTCAAGGACTGGTGCGACAAACACCCGGGTCAACCATTCCCGGTCTCGGTGGCCTTGGGCGCGGATCCCGCTACCATCCTCGGCGCCGTGACGCCGGTGCCTGACAGCCTGTCCGAATACGCATTCGCCGGCCTGCTGCGTGGCAACCGGACCGAATTGATCAAGTGCCGTGGCAACGACCTCCAGGTCCCGGCCAGTGCAGAGATTGTCCTTGAAGGCGTGATTCATCCCGGCGAAATGGCCGATGAGGGTCCGTACGGCGACCACACCGGCTACTACAACGAGGTCGACAGCTTCCCCGTCTTCACGGTCGAGCGCATCACCCACCGCATCAAGCCGATTTACCACAGCACCTACACGGGTCGGCCGCCTGACGAGCCCGCCATTCTGGGCGTCGCGCTGAATGAAGTGTTCGTGCCGATCCTGCAGAAGCAGTTCCCCGAGATCGTCGACTTCTACCTGCCGCCCGAGGGTTGCTCGTACCGCATGGCGGTTGTGACGATCAAGAAACAGTATCCCGGCCATGCCAAGCGCGTGATGTTGGGCGTCTGGTCGTTTCTGCGACAGTTTATGTACACCAAGTTCGTTATCGTCACCGACGACGACATCAATGCCCGTGACTGGAATGACGTCATCTGGGCGATCACCACGCGCATGGACCCCAAGCGCGACACGGTGATGATCGACAACACGCCAATCGACTACCTCGATTTCGCCTCGCCGGTCTCCGGCCTGGGTTCGAAAATGGGGCTCGATGCCACGCATAAATGGCCGGGCGAAACCACCCGTGAATGGGGTCGCGCTATCGTCAAGGACGAAGCGGTGACCCGCCGGATCGATGAAATCTGGACTCAGCTGGGAATTGATTGATGCGTGTAACCTTGCAGCCATCGGGCGCAGTCATCGAGACATTGCCGGGCGAGCGGATCCTCGACGCCGCTCAGCGCCTGGGCTACGAATGTCCTCAGAGCTGTCGCAACGGCAATTGCCACATCTGTTCCGCGCTGCTGGTTGAAGGCAGCGTCGAGCAGGCCGGAGAAATCCGCAACCACGGCGAAATCTATACGTGCCTGGCGGTGCCGCAGGAAGACTGCGTCGTGCTGTGGGACAGTGTGCTGGCGCTCGGCGAGTTGCCGGTGCGCACGTTCGCCTGCCAGGTCAGCGAATGTGTGGAAGTCGGCGGCGATGTCTGGCGAGTGATGCTCCGTGCGCCTGCGGGCAAACCGCCGCGTTATCACGCTGGTCAGTACCTGATGATCCATCGAGACGACGGCGAGAAATCGGCATTTTCCATGGCCTCGGCGCCGGAGAGCGGGCGAGATCTGGAATTTCACGTCCTCGCCCGCGAGGCCAGTGCGCAAAATCTGATCAAGCAGTTGCAGCGCGATGGCATGGCGCGAGTTGACCTGCCCTTTGGTGATACTCACTTGGGCGAACTGCCCGATGGCCCGCTGGTATTGATCGCGGCAGGCACCGGTATGGGGCAGATGCACAGCCTGATCGAGCATTGCCGCTCAAAAGGCTTTCCGTATCCGGTGCATGTGTATTGGGGAATGCGCCGTCCGGAAGATTTCTATCAGCTCAGGCATTGGGATGAATGGCAGACGCTGCCTAACCTTTTCTTGCACAGGGTCGTCAGTGATCTGTGCGGTTGGGAAGGGCGCTGCGGCATGCTGCACGAGGCGGTCTGCGAGGACTTCAGCGATCTGAAGTCGCTTTATGTGTACGCCAGCGGTTCACCGGCGATGGTCTATTCGACCCTTGATGCGCTGGTGCTGGCTGGCATGGATGCGCATCAGATGCGTGCCGATGTTTTCGCTTACGCGCCGAGGCCCTGAAGCGCAGCCACTCGCCGAGCTGGATGTGGACAGCGTATTGCATGGCTGTTTGTCAGATATCGGTTTTTCCGGCGTGACCCATGCGCCGGTGGCCGAGTCACAACGTCACACTGCCTGCGATGCCGTCTGATTGTTCATTCGTTGTTGCCAGACCCGTTTCATGAGCGTTCAGCGTTGCACCGGCGTCAGCCTTGCCGGTGGGGGGAACCAGATGGGGAATCAAATCAATATCCTGGCGGGAGCTGTCCATGACGGCCTGGGGTTGTCCTACCCGCCGGTCATCGATCTTGGGCCGAAGCTCACCCGAGAACAGCTGCTTGCCTCCATCCACGCCACGATGAGCCGTCACCAGGGCGGCCCGATCTGGTTGTTCGCGTACGGATCATTGATCTGGCGGCCCGAGTGCAGCGCCGTCGAGCGTCAGCGCGGTCGGGTCCACGGTTATCATCGCGGCCTCTATCTCTGGTCCCATGAACATCGCGGCACCCCCGAGCAGCCGGGGCTGGTCTTCGGTCTGGATCGAGGCGGCTCCTGCAGCGGATTCGCGTACCGATTGCCCGAAGACAATATCGACGAATCGCTGCTGGCGTTGTGGCAGAGAGAAATGCCGTTCCCGTCCTACCGCCCACACTGGCTCAACTGCCGACTTGAAGACGGCAGCAAGGTGCAGGCTTTGGGATTTGTGCTGGAGCGGCATTTGCCCAGTTACGCCGGCAACCTGCCCGACAGCGTGCTTACCCAAGTGCTGGCCAATGCCAGCGGGCGGTACGGGACCACGTGGGAATACGTCGAACAAACCATCCACGCACTGCGCACCCACGCCATGCCGGACCTGAGCCTGGAAGCGCGGTTCAAGCGGTGTAAACCGGTGTTGTTGGCGATATAGCATTTGGTCACGATCTTCCGGTCAGGCTTGCGCGCGAGACGCTAGACTGCATCGAAACCCCCTGAGGAGTTAATCATGAGTGCTCGGCTTTCTCCGCTTGTGTCGGAGTTCGAATCAGAAGAGCAGGCTGCGCGCTACGACGCTTGGCTCCGTGCCAAGGTGCAGGCTTCGGTAGATGACCCACGACCTAACGTCCCGCATGATGAAGTCATGGCAAAACTGAAAGCGAGACTGGCCGCCAAGCGCGACAAGCGTAGCGATGATCGTTGATTGGCGCCCGGAGGCAGTCGCCGATCTGTGGGAGATACTTGAGTATATTGATGAGCGAAATCCACAAGCGGCGGAAGAGCTTTATGCTGAAATTGAGAGAGCTACTTCAGCACTGCCCGAGCATCCTTACCTCTACCGCTTAGGTCGGGTGCTCAATACCCGCGAAATCATTGTCCATCCGAATTACGTGGCTATTCACCGACTAACGGATCGTATCGAGATACTGAGCGTCCTTCACGCTCGCCAGCAATACCCTTGAACAGACGTGGCTTGATCAGCGCACTGACCAAGCCTTTTCCGTTTGAGACTTAAGCCATTTCCTCTCGCGACTGACTCGCCACCCGCGTATGGCGCAGCGTCGGCACCAGGAACGCTATCGCGAGGATGCAAGCGGACACCAGCAGCACGAAGCCGCCGTCCCAGCCGAAGTGGTCGACTGTGTAGCCCATCAGGGCGCTGGCGGCGACCGAACCACCGAGATACCCGAACAGGCCAGTGAATCCCGCTGCCGTGCCGGCTGCTTTCTTCGGTGCCAGCTCAAGGGCCTGCAAGCCGACCAGCATGACCGGGCCGTAGATCAGAAAGCCGATCGAGACCAGCGCAATCATGTCGACGGTGGGGTTGCCGGGCGGATTGAGCCAGTAGACCAGCGTCGCAACGGTCACCATTGCCATGAATACGATGCCGGTCAGGCCACGGTTGCCACGGAAGATCTTGTCGGACATCCAGCCGCACAGCAACGTGCCCGGAATACCTGCCCACTCATAGAAGAAGTAGGCCCACGACGTTTTGTCGACGTCGAAGTGCTTGGCTTCTTTCAAGTACGTTGGCGCCCAGTCCAGCACGCCGTAACGCAGCAGGTAAACGAACACGTTGGCCAGCGCGATGTACCAGAGCATTTTGTTGCGCAGGACGTATTTGACGAAGATCTCTTTGGCGGTGAATTCCTCTTCGTGGCTCGCGTCGTAGCCTTCCGGGTAGTCGTTCTTGTATTCCTCGACCGGCGGCAAGCCCACGGACTGCGGGGTATCACGCATGGTGACGAAGGCGAAGAGAGCGACAAACAGGGCAACCGCCGCAGGCACATAAAATGCGGCGTGCCAGTCGTTGGTCCAGCCGAGTCCGAGCAGGAAAAGCGGGCCGATCAAGCCGCCGCCGACGTTGTGCGCCACGTTCCACACCGACACGACGCCGCCACGTTCCTTCTGCGACCACCAGTGCACCATCGTGCGTCCGCTCGGCGGCCAGCCCATGCCCTGGGCCCATCCGTTGATGAACAGCAGAATGAACATGATCGTCACGCTGGACGTCGCCCAGGGTGCGAATCCGAACACGAACATCACCAGCGCGGAAATCACCAATCCGAAAGGCAGGAAGTAACGCGGGTTGGAGCGATCCGACACCAGCCCCATGAGGAACTTCGAAAGGCCGTACGCAATGGCGATCGCCGAGATCGCCAGCCCCAGTTGACCGCGGGTATATCCCTCATCGATCAGGTAGGGCATGGCCAGCGAGAAGTTCTTGCGCAGCAAATAGTAGCCGGCGTAGCCGAAGAAGATGCCGGCGAAAATCTGCCAGCGAAGGCGGCGGTAGGTGGAGTCGACACGCTCCGCAGGCAGCGGAGCCTGATGCGCGGCAGGACGGAAAAAGGCAAACATCGGGACACTCCATTTATTTTTTTGTTATGCGAATCCGAATATTACATTTTCGTTACAGAAAATAGGAAGGCTTCTCATCGGATAAAAAGGGCGTAAATGCGGGGCGGGAGGGAATTCTTTTGCGAACATTGCGTTTGTGCAGTGCTGCGCGCAGGTGGGTTTCGATGCGTGGGACAGGTAAAGTGCGCGCTCATGGGCTCACGATTGGCAAACGACATGCAGTCACCCCCGCTTGGGATTCGGAATCAAAAGATCATCATTCTGTGCCGCGATGTCGGCGGATACCTTGGCCGGCTCAGCCACTTTCTCGGCAAGTCGAACGACGTGGTGTTCATTGACCTGACCCAAGGCGGGAAGGAGCTGTCCTGGCTTCCGGGAAAGATGCGGCGATGGCTAAAAAAGTACCTGATCATTCGGCGTGCCAACGCTACGATCCGGGCAGCAGGGCATGTCGACGCATTGCTGGTGGTGAACCCGAGTCAGCTGGATCAGGGGCTGGTCCTGCAGGCACAGTCCGCCGCGCAGCTGACCATTGCGTATCTGTCAGACGGAATCGCACGGCTGTCCATGCCGCTCGATCAACTGGCGACCTTTGACAAGGTCTACACCTTCGACAGTGCCGATGCCCGCGAGTACCAGCTGCGCAAGCTCTACAACTACATCTACGAAGAGCACGCCGATTTCAAAACGACGTCCGACTTTAAGGCGTTCGTCGTGATGGGCGGCAAGCACCGCGTTGATGTGCTTGGCCGGGTGGCTCAAGCGTTTGAACAGCTGGGCTACACCAGCACCTGCAAATTTCTGGTGCAGAGCAAACCAGTGCCCGGAGCCAGTCCATTACTGACCTTCTTCCGCCAGCGCATGGACATCGATGAAACGGCCGAATACGTCAGGCGTTCGGAAATCCTGATCGACATCGTCCGGCCGGGCCACGCGGGTTTGAGCTTCCGTTTTTTTGAGGCGCTGCTCTACCGCAAGAAAATGATCACCAACAATCCATCGGTGGCGGATTACGACTTCTACGATCCGCGCAACATTTTGATCATCGATAGCGATCACCCCGTGATCCCTGACGCGTTCATTAACGGGGAATACGTGGGCCCGCCCGAAGAAGTCGTGCAGCGGTACAGCATGGCCAGTTGGGCGAACGAGGTGTTCAGTCCGCCCCCGGCTAGCCCGCATCGGTCACCCGTTACCGAGTCTTAAGCTTTCGGCAGGATTGCTTTGGTGCTCGGCGATGCCTTGCGCAGGAACGGGTGCTCGATGCACCAGTACGTTGCGACGCTGATGCTGCTGGTCAGCAGGATGATCAACGGTAAGTACAGCGCGTAGCTGAGCGGGTCCGGCATTGCGAAGTCGTACGCGCCCAGCAGGCTGAACACGCTGTAGATGACGATGCCGTGCAGCAGGTAAATGCTGAAGCTCGCTTCGCCCAGAATCTTCAACCCTCGAATCTCTAGCACCCCGTGCAAGCTGTTGCCGAGTACGAACAGCGCAAATGGAATGCCGAGGATCAGCATTTGCAGCGTTGAATACGATTTGAGCTTCAAGCAGATCAGCAGTATCGCGACCGCTACCAACGTGCAGCGTACGCCCGTGAAGTCGATTTTCCACTGGCGCATCCGGTCTTCAAAGACCGCCACCGCGATGCCGACAGCAAACAGTTTGATGAACCGGTTGTGAAAATGATGGTGGTACTCGCCCCACAGGCACGCCAGCGCAATCAGCGCGACCACGACGGCCATGCCGGGGAGCTTGCGTCGAAGCAGGCAATACAGCACCGGCAGCGACAGGTAGAAGACCGCTTCATAGAGCAGCGTCCACTGCACCGAGGCGTTGATACGCACGGTGTCCGGAAAACCACTGAGGGGGCTGCCGATGAAAATCACCCATCGCCCGAGCGCCTTGATCGTGTCCATGACCGGCGCACTGATGCCTGCGGACTGGTACAGCGCGATGGCCGTAATCAGCGCGACGCTGAAGAGGTACATCGGGAAGATTCGTCGTACCCGTGACGACAGAATCTGACGCCATTTTGGCTCGCTTCGGTAGATCTTCGCGGTAAACAGGTAACCGGTGATCATGAAAAACAACGACACCGGCACCGTGCCCATGTTGTTCAGCACGCGGCTGTCCGTGGTTTCCCAAACGCCGTTGACGTGCCAGTAATAACTGACCATGAAGTGGTGAACAATGACTGCGGTTGCGAGCACGCCTCGCAGCCCGTCCAGCGACGAAACGCGATGAAGCGCGTCTCTGGAGAGGATCGGCAGTCGCCGGGTGGCGAAGCAAAATATCGCGATCGACAGCGCGTACAACGTGATCAAAAGCAGAGTGACGGTCATCAACACGGGTCCGCAGTTCGTATGGGAGTCGATACCGAATGACTCGTGTTCGGTATGTATCGGCCGTGAAATATACGGAACCGTTCGAGCGGCGTCGCGGCTTGTTTAAGCATGACTCTGAAATTTGGGACTGGTCCTACGCAGCCCTGGGAAGTCATGAGCTATTGCCGCCGGAGAACAGCACACAAAATGCGCGCCAGCCTTTTGCACCCACGCAGGAGGTAGACGGGAGAAGCGCGCAGGTGATGGCAGTGATGAGCAAGTGGGTTTTATGGCTGATGTTCGCGGTATGTATCGGCGCCCATGCAGATGAGCACAGTGTGGAGTTTGATTACCGCAGGGCGCCTGCCTGGCCGTATTCGCTTTCAAAATCGGGAATATCCGGGTGGGTCGTCTACGACCTAGTGGCGCACCATGATGGACGGGTTTCCGAGCCTGAGGTGCTGGACAGCTCGCATCCTCTGTTTTCCCTCTCCGTGGTAAACGTGGTGCCAACGTGGCGCGTTAAACCCTGGGTCGTCAGTGAGCAGCGTCCGGCAGTCATTTCGCTGCGTCAGGAGCATTACTTCGTCCACCCGCGTGAAGGAAATGCCGCCGTGCCTTGGCTGCATCGGAGTCTGCGCCACCTGTCCTGCGCGAAATTCAACAAACGCTTCGAAGACTTCCAGCAGAACTCGTCTGATCTTGAACAGGTGGAGATGAGCGTGTTCCGGCACACCTACAGCGTGCTCGCGAGGGTGGCGACTTACAGAAAGCTGTCCGACGAGGACAGGTTCGCGCTGGGGGATGCGCTGGCAGATGCAGTTCCGGAGGTCATTCAGCGCTGCCGGGCGACTCCGGAACTGCGTTACAAGGACGTGTTGCCTGATCAAGTGAGGAGGATGCTGTGAGCCGTGCAGAGAACTGCGCAAAGTTCGCTCCGTTTCTTCAGAACAGGTGGATCCCGATACGCGCTACCTGACGCTAACCACCACCTTGCCCACCGCTTTCCTCTGCGCCAGCGATTCAATCGCTTCCCCGGCCTGCTCCAGCGGGTAAATCTTCGACACCAGCGGCTTCAACTTGCCTTCGCTGAACCAGGTGAACAGTTGCTGGAAATTCGCCGCATTGTCTTGCGGCTGGCGTTGGGCAAATGAGCCCCAAAACACGCCTACAACCGAGGCACCTTTCAACAGCGCGAGATTGACCGGCAGTTCGGGAATACGACCACTGGCGAAGCCGACGACCAGCAATCGGCCGTTCCAGGCGATGCCGCGAACGGCTTGATCAAAAAGGTCACCGCCCACAGGGTCATAGATCACATCGACGCCATTGCCGTTGGTGAGGCGTTTGATTTCATCCTTCAGATTGCTTTCGCTGTAATTGATCAACTCGTCGGCGCCGGCGGTTTTGGCGACCTCCAGCTTTTCTGCGCTGCTGGCGGCGGCGATCACGCGAGCGCCCATGGCTTTGCCGATCTCAACCGCGGCGAGGCCGACGCCCCCCGATGCGCCGAGGACGAGGAGCGTTTCGCCTGCCTGCAGATTGGCGCGCTGTTTAAGGGCGTGCATGGAGGTGCCGTACGTCATGCTGAAAGCAGCAGCGGTGGTGAAGTCCATCGTTTCGGGGATGGGGAGGACGTTGTAACCGGCCACGGCGATCTGTTCGGCGAAGCTGCCCCAGCCGGTCAGCGCCATCACTCGGTCACCGACACGAACATGGCTGACCTTTTCGCCGACAGCCGTCACGACGCCCGACGCTTCACCTCCGGGCGAAAACGGAAAAGGCGGCTTGAACTGGTATTTGCCTTCGATAATCAGCGTGTCCGGGAAGTTGACCCCGGCAGCGTGCACGTCCAGAAGAATCTCGTTTTTCTTCGGCTCCGGGCTGGGGATTTCCTCCAACACCAGATCTGCAGCGGGACCGAAGGCTTTACACAGCACGGCTTTCATCGAGGGCTATTCCTTTTTCGGGGATGGCCGATAAGTACAGGTAGCGAGGTTGTGGGGTCAATGAGCATGGCCCGGCCTGATAGGCGTGCATAAGCTGAAGTAAGCTATGCGGCAAAACGGATTGAGGAGCGGACTGTGAAAGCGTGGATTGTTATGTTGATGGCATTGTCGATGCCTGTTGTAGCGCTGGCCGAAGAGGGCGGCGAGAAAGAAGATCCGAACAAGGTTTCCTACGTGGCGTTGACGCCACCTTTCGTGGGCAACTACGCGCTGGACGGTAGCCCGAAGCTGCACGTCTACAAGGCCGACGTCGCCTTGCGCGTGACCGGCGCCGAAGCGCAGAAACTGGTGAAGCAGAACGAGCCGCTGATTCGCAACCAGTTGGTGGCGTTGTTCACTCAGCAAACGGTCGACAGCATGGGCAACGTCGATGCCAAGGAAAAACTGCGTCAGGAAGCGCTGAAGCAGACCCAGCAGGTATTGACCCAGGAAACCGGCAAGCCCGTCGTTGATGACCTGCTGTTCAATAACTTTATCGCCCAGTAAATCGCGGCATTCTGAACTCAGCGCAGGCCCAGTACGGCGGCCCATTGTTCGTCCGTCACTGGCATGACGGACAAGCGGCTGCCTTTCTGCACCAGTGGCAATTGCTCAAGGGCAGCTTGCTGCTTCAGAAATCCCAGTCCCAGCACCTTCGGAAATGCCTCGACGAAAGCCACGTCAAGGGCGCTCCAGGGATTTTTCTCCTCGGTGGCTTTGGCATCGAAGTAGTGGCTTTTCTCGTCCATCGCGGTGGGATCGGGGTACGCGGACTTAACGATTTCTCCAATGCCGGCGATCCCGGGCTCGGGGCAGCTGGAATGGTAGAAAAAGAACTGATCACCCACGGCCATCGCGCGTAGAAAGTTCCGCGCCTGATAGTTGCGGACACCGTCCCAGCGTGTCTGACCGAACTTTTTAAGCCCGCTGATCGAGAGCTCGTCGGGCTCGGATTTCATCAGCCAATAGGCCATTTACAAGGCTCCTGAACAGGTGTTGGGAAAGTTGTCCTACGTTTTGATGACAACCCGACAGTCGGCTGGCGTCAGTATTTGCGTGTTGCGTCACGTTGCCGCAGAATGCCGGCATTTTAAGGGCTGCACGATCTGGCAGCCTGTTTAAACGTTATCGATTTTAGATTCTGATTCGTTACAAAGGGGACGATGAATGCGACGCAAGCCGGATGTACTGTGGGTTTTGGCAATTTTGTTCGGCTTGGGAATCGTCACCACCGGTTACGCGCAAAGTCTGTGGGCCGCCAAGGCAGACGCGCCGGTTGAAATCACTCAGCAACAGCAGCCATTGTCCCGCCGCTAAACTGCTTTCGCAGCGCGCTTTCCTCTCAGGAGCGCGCCTTGCTGACAATTCACCCCGCCACATACCAACGCTTATCCGTCACCGTTCCTGCCAACGGAACATCCCAACTGGCGACCGCCAGCTTCGCGACTTTCTGACACTCATGGGCCAGTCCCAGCAGCACCGGTTTGCGCCAGGTTTTACGACGCGCGCGATAAGCCAGGCTGCGGTCGTAAAAGCCGCCCCCCATGCCAAGACGTCCGCCTTGCGGATCGAATCCCACGAGTGGCATCAACACCAGGTCCAGTGTCCAGATCTTGCGCTGCCGCTTGGCATTGATGCGCGGCTCCGGGATACGGAACCGGTTCGGTTTGAACTTCTCCCCTGGATGCACGCGCTGGAACACCATTTTCGTTCGCGGCCAGGCGCTCAGCACTGGCAGGTAAGTGGCCTTGCCGCGTTTTTGAGCGGCACGAAGCAGCAGGCGCGGGTCGATCTCACCGTCCATCGGAAGATAGAGAGAAACGTGCCGGGCGCGGCGAAACAGAGGGTCCTGCGCAAGTTGACGGTACACACCCTGCGCCGCCTGTCGCTGTTCTGCCGGGCTGAGCGCGCGACGACTATGGCGAAGCAGCCGACGCAACTGTGGGCGAGTGAGGCTTGAAGGATCTGGGAGGGGAGCGGCGCCGGATGAGGTCATGCTGGCGGGTCCGTAAGGCTTTGGAAGGTGATGTCGTGTAATCAGGCAGATTCACGATGCCCACCGCCAGACGGGACGCCTGGCGATGGGTAGAAGGTTCGAGACTCCCCGACGAACCGCTGTCGGTGTAGCCCTTGAACCCGAAAGTTCAAGGTGGAGATTGCAGGAGGTTTTAAGGCTTTCCGTCGAGCGGACATGCACACCAACCCCAACGTGCAACCCCCGTGGTTGTGCGTATCGGCTCAGGGACATGACCGACTGGCAAGCACTCCAGGGAGCGGTCGCAAGTATACCGAATCATGTCCGAACAATCAGCCTTGTGCTTTATCCGAATCCGTGGCAAGGACCAGGTCTACACGGTCCAGCAAATCGCGAACCTGCTCGCTATTGGCACCATTTGTCTGGGCCTTTGCGGGTGGCAGTTCCTGTTTGTGCAGAAGGTCATGGGTAATGTTCAGTGCGGCCATCACCGCAATACGGTCGGCGCCGATGACTTTGCCGCTGCTGCGGATCTCGCGCATTTTGCCGTCCAGATAACGCGCGGCGCTGACCAGATTGGTGCGCTCCTCTTGCGGGCAGATGATCGAATATTCTTTGTCGAGGATTTGCACGGTGATGCTGTTGCCATTACTCATGAGTCTTGCTCCAGGGCCTTGAGGCGCGAAATCATGGACTCGACCTTTTGCCGGGCGATTTCGTTTTTTTCAATGAGTTGAGCGCGTTCCTCGCGCCAGGATTTTTCCTGAGCTAATAGGAGTCCGTTTTGACTTTTTAGTTGCTCGACACGATTGATCAATAACTCCAGTCGAGCCATCAGCGCTTGCAGGTCGTTGTCTTCCATTGTTTTCCACTGATTACTTTCAGATGAGTGGTGCAGGCGCTGGCGTCTGGATTCGCCCCGGACATCGCCTGATAGCTTGGGCGCGTCTGCCGGTGCTACGATACAAGGCCTTCATTCTAGACATTGCGCCGCCTGGCGCCTAGTTGCCCATGCCTATTCAGAATTCCCCGTACAACGGCTTCGCCACCCTGCTTACCAGCAGTGGTCATCACGTATCGCCTGCCGAACTGCACGGCCTTTTGCTCGGCCGCAGTTGCGCCGGCGCAGGCTTTGATGCTGAGGAGTGGCTGACCGACGCTCACCTGCTGCTGGAAACAGAGCCTGACGACAAAGTGCGCCAGGCCCTGATCGGCCTGCAGGCAATGGTCAAAAGCGAACTGACCGGCGACGACATGACCGTCGTGTTGCTGTTGCCCGGCGATGATGAGCCTCTGGCTACGCGCACCGCCGCCATGGCCCAGTGGTGCCAGGGTTTCCTCAGCGGCTTTGCCCGGGTCGGTGGTCAGTCGCTGAGCGATGATGCCAGGGACGTGCTGCAAGATCTGGCTGCCATCGCTCAGGTCCACGATGCGCTCGACGAGTCCGAAGACGGCGAGAGCGACTACATGGAAGTGATGGAATACCTGCGCGTTGCGCCGTTGCTGCTGTTCACCGAGTTCAACCAGAAAACCGACGCCGAAGACGAAGCCAAGCCGTCTTTGCACTGACAGCGCGTCATCGCTGCTTCGGCCATGCCGCCCTGCGCGGCGGTGGCCGAAGCGCACCTCCCGGAGTACCGCACTTGCCCATGATTCATATCCCGAAAGCCGAATATGCCCGCCGCCGCAAGGCGTTGATGGAGCAGATGGAGCCCAACAGCATCGCCATTCTGCCAGCGGCGGCTGTGGCCATTCGGAACCGGGACGTTGAACATGTGTACCGCCAGGACAGCGACTTTCAGTACCTGAGCGGCTTCCCCGAGCCTGAAGCGGTGATCGTGCTGATCCCCGGCCGCGAGTACGGTGAGTACGTCCTGTTCTGCCGCGAGCGCAATCCCGAGCGCGAGTTGTGGGACGGCCTGCGCGCGGGTCAGGACGGCGCGATGCGCGAGTACGGCGCCGACGATGCCTTTCCGATCACCGACATCGACGACATCCTGCCCGGGCTCATCGAGGGTCGCGATCGGGTGTATTCGTCCATGGGCAGTAATCCTGAATTCGACCGACATGTGATGGAGTGGATCAATGTCATCCGCTCCAAGGCGCATCTGGGTGCGCAGCCGCCGAAAGAATTCGTTGCGCTGGATCACCTGCTCCACGACATGCGCCTGTATAAATCGGCGGCCGAAGTGAAAGTGATGCGTGAGGCCGCGCAGATCTCGGCCCGGGCCCACGTGCGGGCGATGCAAGCCAGTCGCGCCGGGCTCTACGAGTTCAGCCTGGAAGCGGAGCTGGATTACGAATTCCGCAAGGGCGGCGCCAAGATGCCGGCCTATGGCTCCATCGTCGCGTCGGGGCGCAACGCCTGCATCCTGCATTATCAGGAGAACGATGCGCTGCTCAGAGACGGCGATCTGGTGCTGATCGATGCCGGTTGCGAGATCGACTGCTACGCCAGTGACATCACCCGTACCTTCCCGGTCAGCGGCAAATTCTCCGCCGAACAGAAAGCGATTTACGAGGTGGTGCTCAAATCCCAGGAAGCGGCGTTTGCGGCGATCAAACCCGGCAATCACTGGAATCAGGCTCACGAGGCGACGGTTCGGGTTATCACCGAAGGCCTGGTAGAACTTGGGCTGCTGCGAGGCGCGGTGGATGAACTGATTGCCGCCGAAGCGTACAAAGCTTTCTACATGCACCGTGCCGGACACTGGCTGGGCATGGACGTGCACGATGTCGGCGAATACAAGGTCGGCGGCGAGTGGCGCGTGCTGGAGGCCGGGATGGCGCTGACGGTCGAGCCCGGCATTTATGTGTCCCCGGACAATCAGACCGTTGCCAAGAAGTGGCGCGGGATTGGCGTGCGAATCGAGGATGACGTCGTGGTGACCAAAAAAGGCTGTGAAATCCTGACGGGCGACGTGCCAAAAACCGTTGCCGACATTGAGGCCCTGATGGCCGCTGCGCGAACCCAAGCCGCATGAGCCGCTTTAATCTGGCCATCGTCGGCGGCGGGCTGGTCGGCGCAAGCCTCGCTCTCGCCCTGCAAGCCGGGGCGAAGGCGCGGGGCTGGAAAATTGTCCTGATCGAGCCGTTTGCGCCTGGCGACACGTACCAGCCCAGCTATGACGCGCGCTCTTCGGCGCTGTCTTTCGGCGCGCGGCAGATCTACGAGCGCCTGGGCCTGTGGCAGCAGATCAGCCGCCGCGCCGAGCCGATTCTCAAAATTCACGTTTCCGACAAAGGCCGGTTCGGCGCTGCGCACCTGTCTTCGATGGAGGAAGGCGTTCCGGCCCTGGGCTATGTGGTTGAAAACGCCTGGCTTGGCCAATGCCTGTGGCAGGCGCTGGACAAGGACGTGATCAGTTGGCGGGTGCCGGCTGAGGTCACGCACATGCAGGCGCTGCCCGATGGCTACCAACTGACCCTGAACGACGAAACTCAGCTCACTTGCGATCTGGCGGTGCTGGCCGACGGCGGCCGCTCCAGCCTGCGCGAGCAGTTGGGCATTGCCGTGCGGAACACGCCGTACGATCAGAGCGCCCTCATTGCCAACATCACGCCGGGAGATCCACACGGTGGTGAGGCCTTCGAGCGGTTTACCGAAAATGGCCCCATGGCGTTGTTGCCGCTTCCGGACAACCGCTGCGCACTGGTCTGGACGCGCACCGGCAATGACGTTCAACGGCTGATGGCGCTGGACGACCGACGCTTTCTGGAAGAACTGCAGGGCGTCTTTGGCTACCGTTTGGGTGCGCTGAAACAAGTGGGTGCGCGGCATAGCTATCCGCTGGCGTTGATCGAGGCCGAAGAGCAGATCCGCTCCCATCTGGTGGTGCTCGGCAACGCGGCCCACAGTCTTCATCCAATTGCGGGGCAGGGCTTCAACCTGTCGCTGCGTGATGCGGCCTCCCTGGCCGAATCACTGCTCGCCAGCGAAGCACCGCTGGGCGAGCTGTCGACGCTGCAGGCCTACCGCGAGCGCCAGCGCGTTGATCAAAAACTGACCGTCGGCTTTTCGGATCAAGTCACCCGGCTGTTCAGCAGTCAGCAATCCCTCGTCACGGCAGGCCGCAACTTGGGCCTCCTGGGCCTGGATCTGCTGCCGTCCGCCAAGAGCTGGTTCGCCCGTCAGGCCATGGGCCTGGGAACGCGAAGCGATGTCTGAACACTCCATTCATTCGTGGCCTTCGCCACAACCGAGAACGATTTAAAGCATGGAAACGCGCGCAGATCTGCTGATTGTCGGGGCCGGAATGGTGGGGAGCGCGCTTGCACTGGCGCTGCGCGACAGTGGGCTGAACATCCTCGTGGTGGATGGTGGTCCTCTGACGGTCAAGCCGTTCGTGGCCGACGCGCCGTTCGAGGCGCGGGTCAGCGCGCTGTCCATCGCCAGTCAGCGCATTCTCGAGCGGCTAGGCGTCTGGGACGGCATCGTTGCGCGGCGAGTCAGCCCCTACAGCGACATGCACGTGTGGGATGGCAGCGGCACGGGCAAGGTGCATTTTTCTGCCTCCAGCGTTCACGCCGAAGTGCTTGGGCATATCGTTGAAAACCGCGTGGTGCAGGATGCGCTGGTCGAACGCTTGCATGACAGCAACATCGGTTTGCTGGCCGATGCGCGTCTGGAGCAGATGCGTCACTCCGGCGATGACTGGCTGCTGACCCTGTCCGACGGCCGCACATTGCGCGCGCCGCTGGTAGTCGCGGCCGATGGCGCCAACTCGACCGTGCGGCGCATGACGGGCACCGCGACGCGGGAATGGGACTACCTGCATCACGCCATTGTGACGAGCGTGCGCACGGCGGACTCCCACCGCAAAACCGCCTGGCAGCGCTTTACTGACGACGGCCCGCTGGCCTTTTTGCCGCTGGACCGAGAGGGTGAGCATTGGTGCTCCATCGTCTGGTCGGTGACACCGGAGCAATCCGAGCGGTTGATGAAGCTCGATGACCAACGCTTCTGCCGTGAGCTGGAGAATGCGTTCGAAGGCTGTCTCGGGCAGGTGATCTCGGCTGATTCGCGGGTTTGCGTCCCGCTGCGGCAACGCCATGCCAAGCGCTATGTGGCGCCGGGCCTTGCGCTGATCGGCGACGCCGCGCACACCATTCATCCATTGGCGGGGCAGGGCGTCAACCTGGGCTTTCTCGACGCAGCCGTGCTCGCCGAAGTGCTGCGCGGTGCGGTCGGGCGCGGAGAGCGTCTGGCCGATGAGCGTGTGTTGAGCCGTTACGAGCGTCGGCGCATGCCGCATAACCTGGCGTTGATGGCGGCGATGGAAGGCTTCGAGCGGCTGTTCCAGGCCGATGCGCTGCCGGTTCGTTTGCTGCGCAATGCCGGGCTGAAGATGGTCGATCATTCGGCAGAAGCCAAAGCATTGTTCGTGCGTCAGGCGTTGGGGCTGACCGGGGACCTCCCCGAGTTGGCGAAGCTCTGACGGCACAGCGCTTTCTGTCCGCGCGCTTCACTGTGGGACCGGCTTGGCTGGGAAAGCGCCATTTGCTACGCGGGGAATCTGATGGCGTTGAAGCCGGCCTCTTCCCGGCTGACGCCGGTCCCACTGAAACCGCGCGCGTTCAGAGGGTTCACCGCCGGCACTCCGCAACATCCGGTAACGGCTCAATCCTGACTTCGGTTGAGATGGTAGATGCGATTCACTACCATTTCGCCTCGTTTTTCCCCTCTCTCGAATCAGGAGAACCTGCATGCAGGCGAGCAAGCGTCTTTTGGCTGCCCTGGCATTAACCGTGCTCGGCAGCACCGCCCAGGCCGCAGATGAAGTGGTGGTGTATTCCTCCCGAATCGATGAGCTGATCAAACCGGTGTTCGATGCCTACACCGCCAAGACCGGTGTGAAGGTCAAGTTCATCACCGACAAGGAAGCCCCGCTGATGCAGCGCATCAAGGCCGAGGGCCAGAACGCAACGGCTGACCTGCTGCTCACCGTCGACGCAGGCAACCTCTGGCAAGCGGAACAGATGGGCATCCTGCAACCGTTCACCTCGCCGGTCGTCGACGCGAACATTCCGCCTCAATACCGCTCTTCCACCCACAGCTGGACCGGCCTGAGCCTGCGCGCGCGGACCATCGCCTACTCCACCGATCGCGTCAAACCTGAAGAACTCACCACCTACGAAGCGCTGGCCGACAAACAGTGGGAAGGACGTCTTTGCCTGCGTACCGCCAAGAAGGTCTACAACCAGTCGCTGACCGCCACGCTGATCGAAACCCACGGCGCCGAGGCGTCTGAAAAGATTCTCAGGGGCTGGGTGAACAACCTCTCGACCGACGTGTTTTCCGATGACATCGCGGTGCTGGAAGCCATCAATGCCGGCCAATGCGACGTCGGCATCGTCAATACTTACTACTACGGTCGCTTGCACAAGGACAATCCGGACCTTGCCGTGCGCCTGTTCTGGCCCAATCAGTCGGATCGCGGCGTGCACGTCAATCTTTCCGGCATTGGCCTGACCAAGTACGCGCCCCATGCCGACGCCGCCAAAGCGTTGGTGGAATGGATGACGGGCCCCGAAGCCCAGACGATATTCGCCGGCACCAACCAGGAATTCCCGGCCAACCCGAAAGTCGCACCGTCCGAAGAAGTGGCGAGCTGGGGCGCATTCAAGGCGGACACAATCCCGGTTGAAGTGGCCGGTCGGCGGCAGGCCGAAGCGATTCGCATGATGGACCGTGCTGGATGGAACTGATCTCTCGCAAAAAAAGCCCGGATTAACGCCGGTTTTTGCATTTTGGTGAAGATCCTGTGGGAGTGAGCTTGCTCACGAAGACGGCATTTCAATCGCTGGAGATCTAGCGGATGTGCCGGCCTCTTCGCGAGCAAGGTGGAGCGCCACCCCGGTCGCTCCCCCCAAGGGCTTCGGCAACCCGCAACTCTCCATGAGTAACCCCTTTGGCCCACTCCCCCCAGCGTCGCTGGTACCCCCTGGTTTTCACCATCGCCGCGCTGGTGCTGCTGCCGTTGAGCGTGCTGCTGTTCTCCTGGCAAACCGTCGATCAGCAGATCTGGTCCCACCTCTGGGAAACCCAGATGCCACGGTTGCTTGGCAACACCCTGACGCTGGTGCTCGGCGTCGGGCTGGGCGTTACGGTCTTGGGCGTGAGTCTCGCGTGGCTGACGGCGCTGTGTGAGTTCCCGGGGCGGCGCTGGCTCGACTGGGCGCTGATGCTGCCGTTTGCCATCCCGGCGTATGTGCTGGCGTTTGTCTTTGTGGGATTGCTGGATTTCGCAGGTCCGGTGCAGACGCTGTTGCGCGAGTGGTTCGGCTCCGGCCTGCGTCTGCCGCGAGTGCGCTCGACCGGTGGCGTGATCATCGTGCTGGTGCTGGTGTTTTACCCCTACGTCTATCTGTTGGCGCGCACGGCATTCCTGGCGCAGGGCAAAGGCCTGATGGAGGCCGCCCGCATTTTGGGGCAGTCGCCGTGGCAAGCGTTCTGGCGCGTGGCATTGCCCATGGCGCGGCCGGCGATCGGTGCCGGGGTCGCGTTGGCGTTGATGGAAACCCTGGCGGATTTCGGCGCGGTGTCGGTGTTCAACTTCGACACCTTCACCACCGCGATCTACAAAACCTGGTACGGCTTCTTTAGCCTGTCGAGCGCCGCGCAACTGGCGAGCCTGCTGCTGCTGGCCGTCATGGTCCTGTTGTACGGCGAGCATCGCGCACGGGGGGCGAGCCGGCCGAGCAACGAGCGTCCGAGGGTCAAGGCGCTGTATCACCTGCACGGCATCAAAGCCGCCGCCGCCAGCACATGGTGTGGACTGGTGTTCGCCTGCGCGTTCGTGGTGCCGCTGTTGCAGTTGATTGTCTGGGTCTGGCAGCGCGGGCGTTTCGACCTCGACGAGCGCTACGCCGGGTTGATCCTGCACACGCTTTATCTGGGCGGCATCGCTGCGCTGGTCACGGTGTGCGTCGCGATGATTCTCGTGTTTGCCCGGCGTCTCGCCCCCATTCGCGCCATCCGCTCGGGCGTCAGCCTCGCCAACATCGGCTACGCGCTGCCCGGCTCTGTGCTGGCGGTGTCGATCATGTTGGCGTTCAGTTATCTCGACCGGGAACTGGTTGTGCCCTTATCCACCTGGATGGGCGGTGCTGGCCGGCCGCTTTTGCTGGGCAGCCTGGGGGCGCTCGTGCTTGCGTACCTGGTGCGCTTCATTGCGGTCGCCTACGGGCCGCTCGAGAACAGCCTGTCGCGCATTCGCCCTTCATTGCCCGAAGCCGCTCGCAGTCTGGGGGTCAGTGGGCCACGATTGTTTTTCAGGATTTATCTGCCGCTGCTCATACCCGGCACGTTGAGCGCTGCGCTGCTGGTCTTCGTCGACGTCCTCAAGGAAATGCCCGCCACGCTGCTCATGCGCCCGTTTGGCTGGGACACGCTGGCCGTGCGCATCTTCGAAATGACCAGCGAAGGCGAGTGGGCGCGTGCGGCTCTGCCTGCACTGACATTGGTGCTGGTCGGGCTGCTTCCGGTCATCGGTTTGATCAGACGTTCGGCTAAGCCGATTGGTTAGGTGCGGGGTCCCAACCTTGCGGCTACAATGCGCCGCAATCGACTCGGTCTGTCAGACAATTCCACAAATTAGCAACGGCTCCAAACCCCAATTCACGGGGGATTTGCGGGATTGCCAGTGACCGCGTCTTCGCCACGCCCGGAAGGAGAAACCCATGGGACAGCGTACGCCCCTCTTTGACCTGCACCTCGCGCTCGGCGCGAAGCTGGTCGATTTTGGTGGTTGGGACATGCCCTTGCACTACGGATCGCAGGTCGAGGAGCACCATCAGGTGCGCCGGGATTGCGGGATTTTCGACGTGTCGCACATGCATGTGCTCGATGTATCCGGCAGCCAGGCCAAGCCTTGGCTGCAACATCTGCTGGCCAACGACGTCGGCAGGTTGCAACAGACCGGGCAGGCGCTTTACAGCGCGATGCTCGACACCCACGGCGGTATCGTCGACGACATGATCGTCTACCTGACCGACGAGGGTTATCGACTGGTGGTCAACGCCGCCACCGGCGACAAGGATCTGGCCTGGATGAACGCCAACCTTGCCGGCTACGACGTGCGCGTCAGGCATCGCTCGGAGCTGGCCATGCTCGCCATTCAGGGGCCAAACGCCCGGCAGAAGATCGGCGAACTGGTCAATCAGGAACGCACCGCGCTCATCCACACCCTCAGACCCTTCGAAGGCCAGCAGGAAGGCGGCTGGTTCATTGCCCGCACAGGTTATACCGGTGAAGACGGCCTGGAGATCATCCTGCCCGCCACCGAAGCCTGCAGTTTTTTCAACGACATGGTCGGTGCCGGCATCTCGCCGATCGGTCTGGGCGCCCGCGATACGCTGCGGCTGGAAGCGGGCATGAATCTGTACGGTCAGGAAATCGACGAGCAGGTTTCGCCGCTGGTCTCCAATATGGCCTGGACGGTCGCGTGGACGCCTGAAGACCGAACGTTCATCGGGCGTGCTGCACTCGAAGCAGAGCGCGCGCGAGGCATCTCCTCAAGACTTGTAGGGCTGGTCCTCGAAGAGCGGGGCGTTTTGCGCGCTCATCAGGTCGTCCGAATAGCGGAAGTTGGCGAAGGAGAGATCACCAGTGGTAGTTTCTCTCCTACGCTAAGCAAGTCGATCGCGCTGGCGCGAGTGCCGATGGCCACCGCTGACCGTGCCGAGGTGGAAATCCGGGGCAAGTGGTACCCGGTCCGAGTGGTTCGACCCGCATTCGTGCGTCACGGCAAGGCCCTGATTTAACCCTGATTTAAAAGCCATCCCTGGCGGGTTTTTCCGCTGACCTGATGAAGTAGAGAGGATAAGAACATGAGCACTATTCCCGCCGGACTGCGTTTTGCCGAGAGCCACGAGTGGGCGAAGCAAGAGGGTGATCTGATCGTTGTCGGTATTTCCGATCATGCGCAGGAAGCGCTGGGTGACGTGGTGTTCGTCGAGCTGCCTGAGGTGGGTAAGGTTTTCGCGGCCCCAGGTGATCAGGCCGGTGTCGTCGAGTCGGTAAAGGCTGCGTCTGACATCTACTCGCCCGTGGCGGGCGAAGTCGTCGAGGTCAACGAGGCGCTGGCTGATGGCCCAGAGGCATTGAACGAGGCGCCATACGCGTCGTGGATCTTCAAGGTCAAGCCAGCCAATACCGCGGACCTGGGCAAGCTGCTTGATGCAGCCGGCTACAAGGCACTGATCGGCGAATAAGCCCATCGGTCAGGCACAAAAAAGCCGCTCAAGTGAGCGGCTTTTTATTGGGAGCTAGATTGGCGTTATGCGGCCAACCCGTCTCGACAGGTCTGACTTATTGCTCGGCAACCAGGTTCTTCGCCAGGATGGCGTTCGCCAGGTCCATGTCCGATGCCTTGAGGGCCGGGTTGTCCTTGCGCACCTGATCCATGGCGGCTTCCAGGTATGGGCCACGGATTTCGCCGTTGCTGGCAACGAAGCTGCCAGCGTCATCTTGTGCAGCGACGATCAGCTTGTGGTGACGGAAGGTGAGGTAGGTCGAACCGGTTGTGGCACCAGACGAAAGCACGTCCCGCAGAAAACCGTCGGCCATTGCTGAACCGACTGGCAGGGAAAGCAAAGCTAACGTGGCTACAGCAAGTTTAAGACGCATGACGGGTACTCCGATGTTGGTTTGTTCTGAAACGATTTGATACGCCATCTGCCGTTCTAGTTCCCCGTGCTCAGGGCTTCATAGCGCAACGACCTGCCAAGTCTTCTCGTCCGGGCGTTGATCAACGTTCGGAGGGTCATGGTTGATGACGGTGGGAAGTTGATCGGGCAGAGTACGGTGACTGCAATCTGCGCGGCTTCTGTGTTTGATCGGGACAACAGCTGGCGCAGCCCATCGAGATTCAAGCCGCAAAAACAATAGGAGGGCGTCATGGCTGTTCTGGAAAGTTTTCGTCTCGACGGCAGGGTGGCGCTGATCACCGGCTCCAGCGCAGGCATCGGTCTGGCGATTGCCCGGGGTCTGGCCGAAGCAGGCGCCACGGTCGTGCTCAACGGCCGCAACGCCGAGACGCTGCAATCGGCCGCCCAAGCCTTGATCGCGGAGGGGCATGCAGTTCACACGCAGAGTTTTGATGTGACGGACAGCAAGGCGGTCGCCGTTGCGGTTCAGGAAATCGAAGAACGCGTCGGGCCGCTGGAAATCCTGGTCAACAACGCCGGCATCCAACGGCGCGGGCCGCTGGCGGAGTTCGCCGAGGCGGACTGGCACGAGCTGATGCGTACCAACCTGGACAGCGCGTTCTTCGTCGGCCAAGCGGTCGCGCGCTGCATGATCCCCCGTGGGCGCGGGCGCATCATCAACATCTGTTCGGTGCAGAGCGAGCTGGGCCGACCGGGCATTGCGCCGTATACCGCGAGCAAGGGCGCGCTGAAGATGCTGACCAAAGGCATGGCGATCGACTGGGGCCCGTTCGGTCTCAACGTCAACGGGATCGGGCCGGGCTACTTCAAGACCGAGCTCAACGCTGCGCTGGTGGCCAACACCGAATTCAGCGACTGGCTGGTGCAACGCACGCCGAGCCGTCGTTGGGGCGAAGTGTCGGAGCTGGCGGGCGCGGCGGTGTTTCTCGCCTCGGACGCGGCCAGCTTCGTCAACGGCCACATCCTTTACGTCGACGGTGCCATCACGGCATCGCTGTAATCCGGAGAATGACCATGCAAGCGATTGTCTGCCATGCCGCGAAAGACCTGCGTGTCGAGCCCGGCAACGAAGCGTTGCCGTTGTCTGCCGGCCAGTTGCGCGTTCGCGTTGCTCGCGGCGGTATCTGCGGCTCGGATCTTCACTACTACCAGCACGGCGGATTCGGTGCCGTTCGGCTGAAAGAGCCGATGGTCCTTGGCCATGAAATTTCGGCAGTCATCGAGGAAGTCGGCGATGCCCAGAGCGCTTTCAGCGTCGGGCAACGGATCTCCGTGTCGCCGTCACGGCCGTGCGGAGGCTGCAAATATTGTCACGAAGGCCTGCTCAACCATTGCCTGAACATGCGTTTTTACGGCAGCGCGATGCCGTTTCCGCACATTCAGGGCGCCTTCCGGGAGCACTTGGTGATCGAATCGGACCAGGCCCATGTGCTGGCGCCGACCACGACGCTGGCTGAAGGCGCCCTGGCCGAGCCCCTGTCGGTCGGGCTTCACGCGATCCAGCGCGCCGGCGGCGTGTTCGGCAAGCGCGTCCTGGTGACCGGCTGCGGCCCGATAGGCAACTTGCTGATCGGCAGCCTGCGCGCGGCGGGTGCGTTGCAGATTATTGCCGCAGATTTGAGCGACAGCGCGTTGGCCTGCGCGCGCCGCATGGGCGCCAGCGAAACCCACAATCTGCGCGACGAGCCCGAAGCACTGGCGCGCTATACCGCCGACAAGGGTTATTTCGACGTGATGTTCGAGGCCTCCGGCAGTGCGCAAGCCCTGCGCGATGGCCTGACCTGCATGCGACCGCGTGGGGTTGTGGTGACAGTCGGGCTCGGTGGCGATGTGGCAATTCCGCTGAACCTGGTGGTGGGCAAGGAAATCGACCTGCGCGGCACCTTCCGCTTCCATGCCGAGTTCGCCCAGGCGGTGGACTTGCTCAATCGCAAGGTGATCGACGTGACCCCGGTGATCTCCCACACCCTCGCGTTTCAGGACGCGGTCCAGGCGTTCGAACTGGCCGGGGACAAGCAGCAGGCGATGAAAGTCGTGCTGGATTTCGGGGTGCCGGACCAGTAACTAACGCTGCTCGCTTTGCGGTGTCACGCGTAGCACCTCTTCAACCGTCGTCAGCCCCGCCGCGACCTTTTGCGCGCCGGACAACCGCAGGCTGCGCATACCGTCCTTGAAGCCCTGGCGACGCAACGCCGTCAGGTCCAGGTCCGCCGTGATCAGCGACTTCACGGCGTCGGACATCAGCATGATCTCGTACACCCCCGCACGCCCGCGATAACCCGTGTCGCGGCACTCCGCGCAACCCACTGCCCGGTGCGCGCCGCTTGGCACGGGCGCCTGCCAAGGCCGCGTCAGGGTTTGCCAGTCGACCTCATCCATTTCGATCGGCGCCTTGCAGTGCGGGCAAAGCGTCCGCACCAGACGTTGCGCCATCACGCCGAGGATCGTCGCCTTGAGCAGATAATGCGGGACGCCCAGCTCCAGCAGACGGCTGATGGCGCTGGGCGCGTCGTTGGTGTGCAGCGTCGAGAGCACCAAGTGACCGGTCAATGCCGCCTGAATCGCCATTTCTGCGGTTTCCAGGTCGCGAATCTCGCCGATCATGATGATGTCCGGGTCTTGCCGCATCAGCGCGCGGACGCCGCTGGCAAAGGTCAGGTCGATGTTGTGCTGCACCTGCATCTGGTTGAACGCCGGCTCCACCATCTCGATCGGGTCCTCGATGGTGCAGAGGTTCACTTCCGAGGTCGCCAGCATCTTCAGGGTCGTGTACAGCGTGGTGGTCTTGCCGGAACCGGTCGGGCCGGTCACCAGAATGATGCCGTTGGGCTGCCGCGTCATGCCCTCCCAGCGACGCAGGTCATCGCCGGAGAATCCGAGCTGGTCGAAGTCCTTGAGCAGCACTTCCGGGTCAAAAATCCGCATGACCATTTTTTCGCCGAAGGCCGTGGGCAGCGTCGACAGCCGCAGCTCCACTTCGCCACCGTCAGGCGTCTTGGTCTTCACCCGGCCGTCCTGCGGCTTGCGCTTCTCGGCCACGTTCATCCGGCCCAGGCTTTTCAGACGGCTGGTGACAGCCATCGCCACCTGGGGCGGGAATTGATAAACGTTGTGCAGCACGCCATCGATGCGGAAACGGACGGTACCGGCTTCACGGCGAGGCTCGATGTGAATATCGCTCGCCCGCTGCTGGTACGCGTACTGGAACAGCCAGTCGACGATATTGACGATGTGCGCATCGTTGGCGTCCGGCTCCTGATCGCTGGCGCCGAGCTTGAGCAACTGTTCGAAGTTGCCCATGTTGCTGATTTTCTGATCGCTGGCGCTTGCGCCGCTGACCGATTTCGCCAGCCGATAAAACTCGACGGCCAGT
Organism: Pseudomonas sp. GW821-FHT07F05; assembly: GCF_059418765.1. Taxonomy (NCBI): domain Bacteria; kingdom Pseudomonadati; phylum Pseudomonadota; class Gammaproteobacteria; order Pseudomonadales; family Pseudomonadaceae; genus Pseudomonas; species Pseudomonas sp. GW821-FHT07F05. The sequence goes on from NZ_JBWKQL010000009.1 coordinate 71,426, forward strand.
TTCTGCACGTCGACAGGATTGGCGACGACGCGCTTGATCGGCATCTTCAGTACGTGGGTCAGGTCGGCTTCCCACGCACTCACGTAAGGCTGCGCGCTGGCGATGGTCACCGCATCGCGATCAACGTCCACCGCGAGAATCTTGTGGCGCTGGGCAAAGGCGTAGGACATCAACGGGGTCACGGCGGCGACGTTGATCTTCAGAGGGTCGATGCGCAGGTACGGCTGGCCGGCTTGCTCAGCCAGCCAGGCGGTCAGGGTTTCGAGGTCGAGTTTCTTGCCGGGCCGCTTGTGGTTGTCGAACTGCTGGGTGGCGATGAGTTCGAGCGGGTGGGCGTGGAGATTCTGCGCGGCTCGGCGCAGCGTGAGCGCATATTCGGCGTTGTCCTGATCGAGGTATCCCTGGGCGACAAGGTCACGCAGTACTTCGTTCAGATCCAGCCAGCGGTCCTGAGATGATGAGGCGAGGACGGACATGCGGGCTCCTTGGTACAAGACGGCTTACTTCGGTGTTGAGCAAGAGTAGTCCCAAGCGTGCCAGTTGTTGCGCCCTGCCGGTAGCGAAGCGTTGCCAATATTTTCGGAGCACTCAACTGGCGGCGAGTGAGACGGCCTCGGTTACGACGTGCAAATCGCCCATGGGTTCAAGTTCGACCGAGCAAACGCTGACGAGGTTGCGCATTTTTTCACCAATCACCTGAGCGCGGTGCGAAGTCATGCCACCCACCTCGACGCTCACCATCAGCATGCCTTCCTGCTGCAGCACGCTGACCTGTTGGGGAATCAGGTACTGCATCGCGAACAGGTTGAGCAGCCGGCAGAGTACGTCAGCTTCCGCTTCGGCAAGGATTTGGTATCGCGACAGGCCGTGAGCGTTGCTGACCGACCAGACGTCGTGGCGAAACGGAGCACCGCTGACGGTTTCGAAATGTGGCATGGGATACCTCCTGACAATCGCGTCGTTGCAATGGCGTTGAATGGCAGAAAGTTTTACACGCTGAAAAAGAAATTACTGGTCGAAGACGGGCTGTATTAGTCTCATCGAGACTTGTCTATGTTCAGTGGTCTTATTTCGGGAATTGATTATGCGGATTGAGCTGGATGCCTACGATCGGAAGATTCTGGCGCTCCTGCAGGAGGATGCATCGCTGTCCAGCGCGCAGATCGCCGAGCAGGTCGGCCTGTCGCAGTCGCCCTGCTGGCGGCGCATTCAGAGGCTCAAGGATGAAGGCGTGATTCGGCGGCAGGTGACACTGCTGGATCGCAAGAAAATCGGCCTGAACACGCAGATTTTTGCCGAGGTAAAACTCAACGCCCACGGTCGGTCCAATTTCACCGAATTCACCGAAGCGATCCGAGGCTTTCCCGAAGTGCTGGAGTGTTATGTGCTGATGGGGTCGGTGGACTTTTTGCTGCGCATCGTCACGCCGGATATCGAAGCGTACGAGCGATTCTTCTTCGAAAAGCTCTCGCTGGTACCGGGGATCCAGGAAGTGAATTCGACAGTGGCGCTGTCGGAAATCAAATCGACGACGAGCTTGCCGATCAACAGATAGGGTGCCAATCCCGCGCTTCGTGCATTTAGTGGGACCGGCTTCAGCCGGGAATGCGTCGGTAGGCACGCCGCAAAACTGCGGGTGCTGCAACTGGCCTCTTCCCGGCTAAAGCCGTTCCTACGAAACCGCGTCAGCCGGTCTACCAACCGCGCCAGCCGTCCCATCCGTACGTCGTCTTACAACTTCAACAATGTCTTCCACGCCCGGCTTTGCAGGACGGTGATGGTTTGCTGGGCGCGGGCATCGAGGATTTCATCGGTGATGTCCAGATGCGCCAGTTGTTCGAGCTTGTTCAGCTCGCCGTACAAGCGATCCAGCTCAGGCAGGTCGAGGGCCTGGCGGGCGTAATGCAGCCACACCTGAATGCGCTCGATGCGTGGCAACTGCTCGGCCAGATCTTCCGGCTGCTGCTGGTAGCGCGGCAGGTTCAGCGCGGTCGCCTCATCACCGAGGAAACGCGGTACCCAACTGCTGAGCATCGCGTGGCCCTGACGATTGCCACGGTTGTTGCGCTCGACCGTCCAGCTGCGCGCCATCAACCAGCGCGACGTGGTCAGCGAGAACAGGCCCCAACGGGTGTCCTGCAGCTCTTCGATGAACTGCTCATGGGCAGCGGCGCGTACATCGCCATCTTCCTGGCCGGCGAGCACCAGCGTGCGCCAGTCTTCCAGCAAGGCGTCCAGCGCGGCACGCAGGTCATGGGTCGTGGCACGCGGAGCGGCTTGACCGAGGCTGCCGGCCAGCGCGCGCAGTTCAGCGAGCACTTCGACCCACTCCTGCAACAGGCTCCAGTGACCGTTGAACCGGTATTGCTCGGCCAGACGCTGGCTGCTGCCGAGCAGGAACCAGGCGATGGCGCTGAACGCGTCGTCTACCGAGAGTTCGCCATGCAGCTCGGGCGTTGGCAATTTGATGGAGTAGCTGCTGGCGTCGAACAGACGATAGCCACGTTCGGCCTTGCTGATATCACAGGGCATCAGCGGCAGTTTTTCGGCCAGCTCTGCGGCCAGTTCCAGCAGCGCGGCAGGATCGCCTTCGCGCAATTCCAGTTCCAGCTCGCAGATTTCTTCCTGCTGCTTGCCGGCAACCACCTTGCCCAGGTCCAGCGCTGCCTCGATCACCACCTTGGACTTGCCACGGCCCCAGGCGATTTCCGCTTTCTCGCGGACGAAATCAGTGGTGAACACCGGTTTGATGGTTTTCTTGTCCAGATCCGCCAGTTGCTCGGGCCAGCATTCGCCGTCGAGCTTCTTCAGGTCCAGCTTGGCTTTGGGCACATCCCAGTTGTATTCGTTACGCTCGGACAGGCCTGCGACGCTCTGGCCGCGGGTCTTGAGGGTCTGAATGATGGCGTCGCCATCGCGGCGCAGGCGCAGCGCAACTTTGGCATGGGCCAGCTCGCGCTCGGGAGTGTCGAAATACTGATTGAACAGCTCCAACCGCTCCCAGCCACCCTTGTTGCGCTTCTTCAGCAACGGGTGCTCGCGCAGGGCTATGAGGGTTTCGCGGCTGACGCGGAGTTTGATTTCGGTTTCTTTCTGCATGGCCGGAGAATCCAAACGCTCTATCGCTGATAACAGGGGTCGCAGCCGGAATCGACACAGCTGCGTGGGCCGTGCAGTGTACAGGACATCAACCGTGACAGTTTATTCATGCGGGGCAATCGACCTATGATGGTCCGCGTGTCGCACCCCATCACCGGAGTCGCCTATGCCGTTGCCGTCCATGAAAGACCAGTTCGCCGCCCTGATCGCCGCGCCATCTGTGAGCTGTACGCAGCCTGCGCTCGACCAGTCCAATCGCGCCGTCATTGATCTGCTGGCAAGCTGGCTGGGCGATCTTGGTTTCGCCTGCGACATCCAGCAGGTGAGCCCCGGCAAGTTCAATCTGCTGGCCACCTTCGGCACCGGCCCCGGCGGGTTGGTGCTGGCGGGCCACAGCGATACGGTCCCTTACGACGATGCATTGTGGAAAACCGATCCACTGAAGCTGACCGAAGTTGACGGCAACTGGGTAGGACTGGGCAGCTGCGACATGAAGGGCTTCTTCGCCTTGGCCATCGAAGCGCTGCAGCCACTGCTCGATCAGCCGTTCAAGCAGCCGCTGATCATCCTCGCGACCTGCGACGAAGAAAGCTCAATGGCCGGAGCCAAGGCGTTGGCTGCGGCGGGCGGTGTGCTGGGGCGCGCGGCAGTTATCGGCGAGCCGACCCGTCTCAAGCCGGTCCGCCTGCACAAAGGCGTGATGATGGAGCGCATAGAGATTCTCGGCCGCAGCGGTCACTCCTCGGACCCGAGCCTGGGGCGCAGCGCCCTTGAAGCCATGTACGACGCCATCGGCGAGCTGAAAGGCCTGCGCCGACAGTGGCAGGAGCAATACCGCAATCCGCAGTTCAGCGTTCCGCAACCGACCCTGAACTTCGGCTGCATCCATGGCGGCGACAACCCGAACCGGATCTGCGGGCAGTGCTCGCTGGAGTTCGACCTGCGCCCGCTGCCGGGCATGGACCCTGAAGTGCTGCGTGCCGCGATCCGGCAGAAACTGCAGCCCGTCGCCGAGCTGCATCAGGTGCAGATCGACTATGCGCCGCTGTTTTCGGAAGTGTCCCCCTTTGAAGAAAGCGCCGATGCGGAACTGGTGCGAATCGCAGAGCGTCTGACCGGTCATACGGCCGAAGCGGTGGCATTTGGCACCGAAGCGCCTTATCTTCAGCGCCTTGGTTGCGAAACCATCGTGATGGGGCCCGGGGACATTGCCTGTGCGCACCAGCCCGGTGAATATCTTGAAATGTCACGTTTGCAGCCTACAGTGCGTCTGTTACGTCAATTGATCGAACATTACTGCCTGGCTACCCCTTGAGTGCGCCCACGTGCTGCTGGAGTCAGGCCCTGTCTAAGAATGATCCGAAAAGGAGAGTACGCGTGTTGCGATGCCTGTTCCGACGATAAAGCTCATGCCGTCTTGAGTGTTTCCACCCTTCGTCCATCCACTACAGGCTCCTTTCGGATATGCCCGATTACGTCAATTGGCTCCGCCACGCGTCTCCCTACATCAATGCCCACCGGGATTGCACCTTCGTCGTCATGCTTCCCGGTGACGGCGTAGAACACCCGAACTTCGGCAACATCGTCCACGACCTTGTGTTGCTGCACAGCCTCGGCGTACGCCTCGTGCTGGTTTACGGCTCCCGCCCGCAGATCGAAAGCCGCCTGCAAGCGCGCGGCCTGACGCCGCATTTCCATCACGACATGCGCGTGACCGATTTCGCCACGCTCGAATGTGTGATCGACGCCGTTGGCGCCCTGCGCATTGCCATCGAAGCGCGTCTGTCGATGGACATGGCTGCTTCACCGATGCAGGGCTCGCGGTTGCGCGTGACGGGCGGCAACTTTGTCACGGCGCGTCCGATCGGCGTCCTTGAAGGCGTCGATTTCCAGCACACCGGCGAAGTACGCCGCATCGACCGCAAGGGCATCAGCCGGCTGCTCGACGAACGCTCTATCGTGCTGCTGTCGCCGTTGGGGTATTCGCCCACTGGCGAGATCTTCAACCTGGCCTGCGAAGACGTTGCGACGCGCGCGGCCATTGACCTGGGTGCGGAAAAGCTGCTGCTGTTCGGTGCCGAGTCAGGCTTGCTGGACGAGCAGGGCCGATTGGTCCGTGAGTTGCGTCCGCAACAGGTTCCCGCGCACCTTCAGCGCTTGGGCAGCAACTACCAGGCGGAGCTGCTGGATGCGGCGGCTCAGGCCTGTCGCGGCGGTGTGGCGCGCAGCCATATCGTCAGCTATGCCGAAGACGGCGCGCTGCTCTCCGAGCTGTTTACACGCACGGGCGGCGGCACACTGGTGGCGCAGGAGCAATTCGAACTGGTGCGCGAAGCGTCGATCGGCGACGTCGGCGGGCTGATGGACCTCATCACGCCGCTGGAAGAGCAGGGGATTCTCGTGCGTCGTTCGCGGGAAGTGCTGGAGCGTGAAATCGAGCAGTTCAGCGTGGTCGAGCGTGAGGGCCTGATCATCGCCTGCGCAGCGCTGTATCCGATTGCCGATTCCGAAGCGGGTGAGCTGGCGTGTCTGGCAGTGAACCCCGAGTATCGCCACGGTGGGCGCGGCGATGAGCTGCTTGAGCGCATTGAAGAACGCGCCCGGGCGCTGGGGCTGAAAACCCTGTTCGTCCTTACGACGCGTACTGCGCACTGGTTCCAGGAGCGCGGTTTCGAGGCCAGCAGCGTTGACCGCCTGCCGAGCGCCCGTGCGTCGCTGTACAACTATCAGCGTAATTCGAAGATTTTCGAGAAGGCTATCTAAGCAAAGCGCGCGAGGGTCTGCCGCTTCGCGAGCAGACCCTCGCTACAACATCTTGCACAGCGTAGCGTCAGTTGCTGATCGCCAGAATGCTCGCCTGATACGCGCCCACAAACGTATCGAAATCCACTTTCTCTTCGGTCTGTTCCAGTTCCGCTTGCTGAGCCAGGGACTCGCGCGCCTTGCTTTCGAAGTGCGTCTGGTCCTCGGCACTCAGCGGATTGCTGCGGAAATGATCAGCGTGAACCTGCGACTGGCGCAGCGAGAAAGCCGTGAAGCCTTCCTTGTGCTCGGTCATCGCCGCCAGCACTTGTGCCGAAGGCGTCAGAGAGGCGTCCGCCACTTTTGCCCGCTGGACGTCCAGCGACTTGACGTGCTCATCCGTGCCCTGGCTGGCGTCGAGCAGTTCGCAGATCGGCCTGATCGTGTCCAGCATCTCGTTGGCCCAGACTTTCAGGTCGATCGTCGTGTCGTTGCGGTTCAGTTGCAGGCCGGGACGACGACCTTCCTTGACCACGGTCAGGAAGTTCGTGCTGGCGTTGCCGCATTCATTGCTCGCCAGCTGCGGGCTGTCGTGCAGCGCGCAGTACAGGATGAATGCATCAATGAAGCGCGATTGCTGAAGGTCGATGCCCACCGGCAGGAACGGGTTGATGTCCAGGCAGCGGACTTCCACGTACTGCACGCCGCGCGCGACCAGCGCCTGAATCGGGCGCTCACCTGAGTAGGTGACGCGTTTCGGGCGGATCGTTGAGTAGTACTCGTTCTCGATCTGCAGCACGTTGGTGTTGAGCTGAATCCACTCGCCATCCTTGTGCGTACCGATTTCGACATAAGGCGCGTAGGGCGTTGCCACCGCACGGCGAAGGCTGTCGGTGTACGTGATCAAGTCGTTGTAGCAAGGCGTCAGGTCCGCCTGGGCATTGCTCTGGTAACCCAGATCGCTCATCCGCAGGCTGGTGGCGTAAGGCAGGTACAGCGTTTCGGCGTCGAACTGCTCAAGCTGATGGGAACGGCCGCGCAGGAAGCTGGCGTCCAGCGCCGGCGACGCGCCGAACAGGTACATCAGCAGCCAGCTGTAACGACGGAAGTTGCGGATCAGGCCGATGTAGCTCTCGGATTGGAAATCGCGGTCATCGCCTTCGAATTTCGCGTCCTGCTTGAGCACGGGCCAGATAGCTTCGGGCAAGGAGAAGTTGTAATGAATGCCGGCGATGCACTGCATGGTCTTGCCGTAACGCAAGGCAAGGCCCTGACGGTACACGTACTTGAGCTTGCCGATGTTGGACGTGCCGTAATAGGCGATCGGGATATCTGCCTCAGCCGGCAGCGGGCACGGCATCGAAGGGCTCCAGATGTACTCGCTGCCCAGTTTGCTGTACGCGAAGCGGTGAATCTTATCCAGGCTTTCCAGCGTGTCAGCCGGGTTGGCCAGGGCCGGAGTGATGAACTCCAGCAGCGACTCGGAGTAATCGGTGGTGATTTGCTCGTTGGTCAGCGCCGCGCCCAGTGCTTCCGGGTGCGGGGTTTGCGCCAGACGGCCTTCGCCCGTAACGCGCAGGCATTCACGCTCGATGCCGTGCAAGCACTTCTCCAGAAGGGAGAGGTTGGAGTGCTCGCCAAGCAGAGTCAGGCGGCGGTTGAGAAGTTCGCTCAAGTTGGAATCCTTCACGCGTCAGTCGGCCCTATATGGGGGCGATATGGCGGTCTACAAGGGTGAAGAAAGGAACTGGCGTTTTCGCCTCGTCGATGGCCCTAACGCCGATGCCCGTCGCTGATCGTTCCTACAAGGAAATCAGAAAATTTCGACACTGCTGAACAGTGCCGAAATTAACTCATAACGCTATCGGACAGCTAGACGATCGCGAACGTGCCCTGCGCTTTGGCAACCAGCTTATCGTTCTGGCGAACGTCGGCTTCGACCACCAGCGTTCGGCGTCCGGCATGCAGCACCGTGCTGGTGCAGATGACTTCGCCCTCGGCCACGGCGCGCATGTAATTGATTTTGCATTCCACGGTAACGCTTTGCTTGTCGAAGCCGTGGGCGCTGGAGCAGGCCAGGCCCATGGTGATGTCGACCAGGCTGAACAGCGCGCCGCCATGCATGACGTTGCCGCGATTGCGCAGGTGTGGCTCCAGCGGCAACGCCACCACGGCAACGCCTTCGTCCAGTTTCACTACCCGGCAGCCGAGCGTCTTGAAATAGGCGCTCTGAGTCAGTTCGTCAGGGATATCCATCAGCGCTTCTTCAGTTGCTTGGCGTTGGCGAACAGCGACGCCATCGGGTTATTGCTCGGCGCCGGGGTCGAGGCTTCCTTGCGAAGGGTATTGCTTTGCTGCTGACGCGGCGCTGCTCCCGGACGGGCACCGCGAGCGCCATCGACTTTCTCGCCCGGCGTGTCGCTCATGCGCATCGACAGACCGACGCGCTTGCGCGGGATGTCCACTTCCATCACCTTGACCTTCACCACATCGCCGGCTTTGACCGCCTCGCGAGGGTCCTTGATGAACTTCTCCGAAAGCGCGGAGATGTGCACCAAACCGTCCTGATGAACGCCGATATCAACGAATGCGCCAAAGTTGGTGACGTTGGTGACCACGCCTTCCAGGATCATGCCCGGCTGAAGATCCTTCAAGTCTTCAACGCCGTCCTGGAACTCAGCGGTCTTGAACCCCGGACGTGGATCGCGGCCCGGTTTTTCCAGCTCTTGAAGGATGTCGGTGACGGTCGGCAGGCCGAAGGTTTCGTCTGTGAATGTCTTCGGGTCGAGACGCTTCAGGAAGGCAGCGTCGCCGATCAGCGAACGGATGTCGCGATCGGTCTGGGCGGCGATGCGCTGCACCAACGGGTACGCCTCAGGGTGAACGGCTGACGAATCCAGCGGGTTGTCGCCGTTCATGACCCGCAGAAAGCCTGCGGCCTGTTCGAAGGTCTTCTCGCCCAGACGCGGGACTTTCTTCAATGCCGCACGGGTCTTGAACGCGCCGTTCTGGTCGCGGTGGGCAACGATGTTCTGCGCCAGGGTGGTGTTCAAGCCGGAAATCCGAGCGAGCAGGGCGACGGATGCGGTGTTCACGTCCACACCCACGGCGTTCACGCAGTCTTCCACCACCGCGTCGAGGCCGCGGGCCAGTTTGAGCTGCGACACGTCATGCTGGTATTGGCCGACGCCGATGGATTTCGGGTCGATTTTCACCAGTTCGGCGAGGGGGTCCTGCAAGCGGCGTGCGATGGAGACGGCGCCACGGATCGAAACGTCGAGGTCCGGGAATTCCTTGGCGGCGAGTTCCGACGCCGAGTACACCGAAGCGCCCGCTTCAGAGACCATGACTTTGGTCATCTTCAAGCCTGGATACTTTTTGATCAGATCGCCGGCCAGCTTGTCAGTCTCGCGGCTGGCGGTACCGTTGCCGATCGCGATCAGGTCAACCGAATGTTTGGCGCACAGGGCCGCGAGCACGGCGATGGTCTGATCCCACTGGTTTTTCGGTACATGGGGGTAGACCGTGGCGTAGTCCAGCAGCTTGCCGGTGCTGTCGACCACGGCGACCTTGCAACCGGTGCGCAGGCCCGGATCGAGGCCCAGCGTGGCGCGTGGTCCCGCCGGTGCGGCCAGCAACAGGTCGTGCAGGTTGTGAGCGAATACGTTGATCGCTTCGGTTTCGGCACCTTCGCGCAGCTCGCCGAGCAGGTCGGTTTCGAGGCTGGAGTACAGCTTGACCTTCCAGGTCCAGCGCACGACTTCGGCCAGCCACTTGTCCGCAGGACGGTTCTGATTCTGCAGGCCGAAGCGCTCGCTGATCATCATTTCGCACGGGTGCAGGGTGCCGGGCAGCTCTTCGCCGACTTTCAGCGCCGAGCTCAGCACGCCCTCGTTGCGACCCCGGAAGATCGCCAGCGCACGGTGCGACGGCATGCTCTTGAGCGGCTCGTCGTGTTCGAAGTAATCGCGGAACTTGGCGCCTTCTTCCTCTTTACCCGGTACCACACGGGCACTGATCACGGCTTCGTGCTTGAGGAAACTGCGCAGCTTCTCCAGCAGCGTCGCGTCTTCGGCGAAGCGCTCCATCAGAATGTATTTGGCGCCTTCGAGCACGGCCTTGACGTCGGCGAAGCCTTTTTCGGCATCGACGAAGCGCGAAGCTTCGGTTTCCGGGGTCAGGGTTGGATCATTGAAGATGCCGTCGGCCAGCTCACCCAGGCCGGCTTCCAGTGCGATCTGGCCTTTGGTGCGGCGCTTCTGCTTGTACGGCAGGTACAAGTCTTCAAGGCGGGTCTTGGTGTCGGCGAGCTTGATCTCGCGCGCCAGTTCAGGGGTCAGCTTGCCTTGCTCTTCGATGCTGGCAAGGATGCTGATGCGGCGCTCGTCGAGTTCGCGCAGGTAGCGCAGGCGCTCTTCCAGATGACGCAGTTGCGTGTCATCGAGGCTGCCAGTGACTTCCTTGCGGTAACGAGCGATGAAAGGCACCGTTGAGCCTTCATCCAGTAGCGCGACGGCCGCTTCGACCTGTTGCGGGCGGACGCCGAGTTCCTCGGCGATGCGGCTGTTGATACTGTCCATAAAACCACCTGGCAAATGTGTGTGCATTAAATCAGCGGCTGGCGAACCGCCTTGAACGAGCGTTGCCTGACCTTGAAGGCGGCGCATTATACCCAGTGAGCCCTGAATAGGGGATCGGCCCGTCGATACGCCGGTTTCAGCCCGCGCAGCCGCGGCGAATCGCCCTCAAGTGACTGAGCGAGAGCACCCATGTGGATTCAGGAAAAATCTGCTAACAATGCACACGGTGCGCATAACTGCAGCTACGCCATAATGCGCGCCGAGATCAAAGGAGCTTCCAATGAGCAGCACTGCACAAACGGCTGAAGGCGAGAAAATCCTCATCGTTGACGATGACCCGGGCTTGAGCAGCCTGCTAGAGCGCTTTTTCAACAGCAAGGGCTACCGCGCCCGGGCTGTGCCCAACGTGGAGCAAATGGATCGGCTGCTGGCGCGCGAAGTGTTCCACCTCGTGGTGCTGGACCTGATGCTGCCGGGCGAAGACGGCCTGTCCGCCTGCCGCCGTCTGCGCGCCGCGAACAATCAAGTCCCCATCGTCATGCTGACCGCCAAGGGCGACGAGCTCAGCCGCATCAAGGGCCTCGAGCTCGGCGCCGATGATTACCTCGCAAAACCTTTCAATCCTGACGAATTGATGGCCCGCGTCCGCGCGGTGCTGCGTCGTCAATCCGCACCCGTACCCGGCGCACCCGCCACGGAAGACGAAACCGTCACTTTCGGCGACTACGCTCTGTCGCTCGCCACCCGCGAGCTCAAGCGGGGCGACGAAGTACACATGCTCACCACCGGTGAATTCGCCGTGCTGAAGGCACTCGTCATGCATGCGCGTGAGCCGCTGACGCGGGACAAACTGATGAATCTGGCCCGTGGCCGCGAGTGGGACGCGCTGGAGCGCTCCATCGACGTCCAGATCTCCCGCCTGCGTCGTCTGATTGAAGTGGACGCTGCCAAGCCGCGTTACATTCAGACGGTCTGGGGAGTGGGTTATGTTTTCGTGCCAGATGGTGCCAACAAGCAGTAGCAGCAAGTTCGACGGTAACCTGCCGGGCCTGTCTCACGCCCGCCTACGTTAGCCAGTCACCTCGATGTTCGCGAAAGCGGCCATTGGCGTGGCTGGTTTTTGCTGTGTCATGTGTTCCGCAAATTCGCGAGCCCGGCTCGCTTCCGCAAAGTGTGTAGCTGCTGTTATGAAGACACCGCTCTGGTTCCCGCAAAGTTTTTTCTCCCGCACGCTGTGGTTGGTGCTCATTGTCGTGCTGTTTTCGAAGGCGCTGACCCTCGTCTATTTGCTGATGAACGAGGATGTTCTGGTCGATCGCCAATACAGCCACGGCGTTGCACTCACTTTGCGGGCTTACTGGGCGGCCGACGAGAGCGACCGGCAGACCATCGCCGACGCCGCCGGGCTGATCCGCGTGGTGGGTGGCGGCGTACCGGAAGGCGAGCAGCACTGGCCGTATTCCGAAATCTACCAACGGCAGATGCAGGATGAACTGGGCGCGGACACCGAAGTGCGTCTGCGTGTCCACGCGCCTCCTGCGCTGTGGGTGAGGGCGCCGAGTCTCGGCGATGGCTGGCTGAAAGTGCCGCTGTACCCGCATCCGTTGCGCGGGCAGAAAATCTGGAGCGTGTTGGGCTGGTTTCTGGCGATCGGCTTGCTCTCGACGGCTTCGGCGTGGATCTTCGTCAGCCAGCTCAATCAGCCGCTCAAGCGCCTGGTTTTTGCCGCACGCCAGCTGGGGCAGGGCCGCAGCGTGCGGTTGCCGGTGGGCGACACGCCCAGCGAGATGACCGAGGTTTACCGGGCGTTCAATCAGATGGCCGAAGACGTTGAGCAGGCCGGGCAGGAGCGCGAGCTGATGCTGGCCGGGGTGTCCCACGATTTGCGAACGCCGCTGACGCGTTTGCGCCTGTCACTGGAATTGATGCCGACCAACAACGAATTCATGGAAGGCATGGTTCGCGACATTGAGGACATGGACGCCATCCTCGACCAATTCCTGGCATTTATTCGGGACGGGCGCGATGAAGAGGTCGAAGAAGTCGATCTGGTCGAGCTGGTCCACGAAGTGGTGGCGCCGTACAACAACCCGGTCGAGCAGGTCCGGCTGTGCCTGGAGTCCATTCCGCCGTTCCCGCTGCGACGGGTTTCCATGAAGCGGCTGCTCAACAACCTTATTGGCAACGCGATGCACCATGCCGGTGACGGCGTTGAAGTGGCGGCCTATGTTTCCGGCGACAGCGGTGCGCCCTACGTGGTGCTGAGCGTGCTGGATCGGGGTATGGGGATTGATCCGTCGGAGCTGGAGGGCATTTTCAATCCCTTCATCCGTGGTGACCGCGCCCGAAGTGGCAAGGGGACGGGGCTTGGCCTGGCGATCGTCAAGCGCATTGCAGCGATGCACGGCGGCAATGTCGAGTTGCGTAATCGTTCGGGAGGCGGGCTGGAGGCCAGGGTTCGGTTGCCGTTGGGGCTGTTGCTGCCGCGGGATGCCGATTGACTCGTTACTGATTCTGCCTGGGGGCCATGGGCGAGTGACGTGCTCGCGACCAAAGCCTCCGTGCAGAAACGGGCTTAAGCGTTAGCCCTTGCCCTTGGTGCGGGTCATGTGCGGCCCGCCGTTTTTCTCGATGTACTCGATGATTATCCCCGCGACATCCTTGCCGGTAGTGGTTTCAATGCCTTCAAGACCTGGCGACGAGTTCACTTCCATCACCAATGGCCCGTGATTGGAGCGCAGGATGTCGACACCCGCGACACTCAGGCCCATGACCTTGGCGGCCCGAATGGCCGTCATGCGTTCTTCGGGGGTGATCTTGATCAGGCTGGCGGTGCCGCCTCGATGCAGGTTGGAGCGGAATTCCCCGGGCTTCGCCTGACGCTTCATCGACGCAATGACCTTGTCACCCACCACGAAGCAGCGGATGTCCGCGCCACCGGCTTCCTTGATGTACTCCTGCACCATGATGTCCTGCTTCAGACCCATAAAGGCCTCGATCACGGACTCGGCCGCCGTTGCGGTTTCGCACAGCACCACGCCGATGCCTTGCGTGCCCTCGAGCACCTTGATCACCAGCGGCGCGCCGTTGACCATCTGGATCAGGTCAGGGATGTCATCCGGTGAGTGAGCAAAGCCGGTGACGGGCAAGCCAATGCCGCGTCGCGACAACAGCTGCAGCGAGCGCAACTTGTCACGGGACCGCGCGATAGCGACGGATTCGTTGAGCGGGAACACGCCCATCATTTCAAACTGACGCAGCACGGCGCAGCCGTAGAAGGTCACGGAAGCGCCGATGCGCGGTATCACCGCATCAAAGCCTTCCAGGGGTTTTCCTCGGTAGTGAATCTGCGGCTTATGACTGGCGATGTTCATATAGGCGCGCAGGGTATCGACCACCACGACCTCGTGGCCGCGCTGAATGCCCGCTTCGACCAGACGACGAGTTGAATACAGACGCGGGTTTCGCGAAAGCACAGCGATCTTCATGCAGCACCTGTGGCAGAGAGATTTGAAGCCGGGAAGACCGGCTTGTCCTGAATATAAGTAACACCCGGATTGACCACCAACTGGCCGTCAATCAGGGCTTTGGAACCGAGCAGCAACCGGTAGCGCATGGCCTTGCGGCAGGCCAGCGTGAACTCAACCGGCCAGACCCTATCCCCCAGCGCCAGTGTCGTGCGAATGACGTAGCGAACCTGAGCGTGGCCGTTGGAGCTTTTGATGGTTTTCATCGCCACCAGTTGTGCCTCGCAGCGACGATGACGCAGCTGCACCACCGTCCCCAGATGCGCGTTGAAGCGCACCCATTTTTCGCCGTCCCGTTCGAACGGCTCGATTTCAGTCGCGTGCAGGCTGGAGGTGCTGGCCCCGGTGTCGATTTTCGCGCGCAGCCCGGCAACGCCCAGATGGGGCAGCGCCACCCATTCGCGGAGGCCGATGACGGTCAGATGATCAAATGTTTTCAAAGCGTTTCCGTTCGTTTACACGTTTTGCCAGGCACCGGCGTCGATGTGCGCCAGCGCCTGGAATGCAGGCTTGGCGAACCAGTAGCCCTGCATGAGGTAAATGCCGCAGTCGGCGAGGAAGTCTCGTTCGCCTGCATGTTCGATGCCTTCGGCGATCACTGTAACGTTCAGGTCCGTACACATTGTGACAATGCCGCGCACGATGGCCTGCCGTGCGGGATCCAGATGGACGTTGCGCACCAGCGCCATGTCGAGCTTGATCAGGTCAGGCTGAAAGTCGGCAAGCAGGGTCAGTCCCGAATGCCCGGCACCGAAGTCGTCGATAGCGGTTTTGAAGCCAAACTGGCGGTACTCGCGAAGGATGTTAGTGAGGTGGCTGTTGTCACACACATGCTCGGTTTCGACGGTCTCGAAGATCAGCCGGCCAAGCGGAAAATTGTGGGCGCGAGCCGCTTCAAGGGTGCTGCGAATGCACAGTTCAGGGCGATACACCGCGTTGGGCAGGAAGTTGATCGACAAGTATTCGTCCACTCCCAGCCGGGCGGCAGTTGAAATCGCGCGTGTTCGGCACAATTGATCGAAACGGTAACGGTTGGTGTGGTCCACCCGATTCAGTACAGACAGGGCACCTTCGCCGTTGACGCCCCGTACCAACGCCTCGTGAGCGAACACCGAGCGGTTGCGGACGTCCACGATTGGCTGATAGGCGAATTCAAATTCGAAATCCAGCGCGGCGCTTTCTCTGCAGCCCTGGCACCCACCGGTCAATGACGTAGGGAAGTCTGTCACGTCGTTCTCCTGAAGCCGGTGCTTTAGTCTTGGGGGGCAGTGTAAACGAGGGTGGCGGTTACTGCGTCCCCGGCGTGACGTAGTACGGTTCTGACCATTACGCGATTGAGGAATTCAGATGACACAGAAGTCAGACGAGGACGACAAAGTCCGTCTGGACAAATGGCTTTGGGCGGCGCGCTTCTTCAAGACGCGTGCGCTGGCAAAAGCCGCCATTGAAAGCGGCAAGGTTCATTGCCGGGGCGAACGTTGCAAGCCGGGAAAAGAGCCGCGCGTAGGTGACGAGTTCCAGATCAGAGCGGGCTTCGATGAGCGGACCGTGGTGGTTCAGGCGTTGTCGATTGTCCGCCGTGGCGCCCCGGAGGCTCAGCTGCTGTACAGCGAAACGCCGGAGAGCCTCGCCAAACGCGAACAAGCCGCCGAGATGCGCAAGGCCGGAAGCCTGGGCGTGACCACCGACGGCAGGCCGACCAAAAAGCAGCGTCGGCAATTGTTTCATTTTCGTTCGGGTGACGACTGACGATCTCGCCGCTTTCCGGGATCGTGGGTTAATCGACCCCGGGCTGCTCGGTAGCAACGGGCAGCTTACAAATGAGAGCCCTGCTTCATGATGCTCAGGCATTTGATCAGCGGCAGGCGGCCCAACACATTGAAGACCGGCGCGGTCAGTCGAAACACGAAGGCGGTAGCAGTGGCCGCGAACGGGGTGTAGCAACTCCAGCCCAGCGCGAGCAACGCGATCATCACGCCGCCGATGTAGTCGTCCTGACCCCAATGCGCGCCGGCGACCAGGCGCGGCATCATGAACAGGAACGCCAGCGCCCAGATGACGACACGTTGGCCGACGGTGCGGCTGTAGACGCTCATGAACATCGCCCAGATCAGCAGCACCGAAGCGTGGTCACCCGGGAAGCTCTGGCTGGAACGGTCCTTGAGCTGCCACTTGTCTTCAAGCCCCGGGAATATGTCGCTGAGCTTGATGGCATCAGGGATCATCATCGAGGCGCTGTCGTGTTGCAGCGCGCTGTGGTCGATGATTTTGGAAAACACCGTGCGGATGATCAGCAGCAGGATCAGCGTCAGCACGAAGCCGATCAGCGCGGCACGGGTTTGCAGGGATTTGAACACCCAGTCGCCCTTTATAAGCAGCGTCAGAAGAATCAGGCCGACGACGATATCGAAGGGTCGCATGCTGGCAACCGTCCAGGTCCACAACCACGCCTTGTTTTGCTCAAGCGGGCGGTTCAGTACGTGAAACAGGCCTTCATCGAAATGCGTGAATGCCGCGTGGCCCGTGGGCCAGATCCACAGCAGCAGCAATGCCAGCGCCACCAGATTGCACAGCAAGAATTTTTTGACGTTCCACTTGGGTTGGAACAACGCGGGATAGTCCATAAAATGCCCCCATCGGCATGACAGTGCACCAAGCGGTGCTAAACCGCGCTTTATAGGCGCTTGTCATCATTTTGTCATCCATTCAGATACCTTCTCCTATGCCAGACTTTCCGGATACCGATTACACCCAGCGCTTCATCTTCGACGAGAGCGACGTTCGCGGCGAGCTCGTGGCCCTTGAGCGTAGCTACGCCGAAGTACTTGCCAAACACCCGTATCCCGAGCCAGTCGCTCAGCTGCTCGGCGAAATGCTCGCCGCCGCTGCGTTGTTGGTGGGCACGCTGAAGTTCGACGGTCTGCTGGTTCTGCAGGCGCGGTCGCTTGGGCCGGTGTCCCTGCTGATGGTCGAGTGCTCCAGCGAGCGTGAGTTGCGCGGCATTGCGCGCTACGACGAAAGCCTGGTCAAGCCGGACGCCACGCTGCTCGACCTGATGCCCAACGGCGACTTGACCATGACCATAGACCCGCGTCAGGGCAAGCGCTACCAGGGCATCGTGGGCTTGGACGGCGTCGACTTGTCGGCGTGTCTGTCCGAGTATTTTGTGATGTCAGAGCAACTGCCTACGCGCTTCTGGATCAAGGCCGACGGCAAGCGCGCACGTGGGCTGCTGCTGCAACAGTTACCGGCCGAGAAGCTGAAAGATCAGGATGAGCGCGAAGCCAGCTGGCAGCACGTCAATGTGCTGGTCGACACCCTGACCGCCGAAGAATTGCTCAGCCTGACCAACGAAACCGTGTTGAAACGGCTGTTCCACGAAGACGTCGTGCGCATGTTCGACGTCCAGCCGCTGGTGTTCCGTTGCAGCTGCTCGCGCGAACGTTCTGGCAATGCGTTGGTCAGTCTTGGTCTGGAAGATGCACAGCAGTTGGTGATCGAGCATCACGGTGCGGTGGAGATCGACTGCCAGTTCTGCAATCAGCGCTATCTGTTCGATGCAACCGATGTAGCGCAGCTGTTTGCAGGGGGTGGGGTGGATACCCCTTCCGATACCCGCCATTAATGTAGTGCGGGTCCTGCGCTGAAAGCTTTCCGCCCGGCCCGCTTGACTCTTCTTCATGTAGTTCTGACAGGAGGGCCCTACCTTTTTTGGGCTTTTCTGGCATAATCCGGCCACTTTTTAGCTGTAGTAGTGTTGGTTTTTCTACTACAAAACGTTTGGAGCACTCGGCCATCGAGCCGACGGGGAATCTCATGACGCAAGCCAATAACGCCGTTCACACCGATCTCAGTGTCGACGATCTGGTTAAAGAAGCCCTCAAACGCGAAGAAGGCGTGCTGTCCGATACTGGCGCACTCGTCGTGGAAACAGGCCACCGCACAGGCCGCTCGCCTGTCGACCGCTTCATCGTAGACGAACCCTCTACTCAGGCCGCAATCGCCTGGGGCCCGATCAACCGCAAGTTCCCGGCCGACAAGTTCGACGCCCTGTGGGCGCGTGTCGAGGCGTTCAACAACGCCCAGGAACACTTCGTTTCCCACGTGCACGTAGGCGCAGCCGAAGACCACTACCTGGCGGTCAAGATGACCACCCAGACGGCCTGGCAGAACCTGTTCGGTCGCTGCCTGTTCATCAATCCGGCCCAGTACAACCCGGCCGGTCGTGAAGAATGGCAAGTGCTCAACGTGGCTAACTTCGAGTGCGTGCCCGAGCGTGACGGCACCAACTCCGACGGTTGCGTCATCATCAACTTCGCCCAGAAGAAGGTCCTCATTGCCGGTATGCGTTACGCCGGTGAAATGAAGAAAGCCATGTTCTCGGTGCAGAACTTCCTGTTGCCGGCCTCCGACGTGCTGCCAATGCACTGCGCGGCCAACATCGGTGAAGACGGCGACGTGACGCTGTTCTTCGGTCTGTCCGGCACCGGTAAAACCACGCTGTCCGCCGACGAGACCCGTTACCTGATCGGTGACGACGAACACGGCTGGGGCGAAGGCGTTGTCTTCAATATCGAAGGCGGTTGCTATGCCAAGTGCATCGACCTCTCCGAGAAGAACGAGCCGGTTATCTGGAAGGCCATCAAGCACGGCGCCGTCCTGGAAAACGTGGTGCTGGACGCAGCCGGCCATGCCGACTATGCCGACAGCAGCCTGACTCAGAACAGCCGCGCCGCTTACCCGCTCGAGCACGTTGAAAAGCGCTCCGAGAAGAACCTGGGCGGCGAGCCAAACGCGGTGATCTTCCTGACCTGCGACCTGACCGGCGTGCTGCCACCCGTGTCGATCCTCAGCGAAGAACAAGCGGCCTACCACTTCCTGTCGGGTTACACCGCACTGGTCGGCTCCACTGAAATGGGTTCGGGCGCTGGCATCAAGTCGACGTTCTCCACCTGCTTCGGCGCACCGTTCTTCCCGCGTCCTGCTGGCGAATACGCAGAGCTGCTGATCAAGCGTATCCGCGGTTTCGGCTCCAAGGTCTATCTGGTCAACACCGGCTGGACCGGCGGCGGCTACGGTGTCGGCAAGCGCTTCAACATTCCGACCACCCGTGGCGTCATCGCGGCCATCCAGAGCGGCGCGTTGATCGGTGCAGAAACCGAGCACCTCGACACTGTTAACCTGGATGTCCCGACTTCCGTGCCGGGCGTCGAAACCGGCCTGCTCAACCCCCGCAATACCTGGGCTGACAAAGCGGCGTACGACGAAGCAGCCAAAGCACTGGCCGGCCTGTTCATCGAGAACTTCAAGAAGTTCGACGTGAGCGACGCGATCAAGGCAGCGGGCCCGAAGCTGTAAGATCGGCGCCTGCTAAAAAGAAACCGCCCTTCGGGGCGGTTTTTTTATGCCTGCGCGATAGCTAGCCGTCCGCCTTCGTCGTCGATGGAAAGTCCTGGGTGATGTCGAAGCTGCCCTTCGCCACCACGCTCTTCGCGTTACACAGCCTGGCGTCGAACCCCGGGTGGCGCTCGCCATGCTCGGCGGCATACGCAGCGGCTTCCCGGGTGCATTCGTCGGTGGGCTGCTCAGGGGAAAGCGCGGCATTGAATTGAAACGTACCGATCAACCGATAGCGGTCGAGCAGTTTGTTGGGGGAGGTGAGTTTCTCGATTTTGCTGAAGACGAGCTGGACGTTGCTGTTATTACCACCTTTGTCCGTATCGAAATACTGATAGTACGAACCGGTGTCGTATGACGCGCTGTTTTCATCATGGGCAACTTCGACGCGGCCTCCTTGAAACATGATCGCCTTCTTTTCCTGATCAGGGTTGTCGAAGGAGAACCCGAGAATCGGCCCGATGCTCACCTCATTGCGGTCGCCCTCGGCTTCCTGATCCGCGCTCAGCGTCAGCCAGTTGGAACCGGGCAGTTTGCCGGGCAAGAAGCCCACGGCTACTTGATCGCCTCTTGCCTCGTAGTGAAGGTTCAGCGCTCCGCTTACCTCGACGCTCATGACCTTTTGCAGGGGCGATGCACTCGCGGTTGCCGCGTTGGTCGTCTTGGCATCATCGCCGCAGCCCGAAAGAAGAGCGGCTGCAGCGGCGA
The DNA here is from genome assembly GCF_059418765.1 of Pseudomonas sp. GW821-FHT07F05. Classification (NCBI taxonomy): domain Bacteria; kingdom Pseudomonadati; phylum Pseudomonadota; class Gammaproteobacteria; order Pseudomonadales; family Pseudomonadaceae; genus Pseudomonas; species Pseudomonas sp. GW821-FHT07F05. The sequence goes on from NZ_JBWKQL010000009.1 coordinate 91,479, forward strand.
GAAACAGCGGAAACAGGCTGGTATGTGTTCGCGGGGCTGCTTGAGGCATGGTGTTCCGTCCGTAATCGCTGCGGGTTTCTTTGACCTTAGCTCCCTATGACCGCATAAAACGCTTGCGGGTCAATGCAGCGATGACAAAAAGCGGGACGAAGAAGCCGCCCTTATGGGCGGCTTCCGCAGGAATTCTGTTTTTCACCAGCGTAGCGCTCAGCAGGAGGCCATTGGCGATGGACGGGAAAGCCATGTAAATGCGCTAGTCGCCCTTGTTATGAACTGCAGGTTTTGTCAGCAGATGTCCTTGTAGGCGCTATGCCCTTTTGCGAGGCTTGCCGCCAAGCCTTCCGCGGGCTTAAACGGCGTGCCTGCGACCATGCTGAAGCCAGTTGCTTTATTCGCGTAACTGACATGACGTTCAGCTTTATAGTCTTCAAACAAAACGGTGTACGAGTTTTTGCGCATTTTGATGAACTCGGCTTCGTGCATCACGATACTTTGATGCAGCTTGCCAATCTCGATAGCCGACAAGTTGAGTTTTCGCTGGAGCTTAGTTCCCCATCGGGTCAGGCATGCTTCGGCGTAATGTCGCACCAGCTTGCCAGGCTCTGTCAGGTCGCCTGGCCCACTTGCGCCCGTGAGCGAAGCGTTACCCACCAGCGTAGCGTGACGTCCGGCCATGGGATATATGCTGACTTTGGTCTTGGGGTCTGTCTTCGGAATGATGCAAGAGAACCCTTTGGAGCGTTCATCGCGGGCATAGAAGCCTACATATTCTTTAACGTTGCTACCGAGAGAAACTTTTTCAGGCTGATAATTCAGTGGGCCGGGCACTGGGTCGACCGCAAAGATATTGACCGGGATTTGACGTGTGACCGGATTGGCCATCAGCGCATTGGCGAGCATGTGGCAACTGACGCCGCCCCGACTCCAGCCCACCAGATTGATTTGTTTTGGAATCAAGCCGCCTTTTCTCAGGTTCTTGATCAGTTGTTGCTGGAGTTCCTGCGGGCTGATGCGATTACCGTAGTCGTATTGCCGCCAGAACCAGGAGCCATGCGCCTGAGCGTCGGGGATAGGCACGTCGGCTTTTTTGAGACGCAGGTAGTCAGCTTCTGAAAGTTTGGTTCTTTGCCAATCGAATTTGCCATGAACGATGTTGACGGCATGCTGCACATTCTCATGCCAGCCTTTGCCGAATGCGGTGCCAGACCAGCCAAACCCTTTGGATTCGGTGAACAGTTCATCGGCCTGCATGTTGCCGCTACCCGGCCCGTCGATGACAATCCACTCGGCGAACTCGTGACCGTCGATGTTGTTCGCCAATGTAGCGACCAACTCACCGTTCCAGTAGTTCTTGTTCAAGTTGTCGTATTTGGTAGAGCCGGTACCGCAAAAGAAAATTGTAAATGTTGTCATGTTTCTAGCCTCGTTGGTTGATAGGTCTGACGAGGTTAGAAGACGGTTTGAGAACATGTCGGCTGCTGTTGTTACTGCGTGTTAGTTAATAAGCACTGATGGGTTTCTCGGCACGTCAGTTGATCACCTATCAGGCGGAATATTCCCGGGCCGCCGTGCAGTATTGCTCTTGCGCCAGTTTGTTTTTGTCGCTCTTGTCTTTGGCGACGCGTTTGCTCCAATCGCTGCACATGTCTTTGAAGTAGGGTACGGCGGCGCGGCGGCATTCACGGTGTTCGACACTGTCGGCCAAGAAGTTCATGCAGACACTGTTGGTTTCAATGTGGTTGTTGGAAATGCGATAGCGGGCTTCGTAGCGGTTGCGGCCGTCAATTTCGCGGATGAACACGCCCGCTACTTCGTAGCGTCGCGCGGGCTCCGTTTTGGGTTTGGCGGCGGCAGCCTTGTAGTTCGCCATGTAACGATCTGAAACCATGCCTTGGGGTCGAGTGACTTGGGAGTCGTTGGCCTGAGCTTCACCGAAGCGGCAATTGATGACGTCCCGGTCGATGACATTGCCGTCTTTCAGGCAGGCGTCGAGCGGCCGCGCCGTGGCGGGCTGGGAAACTTCGACCTTGGGGGCGATATAAACCACTTGTTCGACGTTGCGTACCTGAGCGACGGGCTCTGGGTCAGGCTCGCTGACCACCTCAGCGATGGGCGGCGCAGGGATGACCGTTGCTGCCGGCTTGGGCGTGCGAAACATCTGCGCGATCAGAAAGAGGATGGCTATCAGCAGTGCCAGGCAGATCAAAAGGCTGCTCAACGGCCAATTGCTTTTGCCTGATGCAACACTGCTTCGGGTGGGATGAGAACCGAGCACGACGTCGAACTGACCGGGTGCCAGCCGCTGCATGGTGAGTCCGTCATCCTCGGGCTGCGGTGTGGTGGGTTGCATTGCCTCTCCTTGGCGAATCTTCTGACGTAGACGGGGTTACCGCCGAACGGGCTGTCTGATGTGCAGCGATGGGTTGCGTCGCGCGAGATTAATCGTCGGAATGCCGTTTTGCCAGCACCGCGTACGGTACTTGTATCCGGGATGTATCCTGTCCGATATTTCTGTAATGGTTTAGGTGTATTGCGCCCGGACCCACCGCGCTATGGTTCACGCCCTTGCGACGGTCAAAGGAGTGGCACACATGCATCAAACCCTTGAGCAGGTTTTCGGTTATCGGCAGTTTCGCGCCGGACAAGAGGCCGCCATCAGTGTGGTGTTGGCAGGGCGCTCCGCTGCGGCGATATTTCCCACAGGTTCCGGTAAATCCCTCTGCTATCAGCTGCCTGCGTTGCTGCTGCCGCATCTGACCTTGGTGGTGTCACCGCTGCTGGCGCTGATCCAGGACCAGTTGGCTTTCCTTCAACGGCACGGCATTGCGGCAGCGAGCATCGACTCCGCGCAAAGCCGCGATGACGTCGCCGAGGTCATGGCCAGGGCCCGCTCCGGTGAGTTGAAAATCCTGATGATTTCCGTCGAGCGCCTGAAGAACGAGCGCTTCCGACACTTCATCACACAGGTGCCGATCTCCCTTCTGGTCGTGGACGAAGCGCACTGCATTTCCGAGTGGGGCCACAACTTCCGGCCCGATTACCTGAAACTCCCTGACTACCAGCGCGAGTTCAACATCCCCCAGGCGCTGCTCCTGACAGCGACCGCGACGCCCCAAGTCATTAATGACATGCAAAGCAAGTTCGGCATCGCGCTGGACGATGTGGTGACGACCGGCTTCTACCGATCCAACCTCACGCTGCGGGTTGAGCCCGTTGCAGGCCGGGACAAGCGCCGGCGTCTGGTGGAGTGGCTTGGCGAACGGGCCGGGCAGCCGAGCATTGTTTACGTCACGCTGCAGAAGACTGCCGAGTTCGTGGCCGCTCATCTGTCGCAGAACGGCATCCCGGCGTACGCCTACCATGCCGGTCTGCCCCACGATAAGCGCGAGTCGATTCAGCGCCAGTTCATGGACGGGCGCCTGAACTGCATCGTTGCCACGATCGCGTTCGGGATGGGCATCGACAAGAGTGACATCCGCAACGTCGTGCATTTCGATCTGCCCAAATCCATCGAGAACTACAGCCAGGAAATCGGCCGTGCGGGGCGCGACGGGGCGACGTCGGAGTGTCTGGTCTTGGCCAATCGCGACAGCCTGAACGTGCTGGAAAACTTCGTGTACGGCGACACGCCGGAGCAGGAGGGCATCCGGCTGGTGCTGGAAGATCTGCAAGGCGCGCGCAACGACAGTCAGTGGGAGTTTCTGCTGGCGCCGTTGTCGGACCTCAGCAACATCCGCCAACTGCCCCTCAAAACGCTGCTGGTGCAGCTGGAATTGCGCGGGATCATTGCGCCGCGTTATTCGTATTTCGCGGAGTATCGCTTCAAGTACCTGATAGAGCCGCAGGTGCTGGTGCAACGCTTTCAGGGCGAACGACGCCAATTCGTGCAGGCGCTGATCGAAACTTCAAGCCGGGCGCGCACCTGGGCAACCGTGAATTTCGACGCGATGTATCAGCAGTATCAGGCCGAGCGCGGGCGAGTTGTGACGGCGCTGGATTTCTTTCAGGAAAAGGGCTGGATCGAACTCGAAAGCAAGCAGATGACGGAGGTCTACAGCCCGATCGCCGCCGACTTCGACGCGCAGGCGCTGAGCGAGGAGTTGCATGACTATTTCGTCGATCACGAAAAGACCGAAGTCGCGCGCATCCACGCGATGCTCGAACTGTTTGCCAGCGAGCAGTGCCTCAGCCATCGTCTGGCCCGATACTTCGGCGACGACCGTGCGCCCGAGCAGTGCGGCCATTGTTCGGTGTGCGAGGGCCATGTGGCTGTGCTCCCCGAGCCGCCTGCCCTGACGCCGTTGACCGAGCAGAACTTCGCGGACCTGTGCAGCGAGTTCGTTGGCAAGCACCTTGAGGTCCGAGGGCATGAGCCGGGTGCGGAGTGCCTGACGCGGTTTTTCTGCGGTATCAGCGTGCCGATGTTTACCCGGCTCAAGGCCCGTAATATCGGCGGGTTTGCGGCGCTGGAGGCGTATCCGTATGCCGAGGTGCGGGAATGGATTCAGAGCCAGATTCAATAGCCTTTACCAACCTCATAAACGAAGAAGCACAACAGACAACTGGAGGGAGCCACATGAACGACACCCCGCGGCGCGCCGACTACCGCCACTTTCAGCCGATCGTCACGCGCTGGCACGACAATGATGTGTACGGCCATATCAACAACGTCACGTATTACAGCTTTTTCGACAGCGCGGTGAATACCTACCTGATCGAGCAGGGCGGGCTGGATATCCACGACGGTGAAGCGGTGGGCTTTGTGGTGAGTTCGTCGTGCGATTACTTTGCGTCGATTGCCTATCCGGAGTTGATCGAGGTCGGGCTGCGGGTTGGCAAGCTGGGCAACAGCTCGGTGCAATATGAGCTGGCGGTGTTCAAGGCGGGGGAAGACGAAGCGCGGGCGGCAGGCCGCTTCGTGCATGTGTTCGTGGATCGGGCGTCCAATCAGCCGGTGCCGATCCCGACGGGGTTGCGGCAGGCGCTTGAGCGATTGGTGGTTTGAAAATGAAACCGGCCGCGTCAAGGGCGGCCGGTGTTCATCGGGTCAGGTGCGCGCGTTGGGCTCGACGGCGTTAGTCACGATGGTGCTTGCGATGACCGTACGCGTGGCCGCGACCGTGTTTGTAGTCGCGGCGATCGCCACGGTAGCCACGGCCTCGGTCGTCGTCACGGCGGCTTTCGTCGCCCATGTAGTTGCCGAGTGCGCCGCCCGCGCCGCCGCCCGCCGCTGCGCCGATCAGACTGCCCGTGCTGCCGCCGACACTGCGGCCAATCACGTTGCCGCCCGCGGCACCCAGGCCGCCGCCGATTGCGGCTTCGGTACGGTTCCGGCGGTTGGCGCCCACTGCGCCACCGGCCGCGCCGCCAAGGCCGGCACCGATTGCCGAACCTGTGCTGCCGCCGACCTGCTGGCCAACGACGGACCCGAGTACCCCACCCAATGCGCCGCCCACGCCGGCCGTCACGTTATCGCCTGCTGAGGCAAAACCGCTGACCAGTGAGAACGACAACAACAGAATCGAGGAATACTTCATGTAGGAATGCTCGTAGGGATGACGCCGCGATCCTGCAAGTATGAAGAAAATGTCACAATCGAATTCCGACGAGTAACACGACCTGTATACAAAACGCTAACTTATTGTTTTGGCTTGGGAACCTAAGTCAGGTTGATGAGTCATACGCTACTGGACAAAGGCCCGAATCTCGCGATTCGGGCCTTTTTTTGTGGCTGCTGCGCAGGTGAGCTTGATCGCGACGTGACCAGTACATCCGGTGAACATCCAGCGGCTGAAAGGTCCCCTTCGCGAGCAAGCTCGCTCACACAAGGACGTGAGTCAGCGAGCTATCTCGATCAGTGCGATGAACCTGTGGCAGTGAGCTTGCTCACGAAGGGGCCGGAACACTCAGCCAATTCTCTGGAGACTGAAAGCAGGTCTATGCGGGCCATCTCGCCCACATAGACATGCTTTGCTACGCAGACTAAATAATCCGCGCGGTCTCCACATGCCGTTCCAGCTTGATCGCGACGAACTTGGACGTTGGCGTGCTGCTGCCGTCACCGACGCTTTCCAGCGGTACCAACGGGTTCACTTCCGGGTAATACGCAGCGGCTTGGCCGGCCGGGATGTCGAACGGCAGGAGGGTGAAGCCCTTCACGCGACGCGTGATGTCATCGCCCCAGATCGACACGATGTCGACTTTCTGACCCGGTACGAAGCCCAGCCGAATGATGTCGGCCTCATTCACGAACATCACGTCACGCTGACCTTTAACGCCGCGATAACGGTCGTCCAGGCCATAGATGGTGGTGTTGTACTGATCGTGCGAACGCATCGACTGCATGATCAGGTCCGGCACGATGCCTGTCCCGCGCACGCTTTCATGCACCAGATCGCTCGGCAATACGTTCGGCTTGAAGTTGGCCCGCGCACTTGGCGTGTTCCAGCGACGGGAGCCTGCGGCGTTGCCCAGATAGAAACCGCCCGGGTTCTTGATCTTCTCGTTGAAGTTCTGGAACGACGGAATGGTGTCGGCGATCAGGTCGCGAATGCGGCTGTAGTCCGCCACCAGCCACAGCCAGTCCACCGGCTGCTTGCCCAGCGTTGCGTTGGCGATGCCCGCCAGAATCGCAGGCTCGGAACGCATCTGCGGCGACAGCGGCTTCAGCTGGCCATTGGACGCATGGACCATGCTGAACGAGTCTTCAACGGTCACTGCTTGCGGGCCTTCGGCCTGGATGTCGATGTCGGTACGGCCGAAGCACGGCAGGATCAGCGCTTCTTTGCCGTGGGCGAGGTGACTGCGGTTGAGCTTGGTGCTGATCTGTACGGTCAGGTCGCAGTTGCTCAGGGCTTCGAAGGTGCGCGGGCTGTCCGGAGTGGCCTGGGCGAAGTTGCCACCCAGCCCGATGAAGACTTTCGCACGGCCTTCCAGCATCGCGTGAATCGCTTCGACGACGTTATGGCCGTTTTCACGCGGCACCTTGAACTGGAAACGTTTCTCCAGCGCATCGAGGAAGAACGCCGGCGGACGCTCGTTGATGCCCATGGTGCGGTCGCCCTGCACGTTACTGTGACCGCGCACCGGACACAGGCCAGCGCCGGGCCGGCCGATGTTGCCGCGCAGCAGCATCAGGTTGGAGACTTCCTGGATGGTCGGCACCGAATGGCGATGCTGAGTGATGCCCATCGCCCAGCACATGATCACGTTCTTGCCTTTGGCGTACATGCGCGCGGCGAGTTCGATGTCGGTCAATGGCAGACCCGATTGCTCGACGATGAATTCCCACGAGGTATCGTCGATGGCCGCCAGGTATTCCAGTACGCCGTTGGTGTGCTCATTGAGGAACGTGTGATCGAACACCGATGGCTCATTCTTCGCCTGGGCTTCACGTTCCCACTGCAGCAGGAACTTGGCCATGCCGCGCAGCAGGGCCATGTCGCCGCCCAATGCCGGACGGAAATACGCCGTGTTGGTCGGCTCGGAGCCGTTGCTGAGCATTTCCAGCGGGTGCTGCGGGTGCTGGAAACGTTCCAGACCGCGTTCTTTCAGCGGGTTGACGCACACCACTTGCGCGCCACGTTTAACCGCTTCACGCAGCGGTTCCAGCATGCGCGGGTGGTTGGTGCCCGGGTTCTGGCCAAGGACGAAAATCGCGTCCGCGTGCTCGAAGTCCTCGAAGGTCACCGTGCCTTTGCCGACGCCCACGCTTTGCGACAACGCAACGCCGCTGGCTTCGTGGCACATGTTCGAGCAGTCAGGGAAGTTGTTGGTGCCATAGGCACGAACGAACAGCTGATACAGATACGCCGCTTCGTTGCTGGCACGGCCCGAAGTGTAGAACTCGGCCATGTTCGGGCTTGGCAGGTTGTTCAGGTGCTTGGCGATCAGGGCGAAGGCGTCGTCCCAGGCGATCGGCTTATAGCGATCGGTCTGAGCGTCGTAGACCATTGGCTCGGTCAGACGGCCCTGATATTCCAGCCAGTAATCACTTTGCTCAAGCAGCGCGCTCACGCTGTAGCGGGCGAAGAAAGACGGGTCGACGCGGCGCTTGGTCGCTTCCCAGTTCACGGCCTTGGCGCCGTTCTCGCAGAACTTGACCATGCCGCTTTCCGGCGAATCGCCCCACGCGCAACCCGGGCAGTCGAAACCGCCGTTCTGGTTGGTTTTGAGCATCGTGCGAATGTTCTTCAGGGCGTTGTCACTGGTCAGCCAGAAGTGGGCGACGCTGATCAATGCGCCCCATCCGCCAGCCGGGCCTTTGTAGGGCTTGTAGCGGGGGGTCGATACCTTGTCGGCTTCTTTATGCATGCTCACGCTTGATTCTCCAACGCAGGACTGTAAACCCGCGGCGCACTGTGTTTAGGCAGATGAATGAGGTTGAGGTTGTGGCGGCGAGCCCATTGCAGCGCCAGGCCGGTCGGCGATGACAGGCTGACAAGGGTCTGAATGCCGGCACGTAACACTTTTTGAATCAGTTCGAGACTGCAGCGGCTAGTGACGATAGCCAGCCCGCCCGTGGTCGGGATGTTCTGGCGAATCAGCGCGCCGATCAGCTTGTCCAAAGCGTTATGTCGGCCGATGTCTTCACGACCTAAAAGAATTTCGCCGCGAGCGTCCATGAACATCGCTGCATGGACGGCGCCGCAGTGTTCACCCAGTGGCTGAAACTCACCCATGCGCGCGCGCAGGCCTTTCAGCCATTCGGCGGGGGGAAGAGGGGCGCCGGGCAGCACGTTGAGCTCGGGCAAGGCCTGCTCGACGGCTTCAACGCCGCACAGGCCGCAGCCGCTGGTGCCGGCCATTTGCCGACGCTGGGTTTTCAGGTTCCAGAAGGCGCGGCTGGCGATTTCAACTTCTGCGGTCTGCGCAGAGCCACAACCACCGAGCTTGATGTCGTAGATCTCGTCCGGTGATTCGATGAGCCCGCTGCCGATGCTGAAGCCGACGATGAAGTCTTCCAGATCGCCGGGCGTGACCAGCATGACCGCCTGGCTGATGCCGTTGTAGGCGATCGCCAACGCGACTTCCTCGGCCAGCACATTGGGCTCGCTGACGTCGTGTTCGAGGTTCGAATAGCTGTAGGACTGGCTTGCGGCGGGCGCGGGCAGTTGTTGTGCGGGCGCCGTGATATCCATGTGCTTGGCGTGCATTGGGAGTAACCGGCAGAATGATTAGGCTTAAGCCTAGGCCTCCGGTCGGATTACGTCTAATCGCTAGTACTGATGCACCGATAGATGACGTCGATCAACTTTCTTGCATCATCGTGTGATAGAGCGCCAGACAGGCTTCAGCCAATGCCGAGCGCGGCGCTGAGCGACGCATGATCAAGCCTAGTCGAGCCAGAGTCTGTGCGTCTTCGATGGGTTGCAAACGCAGATGCTCGGTGAGGGATTCCAGCCCGCCGTCCAACGGCATGATCGCGCAGCAGAAGCCGCCATGAACCGCTTGCAGCAGCTGATGGACCGCATCGGTCTGAATGATCGGCTGCGGATGGAGGCCGCGGCTGTGGAAGTTGTGATCGATGGACTGCCGAAAGTGCATGCCGCTGGTGAGCAGGCCCAAGGGCAGTTTGGTCAGGCTTTCCCAGCTCGACGTCTCTTCGGCAAAGCTGAAATAGCGCTGGTCATACATCACACCCATCCGCGTCTCGGCCAGTTGCAATGAGTCGAAACGCTCGGAGTCCAGTCGGTCCAGATACGAAACCCCGAGGTCCAGGCGGTTGCTGGCGAGTTGATCGAGAATCTGCTCGGAGCTCAGGGATGAAAGCTCGAAGCGCATGTTCGGGTGCAGGGAATGCAGGCGTTGCAGCAAGGGCAGCGGATCGAAGTTCGAGAGTGGCACCACGCCCAGTCGCAACGTGCCGACCAGATGCCCGCGACAGGCGGCGGCTTCAGCCTGCAAGCCGTCATACGCTGCCAGCACCGTGCGCGCCCATGCCAGAACGCGTTCGCCCGGCGCGGTGAAGCCTTCGAAGCGTTGGCCGCGATTGACCAGCGGCAGATCCAGCTCTTCTTCAAGGCTGCGCAGACGCATCGACAGTGTCGGTTGCGTGATATGGCAGCGCGCAGCGGCCTGCCCGAAGTGACGGGTTTCGTCGAGGGCGATCAGAAATTTCAGCTGCTTGATGTCCATCGTCTCTCCTTGAGGCACAGGCCGGCCCGGCGAAGTCTATCGCGACCGAACGTCAAATGGCTTGAAACCTTGGGACGCGGCCAAAGGTCGGAGTCTTGTCGGGCAATGTCAGCGGAACAGATGTTGCGCGGGAAACCACAACGACACTACGACGACACCAAGGAGAAACCCATGAGTCTGTTCAGTTTTGTGAAGGAAGCCGGTGAGAAGCTTATCGACCTGCTCACCCCAGGAAACGCCAACGCCAGCGATGAGCTGAAAAAGCACATCGAGTCTGTCGGGTTGGGCAATCCCAACGTTCATGCGACGGTCGAAGGCGACAAGATTACGTTGACGGGCGAAGTCGCCAGTCAGGAAGAGAAAGAGAAGATCGTACTGGCGGCCGGTAACATCGCCGGTGTTGGCAGCGTTGATGATCAGCTGACCATCGCCGCCGGCGCACCTGCTGTGGTTGCTGCGACGTTCGTCACTGTTCAGAAGGGCGATACCCTCAGCGCTATCTCGCTGCGCGTGTATCACGATGCCAACAAGTACCAGAAAATCTTCGACGCCAACAAGCCGATGCTGAAGGACGTAAACAAGATCTACCCAGGTCAGGTTCTGCGTATTCCTGAGTAAGCGGTAAGTTGTACTGGCCGTACGGAAACCAGCGTTAGCGCTGACCGTACGGCAACCCTCGCTGCATGATTCTTACAAGCCCTGTATCAACGCCCGATAATCTTCAACAGCCTCGAACTCTTCGGTGTCTTTCGGGCCTTTTCGGCTGTCCGGCTCCCGCACTGCCAACAAATGGCCGATGCCGTATCGCCCAGCGCTGCGCAAGATCGGCAAGGTGTCGTCGATGAACAGACTGCGCGCCGGATCGAACTTGATATCGTCCTGCAGCGCGTCCCAGAACTGCGGGTTTTCCTTGGGATAACCGTAGTCATGGGAGCTGATCAAACGCTCGAAGTAGGGCGCCAGTTCCAGTCTTTCCATCTTCAGCGACAGCGAGTCGCGGTGTGCGTTGGTGATCATGATCACCCGTTTGCCGGCCTGCTTGAGGGCGGCCAGAAACGTCTCGGCGTCGGGGCGCAAGGCGATGAGGTGGGCGATCTCGACTTTCAGGTCCTTCACCGGCAGGTTCAGCTCCGTGCTCCAGAAATCGGTGCAGTACCAGTTGAGGGTGCCGGCGTTTTTTTCGAAGAGCGGCATCAGCTCCAGTTGCGCCATGGCCAGACTGACCCCGTGCACTTCGGCATAGCGCTTGGGCAGATGCTCCAGCCAGAAGTGATTGTCGAAATGCAGGTCGAGCAGCGTGCCGTCCATATCCAGCAGAACGGTGTCGATATCGCGCCAGGGCAAAGAAGGCATACAAGTCTCTCGGCGTTGAAGGGGTCGCGTGGGTTTGCGGCGAAGACATCCGCAAAAGCCACGGTATAGTAACCCGTCTACGCCAAGGAGCTCGTCATGCAGCAGAAACCTACCGTCCTCTCTCGCGAAATCGTCGCGAGCAGCCGTCTGTTCCGCGTTGAAGAAGTGCAGCTGCGCTTTTCCAACGGCGTCGAGCGTACCTACGAGCGGCTGGTCGGCAGCGGCAGTGGCTACGGCGCGGTGATGATCGTGGCGATGCTCGACGCCGACCACGCCGTGCTGATCGAGGAGTATTGCGGCGGCACGGATCAGTACGAGCTGTCGCTGCCCAAAGGCTTGATCGAGCCGGGCGAGGACGTGCTGGCCGCCGCCAATCGCGAGCTCAAGGAAGAGGCCGGTTATGGCGCGCGCACCTTGGTGCACCTGACCGAGCTGTCGCTTTCGCCCGGCTACATGAGCCAGAAAATCCAGGTCGTGCTGGCCACCGATTTGTATGAGGAAACACTGCCCGGCGACGAGCCTGAGCCGATGCGCGTGGACAAGGTCAATCTGCGCGAGCTTTCCAGTCTGGTTCAGAATCCGCAGTTCACTGAAGGGCGCGCGCTGGCGGCGCTGTACCTCGCCCGGGATCTGCTGGCCGAGCGTGGGGACTTCCTGCCATGAACCCGACATTCGCACAATTGCCGCACCCGCTGCTTGCGCCCGTCATAGAGCTTTGCCGGCGGGCCGGCGAAGTCATTTTGCCGTTCTGGCGCTCCGGCGTGGAAGTCGAGGTCAAGTCGGATGACTCGCCTGTCACGGCCGCTGACCTGGCTGCCCATGAGCTGCTGGTGGCGGGCCTCAAGGCGCTGGATCCGAGTATTCATATCCTGTCCGAAGAGGACGCCAACATCCCGTTGAGCGAACGCAGCCAGTGGCAACGCTGGTGGCTGGTGGACCCGCTGGACGGTACCAAGGAATTCATTGCCGGCAGCGAAGAGTTCACCGTCAACGTGGCACTGATCGAGAACGGTCGCGTGGTATTTGGCGTGGTGTCGATGCCGACCAATAACCGCTGCTATTTCGGTGGCGCCGGGCTGGGTGCGTGGCGCAGTGACGATTCGCAGCATATGGCGCCGATCAGCGTGCGCAATGAGCCGGGCGCGGGAGAAGCGTTCACCGTGGTCGCCAGCCGTCGTCACTCCAGCCCCGAGCAACAGAAGTTGCTGGCCGGTTTGTCGGAAGTGGTGGGTGAGCTAGAGCTGACCAATATCGGCAGCTCGCTGAAGTTTTGCCTGCTGGCCGAAGGGGCCGCCGATTGCTACCCGCGTCTGGCGCCGACGTCTCAATGGGACACCGCTGCTGCACAAGGTGTGGTGGAGGGCGCGGGCGGCGTAGTGCTGAACCTGGACGGCACGACCTTCAAGTACCCGGCGCGGGAGACGCTGCTGAATTCGTATTTCCTGGCGTTGCCGGCTGAGGCGACATGGCGCGGCGCGTTGCTGGCGTTGGCGAGGGCTTGAGCGCACATCAGCTCTGAGGACGCCGTAGGGGATCAATTGTGAGAGCGAGCTTGCTCGCGAATAGGTTGGTACATCCACGCCATTTTCAGCGGCTGTAATGCCGCTTTCGTGAGCAAGCTCACTCCCACAGGGGCTGTGTCTGCTGCGAGAAAGCGCGGGG
>NZ_JBWKQL010000009.1:104724-231620 GCF_059418765.1 Pseudomonas sp. GW821-FHT07F05
AGAGCAAGCTCACTCCCACAGGGGCTGTGTCTGCTGCGAGAAAGCGCGGTGTCAGAAGACGCTGCAGATGTCTCTGCTGAATACGGATTGTGGGAGCGAGCTTGCTCGCGAATAGGTCGATATATCCACGCAATTTTCAGCGGCTGGAATGCCTTCTTCGCGAGCAAGGTGGAGCGCCACCCCGGTCACTCCCACATAGGCAAGGCGTGTCGGGCAGCTTTGTTTAGTGATGCAACACAAACTGCCCGACGAATTCCACTGCTGTTTCTTCTGATCCATCAGCCACGATCCGGGTATGCAGCGTCAGGCGCGCTCGGCCGCGGCGTTGGTAGAGCTTCACGAATCTCTCCCAGCTCGCTTCATCCGGTGCGTCGCAAATAGCGATGCCATCGCGGGTGACCGGCAGGGGATAACTGATCTGGCCGTCCTGAATCACGATGTGCCCGTCGTCGATCCCGGCTTCCTTGAGCCGCAAGTACAGCCAACCCCAGCCCGCCAGTACCGCGCCGCAATACAGGCTGCCGCCGAACAAGGTGTTCTTGTGATTGACGTTGGGCGCCAACGGCAGGTGCAGACGAAGTTGATGGTCTCGCCAGCCCAGCACCTTGACACCCATTTCCCGGGTGAGGGGAATGTCCCGGTGCAGCACCGCTTCCAGATCTTCAGCAGACAAACGTTGCCGGTCAGTCATTGTCGTCGGACCCCGCGCCGTTGAAGGTCAGCCCGTGCTTGCGCAGTTTGTCGTGCAGGGTTTTGCGTGGCAGGCCCAAGGCTTCGGCGAGGCTGCGGACCGAGCTGTGCGGACGGGTCAGTTCGGCGGCGATCAACGCTCGCTCGAACGCCTCGACCTGCTCGCTCAGCCCGCCATTGGACGCCACCAGATCCGGCTGCGCCTCGCCTTCCAGTTCCAGCTCAAGGCCCAAGGCGAAACGCTCGGCGGCGTTCTGCAGTTCACGTACGTTGCCCGGCCAGGTGTGGCGCAGCAGCAGCGCCCGATGCCCCGGCTGCAATTCATGGCGGGGCAGACCGTGGCGCAAACTGGCGGTATCGGCGAAATGCTGGAACAGCACCAACGCGTCTTCGCCACGCTCGCGCAGCGGAGGAATGCGCAACGGCGCGACATTAAGGCGGTAATACAAGTCGGGCCTGAAACGCCCTTGGTCCGCCGCCTGGCGCAGGTCTTCTTTGGTCGCCGCGATCACCCGGATGTCCAACGGGATCTGCTGATTCCCGCCCAGCCGCTCAACCACGCGCTCTTGCAGCAAACGCAGCAGCTTGACCTGAACGTCCATGCTCATGCTTTCGATTTCATCCAGAAACAACGTGCCGCCGTTGGCGAATTCGAACTTGCCGATGCGCCGCTTTTGCGCGCCGGTGAAGGCGCCCGACTCATGGCCGAACAGCTCGCTTTCCACCACCGACTCGGCCAGCGCCCCGGCGTTGATCGCCACGAACGGACCATTACGGCGGTTGGACAAATCGTGTAGTGCGCGGGCGACCACTTCTTTGCCGGCGCCCGTTTCGCCAAGAATCAACACGTCAGCCTTGGTCGCGGCCAGCGCGCCGATCTGATCGCGCAGGCGCTGGATGGGGGCGGATAACCCCACCAGTCGCGTGCTCAGTTGCTGACGGTCGCTGAGCTCAAGCCGTAAGCTCCGGTTGTCCAGCACCAGCCTGCGCAGCGCCAGGGCGCGCCGAACGCTGTCGAGCAGTGCGTCGCTGGCAAAGGGTTTTTCCAGAAAATCGTAGGCGCCGGCGCGCATGGCCTGCACCGCCAGCGGCACGTCGCCGTGTCCGGTGATCAGCAGCACCGGCAACTCCGGATCCTGGGCGTGCAGCTGGTGGAGCAGTTCGAGGCCGTCGATGCCCGGCATGCGGATGTCACTGACGATTACCCCCGGCCAGTCACGCTCGATGCGCGCTTGCAGGCCTTTGGCGTCGCTCAGCGGCAGGATTTTCAGGCCGGCGAGATCGAGCGTCTGGCTCAGGGCCTGACGCAGGTGCGGGTCGTCGTCGATCAGCACCACCTGAATCCGGCTGTCGATGGCGTCGGTGCTCATGCAGATAAGTCCTCAGACGGTTGAAGGTTGACGCCCGAGGCGCCGGTGCGCATCCGCAACGTCAGCAGCGCACCGCCTTCCGGGTGATTGGCGAACAGCAGCTCGCCGCCCAGTGCGCGCATCAGCGTATCGCAGATCGCCAGGCCCAGGCCGAGACCCTGGGTGCGCGTCTTGGTGGTGAAAAATGGCTCGCGGGCGTGCTCCAGCGCTTCTTTGGAAAACCCCGGGCCGTTGTCGCGAATGTACAGATTGACGCCCTCGGCGTTGTACTCGGCGCTGATCCACAATTTGCGTGGCGGGCCTTTCTCGGTCAGCGCATCCAGCGCGTTCGCCAGTAGATTCCCCAGCACCTGACGCAGCCGCGTCTCGCCGGCCTGCACCCACAAGGTTGCGGCGGGCAGGTCACGAATCAGCTCCACTTCCATCGCGCGCCGACGCTTGGCGAGCAGGGCCAGCGCATCGTCCAGCGCTGGCTGCAGCGCCACGCTTTCAGGCGCATGCCGGTCACGCCGGGCGAAGGCGCGCAGGTGCGCAATAATCGACGCCATGCGCCCGGTGAGTTCGCTGATCAGCTTGAGGTTGCCGCGGGCGTCTTCGGTGCGCTGATGATCGAGCAGCACTTCGGCGTTCTCGGCGTAACTGCGAATCGCCGCCAGCGGCTGGTTGAGTTCATGGCTGATGCTCGCCGACATCGTGCCCAGCGCTGACAGCTTGCCGGCCTGAACCAGTTCGTCCTGGGCGCGAAACAGTTCCTGCTGCGCCTGCTCGCGTTCGAGAACTTCCTGACGCAGTCGCTGGTTGACGCCTTCCAGATCGCAGGTCCGCTCGGCGACTCGCACTTCCAGCTCCCGGCGCGCCTTGGCCTCGAAGTTGATGCGATCCAGATAATGGCGGCGGCGCTGCATCATCAGCCCCAATAGAAGCATCAGCACCAGCAACGCACCACCGCCAATGGCAACCACCGTCCGCACCGGCCTCGACACCAGCATCTGGGGGGCGAGGATGTTCACGCTCCAGCCGGTCTCGTCGATCTGCTGGGTTTGCTTGAGCCAGCCGTTTTCATCCAGCTCCAGCGGGCGCGGATCGCGGGTCGGGTAGGGCTGGATGGCGACGATGGCCTGCTTTTCTTCCTCACTGAGCGGGCGCGTGGCGCGGAAACGCCAGGCCGGGTTGGAGGTCAGGATCACCACGCCGTTGTGGTCGGTGACGAGCAACTGTTCCGGCGTTTTGCCCCACAAGGTTTCAGTGAGGTCCAGGTCGACCTTGACCACCAGCACACCGATCACGGTGTCACCGTCGCGCACGGCGGCCGCGAAGAAGTAGCCGCGTTTGGCTGACGTTGTGCCCAGGCCGAAAAAGCGGCCGAGATTGCCAGCCATGGCATTGCTGAAATACGGGCGGAAGGCGAAGTTGCGGCCAACGAAGCTGTCGCGTTTGTCCCAGTTCGACGCGGCGAGGGTGTCGCCATTGGGCGCCATCAGGTAGATCACCTCGGCGCCGGTCTGCCGGGCGGTGTTCATCAGCAGCACGTTGGCCTGGGCTTGCGCCTGTTTGTCCTGGGGGTTCGCCAACATGGCACGCAGCCCGGGCAGGTCGCCGAGAATCTGTGGCAGAACTTCATAGCGGTGCAGCGTGCCCAGCAGGTTGGCGACGTACAGGTCGAGGGTCTGGCGATTCTGGCTCAGCAGCTCATTGCGGTAATAGTGTTCGGCCAGGCGTTCGAGCGGCCACAGCAACGGGGCGAGGATCAGCGCCAGCAAGGCAAGGCTGCGCCAGCGAGGGCGGCGGGGAAGGGCGTTAGTGCTGATCATGGAATCGCCGGTGGGTTCGTTGCGGTGTAGAGCGGCTGCGGATGATTCAGTATTCCGCAGCCGCTCAACATCGAGTCGGCCCATTATGCCTACCGCTGCTGCGCTAAGCACTCCAGCAACGCTTCGTGCCAGTCCGGCTGACTGACGCCCCACTCGCGCTGCAATCGGCTGCAATCCAGACGCGAATTGAGCGGGCGTGCAGCCGGCGTCGGGTAAGCGCTGGAAGCAATCGGCTCAAGCGTCGCGCAGGGTTTGCCGCTGTTGATCAACTGCTGACCAATGGCTTCAGCGAACCCGAACCACGACGTCTCGCCGCTGGCCGTCAGGTGATAAACACCCCAGGCGCCTGGCGCACCGTCACGCCAGCGTTCGATCAGCGCACCGGTGCTGGCGGCGATGGTGCCGGCCCAGGTGGGTGCGCCGATCTGGTCGGCAACGATCGACAGCTTCTCGCGCTCTTGCAGCAAGCGCTGCATGGTCAGCAGAAAGTTGCGCCCGGTCAGGGAGTACACCCAGCTGGTGCGCAAAATCAGGTGCTGCCCGCCCGCTGCGGCGATGGCCCGCTCGCCCGCCAGTTTGCTGCTGCCGTAGACGCCCAGCGGATTCGGCGCGTCGGACTCAACCCACGCACCAGCCTTGCTGCCGTCGAACACATAATCGGTGGAGTAGTGAATCAGCGGAATGCCCAGTACCGCAGCTTCTTCAGCGAATACACCGGGGGACGTCGCGTTAATGGCGAAGGCCAGGTCCGGCTCGCTTTCGGCCTGATCCACTGCCGTGTGCGCGGCAGCGTTGATGATCAGGTCCGGTTTGATGTCGCGAACCACCGGGCGGATGGATTCCGGCTGACTCAAATCCAGCTGATCACGGCCCAGCACGATCAGCTCACCCGTGTTCTGCAGGCGTTGCTGCAGCGCATGGGAGACCTGGCCGTGTTGCCCGCTGATCAAAATGCGCAGCGGCGCACTCACGGGAACAGGTCCGCGTCTTTCAGGAGCTTGCCGACCTGATCCTTGGCCGACAATTGAGGTGCTTCGCTCAAGCCCCAGTCGATGCCCAGCTCAGGATCGTCCCAGCGAATGCAGCGCTCGGCCGACGGCGTGTAGTAGTCGGTGGTCTTGTAGAGGAACTCGGCGTAGTCGCTCAACACCACGAAGCCGTGGGCGAAACCCTTGGGAATCCACAGCTGACGCGCGTTTTCGGCAGACAGCTCCAGACCGAACCATTGGCCGAACTGTGGCGAGCTGCGACGGATGTCGACAGCGATGTCCAGCACGCGGCCGACGGTCACGCGCACCAGTTTGCCCTGTGGGTTTTCGATCTGGTAATGCAACCCGCGCAGGACACCTTTCTGCGAGCGCGAGTGATTGTCCTGAACGAACTGATCGGCGACGCCGGTGGCCTCGGCAAAAGCCCGGGCGTTGAAACTTTCGTAGAAGAAGCCACGCTCATCGCCGAACACTTTGGGTTCGATGATGAGGACTTCAGGCAACTTGCTGGCAACCACTTTCACTGACTTTCCCCTGCGATCTTGAACAGGTACTGACCGTAGCCGGTCTTGCCGAAATAGTCAGCCCTGTTCAACAGGTGGGCGCGGTCGATCCAGCCGTTCTGATAGGCGATTTCTTCCAGGCACGCGACCTTCAGGCCCTGACGGTGCTCGATGGTCTGCACGTATTGCGACGCGTCCAGCAGGCTGTCGTGAGTACCCGTATCGAGCCAGGCGAAGCCGCGCCCAAAGCGCTCGACGCGCAGGTCGCCGCGCTTGAGGTAGGCGTTGTTGACGTCGGTAATCTCCAGCTCGCCGCGCGGGGACGGCTTGACGTCCTTGGCGATCTGAATGACTTCGTTGTCGTAGAAATACAGACCGGTCACGGCGTAGCTGGACTTCGGCGCCTTGGGCTTCTCTTCGATGGACAGCGCGTGGCCGTGCTCATCAAAGTCGATCACGCCGAAACGCTCTGGATCCTTCACCCAGTAGCCAAACACGGTCGCGCCGGAGGTGTTGGCCGCCGCACGCGTGAGCTGCTCGCTGAAGTGCTGACCGTGGAAGATGTTGTCGCCGAGAATCAGGCACACCGAGTCATCGCCGATGAATTCTTCGCCAATGAGGAATGCCTGCGCGAGGCCGTCCGGCTTGGGCTGCTCCTCGTAATGAAAGCGCACGCCGAACTGACTGCCGTCACCCAGCAGCGCCCGGTACTGCGGCAGGTCCAGCGGCGTCGAGATGACCAGGATGTCCTTGATCCCGGCCAGCATCAGCACCGAGATCGGGTAATAGATCATCGGTTTGTCGTAGATCGGCAACAGCTGTTTTGAGACCCCGAGGGTGATCGGGTGCAGGCGTGTGCCCGAGCCGCCGGCCAGTACAATTCCTTTAGTCATGCGATCAGTTCCTTCACGTTGGTGCCCAGGCGTTCGCCCTTATAGCTGCCGTCTTGCACGTTGCGGCACCATTCAAGATTGTCGAGATACCACTGCACGGTTTTGCGCAGGCCGGATTCGAATGTCTCTTCCGGTGTCCAGCCCAGTTCGCGCTCGATCTTGCTGGCGTCGATGGCGTAGCGCATGTCATGGCCCGGGCGATCGGTCACGTAGGTGATCAGGTCCGCGTAATGGGCCACGCCTTTGCGCTGCTCCGGCGCCAGCTCTTCAAGCAGCGCGCAGATGCCGCGCACGACGTCGATGTTCTTTTGTTCGTTGTGGCCGCCGATATTGTAGGTCTCGCCAACCTGGCCCTCGGTTACCACCTTAAGCAATGCGCGGGCGTGGTCTTCGACGAACAACCAGTCACGCACCTGCAAGCCGTTGCCGTACACCGGCAGCGGCTTCCCGGCCAGGGCATTGAGAATCACCAGCGGGATGAGCTTCTCGGGGAAGTGGAACGGGCCGTAGTTGTTCGAGCAGTTGGTGACGACCACCGGCAGCCCGTAGGTGCGCTGCCAGGCGCGAACCAGATGGTCCGACGCCGCTTTGCTGGCCGAATACGGCGAGCTTGGCGCGTAGGGCGTGGTTTCAGTGAACAGATCGTCCACGCCGTGCAGGTCGCCATACACTTCGTCCGTAGAGATGTGATGGAAGCGGAAAGCGGCGCGCTCGGCTTCGGGCAAGGTCAGCCAATAGCTGCGGGTCGCTTCCAGCAGACTGTAGGTGCCGACGATGTTGGTCTGAATGAACTCCGACGGGCCGTCAATCGAACGGTCAACGTGGGATTCAGCCGCCAGGTGCATGATCGCGTCAGGCTTGAAGCGCGCGAGGACTTTGCTCACCGCAGCCTGATCAACGATGTCCTCTTGCACGAACTCATACCGAGTGTTGTTCGCAATGCCCTGCAGCGATTCAAGATTCCCGGCGTAGGTCAGCTTGTCGAAATTGAGGACATCGTGATCGGTGTTGTTGATCAAATGACGGATCAGCGCAGAGCCGATAAAGCCGGCGCCACCGGTAACAAGTATTCGCATGGATAAACCTTCTTCCCTGGAAAGACGTAAGACGATAAAGGCGTAGGACGATGGAGCATAGCTTGTGGGGCCTTGCTGACTGACGCAAGGAGCAATCCGCCAACAAGCGATGAAATTAATTGATGGCCCATGGCGATCAGCGCCATTAAACCGCCGCGGGTGTTTCACGGGTTTAACGCCTGGCCTATCTATCGGTGCGTTAACGCATTTCTTTACTGGCAAATGGCGCGGGGTTGATTAACGGTCGCGCAACTGGCGATATTGTTCGCGCCTTTCTCTCTCAGGACTTCTTTCATGTCGCTCGACACCTTGATTCGTCGTTCCAGCCTGCCATGCCCGGACGTTGACGCCGCGCAGGCCGCTGAATGGCTGACGACATATTACGGGCTGTCGGGAACATTAAAGGAGTTGGGCAGCCATCAAGACCGAAACTTCCTGCTGGACTGCGGTGACGGACGCCGTTTCGTCCTGAAGATCTGCCATGGCGCTTACTCAACCACCGAGCTTGCCGCCCAGCATGCAGCGTTGCGGCATCTGGGCGCAGAGCCGCAGGTGCGCGTTCCGGCAGTGATGCCAGGGCTGAACGGTGAAGACTTGTTGTCCGTCGATCACAACGGCAACGCCGTGCACCTGCGCGTTCTCGAGTTTATCGACGGACAATCACTGGCCCACGTCGCGCATCTGAATCGGCACGTCGTGACCGGATTGGCGCAGCTCTGCGCCCGTGTTGATGTCGCGCTGGCTGGGTTCGAGCATCCAGGCCTGGACCGTGTGTTGCAGTGGGACCCGCGGCACGCGTTTGCGTTGATTGAGCATCTGCTCCCGGTCATCGCCGATGCCGACAAGCGCGCCTGCATCGCCGAGGCCGCCGAGCAGGCCCAGGCCTATTTGCTGCCGCTGGTGGCGTCGCTGCCGGTGCAAGCCATTCACATGGACATCACCGAATACAACGTGGTCTGGGCCCGAGACGCCCACCGCCAGTGGCAGCTTCAAGGGCTGATCGACTTCGGTGATCTGGTGCGCACGTGGCGCATCGCCGACCTCTCGGTGACCTGCGCCGCGCTGCTGCACCATGCCGACGGCGATCCGTTTTTCATCCTGTCCGCCATTCAGGCTTACCACCAAATCAACCCGCTTCAGAGCGAGGAGCTGCTGGCGCTGTGGCCGTTGATCGTCGCGCGCTCGGCTGTTCTGGTCTTGAGCAGCGAGCAACAGGCGAGCATCGAGCCAGACAACGGTTACATCCAGGCCAATCTGGCCAGCGAGTGGAACATCTTCGACGTCGCCACCTCCGTGCCGATTGCGCTGATGGAAGCGGCGATTCTCGACGCGGTGGGTGAGTGGGAAGCGGACGAAGAGGCCGAGACGTTTTCGCCGCTGTTGCCGAGCTTGAGCGGGCAAGGTTTTACCCTTATCGATCTGGGTGTGCTCAGCGAGCATTTCGTGGCGGGCAACTGGGAACACAGTGGTATCGATGAGCAACTGCTGAAAGACGCGGCTCAACACCACGGCCTGGCGGCCAGCCGCTATGGCGAATACCGGCTGTCCCGCACGCTGCCCGACAGCGCGAAAGAGCCGGACACCTTCGCGCTGCACACTGAATTGCAGATCCCCCACGGCACCGCTGTTCATGCGCCATTTGCCGGCAGTTTGCGCCACACCGCCGACGGCGCGTTGCAGTTGGTGGGCGCCGAAGTGAGTCTGCGCCTGTGGGGCGTGCGTTCTGATTTCGACTCCGGCGTCGAGTTCGGTGCAGGCGACGTGATCGGGCAGGGCGGCGGCGCGTTGATCGTGCAGCTGTGTTCGGAGCCGGATGTGAGCCCGCCGCTGTTCACCACGCCTTCGCGGGCAGCCGCCTGGCGTGCGTTGTGTCCGTCCCCCAAAGGGCTGCTGGGTTTTGATTGCGATGCGCCAGCACTGGCAGATTCCGCCGCGTTGCTCGCCCGTCGCGACGCCAGTTTTGCCCGTTCGCAAAAGCATTATTACCAAGCCCCGCCGCAGATCGAGCGCGGCTGGCGCAACCACCTGATCGACATGCAGGGCCGTTCTTATCTGGACATGCTCAATAACGTCGCGGTGCTCGGTCACGGCCATCCACGCATGGCTGAGGTTGCGGCGCGGCAGTGGTCGCTGCTCAACACCAATTCACGCTTCCATTACGCAGCGATCGCCGAGTTCTCCGAGCGGCTGCTGAAGCTGGCGCCCGCCGGTATGGACCGGGTGTTTCTGGTGAACAGCGGCACCGAGGCGAATGATCTGGCGATTCGTCTGGCCTGGGCCTACAGCGGCGGGCGCGATGTCCTGAGCGTGCTGGAGGCTTATCACGGCTGGTCGGTGGCGACCGATGCCATTTCGACATCCATCGCCGACAACCCGCAAGCGCTGAGCACGCGTCCCGACTGGGTCCATCCTGTGGTCGCGCCCAATACCTATCGTGGCGAGTTTCGTGGCGCGGACAGCACGCCGTTCTACCTGCGCAGCGTAGACGCGCACTTGACCGCGCTAAAGGAGCAAGGTCGGCAAGTGGCGGGCTTCATCTGCGAACCGGTATACGGCAACGCCGGCGGGATTTCGTTGCCGCCGGGTTATCTGCAGCAGGTGTACGACAAAGTCCGCGCTGAGGGCGGGGTGTGCATCGCCGATGAAGTGCAGGTGGGTTACGGCCGTCTCGGTCATTACTTCTGGGGCTTTGAGGAGCAGGGCGTGGTGCCGGATATCATCACCATGGCCAAAGGCATGGGCAACGGTCATCCCCTCGGCGCCGTCATCACCCGTCGCGAGATCGCGGAGGCGCTAGAGGCCGAGGGCTATTTCTTTTCGTCGTCCGGCGGCAGCCCGGTGAGTTGCCGCATCGGCATGGCAGTGCTCGACGTCATGGAGGAAGAAAAGCTGTGGGAAAACGCCCGCGTGGTGGGCGGCTATTTCAAGGAGCGCCTGCTGGCGCTGATCGACAAACATCCGCTGGCCGGGGCTGTTCACGGCTCGGGGTTCTATCTGGGGTTGGAACTGGTACGCGACCGCGAGACGCTGGAACCCGCGACCGAGGAAACGACCTGCTTGTGCGACCGTCTCCGTGAACTGGGAATTTTCATGCAGCCCACGGGGGATTATCTGAACATCCTCAAGATCAAGCCGCCGATGGTGACCAGCCGCCGGAGCGTGGACTTCTTTGTCGAGAGCGTGTCGAAGGTGATGAGTGAGCTAGAGGATTGAGTTGGCTATCCCCTGATTTGAATTGGCCGATATATATCGGCGTTAAATGCCATGGCAAGTGCAGAAAGCTTTATTAATGTTTTTAAATCCGATTTTTATCGTCTATAACGTCTCTCTTATTTTGCCGTAGACGCCCTCGTCGTTTCATGGAGTTCTGATTACTGTGACCACTCTCAACAGCACCCCCCGCGCCGATGGCTTCTACATGCCTGCCGAGTGGGCGCCGCAGACGCAAACCTGGATGATCTGGCCCGAGCGCCCTGACAACTGGCGTCTGGGCGGCAAGCCCGTGCAGAACGATCACGTCGCAGTGGCCAAGGCCATCGCCCGTTTCGAGCCTGTCACCGTTGGCGTCTCGGCCGCACAGTACGACAACGCCCGCGCACGGCTGGACGTGCCCAACATTCGCGTCGTCGAGCTGAGCAGTAACGACGCTTGGGTACGCGACTCCGGTCCGACCTTCGTCATCAATGACGCGGGCGAGGTTCGCGGCGTCAATTGGGGCTTCAATGCCTGGGGCGGTTTCGACGGCGGGCTTTACGCGCCTTGGAACCTGGATGAACAGGTCGCCAGCAAAGTGTTGGAAATCGAGCGCTGCCCGCGCTATGTCACCGAAGGTTTCGTGCTGGAAGGCGGTTCGATCCACGTCGATGGCGAGGGCACGCTGATCACCACCGAAGAATGCCTGCTCAATCGCAACCGCAACCCGCACTTGTCTCGCGAAGACATTGAAGCGGTGCTGCGCGATCACCTGTCGGTCGAAAAAATCATCTGGCTGCCGGATGGTTTGTACAACGACGAGACCGACGGGCATGTGGATAACTTCTGCTGCTACGTACGCCCCGGTGAAGTGTTACTCGCCTGGACAGATGATCCGAAAGACCCCAATTTCCCGCGCTGCCAGGCAGCCATGAAGGTGCTGGAAAATGCCCGCGACGCCAAGGGACGTCCGTTTGTCGTACACAAGATGCCGATCCCGGGTCCGCTGTATGCCACCGAAGAAGAGTGCGCCGGGGTGGATCAGGTGCACGGCAGTCAGGAGCGCAACCCATCGGTGCGTCTGGCCGGCTCGTACGTGAATTTTCTGATCGTTAACGGCGGGATCATTGCCCCGTGTTTCGACGATCCGATGGATGACACGGCCCGCCAGATCCTCCAGCAGCTGTTCCCGGAACACGAGGTGGTCATGGTCCCGGGCCGCGAAATGCTACTGGGCGGAGGCAACATTCACTGCCTGACGCAGCAGCAACCGGCCCCCCACCGGGGCTGAGTTGGTTCGCTTCTTGCTGTCATCAAGCCCATCAGACGATGGGCTTTTTTATGGGCGGACCGTTTCCGGTCAGCCGTAGGAAGATGGGATCCCAGCGGCGCGTAAATGCCCCCGCAAGGTCGTCCGTCTGTAACAAAAGCTCCGTAGATTTCGCAGTCCACGACATAAGAGGTTGTCCTTATGAACGCAGGTCATGAGTTGCGAGTGACTCGAGGTTTTTCTGCGAGCAGTGAAGCACGGCAGATGATGGCGGACTGGTTACGGACGACCCGGATCCCGATGGTGCCCATGCACGACGAACAGGCTCTGAAACAACGGGGCGATTTTCGCAAGATGCTAACGAAGCGGTACCCCAGCGGGCTGATCAACGACGCCGAGATCGAAGCGTTGCTGGGCGTGCTCCACAGCTGACGAAGTTAGAGCAACAGGCATTACAGGGCCTCCGTTTGACTCCCATCAAATTGACACCCTCGGCAGACGGGGGATAGCATTCGCGCCTCCACCGCCTGTGGCCTAGCGCCATGTACGTGCATCAGTAGTCCACTGCGATGATTTCGTGCGGGCTTCCGGAACGGTTCCAGTCCCGGAAGACGCAACTGCCCACCCCGGGCATTTGCCACAGCGCGCGATTAATCCGCTCACAAGGACAACAAGATGAAACAGCGTATCGGCCTGCTCGCTCTGGGCATCCTCGCCGCCACTCACGCCATGGCGGACGGTCAGGCAGATTCCAAAGGATTTGTTGAAGACAGCAGCCTGAAGATCAACCTGCGCAACGCCTACATCAATCGCGATTACAAAAACGGACCGCAGGACCGCTCGGAATGGGGTCAGGCGTTCATGGCCGGCTACACATCCGGTTTTACCCAAGGCCTGGTGGGCGTTGGCGTTGACGCTTTCGGTCTGTACGCCGCGCGTCTGGACGGTGGCAAGGGCAAGAGCGGCGCGGGCGGCATTGATTTCTTCAAGCAGGGCGACAGCGGCAACGCGGCGGACGACCTGTCGCGCTTTGGCGGCGCGGTCAAATTCCGGGTGTCCAATACCGAACTGAAGTACGGCGACATGATGCCAGAGCTGCCGGTACTCAATTACGACAACTCTCGCCTGCTGCCTGAGTCGTACACCAGCACCATGATCACCTCCAAAGAGATCAAGGGCCTCACGCTGGTGGCCGGCCGCTTTACCGCCGAAACCCGCAAGAGCGCCGAAGGCCGCGACAGCGGTGATCTGAAGAGCATCAACGTCTACGGCGGCAGCTACAAATTCACCGAGGCCCTCAGTGCCGCGTTTTACGCCTCCGACGACGAAGACGTGCTGAAGAAGCAGTACGTGAACCTGAACTACGTCTGGGCGATGCCGAAAGATCAGTCGCTGACCTTCGACTTTAACGGCTACAAGACCAAGCTGGACAAAGACTTCGCCGTCGATGACGCTCGCGACAACAAGATCTGGAGCCTGGCAGCGACCTGGGCTGTGGGTATCCACTCGTTTACGATCGCGCATCAGCGCAGCACCGGCGAGACCGGTTACACCTACGGCGGCTACCGCAACGCAGGCGGCACCGGCGATGGCGGTAACACCATCTACCTGGCGAACTCCTACTGGTCGGACTTCAACGGCAAAGACGAGCGGTCGTGGCAGGTGGGCTATGGCGTGAACCTGGGCACCGTTGTGACTCCGGGCCTGAGCTACCGCGTGGCCTACGTGCGCGGCGACAACATCGACGACGGCAGCGGTCGGGGCCGTGGCGAAGAGCGCGAATTGTTCAGCCAGTTGACCTACGTGGTCCAGAGCGGCCCGGTCAAAGACCTGTCGGTGCGCCTGCGTAACTCGTTCCTGCGCGTCTCCAACGATGTGGATCAATACAACGTTGGCGGTAACGAAACCCGGATCTTCGTCGATTACCCGATCAACGTGTTCTGATGTTGATCGGCTGAAGAGCTGACTGATTTACCCTGACGCCCCGGTCGCAAGATCGGGGCGTTCTGCTATGAGCCTTCACCGAACTGGCGATCTAGTCTGCTCTCCCGCTTCCATCGCTGCATCCACTCCAGCCGGTTTCATCATGGCAATCGCCGCGCCACCCGACCTCTCCAATACCGCCGTCCCCGTGCAGCCTTTGTCACGGACGTATCCGCGCGGCTTGTACATCGAGCCCCATGAGCATGAGTGGGGGCAGGTGCTGTACGCGATGTCTGGCGTGATGTGGGTCGAGACGCCCAATGAAGCGCTGGTCGTGCCACCGCAGCGCGCGGTCTGGTTGCCGCCCGGCGTGCCCCATGGCATCCGCGTGGTGTCGGATCTGGAAATGCGCAACATCTACCTGCGCCCGGCGCTCGCCCGAACCCTCGACACCACGGTTCAGGTCCTGGAAGTCGGGCGCTTGTTGCGCGAGCTGATCGTCGGTCTGGTGGCCGAGCAGGACAAGGAATCGGACTACTACGATGCCGTGGTCAATCTGGCGTTGCTCGAACTCAAGCGCGCCCGGCGTTCGCTGCTGAAAGTGCCGATGCCCGATGACAGCGACCGCAGGCTGATGAACGTCTGTCAGGCGGTGATGATCGAGCCGTCCATCGATGTGTCATTCGAACAGCACGCGGAAAACGCCGGCGCCAGTGTGCGAACCCTGTCCCGGCTGTTTCAGGCGGTGCTCGGCATGGGTTTCGCCGAATGGCGGCGGCAGGTGCAACTGGCGACCTCGGTGGCGGAGATCATCCAGGGCGTGCCGGTCAATGCCATTGCTCGCTCAATGGGGTATTCACCGAGCAGCTTCAGCGACATGTTCCGCCGCGAACTGGGCTTGGCGCCTTCCCAGTACCCGGTCGTTGATCCATCCCACTAACGCCTGCGCCGACTCTGTCCGAAATTCAGAAGCTCTTGGCCGGTAGCGCTCGCCGGCCCTCCTTACACTCTGGTCATCGCTTAACGCAGTCGCGCCGCCATCGAGCCGCGCGTCCCACGCACCGGAGTTTGTCATGAGCTACGTCATTTCCCTCGCAATCGGTATCGCCGTCGGCTTGCTGTATGGCCTGCTGGACTTCCGCTCACCGGCACCGCCTCTGGTCGCACTGGTTGGCTTGCTCGGCATGCAGGCTGGTGAATGGCTGTGGCCAGTGGGCAAGCAGTTCTTTTCCAACCTGGCGTCCTGAATCGACGACCTCCCTTTCCCCACTTCGGATGAACCCATCATGAAAGCACTGCAATTCTCCCGCACCGGCGACCTGGCTGCGCTGGAAGTCGTCGATCTGCCCACGCCTGTCCCCGCGGCCGGCGAAGTTCTGGTGCAGATCAAAGCCGCAGGCCTGAACCCCAGCGACGTCAAAAACGTCCTTGGCCGCTTTCCCTACACCACGATGCCGCGCGTTCCGGGCCGTGACTTTGCGGGCGTTGTTGTCGAAGGCCCGCAGGAACTGATCGGCAGAGAAGTGTGGGGCACCGGCAAGGAGATCGGCTTTGTCCGCGACGGCTCCCACGCCGGCTACATCACGCTGTCGGCCAAGGGCGTGGCGATCAAGCCGGCGTCGCTGAGCTTCACTCAGGCCGCCAGTCTGGGCGTCCCGTACACCACGGCGTGGGACGCACTTGAGCGCAGCCTCGTGCAGGCCGGCACTCGGCTGCTGGTCATCGGTGCCAATGGCGCAGTGGGAAGCGCCGCCATCGCACTGGCGAAAGTGCGCGGCGCCCAGGTGCTGGCGGCGGTGCGTAAAACGGATCAACTGAAAGCGCTGCAAGAGCAAGGCTTCAACGCGATCCAACTCGACAAGCCAGAAGACCTGGGTGCTCAAGTGAACGCTGTTTTTCCAGGCGGCGCCGACGTGATCTTCGACACTACCGGCTTCTGGCTGCCGGCGGCTGTGCCTGCATTGGCGCAATTCGGTCGCATCGCAATCATCGCCGCTCCGGTAGACGGCCACGTGCAATTGCCGGCGCTGGCGCTGTACCGCAAGGGCGGTTCGGTGGTGGGGATCAACTCGCTGCTGTACGGCGTTGAAGCCTGCGCGCGAATGCTGGAGCAATTCGGCAAACAGTTCGACGACGGCACTCTGCCGCTGCCAACCGGGCTGATTGAATCGCCGCTGGAAGAAGGCCTGGCGCGTTACGCCGAAGTGAATCAGGGCGGTGCTGACAAGGTGATTCTGCTGCCGTGACAGGCGAGCATGGGCGTTAGTGCAGGGCTGACCCGATCACTGGACGGGCAGCCCTTTCAGATAGTCATGCTGAACGCGTTTGATCGACCCGTCTGCCTGAAGCGTGTCGATCGCTGCCTTCAGCTTCTCGACCATCTGGGGGTCGCAGTCCTTCGAGCACGCCAGATACAGATCGGCGGTCATCAACGCTCGGCTCATCATCAGCGGGCGATCGCTGATCTGCTTCCAGATGTAGAGCGTTTCCGGGACGCCGTTAAACCACGCATCTACCCGGCCCTTGAGCAGCATCAGCGCCGGGTTCTCGCCGATCTTCAGCGGATAAATCTGAGCCGCTGAAAAACCTTCCTCACGTAGACGCGTCTCCTGCGCCGAGCCACTGCCGACGGCGATCATCTTGAAGGTCTTGCGCGCCTCTTCAAAACTCTCGACGTGACGATCAAGGCTGAAAAACGCTCGGTCCATCGTCATCAGCGGAGCGATCCAGGTGAAGCTGTCTTCCCGGCTTTGAGTGCGGGTCACCGGCGCAATGAGCTTGTTCGCCCCAAGCGCCACATCGCGTTGCGCGCGCGGCCACGGCGGCGACAGCAAGTGGGCGGAATACCCCGCCATCGCCATGGCCTGAAGGCTGATGTCGCCCGCGATTCCGTGCCGGTCGCCTTGACTGGCCATCGTCAGCGGCGGCGCTTCGGCCACGAACAGGTCGACGGTCGGCAGCGCAAACGCTGCTGACGAGCACGCCAACAGCGCGCTGGCCGCGTAATGGATACAACGAGAAATCCATTTCATGGCAGTCATGCTCAAAGGGAATAGGGCGCCGGGACAGTCCTTGTGCCAGGTGTGTTCCAGTCTGGCATCGGTTTGTCATCTCTGCCGGGCGCAGTGCGCATCCAGCGTCGATTCCGGGGGAATATTTGAGCGAAGGCGAATCAGGTCTTGTTGTGCTCATTGGTGTAGCGCCCGCTCAGCACCCAGCCACACTCCAGCAACGTCTCGATCCAGTCCTCATACGAGTCATCCACATCCAGCAAATTCATGAACTGGTCCTCGATATGGCACCGAAAGGTCTGCTCCTCGACGTTCCACTCCACATCCCGAATCCGCCAGACGCGCTGCATCGGCAGCTGAATGTTCAAGCCATGGAAAGGGACGAACGGCAGCTCCACTTCGTAGAGCAGCTTGGACCATTCAGACGAAATCTCCGGGGTCTGGTGGGTCCAGACGTACTTGATCAATCGGACTTTGTGCACGGTTGGGCCTTCTATCGTGATTCTGATGGCGGGTCGCTGTCCTGACGCAGACGCGAGGGCCCGTTGGATGGGTATACGTTACTCGATGGGGGCGGGATGGGGGAGGGGGCGCTCTGAATCTTAGGGCGCCATTTGAACCTGACGGTTTGGTTCTCTCATGGTGGCAGTCGTTTAGGCGTGATCCCGGTGAATGACTACGTTGAGGCCTTCTGCCTTATCTGGGGCGACGAAGTAGCTGGTGATCAGATCGAACTCAGCGTCAGTCGCTGCGAAGTCGTGTTCACCGCCTTCATTTCTCCGGTGCAGCCGGGAGCGGCAGGTTTCGTCGTCGACATCGATGAAGTGAAGGCTGTGAGAGGCCTGGGCGGTATCCGCCAGACTGCGTAACCAGTGGCGGTCTGCGGGCGTGTTGGCGGGGAAATCGAGAACCACATTGATCCCGGCCTTTAGCATGTCGATCACCAAAGGGCCTACGACATCTCGGAGTCTTTTTGAGAGCTTTACGTAGTCGGCGATCGAGTTGATCTGGTCTGGGTAGAGCCTTGAGAGCCAATGGTCTTCGGTTAGCAGGATCGCTGCTTGTTCAGCTTTTAGAGAGTTCGCGAGCGTGGATTTCCCGGAGGCGATCTTTCCGCACAGGAGGTGGAGGGCGGGGTTGGCCATGGAGACGCGTCCTTATGTCGAAGCATGATGATGCCTGTGGATTGAGGCCGGGACAATGAAGGGCATTGTCGAGACAGCTGAGATTTTTCAGTTGGTAAATGCCTTACGCAACTCCATTTTGAAACGCCCAAGCAAAAAAAGCCCGCCGTCCGGTGAGTCTTTCCATGCTTAACATCAAACCCAGATTTTACCGTAGCCTAAGAATGACCACTCGACGGCTTACAAGGATTTAGGAATAGAGGCAAAAATGGATGCGCTCATAGATACAGCGGAGAAAGTTGGTCAGTACTTCAGGTCGCGATTGTATCCAAAAAGATTTCGGATTAATCCGATCAATCCCATTACGGAAAAAGAGTAGGCTGGCGAGCCGCTAGTTTTTGAGTTTTAGCTGATGCCAGCACTCAGTTCAGCTGAAGTTGTGTCTGAGCAACTAATTTTCTAATTCCGGTACCACTCCGCTAGTTGTTTGATGTAGCTAGGAGCGTCATCTATATTTTTCTTGAAGATAATGTTGGCTTCATTAATGGTTTGAATGTAGGGCGTTATCTCAGCCACATCCTCTGGTGGAAATCCGTAGCGCATTAACAAGGTATGCATAACATTGTTGGTTCCGAATCGCAAAAGTTCGATAATTTTTTGCGCGCGAGAGTCGCGGGTTTGTTTTAGGTAGATTTTGAACGTGCCGGTAAAGGTGTCAGATAACGAAAAAGATGTCACCTGATCCATGTAGTCATAGGTGTCAAAGACTATGGCATCATAGCTCACATCTCTTGCTGGAATGTTTGGAAATAGCGAGAATGTTTTTTTGAGAGCACTGTCAGGGAGCTTATTCGCTGGCTGCGAGAATGGTGCGCTCCCAATCTTTCCTGCATCCCTTCTTGAAAGGTAACTGTAGCGGATGCCCACAATTTCTCTGAAAGATCTTCCTTGAATAGAGTGCAGGAATATTTTTATAGCGGTTTCAAATACTGCATTTTCACCGGGATTTAGGCTGCGGTCTAGAGATGTTTCGAATATATACTTTAGCCGTTGAACTATTTCAGCTCTAATTTCAGCCTTAGCAACTCCCCCAATATTCTCTTTGATAGTCCCTGAAGTGGCGTATATTATGTCTAGCAGTCTTTTAGCATGAGCTAAAATTTCGGTTGTTACCAGTCTTTCTGCTTTTGATTTAGGAAGGTGTAGGTCGTCGTCAAAAGTCTGATCTCTAATTGCATCGATGAGCTCTTTAGAGTCAGAATTTTCATCGTCCAAGGGGAGGTCAATAACAGATTTCTCATTCAGGCGAAAATTATCATTTATCCGCTCAATAAAGAGCTTGGGATTGCCCGTGTATACGTAACCATAGTCAAACTGCTTTTTCGTCGACAGCCTGCCAGATCTGCCTATGAGATTTTTGAAAGCTAAAGATTTATCGCTATTTCCATCGCCTAAAAAACGCATGTTCTCTAGCCATACTATATCAAAGGGCATGTTAACACCTTGCGCCAAGGTGCTTGTGGCAAAGCATATCCTTGCATATCCCTCCCTTATGAAGTCCTCAAGTAGAAAACGAACCTCTAAAGGTACCGATCCGTGATGAATGACGATACCTTTTTTCAAAAGTGAAACCATTCTCGATCTGTGGTCACTCAGGTCAGCACCCAGGAGGTGTTCTACGATTTCTATTAGTTCAAGCGCTCTGGTGTCGGCGACTTCTGGGAATTTTGATATATGATCTTTAAAGTTATCAACGAATGACCCGTTGTAAATTGACGATTTCGAAACGTAGATTAAAATTGAATGGCGACCGTTAAATGCGAAACTTTCGAATCCATCTTGAAATTCATAGCAATTTTTCAGGGTGTGTCCATGTTCAATGTAAGGCGAAAAATAATAGGTCTTTCCATTTGCATGGCGTTGAACGCAAATTTTTCCAACAGCGCCATGAGTATAGGATCGCGCGTAACTGTTTGATAACGAAATGCTGTGCTTCTTGAATTGTGCGCCCGGATTGTCTACAAATGGGTGCGCAAATATCAATTTGGCAAGGGGGAATGTTTTTTGAATTCTTCGTACTAATACGTCGAACATAATGCCGCGTACTTTTTCTTCAGAAACTTGTGCTTCATCGAAGAAGAACACTCGTATGTTTAGTTTTAAGTTGCTGAGGAATAAGTCTCGTGCTCTTTCCGGTGTTAGTACAAATATACGCCTCAGATTACGGCTTGTAAAAATATTGTCCACAAAAGCGGTAATCATTACGCCTTTGTCACCGTTGAATTTCCTTCTCATAGCGTTTTACATATTCGGCAATTAATGCTCTGGAGGGCACGATAACAACAGCATCCCCTTCTTGATCCGCAATGAAATCTCGAATCGAATATGATTTCCCAGCACTAGTCGGTGCAGATATCGAAACAAACTGCTTGTCCTCGACAGCTCTTCGCACGCTTGCTTGGACTGGAGTCAAAAACTCGCCAAATTCCTCTTTGTGCTGATCCCCGAAGGCCGACAGCAGGAAAGAATATAAATTACTAGGATTTTTTACCTTGTAGAACAGACCTAGCGCAGAAATTATCTGCTCTTCAATGGTACTGAAAACCTCGCTGTGGAATTCTTTGTAAAAGCTTAAAGTCTCTAATATAAACGGATCAACAGGCCCTATCTTATGTAGGGTATCCAAAATTTTAGCTAGATCTTCGTGCGGGTCCAGGCTGTTTTTTATCTGCTCAATTATCAATTGCTAACCCCTACGAGATAAATAGCTGATATTTTACCGAGCGCCAATAATTTGCTTGCAGAAAGGAGTGCGTTATGGAAGATGGTTGCTGGATTGACAGCGTTGACAGAGAAAGCTGCAATCACGCCAAATTTCTCGTTGTCTAGGTTTTCAATCATATCTTTGGGAACTAGATTTACAAGGTGTACCCTGTCTCGGTAGTGTTTTTCGGCCTCTATAAAATTCGAGGCTTGTGACAGGGCGTTCCCGTGAGGACTGATGGATGATGAGTATTTCGCCTCTCCAAAGTTTACTAAGCTGGCTTTGCATGTTGTGTGAAAGTCGAAGCCTTCATTCTGCTTAGACTGAGGCTTCCATAATTCCGCTATAGGTATTCTACTGTGGTCAAAGATAAGCTCTAAAGCTCTTGCTGATCCGATTGAGACCATCACCTCGCCAAACTCCCCAGCTACCGTACCTGATTTTGCAGTGTTATCAAATATTTCAACTAAAAGTTGGGCCGTTTCTGCTGCAGTTTTTTGATATGGTCTACGAGCACCAGAGTCGAGATCCATCATCCATGACGTGTCGACAACCGAGTTTGATAATTCTAACGCAATTTGTTTCACATCGCTTATCTTGACATGACATATTTTAACCGCGCTGCAGGCTGTTTTGAATAATATTTCTGTATGGGTACACCCCCAATCAAGATCATCTATGTCGCTTCCAAAAGACGGGATGTTAGTCATTTGGCTGCACCAGAATAACAATCCATAAAACGGAATTCGCTCAAAGATGTAATCGAAGATCCTTGGGGGAGCGTTTTTTTACGGTACCTGCGAATTGTGCAGTGTGCGGTTAATATTTTATTTGGCCGGTCTCTTGTTTTAAAGTATTTTTCAGATGGTGCTGTAATGTCGTGTGTGAGTTGGAGTAGGATTGTTAAGGACATTGCGAAAGTATTATTTGCTTCACAATTTCTACAGTTTTTACTGCGGTAAGCAGGTCTACTTGCGATTAAATAGCTTCGCATTTTTTCTTTAGTTAGTGTGCATGGCAATTCTAGTATACGGCGTTCCATTTCAACTCCTTGGCTTCCATTCATAGCCTTACGTCATGGCCCAAGGCTATCGTGAAGCGCGAGCTATGTAAATCATTGCTGAAAGAGCATACAGAAATGCTCCATCTGTCCCACAAACCAGTGAGGTCATGCAGTGAAGGGCGATAACTGTTTATTTAACCAGTGGACGTGGTAGTTGGGCTGATGCCGACATCATGTCTACCTCAAGCTGGACAGGTGGCGCTCTTGGAGCGCCGCTGACGCCTAGGTCCTGACATCCCAAGACATTCCTAGGCGTAAGATTAGCAGGCTTATCGTGATCAGATAGTAATAGCGCGTGTAGGTCGAGTGGTAGGCGAGCTCTTTTCTTAAAAACCACGCAATATTTTTTCGTTGCCACGTCCATGGGTTATCGAATTGCCAATGGCTAACGATTGCAGTTTGAATTCTGCTTACCTGGCGCGGATGACGTCGACTCATTGAATGCGACATCTTTCAAGACTCCCGCGAGAAACAGATCCATATCGAATTGCTTACTAATGCCCGGCGTCCAAGGTAGGCGGCAACTACGTCAGGCCGGCCGCGCCCTAGCTCATAACTGATTTGGCTAGTCGACTCGCCGTCAAGGCGCTGGTCTACGTGGCCGCATATACCACCGTTGAGAGACGCGTGGTGTTGGGTGTTCTGTTCATAACGCTCAAACGCGAGCGCGGCCGGTAGTTCATGAAAGCCTCTGAGGTTGAGTGCATGCGGGATGTCCAGCGCCGGGCGGATGATTTCATGAAGAACGCTCAGTAGCTTTCGTTTGGAGCTATCAGCTAGCGGCTTCCCGTTGGCGACCCCTGATGTGCGAATCCCAGCGCGCTTCGAACTTGGTCATCCACCGCAATCCAGCGTGGTGCCGAAGCCCCGGCGCGGCTGCCTTTGGTACCATTCTGAATGTTGATTTGCCTAAGTCTTCAGCGTCACCGCTCAACCGCGGCAGATCATCCAAGATGGCCTCACATGCCAGTGGCTTGTCCCAACATAACGATCGTGGCAACGCGTAGCTGATGATGTCTGCAAGCGCATCAACGAACTGCGTACCTGTTCGCGGTCTTGGCCCTGCTCCATTGATTGATGAACCCCGGTGCGCTGCATACCCAACGCCTTGCTCGGACTTGGCAACTTCACGTTCTGATCTCCGCGAAGCGCTGCCGTAGTTCTGTTAACACTGGATAGCCGGTTTTGTGCAGTGCTGATAACTAGGTCGCCGTCCTCGACCAGGCCGAATCAGTATGCTGCATAGTCCGACAACACCTTGCGATCAATCTGCCGCGCATCGTTAACCCTGGGCGCCGCTTCAGACCGACACCACTTCACGAATGCCAGCCACCGATCACTTTGGGTCTTGACCCTGCCGTAGCCGAAGTTACGGCCATCGTGCCTACCCAATAGTGCCATGACTGTTACCTCATCTACTTTCCCGTTCTTCGCCCGATGTCATCCCACCAAGAATGTCGAGTGTTATCAGGGATCAAGGCCCCTGCGACCGGTGAGGGTTGTCCACTAACGCGGGACTGGCGGCTCCTCACGACCGGGAGCGTGGGCATCTCATGATCTGGCCTCCCGAGCACTTCCGAGGAAGTGGGCGGACGTAGCCTGCACTGGCTGACGAGACCAGCGCCGCGAGATCCTGAGCCGGGTGAAAGCAGCAATGCGATAACCGGGGCATGCCTGACTGTCAGTCAGGTGCAGTCCATTCCCTGGGCCGGCACCATCGTCTGCATCGCTGTTGCTGGTGACTTCGGTGTTTGTCACGCCGATTGTCGCGAGGGGAAATGCCGCAATGTCTTCTACGTGGTGGGCTGCAGCAGCGGTAGGAGCGCCCGTCTCTTTCCGGGAGAAAGAGACGGGCGCAGGTTGGCGCAAGGAAATGCCTACGCGAATAGATCGCAGCAGGGCAGCTACAAAGACGAACCTCCCACCTTGGCGATCGACACCTCAATCAACGCCCGCGCTGCATCAAGCTGATGCACCACCGAGCGCGCCAACGGGCGGAATTCCAGCGTGCAGTTATCTGCGACTTCGTAGGCGGTGGCTGCGGCGCAGGCGAGGTATTCGGAGGCGGTGAGCAATGCGTCCTCAGCTCTGACGCCGGGCTTGACCGAGAACAGGCTCAGGTTGCCGAGGTTGGCGTTGGTGCAGGTTGATTGGGGGGCGGGTGTTTCGGGTGGGTGAGGGGTGGATCTGATCATGGTGTCTCTCCTGACTTGGATGAGACCGACACCGTTCGCGACTAAACGAATAGGTGGCGGCTGTACGCGGGTTAGTCGACCGGGAAGTCAGGCACCCGGCGCACCCGAAGGTGCCCCTCGTACAGCCACCATAAAAGGACAGAACCGATGTCGATGACAGCGGCTCAGGTTATGGGGCGTTACGCGCCTGACGTGTTCGGGCGACTAAACCCGGTCGTTGTTTGCAACGACACGCGGGAAGGTAGTCGCCGGATCAGACACGTTCAAGCGGTCGGGAGAATATCGCTTAATTTCAGAAGCGTCCTACGGGATTTCGGACTTTTTGTGTGGGTTGAGCGGGGAAGTAGGACGGCAGTGCGGCGATGGCGCTTTCGCGGGCAAGCGCGCTCCTACGGGGATTGGAGGTGTGGCATTTTGCACAAACAAAAAAGGCCCACCTTTCGGTGAGCCTTTTTGCTAAATCTGGTGCCGGCACCAGGAGTCGAACCCGGGACCTACTGATTACAAGTAATATGCCTTTAACAATGAAATCAATAGGTTACAGGTTTTTTAATTACGTGCGTTCGTCGTTTGAACGCCGAATTTCCGCTCCACTTTTTGCCCTTATTACGCGTCCTGTGAGCGCCGGACACCAGTTTTTGTTCGCGTTCAATTACCAGCCTGCAGGCTTGGGTATTTTCTCGCCAGCGCTTGTCACTACTGGGTCCGGGAACTGGGATACGCCCAGATAAGGATCCAGATGGCGGACATAGGTCGCCAATTTCTCTAAACTTTTGGCTGGTTTCGGGACTGGGGAAAGTAGTGTGAGTGGAAGCTTGGCATCCTCCACGACAATTCTGAGTGGCTCACAAAGATCAGTATCGTTGGTAATGACTACCGCGTGCTCCATTTTCTTGAGCAGAGCATCTCGCACAAGATGCACTCCAAGGTTAACGTCGGAACCTTTCTCCTCAACTTTGACGATTGAAGCGAATCTCGGGGGAGGTGCTTGCGGCGTTTTCGCTTTAGGGCTAAAGACGAGCGGCTGGGATAGGAACATCAGCTTGTCTGAGACTTGGAATGAGCCAAAATGCTGATTTAGACCAGGTATCGTGGCCAGCGCCTTTAGGTAAATATGCTGATCTTTCGGCGATGTTGGGTCGATTCTGCTTGAGATACGTGCGGTGTAGAAATTTATCCCTACGATCTCACAGTCCTTTGGCAGCGAAGCCTGGCAAAGCGCCATCAGGTTAAGCCATTTAAATTTCGTTTTTTTGAGCGCGCGGTAGTAGAGGTTGAAGCCATCTACATAAACAATCGTCTTCATTGCCTAATGCGTCCGGTGCAGAATGCAAAAAGCCCCGAAACTTACATTTCGGGGCTTCTGGGCCCACGGCACGCCGTGGGTTAGTTGATGGGCGAATCCTACCGACGGAGTGACATGCGTGTCAACGTAATTGTCAAAATAATTGATAAATTAATGGGTCACCAAAAAAGACATCCGGATGCGCGCGTTGGATCGTAGCTAGCGGCTCCTACAACACGAGTCGGCCCCTCGGATGGATCCGAGGGGCTTATTGCGACCGTTGGAGGCCACAGGCCAGTTGCAACAGCTATGGGGTCGATTTACCGAAATCTAGGGTGAAAGCACTGCGGGTTGAAGTTTGAGGTCAGGGTCTACGTTTGGGAGGCATTGACCAGCGGGACGCTGAGGTCGTAGACGTCCATCATCGCCCCGTCACGGTGACCGCTGGCCTCCTGCTTGTCCGCCCGATTGCCCGCGGTGTCGGTGATACCACGCCGCTTAAGGTCATGAAGTCCGAAGCGCTGCTCTGCCGTAATGGTGCCATCATCGATGGCTGAAGTGATAAACCGCTGCCAAGCTGTATCCAGACTTGATTTGCGTAAAGCACCGCCGTGGCTGGCCACGATGATATAGCGTCGGTCGGGACGAATCGGAACGACCGTTGATTTGCTTGCCCACACTTTGGCCCGGTAGGCCTTCGCCCCCTCCCAAGCAGCGCGCAAGCGCGGCGTCCAGCGCACAATGTTGTCCCGGCTACCCTTGCGTCGGTTGGTCATAACTCCTTCGGCCAGTTCATGGGCATCGGTCAAGGTGATGGTCTCAATGCCCCGTAAGCGGCACAGGTAACCGATCTCCATGACGTAGCTTAGGTACTCCGGACAGCCCCCTTTTTCGTTCCTGAGCAGCCGTCCGAATGCCAAAGCTCGGTCGACCAGCGCGCTCATTACTAGATGGTCTGGCAAACGCCGACGCTTTCGCTCCACCGGCGCTTCAATACCCTGCGCCGGATTGCTCTCGAGATAGCCCCGGTTGCGGCCCCATTGCAGCACTCGACGCAAGTAGCGCAGGACATGCGCCGCTTTTGACGGCGTGCCTTCGTCAGCCAGACGATCGACAATTCGCTGGATCAATGCCGCCGTGAATTTTTTCACCAGCAGATCGCCCAGCGGTTTTCCCAACCGTGTCGGGATGCCCAGCAGTACGTCCCGCGAATAGCAATAGTCGTCGTGAGTCTTGAGGCTAAGTCTCTTGTAACGATCGCTCAGGTGAAACTGCGCGCAGACGTAACGCAAAGTGCCTCGGTCCACGCACCATGTTCGCTCCATGATCTGGTGCAGCTCAGCGAGTGTTACATCAGCAGCTGCCACATTGCGCCGGCGCTGTTTCCCGGTCTCGTCGTAATGCAGCGTGTACCAGACGCCAGCGCTGCGATGATCAAAGTAAATAGTCGCTGGGAGAGCAGCCTGATCGATGTGGGAAGGGATATGGGGGTTATGCTTACGCTTCCTTGCTCGCCTCATAATATGTCGGCTTCATACCTATCGTTTGACGCTGGAGTAAGTCCAGCCGCTTGGTTGATAAGGTCCAACGTGGTCCAAGGACCGGTGCGCCCTCTGAACAGGCGTACACCTTGTTCGATGAGCGACCGTTCTACATCGGACCGGCGTTGGTATCCGGTGATGCGCTGCAGGTCTTCGAATATCAAGACATTGCTCGACATGGTTGCCTCAGGATCTCTTACGCCCCGGTCAGTGTAGTCAGTGTGCCGGGGCATAGTTGTTAGAAAAAAGTGAGCGATCTTCTGGAGGAAAGCCTACCGGGAATAGCGTCGGCCTCGGGCCAATCTCGCAGCGACCTTCTCAGCCATCAGTTCCGTCCATTCATCTTCTTTTATTTTTTGCCTAATGCGGCTGCAGCTTTGATGGGTGCGAGTCGATCGCGCTCTACCGCAAATGTCGCAAATGCTCGGCAAGTCGAGTCGGTGGCTCGCCATCGTTGGTCGTTGGCGGGCAGCGGCTTGCTTAGGCATCAAGCATCTCGCTCAGCTTGAACGTCTGTCCATCCACAATCGTGTTCATGGCAGCCTCGGCCGCGCTGCCGTTGATGGTTTGAGCTTGCATGGTTCTCTCCTTTCA
This sequence comes from Pseudomonas sp. GW821-FHT07F05, assembly GCF_059418765.1. Taxonomy (NCBI): domain Bacteria; kingdom Pseudomonadati; phylum Pseudomonadota; class Gammaproteobacteria; order Pseudomonadales; family Pseudomonadaceae; genus Pseudomonas; species Pseudomonas sp. GW821-FHT07F05. Next base: position 132,019 of record NZ_JBWKQL010000009.1, read on the forward strand.
GGGGGGGGCGGTGCCACGGGGTTGCAGCCCCATGGCACCGACTTCATTTGGATTTCTAGCTAAGGATCCAGATCATCAAATCCGGAACCTGCACCGCGACGACTGCGATCAGCGTCACAGTCAGTACTGCTCCCAACAACTGCCTCAGTAGGGCGCCGCGTGCGGCTTGTTCAAGTGGTTCGGTGTTTCGCATGGTTCTCTCCTTTCAGGGGTTGCCGGTTGCAGCCGGCGTTACAGGTCGCTGTCTGGCAATCGCACCAGGTACAACACCACGTCTAAAAACTGGTCGTTGTCTTCCTCACATGACTGCCAATCCAGCACCGATTGAATTTGCCGCCGCGTGCAATTGAGCACCAGGATCTCGCGCTGACCATCGGCACCACGGACCTCTAAAATGTCGACGAGTCCGTTGGGGCCATATGCTTCTGCCTGGACGGTTTTGCGCTGGTCCTTGCCCAGCTCGTCGAGCAGCTCGGTAACGCGGCTTTGTTGCGCCTGCGCCGTGCCGGCGACGACTTGAATCTCCATGGTTCTCTCCTTTCAGGGCTGTTCGACGTGGGTTGCAGCCCTACGCCTGGAAAATCCAGCATTTGACGATTGGCGACTTGGTAATCGTGTTGTTGTGTCGTATTGCGTGGTGAGCCCGGACTTTGCTGTCCACGGACTTATTCGATTCCAGAAACTTGTGCCGGCGGGATTCCTTGAGGCGATCGCGCAGCTCGCTGACGTCGGCCAGCTTCTGGCGATGCTCGGCTGCGCGCTCGACGAACTCGTTGAGGTTGATGGCAATGACGTTGTCTTTTTTGCTGTGGTTTACCACTGGGCCTTCGGCATCTAGGCTCTGCAGGTAGTCGTAAACTTCCCAGAATTCGGCCACTACCGGGTGGTCTGCGCTGATTGAGCTCTGGCGCTCAATCGCCATACCGACGATGCAGCGTTGTGTCGCGGTGATTTGTGCGTCAGTCAGTGGGACCAGCGAACGAATGCAGTCAACCAGGCCGAGAAGCTGCGCGTGGTTCTTTACGATCCGCTCGACCCGAATGTATCCGCGCAACTGGTTGCCGCACTTCTGACACGCAGACTTTTCGCTATCAGGCGGGTACGCCGTATCGCAGCTGACGCAATGGGTATGCAGCCGGCGCAGACGGGCTTCGTGAGCCGGGATCTTGTCCGCAAGGGTGGACATGACATCGGCTTCACGCTTGACCGCCTGCAGCAGGAAATGGCTGAGCTTGTTGCCGTCCAGCGCTGTGAGCTTGTCAGCAGCCTCGCGGCTCGCCGTAGTGACAACCGGGCGGACGAAATGAAGCTTAACGATCCGCGTCATGATGGCTTCGGACGCTACAACCGGAGCGTTCTGGCTGATCGCGATCGTGCCCCGGAACGGCGGCTCGTAGGTTTCGTTGCCGGCCGTCTTGACGCCTTTGGTCGCCAATGTGCCGCCGCCGAAGTAATCCTTCAGCTCGTCCCATTCGAAGTTCTTGGCGTGTGATTTGTCATCGCCGCTTCGGTCAGATTCCAGCAGTACCACCGGCATCCCGGAAACTTGACCCATCAACCGGCTCCGGCCGGCCTTGGTCGATTTGGAGGGGTCGAAACCCTCATAGCCAGACCGGCCAAGCAATTTCCACAGCAGGTTGAGCAGCGTGGTTTTACCGGCGCCGGCTTCGCCTGTTGCTTCCAGGAAGGGGAACGACTGGTAACGAGCCCGGATCTGCTCGGCGAACAGTGATCCGAACCAGAACGTCAGCGCGACCACGCCCTGGGCGCCGAAGCACGTCCACAGCAGCTTTGCCCATTCATCGCTGTATTCCTTTGGATCGCGCTGAATGCGGACCGGCACGGCCTTTTGCAAAGTCTTGAGTCGCAGTTTTCCGAACTCAAAGAACTCCTCGTCGTTGACCGCCACGACCTGACCATCCTTGATTGCCATGTCGCCGTAGACATAGCAGGCGTACTCTTTGCTGTAGCCAACGAAGTCGATCGTCTGGACCGTTTTGATCGCAAATAGCTGGTCCTTCATGATTTTGTCGAGCTGCTGACCGCTACCAGTGAACACGGCGCCTGCAGCCATGCCTAGAAGGCGCTTCTTGAATTCGCTCGCGGCCGCGACCTGGCCGCCGGTGAACGTGTTCTTTACCGACACGCCGTCGTGGGGGAAGTCGACTCGGAAGAAGTACCAGGACTCGTCGGTGATCTCGTTGCGTTGGAAATACAGGGCCTGCGGGTAGCAGTTGGCGATCTCGACCACGCAGCCGGACATGCGCAGTGCCTTCTCTCGCATTGCCTTGTTGTTCAGCTGCTGCTCTTCGTGGTTTTCGCTCGTCTCCAGCGCTTGCATGGCGCTGTTGAACTTGCTGATGTCCAGCTTCCACCAGTACAGACGGGATTCGAAGCCGAAGTGAAATTCCTCCCGCTCACGCCAGTCGTACATCAGCAACGCTTTTTCCGAGGCACTCTCCGCGATTAGCAGGGCGCCGTGGTGGCGTGCTTCGGCGAGGTCGCCGTCCAACCGCTTCTGCCGGTCGGCTTCGTCGTCGATAAACCCCCAGCGCTGATGTAGATCGTTCCAGTCCACCTTTCGCGCATCACGCTGCGGGATCTGCGCGGCAGTACACTCAAACCCCATCACACGGGCCATTGCCACCCATTTACGGGTGTACTTATGTGCGCCTGGTTCATTGTCCAGCGCCCATACAAGCCTTGGGAGACTGCCAGCCCTTAGCGTGATCAGCGCCTTGAGCGAAGCTTCCGGGAAGGCGTTGGACGACATCGCGGCGACAGCGTCGATATCGTTGTGCTGCAGGGCAATGGCGTCAAAGATCCCCTCGACAATCCAGAGCTCGCGGGTGTTGGAGAGGTCGACGTGCGGGGAACACCACCAATAGCCCCTGTACGATTCCTTCGGCTTGAACCGAGCCTTCTTCTTTCCGAACCGGTGAGGTCGGTCTATCAGGCGCTCCCAATAACCCCCGCGCTCCAGAGGGAAGCGCACGGTTGCCGATCCGATCTCCAAATCCCGATCAAAGTAGCTCTCTTGAGTGAACAGGCCTGCGACCAGGTCCATCTTGAACCCACGAGCGAACTCCAGGTAGGCGCGAGCCGTGGCAGTGGGCTGATCATCAGTTGCCGGCGCCCGTTTGCTCCAGTCGTCGAAAATGTCGTCGTACAGCTCTTTAACGTGCCATTGCTGACCGCACTTGCTTTCGCGGCCGCACTTGATGAACCACGGGTTTACGAAGCTGGAGTAGAGCTCTTTTTTGCCGCATGCCGGGCATACACCGCCGCGCATGAAATTAGTGCCGGCACGATGCTTCAGCCCGTAGTCATTTTCGAGTCGGGTCAATACGTCAGCCCGGATTACGTCTTCCATCATCAAGCCTGCTTACTTATGGCGGCCTGTAAGGCGCCGAGAGTGGTTTTTTGCGCTGCCAGGGCCGGGTAAGCGGAAAGGATCGCGCCGGAGCGCAGACCGTCAGGAACGCGCCTAAACTCATCCGAATACCAGTGCTCTTGAATTCCGAGGCGCAGCCGCTCTCGCAGCTCGTGCTGCAGGGCTTCTGCAAGGCTTTTGCTCAGGTCCATCCGGATCGAAAGTGCTGTGTTCATTGCTGTATCCCTGATTTCGGGCGCAATTCGCCCAAACCCACACGCTCTGGGTCGTGCTTTTTGTTCAGATGGTCGGGGGTGTCTGTCGCTGCCCGGGCAAGTCGATCAATTGCTCGAAGATATGGGCGACGGGGATGGCGTAGGCATTGCCGCTGGTGGGGTCAGTGAGCACCGCCACGGATTCGCTGCTGTTGGCAAGATCCAGCCGGCGCTGATCGCCAGTGGAACGCAGCTCGCTGTAGGCAAGGGCCGCGAGCGTCTCTGCGAGATAAAGGGGCACTTCGAGAGAGGTCTGCAGATAGGTCACAGCCCGGACGAAGAGCTGCTGGTCGTTGTCCAGGTGTTCACCCTGGTGACGCTGCATGAAGCACAGGGCGGCGCTCTGCATCGTCGAGCGATACTCCAGTTCAGGGTTCTGCGCTTTCAGTACGATTTTCATCAGGCCGTCTCCAATCCCAGTAGATCCATCTGTTTTTCGCCTTCCTTTCGCATCGCCTCTCGGCGCATCGCAACTGGCGCTACCGGCAGTCGGACTGCAGGATTTGGCATTCCTGAGGCGCTCATTTCATGTGTCATTTCGAACTGAGCGCGAACAGACCAACTGCAAGGCTCATTTGTGCACTGCATGTATGTGATGCGCAAAAAGATGTGCGTGCCCTCACTGGTTCGGATGCGCATTCGCCCCTGGCAGTGCGGACATACCAATTTGTAGGTGCTCACTTGTTCTCCCCGCCGCTAGTTGCGGCCTTCGGCTGATGCCGAGAATTGGCGGCGCTTCCTGCGCCTACTTCGGTTCCTACGTGCCCGGGCGTTCTCGGTGCAAAACGATCACGGCGGTGATCTCTTCATGGCTGGCCGCGACGTGGGCGCGGTGCGCGGTGAGGATGTCTTGCACTTCGCTATCGTTGATGACCCCATCTTCGAGGGCCTTGGCAATGATGGCGTCGACCAAACCGCGCTTGATGGAGGTATTGATCGAGCGTGCGTACAGATCGAGGTTGTCCAGCTGACCTGCCTCGGCAACGGGGACGAAAACCCCGCCGTACAGGCCGCAGACGAAGTCCGGCAGGTGGGTGGTCCCTGTCTGTGATTCCAGAAGGCAGATCTGCTCATCCGTCAACGGGCGACTGCCGGCGTTTTCATAAGCGTGGTTATCAAACTTCTTGACCGACATGCCGAGTCGCGGTGCTGCGCAGTCACGCCCGCCCGGGTAAGCACAGATCACTGCGCTGACCACTTGGCGGCGGGTTTCTAGAACGGTGCGTTTCATCTTCTGGTTTCTCACCGGCAGAACTGCAATTAGTTTGATATCACGCCGTCTTTGATACGCAGGAGCACAGCTGCTCGTCGTGCCTCGCCTCGAACGCCTTTCTTCCGACCGTTCAACAGATCGCTGACCAAATTTTTGTTCAGAGCATGTTTCCGGCAGAACTCGGCGATCGTGACCCCGTTTCGGTCAAGTTCTGCGCGGGCTTGCTCGGTTGTCAGGAGGACGGGCATAGTGTTCATGTGTGTTCAATCGTGTTGTGTGTGCCATCATTATGCCCAAGAAATTGTGTGTGTAAAGCGGCGTGTGCCAAATATTTGTGTGTCTGGAGATTCCTTGGAAAAAACTTTGGGCGAGCGGCTCCGGGAAGAGCGCGACCGGCTTGGCATTAATCAAAACGAGCTGGCTGATATTGGAGGGGTGAAACGCAACTCCCAGGGTAACTATGAGCGCGGCCGGCAGAACCCGGACACTGCGTATTTGCTGGCCGTCGCGAAAGTAGGGGTCGATGTCATGTACGTCCTTTTCGGGCGCCGCGACCACGCCGTCGAGGCGCGAGCAGGAATTGAGGCCGAGATGATTTGTTCCTTCCGTTCGCTGAGCGCCGCCGATCAGGCTGTAGCCCGACGCGTCGTGACTGGGCTGGCGGAAATGAATACCGGCAGTGTCAATCCAGCGGCTCAATCCGATTAGGTATCCAACATTTGTCCCATCATTCCGCCCATCGCCCATCGCCCATCGCCCATCGCCGATAGCCGAAACTAGCCCCTTTCGGCTATTTAGATTCCTGTGAAACCGTCGATGCTTACCGTTTCCCAGGAGTGTTAAGCATGTTGGATCGAGGCGTTTTGGAGAGGCTTGAGCAGGATGCTCGAAACAACGATTGTCCCGACTTGAAGTTGACTCAACTGGAGAGCGTGCTGCTCCAGCGATACCGCCAGATGTCGGAAACCGATCAGGCGCACCTGCAGCGCCTGGCAGAAATGCTGACCCGGACGAAATAGGCCCGAGTTTCGCGACCGCGCTCCGGCTGATCACGCCGGAGCTCCGGTAGTAGGCGCACTGTTCTTTGCCTGCAGCCGCTTATATTCCCTTTCAACTGCCCGCTTCGCCGTCGCTTTGCTTTCGTACAGGTGCGTGAGCCGTCGTGGCCGTGCCTGGTCGCCTGCCGTGACAGTGTGTTGTTTCGCGGTCTTCGATTCCCGATACCAGGCGATGATGCCCGTGTAGCTTTTGCCATCCTCTGCAAGCTCGGCAACTTCATCTCCGTCGGGCAGTTGCGATTCCAGCTCCAGACTGGTGGTGAAGGCGTCCGAGGTGAAACTGTGCTTCACATTGCCGCCGAGCCAGATGATGTCGGCAATTTCCTGCTTGATCCCTGTCAGCGTGTACGTCAGTTCTGGTGCAAGGTCGGGCCGGCCGTGGGCGAGCGTGTAGCTCAACGTCGCGGTTCCGCGCTGCAGGCGGTTCCACTCCGCACGCGCCGCGACGAGGGCACTTTTCCGATCGGTGAAAGAGTGCCTCAGATCCTTGATGTTCTCCCCGCCGCCGGAAATGGCGCTCTTTTTCTCGGCACTGTTGACGTCGTAGTAGAACGCCCGCACGCCGGTATAGCTGTCACGGTCCGCCTGCAGGAAGCGGTGCTGATCACCATCGAGCCGCGTGAGTGTGACGTGCGGCAGGTTCAGCCCGCTCGCATTGGTGGCCTTGCCGATCGGCAGGAAAAGTAATCTGTCAGCCTTGACCGTGGCGATCGCGTCGTACTCCTGGCCCAGACGCGTCAGCAAATTCGCATCCGATTCATTCGCCTGGTCAAGGTGCATCAGCTCGATGACGTTCAATACCGCGCTGATGACGGGCGCGAGCCCATACGCTCCAGCGATGGCCGTAATGACGGCGCCTATCGTCTGGCGATGCCAGCTGCGCTCCCGTTTGACCTTGAGCCCCGCGCGCAGATCGACGCTCCTCGCCCGGATGCTCAGCTGATCCGGAGCGCCGTTGTGTTCGGTTTCATCGACCGTAAACGTTCCCTTGTCGACCAGCCCGGTATCGCTCCACCCGAGCCAGACTCTAAGCGTGGCACCTTTGGGTGGGATCACCAGCAGGCCGTCATGGTCGGAGAGCGTCACGTCCAGCTGGTCCGCCTCGAGTCCGCGGTTGTCCGTGAGCTCAATACTAACCAAGCGCTTTTCCACTGCCGCTGTAATGTCGCGTCCGTCGACCATCAGACGGCAGATAGGGCGGGGATAAGCCTTTGCCTCGCGCATGGATTTCTGAGCGCTGTCCAGGTAGCGGTCGACTTGGTCAATTGCTTCATCGATCACAGGACGGCCCTCAAGATGTTGCCCGCACTGCTTACCGCTGAACCGAGCAAATCAACGCGGCCGTCGTCGATGCGCTTCAACGCGATAGTGAATTCAATTCGACGCGCTGCGCCGTCCTGGAAGAACAGCGTGCGCGTCTCGTTGATGCTTTCGATCACCCAGATGCCGAGAATGCGGCCGGTCCCCTCAACCAATGGGTAAGCCTTGCCGGTGTCAGCCATGTAACGCAGCGTGTCGACGCTCAACGGCGTGCCAGCGAGTGCCGGCAGGAGAACGCCGGGAAGCGTGATCGAATCGTCGCCGCGTCCGAGAAACTGACGTGCCGGATTGGTGCCGATGCGGGAGGTGGAACCGTGCCGCCATTCCGTTTGCCGCTGCAGCTCCTGGTACACCAACGTTTCAAGGCTGAAGATGAACATGCCGAGGGCCATCATCATGGTCGTTTACTCCTGGTCATACAGCGAACTACGTGCCCGAGCCCGCTTCGCGTTTTGACGTTTATCCAGCTCGGCAGAAACCGCTCGGGCGATTGCGGCCGCATCCATTCCCGGGGCTGCGTGAATCTTGATTTCGATGTGATCCGGGGCCGATTGCACGACCGGCTGTGGTGCGACTGAGGCGATAGGTGGCCGGCTGTCGACGGCAATGGATGCCGGCGCTGCGGTCATTCCCACTGCGATGGCTCCTGCTTGAGCCAGGTTCTTGCCCATCACGCTGATTGCATCGAGCATTGCGAAGCCTTCAGGCGCCTCGAAAGGGGCTGCACTGGCCGGTCGACCTGCCCCGGCAGTCCCGATCGCTATTTGCCCGACCTGCGCGACTCGCTTCCCAATGCCTGCGAGCACCCCGAGCAGGTCGGGCGACGTTTTAGGTGCGGCCGGGGCCTGCGCTACAGCAGATCCGTCGCGGGGTTTCTGGATGGGTTGTGTCGCCACCAGGCTCGGCTGGGGTTGGATCAGCGGCGTTCCGGCCGCACTCTCTGGCGCGCCCTGGACCGGCAGAATCATTTGGGCGGGTGCAGCTTGACTCGGCGTCCCACCCAGTTGCGCCAAGCTCTTGCCCAAGGTCGACACCACGCTCAGCACCATGCCGGCAGGCGTGTCAGATAGGCCGGCTTGCGACGCGGCAGACGACAGCGCTGTGATCGCACTGAGCCCGGCGTTCGCCATCGTCTTCCCCGCGTCGGTGATGCTGGACAATAGCCCCTGCGATTTAGCCGGGGCAGGAGCCCCTGAAACAGGAGGAAGCACCGGCGCCCTTGGCAGTGCTGCAGGTGGCGTCACGTTGGTGCCGATCGTGATAGTGCCGGCTTGAGCGACGCGCTTTGCAATGGCTGCAACCGCCTCGAGCGGGCCGCTCTGTGTCTGAGTCAGCCCCTGTGCAAGACCGGCCATGGTGAAGCCACCGAGCTCGGCGAACACCCGCGACGGGCTGTGGATCCCGAGCTTTTCTTTGAACCACCCGATCGTTTCGGTACCGGCATCGGAAATAGCTGTCTTCACGCTGCCCATGGCGTTCCGGATGCCGTTGACCAGGCCGGTCATGATCATCCCGCCGAATTCAGTGAACCGGTTGGGCAGCTCAACACCCATGTAGCTCATCACCGCCGCGAACGCCTGATAGATCAGGCCGATCGGGCTGAAATTTGCGATCGTCTTCAGGATGCTTCCGATGCCCCCGCTGAAGCCCTGTTTGATTTCCTCCCAGGCGCTTGCGAAGTAGGTTTTCACCTTGTCCCAGTTCGCATAGATCAGGTATGCCGCGAGTGCGATCGCGGAGATGGCCAGGCCGATCGGGTTGGTCAAGAACAGCCGGCCGAGCCACATGAAAGCCTGCCCCACAAAGGGCAGCACTTTTGACCCCAGGTTAATCATCATCCCAATGAGCGACGGCAGCTTGATCCCAATCAGCGACAAACCGTAGCGCACCGCTAGGAAAGGGCCGAGCGTGGTCGCCAGGGCGAGCGCGACAGAGCTGAATCCGATCGACAGAGCGGCGATGCCGGCGACAACTTTCAGAATGCCCAGCACCAGGCCAGGGTTGGCGTCTGCCCAGGCCGTGAGGCGGGCCATGACACCGTTCAAACCGTTGACCAGCTCGATCAGTGCCGGCCGCAAAGTGGCGCCGAGCGCGCTGCTCAGGTTGAACATGCGGTTTTGTGCCATCTGCCAGCGAGCTGAAAGCAGGTCGGCCCGAATGTCGCCCTCGCGCTGCATCGAGCCGTCGCGTTTAGGCGCGGCTTTTGCGCCATTCACCAGATCGAGCTGACGCTTATACTCGCCCAGGTTCGACGCGAGCTTGGCGGCATCGTCCCCGTATTCTTTACCGAACAGTTGAGTCATGACCCCCAGCTGCTTGTTTTTAGGCAGCTTGTTGACTGCCTCCAGCACCTTTTGAATCGTGCCGGTGGCGTCTTTGGTCATGCCGTCCTGGACGGATTTCGCTTCCAGCCCGATCGCCTGCAGACCTTTGACGAAGCGCTTGGGCTGCTGGGTGGCGATAGCCAGTTCGCGAATCATCGCGTTCGTTGCAGTTGCTGCGATCTCTGATGATGCCCCCAGTGTCAAAAACGTGGAGCCCAGCGCCGCCGCATCTTTGAACGACATCCCGACCGAAGCAGTGACGCCTGCTGTGCGTTGCATAACGTCGATGATGTCTTTGCCCTTGGACATGGCGTTGTCGTCGAGGTAGTTGATCGCATCACCCAACTGGCTGACGTTCTTAATCGGCAGATGGTAAAGCTGGGCAATTCGGGCAAGGTTTTCGCCAACTTGCTCGGCCGGCAGTTCGAAGGCAGTTGCCGCTGTCGCCGCCACGCGCGCGAACTCGAGCAGATTGTCCTTACCTTCGACGCCCATCCTGGCGCCGCCTTCCACCAGGGCGGCGATATCGGTCGTCGCCATGGGGATGGTCTCGGACATCTTCTTGATGGCCGCGCCCATTTCGTAATAGGTCGCTGTCAGTTGCCCATTGTCATCCCGGGCGCCGCTGACCTGCTTCGCGACGCCTGCCATGGCGTCTTCGTAGGAGGCGTAGTTTTTGACCATGCTCAGAATTGGCATGCCAGCGGCGGCGCCGACTGCGCCCGCACTCGCGCCCGCTACGGCCGCATTGCCGGCTAATTCCTTGCCCTTGGAATAGTTCTTCTGTGCTCGTGACACGCGCTCCTGCTGCTTGGCGAGCGCGGATAGCCGGTCTTTCTGCGATTGGATGGCGATGTTCGCCGCCTCGATCTCGCCCTTTAAACGGCGCTCGGTGGCTCCGAGGTTGCGGGTGTCAGCGCCCGTCGATCGCATCAGCGGGATAAGCCGCTGCAGCTCGGATCGCTGGGCAGTATGTTTGTTGGTCAGCTTTTCGACAGCGCTGCTCGCGTTGACGAACGATTTCTGGAAGGCGGCGGTGGGCGCGTCCATGCCCTGCAGCTGCTCGCGCAGCGCGCGCAATCTGTTCTGCGCCTTGGCGAGCTCTTCGGAGGACTGCCGAACGGCCTCCTTCTGACGTGTGTAGCTGGAGATATTGGACTGTTGGGCGTTCAGCTCCCTGAGCTGGTCCCGAGCCGCTTTGAGCGCGCGCGAGGTGGAAGTACTCCCGGCGCTGATCTGTTTCAGGGGGCCAGTTACCTTGTCGATCGCCGACAGCAGTACTTCCAGCCGCAGCTTGTCACTCATCCCTAGCCCCACTTCGCACGCGGGCGCGTTCGCGCCAGTCCATCAGTTCGGTCAGGGACAGCGGATCCATCGCCGCTGGTCCCCAGTGGAAAATCACGGCGATGTCCGCCATTGCGTCATCTACGCAACGAGGGACGCATCCGCCTTCGCCGACTTCGGCAACAAAAAACCAGTTACCAGACTCGCGAGCTGAACCAGATCGGCAGGATCCATCTGGCCGATTTCGTGTTCGGTCAAGGTCGGGTTCGTGATGCGCGGCAGTACTTTGCGCAGGGCCAGGACGTCCATTTGCAGAAGGTCAGTCAGCGTCACCCCGCGCAGTTCGCCTGCCATGGGTTTGCGAAGAGTGACCTCGTTGATCTCGGACGATCCGCGCTTGATCGGGCTGTCCAGAATGATGGTGTTCGGGTTCGGCTCGACGGCGGTGATTTCGTTGGCGGTCTCGGTGGTGGTCATGATTGGTACTCGTTAGGGAGGGTGAAGCGCCGGGAGAGCCGGCGCGTTGAGGCGTGCTTACAGGCCGATCGCCTTTCGGTGCGCGGCGAGCCTGTCCTCGCCGTTGACGACGAAAATGAAGTTGAGCAGGTCGATTTCCACCTCGACATTTCCGTCGATCGTCAGCTTGTAGTAGCTGCAGGCGGTGTTGAATTTGTGCTCGGTGTCTTCGCCGCCTTCCGAGTCGCCCATGTCGATCTCTTCATGCCGGCCGCGAACAACCACTTCCACAGCGGATACCTGCTCGTCATCGTCCCGCTGGACCGATCCGGCCCATCGCAACTGGACGCCGCTGACAGATACGGCGCCGTATTGGCGCAGTGCGGTGAGGTCCCAGCCGCCGAGCGTCCATTCCATCGAGATACCGTCGTCGCTGTGGCCGAGGTCAACCTTCACCGGGCCATCCATACCGCCGCCGCGCCAGGCTTCCAGCTTGCGGCCCAGCTTCGGCAGGGTGACGGTCTTGCACTGGCCGACGTAGCTGACGCCGTCGTTGTACAGGTTCATGTTCTTGAGCTTTTTGGGCAGAGCCATAGTGGCGCTCTCCTGCAGGCGCGGCCGTGGCCGCGCTATTCAATAAGGGATCAGCCGTTTACGCGGCTGGCGAAGTCGACCAGGTACCGATCGGTGATGCGCTGACGCAGGCCCAAGTTCTCCAGCGGCGGTACGGGCGTGTAGTCGTAGTCCAGGAAGAGCTTGCCGGCCTTGAGGGTGTCCTTGTCGTTTGCGGCCTCGTCGTACCAGCACTCGCCGCCGATCAGATACCCCTGGCGCACCAGGTCACGGAATGCGGCGTTGATGCCTTCCACGATGTCGCGCACCAGGCTCGGGTGCATCGGCTTGTCCACGGCCCAGAAGTGGTTCTCGGCCATCGTGTCAGCCAGTACCTGGGCGGTTCGCGTGTAGTTCTCGAAGGCGAACAGCGGATCGTCGCTGCAGGTGCGCGAGCCCCAGAAGCGGAAGCCGTCGCGGCGAATCAGCGTGGTCACGTCAGCGGCGTTCAGCAGCCCTGCATCGGTGTCGGGGCTCTGCAAGTCCCAGTACACGTCCTTGCTCAAACCGGTGACGCCATTGACCGCGATGTTGGAGATGGTCTTGTGCCAGCCGACTTGCTGATCGATCTTCGCTCGCAGGCCCAATGCGCGCGCCACGGCAGATGCGGTAGCGTCGGCGTTCAGCGCGGTGTCGAAGTTGATGAAGTCGGGCCAGATGGTCATCAGCTCGCGGGCGCCGAAGTTCTCGCGGTAGGCGATGGCCTCAGAGACTGTTTCGCAGTTCCAGGCATTGGCGTATGCAAACCCGCGAAGCTTCTGAGCGATAGCGACCAGCTCGGTAGCCACCGGGAGGCTGTCCAGACCAGGTACACCCAAAATGCGGGGACGAACGCCCAACTGGGCCTCTGCGGCCAGGAGCGCTTTCAAACCTGTGTACTGACCATTGGCATTCACGCCGCCGATCACATTGGAGCTGGTGGCGGCGGCGTCTGCGCCCTCGGCGACACGCACTACGACAGTGACAGGGCTGGACTGATCGGCGATCGCATCCAGGCTTCGTGCAAGAGTGCCTTTCACGCCGGCTTTGCCGCTGGCGGTTAGCACGTCAGTCAGAAGCACGGGCTTATTGAGCGGGAAGGTCGCCGCATCCGCGTCTTCGGCGGTGCAGACCATGCCGATCACGGCGGTGGCGACTGTGCGTACAGGGCGTGAGCCCTCGTTGATTTCGACGACTCGGACGCCGTGATGATAATCGGATGGCATGGGGGATCCTGCGCGTTGATGGCGGTAGAGCGCAGATTGACGCGCGCGCGTCGTGGAATGTAGCGGGGGGGCTTGTAGGGGAAGGGCTCACAAGGCGAGTTGCAAGCCCATGATGCTTAAACGGCAACGTCCTCGTAGCCGCGCGACTGGAGGAAGGCGGCGGTTGCAGGGTCATCCGGACTGTTCGGCCAAACGACCTCGGGCCCCGGGGCGACTCGGCTCAATGTGACGGTGTACGTTCGCCAGGCATCCAGAAGCTCGATCTCCGCCTCATCGGCGATACCCTTGTCCACCGCGTACTGCAGGGTTGAAATCACGCCGCCGGCGCACTGGGCCAGCAGCGCTTTCTTCAATCCAGCCCGATTCGTCAACGCCGCATTTTTGGCTGCGACATCGAGCACCCACTGCCCACCTTGCCAGACATCGAAGTCAGAGGAGGGCGCCGAAAGCGTGAAGAGTTCCGGGAGCTCGCCGAGCTCTTGATGCTTGCTCGCGGCCCGAGTGTCTTTGTCGTAAACGGTTTTGCCCCGATAGTCGGGCACTTGATGCCACATGCCATCAGCGTCGCCTCGGACCGCTGCACACCCTGGAAACACGATTGGCGCGTCGCCCTGGTATGTATGCGCCGGCATGAGCCATACACCCGGTTCTAATGGGCTCGGATCGGCAACGCCCATGCCCATAAATTCGCCAGTCAACGGCGATACGTGGCAGACGGTGGGGGCGAAAACGCCGTCTTGCTCCCACCAACGTCCTACGGGCGCCTCAACTGCAGGCGGCATCAGGCTCTCTTTATCTTCGGTCATTTGAATTTCCATTCGCTGTTAATCAGAACTTGATGCACGCCAGATACGCTTGGTTAGGCGGCCGCGATTCATTGCCGCCGGAGGCGGCAATGCTCAAGGTATGCGTGTGCGCGCCCGCCGAGTCTGACGTCATGTATTGATATCCATCTCCCAGTTGATCACCCAAAACGGCGTTGCCGGCACCCGTGTTTGGTGCGTCGATCATTTCCCTGACAAACGTTGTGTTATGAGTGTGCGCTCCCGCGCTCAAGGCGGTGCCGCTGTGCCCGTGACTTTGGTTCTGTGTGGCCTGATTGGTGGCAAAGGCCCGACTCGGGTCGATGCCGCGCGCGTCATCCCACGCTCGGTCGAAGTAGCCGCGAGCATCGGGCAGGTTGAAGGTCGTCGACCCGTCGCCTGCGCCCCAAAGCGTGCCGATTCTCGCGAACAGAGCCGCGTAGGTGGTGCGCGATACCGCCGCTCCGTTTCGCTTGAGCCACCCGTCGGGCGGTGTAGGCATGGCGAACATCCCCACCATGCCCACCATGTCGCCCGCTGCGCTGCGGACAAACTCGGTAGTGGCGAGCGATTTGCTGCTGTCACCAGGCGCAGGGGTCGGGCCGGTCGGATTCCCGATCAATACCGGGCTGTCGGTAGCCCCGAACTCTTTCCACGCCGACCATGCCCCAGACGATTGAGTCCTGAAGTAGATCCTCGCCATGGCCGTGTTACTCGACAGCAGCGACGCGATCTGCATGCAACCGCCGTTGTTGTAGGGAATAACGATCCCCGACATGTTCCCGGCTAGCGGCGAGTTTGCCGTTGCACTGTTGGTACGAAAGAATCCTCCCAGTATGGTCGTGTTCAAATCGGCTGACAGCGGGCCGGTCCACGCCCCGACACCGAAAGCTGCGAGCGCCATCTGTACAAACGCTGTCGTAGCAATCGTGGTGTCGCTGTCACCCACGGGCGCGGTCGGTGCTCGCGGATCACCGATGAACACCGGTGAATCAATCGCAGCGGTCTCAACCAGCTTTCCGCGACCGCCAGGCAAGTAAATGGCGTCGGAGTTGTACGCAAACTGCACCCACTCGTTAGGCGCGAGTGTCATCGAGGAACCGCCCCCAGGAATCGCAATAACCTCCGTCCCGGTTGCCTTGATCGTGATATTGCCGGCCGAGGCGTTGTGAATAGCCAGAGCCTTACCCGCCTCCACTTCTGACTTGGACGGCAGCGTTAGCGTAACGCCTGCCACAGTCACCCGGTGCCAGCGCCCCACGGAAGTGGGATTAAGCACTGCCGACGCAGTGTAACCAATGCCCACTCCTCGCCAGCCTTGCTTAGCGTCGCCAAGGGCCTGCATGTTAGCCAGCTGGGCATTTTCCGTATTGAACGGAACCGTCGGGGCCGTCGGCGCACCGAGAAGCGCCGGCGAATCGGTCATGGCGATTTCGCGCCACGGAAACCACGTCGAATCGTGCTGCACGCGAGTAAACGTCCGGCCGCGACCGCCCGGGGCAAACAGTTGCGTGGCGTGCTGGGTAGTTCGTCCCGCCAGACCGAACGTCAGCACGTCGAAGCAAACCGGGGCATTACCCGCCGCACCGGTTACCGGCCGGTTATACAGCGCCGCGTCAGACTCGACGCCTTCGGCCTTGATGAACGAGCCCCAGGGGGCCTGGTTAAAGTCCAGCGTGTTGCCGGTTCCGTTGTCTGACGAGCCGATGCCGAAAGCGCGCAAAGCCGCCTGCACGAATGCGGTTGTGGCAATGCTGGTGTCGTTGTCGCCCAGCGCCGGGGTCGGTGCCCTCGGATCGCCGGTAAAAATCGGAGACAGCTGCGGCGCCAGCTTGGCCATCGCGGTCATCACCGTGGCCGCAAAGTTCGGATCATTCCCCATTGCCGCAGCGATTTCATTGATCTGGTTCAGCGTCTCCGGCGCCGCGCCGATCAGCGCGGTGAACATGGCCTGTACGAACGCCGTCGTCGCGATCTGGTCGCTGTTGGTCGACGCGGGCGCCGTTGGAGCCTTCGGGATACCGGTTAGCGTCGGGCTGGCCGTGTTCGCTTTGGCCTGTAGCGCGCTGTCGATCTGTGTCTTGGTGTAGACATCCGTCAGACCGTAGCCGGCCACGGTCGTCGGGTTGTTGGCCGCCAGAACGCGCCCGTACTTGTCGACCGTGACGCTGCGGTATTCGCCCGGGGCAATGCCAGTCCGGCCCCAGGCCATCTCAAACGTCAGCGCGGTTACGCCCAGGGTAATCGGTGCGTCAGTCACCAATTGCCAGGCGCTGTCGCCGTACAGCGTGCCCTGCTCCACCAGAACCAGCATGCCTGGCGTCACATCGTCGCTGGTGTCCGCATCCGTTGCACGGGTCCACGCATTCGCCGAGGTGACCCAGATCCCACGATCCTTGGCGGCGGTCTGAAAGGGAGTGAGAACACGCTTGCCCGCCGGAACGGCCACGCCGTCGATGGTCTGCAGTCCGCTAAGCACGACGCTACCCGGGGCGCACGCCATCACCGAACTCTTGAAGTCCTGCTTGGCGAGCTCGCTCAAGACGAATTCGCGTGTGGCGAGTACCACGCTTGGGTCAATCTTCAACTCGACGCTGGCCGTGTTGCTGACAATCAGGTTCATCCGGACCACTTGTGTGCGGCCGGATCCCTGCGCGAGGGTTGGCTTATAAGAGGGCGCGCAGTTCGCTACGGCGACCAGGTCGCCGTCAGCGTCATAGAGGCCGATCTCGCGGATCCAGTTGCCGCCGATCTCTGCAGGAATGACCTGCTCGGCGATGATGATGGCCGGGTTGCTTGGGTCCTGCTTGAGCTCATTGAGCGGCGCACGGCGCCATTCCCGGATCAGCGACTTCTGCTTGGCATCAGGTTGCGGATCCGTGCCATTGGCATCACCCACCCCCATCTGGGTGATCTTCCAGGCGATGCCGAGCGCGTCTGCGTTGGCCTGCTTCGCGACGCCGATATTCGTGAGGATGGCAAAGAACTGCGAGGTTTGGTCAGTCATGAATACACGTCCAGGGTGTCAATAGTGGTTTCGCGCCCACCCCGGCCGATCACACCCGAGACATCGATGTCTCGCTGTTGCGGTGGGTAAACGTCAATTACATCGCCCTCGCTGATCGAGGCGCTCAGATAGGTGCGGCCGTTGGTTTCGAGGCTGATAGCCAGCCCGATCAAATGGCGGGTGAGGGGCTTGGCGTCGTCGATCAGCGCGCTCAGCTCCTGGTACATCTCGTCAGTGATGCCCGTGTCCAGGACGCCGACTTTCAGCTGGAAAGTGCCCGGGACGCCCTCGGGTTTGAGCTGCCACCACTCCTGGACATCGAGCAGGTAACCCAGCGGTTCCACGACCCGGCGCAGCGCGCCGATCGTTCCTTTGCGGGAATGTACGAAGTACGAGGATTTGATGACCTTGCGCTTTATCGCTTCGGGCCAGCGCTCGTCCCATCGATCCACAGAAAACGCCCATGCCAGGTACGGCAGAAGCGCGAGCGGGCAGCGGTCAGGGTTGACCAGGTCACGGATCGGGATCGGGACGCGCTCGATCTGAGTCAGCGCAGACGCGGCGAGCTGCTCCAGCGACTGGGCATTGGGAGGTAACAGCCCCGTCATGCTTCGGTACCGACTACAACGCTGACGCTGGTGCAATAGGCCGCCTGGTATGGCGTCGGCTTGATGTCTGTCCAGTTGTGCAGGACGACCTTGCGGACGCCCTCAACATGCAGCGCCGCATGGACTGCGGATTCCGAAATCTCGACCCCCAAGCGACGGCGCTGGGTGACGAACCCCGACAGCTTTTGCTCGGCTGCAGCACGGATCGGCTCGCCTTCGGGACCATTGGTAGCGAGATACAGCGTCGCGTCGACGCCGTACTGCAACACCTCGGCGGATTGGACGGTCAGCCGATCAGCCACCGGGCGCCGGTCTTCATCGCTCAGGTAGGCATAGACGATATCGAGCACGGCCTGGTCGACGGAGCC
Source organism: Pseudomonas sp. GW821-FHT07F05 (assembly GCF_059418765.1). Classification (NCBI taxonomy): domain Bacteria; kingdom Pseudomonadati; phylum Pseudomonadota; class Gammaproteobacteria; order Pseudomonadales; family Pseudomonadaceae; genus Pseudomonas; species Pseudomonas sp. GW821-FHT07F05. The sequence continues at coordinate 149,925 of NZ_JBWKQL010000009.1, forward strand.
GTCGCCCAGGAGTGCCTGCACTGTCACCACAGCAACGGCCGGGGAGGGGCTCTCGGCAGTGGCGTCTGCGATACGACCGTCAGCGCTGCGGGCATGCAGGATGTAGCTGTTTTTCGGGCCTGCCGTTGATAAACCTTCCCATGCCATCTGCGCTCGCTCGCGCAGGCTGTCATCCGATTCCATCACAGCGGGGGTCGCAGGAATCGTGCTCGGGTCAGCCGGCGCCACGGTGAGCCGCTCGACGTCCATGTTCGCCGCAGCCTGTTCCAGATCTTTGCCTTTGGCCTTGGCGAGCATGGTGCCCAGTGCCGCTTCGTTGACCCGCTGACGCCACAGCGTCTCGCGGTAGGCATTCTCCTGAAGCAACTTTGTGAGTGGCTCCGACTCAAGGGCCAGGGTTGCCGCGACTTCCGCCTGCTGATCGGCTGGCCACAGGGTGACGGCATAGGCTTTGCGCTCGGCCAGGATCTCTTCGTAATCAATGCGCTCGACCACGTCCGGGTCGGGCAGCAGGGTCAGATCGATAGGAGTAAAGGTATTCATGCAGACGCTCCCAGGCTCAGGGGTACGCGGAGGCTCAAGGGCTCGTTGGTGTCGACCACAGCGCCTTCGATGTCGAGGATTGCTTGCCCGGGCTGCTCGCCGAGTGACAACTGCACCCGGCTCAATCGGATGCGAGGTTCCCAGCGCATCAACGCGATCGCGACGGCGGCATACGCCTGCAGCTTGGTTGCGTTGTTCAACGGCCAGTCGACGAGGTCAGCCAGCTGGCTGCCATAGTCCCGGCGCATGATTCGCGTGCCCAGCGGCGTGCTCAGGATGTCGCTGATGGATTGAGCGAGATGCGCGCTGCCGGTCAACGTCTTACCGTTTTTGCTGTTCATGCCGATCATGGGATGGGCTCATCCGAAACTTCGTTGCCGCGCTTCACGCCGGCAGTTCGGTGGTTGACCAGGCTAATCCCGAGCGGACCTGCCACAACGTCCTGACTGACGGTCACAAGACCCTCGATCACCACGTCGCCTTTGATCTGTACGCCGCCGGGCGCAACCAGTACCGCCTTGCCGCCGTCTGGCAGCGTTGCGGTCAGGGTGTGGGTTTTGGTGTCGTAATCCACGGTCGCGCCGTCGCGGTACCGGCGGCGACGGCGGGTGAGGCTCTGATCAGGTGCAGGGAACTGGTCGCTGTTGAAGCCTGCGATAACGAAGCCATGGGCTGGATTGCCGGAGAGCGAGAGCACCAGGCACTGCTCATTGATGCTTGGCGGATCCCAGTCACTGTCCTCGCCGGCACGCAGCGTATAGAAAGGCAACCAGTCCGTGAGCAGGCCCCCGGTTTTTACCTGGCAACGAGGGAGCTCCGGATCGATCGCGGCAATGGTGCCGGCGCGGATCAGGTTTTCTAGGCGTCGAATTACATCAGTGAGGGAGTCCATGACGCAGATGGTGCGGCTCGCGCGTGCGTGCCGCATCCACGGGACGGTGTAGGAGGAGGGTCTACAAGGTGGCGTTAGCCGGCGAGATGATCGATCAGCGCATTCCGGATCGTATCCAGTTCGTCTCCGGAGAAACCCAGCAATTCCCGGCTGTCGTATTGCACGTCTGCTTGACCTTTGGCCGGCCGGTCGCGCAGTCCGTACTGGTGGATGCGCGCGATACGCCCGACGCGACCGACAAATCCGATCGAGAAGCCGCCGGCATTGTTTTCCGTGCGCAGGTATCGCGCGGTTTTGAGCTTGGTGAACATCTTAGTTTTGACCCGCCCCTTCTTTCCGCGCAGATCCTTGGGCTTGCGAGGAACAAACGAGCTGCCGTCCGGATTGCGCTGGGCTGTCACCCGTTTCTGCTGGCTGCGCCGCAGATCACGGGCCATCGTGCCGAGCAGTTTTCGGCGCTCGGAATCGCTTAATTTCGCCAGTAGTACGCTGGCCCATTGTTCCAGGGCGTGAAGGTCCTGGCTCATGGGCGGTTCCAGCGCGTGATGAACACCCCGTCTGATGTGAAGAGCTCGAGGCTTTCGAGGTCGAACGGGTCGTCGGCAACGACGGGCTCGGGCGGATGACTGACCTGCAGGGCTCCATCGTCCTGGCGTTTGACGATTACCCGCTCGGTTAGCGGCAGTTTGATCGACAGGTCGACCTTGCTGTTGTCCAGGACATCCGCCTCGAAAACGATCGAATCCTTGCTGCGATCGACGTTTTCCATCAGTTCACGCTGGTTCACCAGCACCCACGCAAGCAGCGGGATGGCGACGGCGTCCGGGTGGCCTGCGTAGTCGGTCAGAATCAGATTGAGCGTGTAGATGTATTCGAAGGACAGGCCAAACGCGGCGGTACTCCGGATTTTCCCGTTGTCGATGAAGATCATCAGCCGGTCAGGATTCTGCGCCAGATCCGGAACTGCCGCGAGCAGGTGCGCGCGCAGTGATTCGTGTTTGTTCATGGTTTTCGGGCCTGTTCCAGCTGATGCTGATAGACGGTATCGACTTGCGCCGCACAATCCGCCCACGCCGTCTCGATCACGTCCTGGTCGTCCAGAAGCGCGCCGTTACTGAGCGGTCGCGTTGCCGGCAGGATGCACGGCACGACTGCCGGACAACCAGTCTCGATAAGCAGCGGCTCCGGTGATGGCGGGGCGGTCGCGCAGCCGGCGAGCAGCGTCAGGGAGAAGCTGATCAGCCCATAGCCGAAGCTCTTCGTTTTCACGTTTCAAGTCCTCAATTGTCTGCTTCCGATCGGAGAGCGCTTTGCGAAGGTCGTTCTGCAGGAGGCGCAGCGCCGCTTGCGCCTTCCGCTCCGCATCCAGCGCGCCGGTCATTTGGGCGGCCACAGCTTCGCTGCGGGTAGCCCTGCCGAGCGCGGCGGTGGTGGCGCCTTGGGCCAGCTCGACGGTTTTGTCTGCGACCTCAATCCGCTCGGACTGGGCCCAGAGCAACAACCCCAAAGCGCAGAGCAACGCCAGCCCGTACAGCGCCTGGCGCAGCGTGCTCATTTTCGGTACCAGCCGGCGGCGTTCATCACGGACTCGTCGGCTTGGCGAAGGTCGGCGCAGATCACGACGGCCTTAATGCCAGGCTTGGCGATCGTGATCGCTTCACCGAGCTGCTGAGCCAGTTCAAAGGGGGTATCTGCCGGCAGCGTGAAGATATCGCCGTCGACGGGGCTCAGCTTGCGGACCTGGTGATGATCGATCATGCCGCCTCCGGCACAGGGCAACCGAGCGCGTGACGCTGATAAGCGCGTTCGAGCTTGGTGTCGTACAGATTCCGGGCGTAGTCCGGGCCGTTGTATTCCTTGGCGAACGCCGCCCACTTCTTGCCCTTCAACGACTTCAGCAGCCCCGCGTCCGCTTCAACGAAGCGCACGAAGGCTTCGAACTGCTCGTTTTCGTTCTTGGACATGCGCGTGACGAAGTCCTGGACGCTGCCATAGCCGAGCCGCACCGCGTGATACCCCATTACCTGGAACACGCCCCAACTGGCCGATTCCAACGCGCACACGTCGTCGATCAATCGCGCGTTCGCCAGGCGCTGATGCTCGGCGGATCCGCCGGCATACCCGCCGGCCTTGGGATTAACCAGGTTGGGCTGGGACGCAGCTAATTGGTCAGCATGTTTTTTCAACGCCGCTGCGTCGTCTGCAGGCGTGCGCGGGGTTTCGAGCTGGCGGTACATGATGTGGCGCTCGAATAGGATCTTCGGCTTGCCGTTATCCAGGAAGCCGCTGCCCTGGCTTTCAACTTCGTTCACTGCCATCACTACGGCGAGGTCGACGCCGAGTCTCGCCGCCGCGCTTACCAGGGAGGCGTGCTGCAGGAGGTTGGAGCAATCGCCGCCGGACAAGGCGATGACAGTTTTCTGGCCTGCAATACCGTCGATTACCAAGCCAACCTTGCGCTGGTAATCGCGCACTGCAGCCTCCGTGCTATTCCCGAAAATGCCGTCAGGATTAAGCCCCGCGCCTTTAAGGTTCAGGCGTTGCTGCAGCACGCGGACTTCCTGGCCGCGATCCCCATGACGTAAGACGCTCATACTTGTTCCACCTTGCGATTCAGAAAGGATTTGGCAATGGCGCGCGTGGTTTCAACGCCCAGCAGGCCAATCACGCCGCCGAAGAACGGGCCTGTCGTCGTGGGGATGCCCAGCAGCGACAGACCGTGGCTCGCCGAAAGGGCCAGCAGCCCGCACAAAGGAGCCTCCAGCAGAACCCGTCGCCATGTGCCGCCGCCGTACATGATTCGTAGGGCCGCGATCACGGCGGCCAGTCCACCTGCGTAAAACGCAGGCCAGTTTTGTTGGAGCCAGGCAGCGAACCAGGCCCATGAATCCGGTTTGTCAGGCATGCGCTTTGATCCGCTATCTGAGGGTGGAATGGGGGGTTCATCCGTGAATGTCGTGTGATGAATCAGTCCCATAGATTCACCATTTGCAGGACCTGAGCCTGGGGGGCCGCGTCTGGGAGGATCACCGCCGTGCCGTGCGGCAGGACGGGGCCCAGATCGGCAAGGCCGGGGTTCGCGTTCAGTACCGCCTCGGTGACGCCGGCAGTGCGGCCGTATACCCGCCAGCAGAGCGCGTCGACGGTGTCGTGCTGTTGGGCATACACGGTCGTCGCCATCAGATGAGCTCCACTGTCGAGTGCGGAACACCCAGCAGATCGCGAATCGCGAACCGGGCATCGCGGCGGTATTCGTCAACTGACGGCGTCAGTTCGTCAGCGTTTTTGTTGCCTTCGGTCGAGGTGTCATAGCTGCGGTACCGCTCGGTGAGTTCGGCGCCGGCACTGCAATAGATGGATCGGCGATAAAGGTGGACGAGCAGGCTGATGCCCTTGATCTCGTCCGCTGGTACCGCTTCCAGCGTGTCGTGTCCTTCGGCTTTGTAGCCTTTCTTGACTGCGCTCAACTCGCCGTTCACTTGAATCAGCGCGTTGACAATCGCTACCTCAAGACGCGCGTCGGTAACGCTGCCATCGATCCTCAAAGATGCGCGCACATGGGCGCCATCGATGTCCGGCCAGAATCCGTCGTTCGTGATGGGGTACGGGGCAGTAGTGTTTGTGCCAGTGGCAATGAATCCGCTCATGCTTCTGCCCTAAGTCGGCGGTGGCCGAGGCGTCACAGCAAGGAAAGGAGAGAACCTGCTGATCAGCCTCGGGCCGCCGGGGTTGCGGGGTACGCTCGGTCAGCTCCCTAGTGGGGGAGCAATCTTTTTCTGAAGGCGCTCAGCGCCTTCCAGGTCTTTTTTGCCACCGCAGCTGCTGTTCAGCTCGATGGCCCGTTTGAGCAGCTCAATGCCGGCCATTACCTGACCGGGTTGGCCGGGGTTATCTGCGTCCAGACCTGCCACAGTGGCGCGGCCGGTGGCGAGGTACAGCTTCGCCCTGGCCTCGTCGGGCATGTCGTGGTCTTCGGTCAACTCCATTGCGCGGTGCAAGATGGCGAGGTCGAACGTCCCGTTGGTCTTCTGTGCCTTCAAAGCCGCTTCCGCGATTTCTTCAGCAATCAGGCAGCCGGTGGTGCGTTCGAAGCGGTCAGGCATGAGCAGGTTGTGCTGCAACACATACGCTGCAATTTGGAGCGCGCCGGCATAATCCGAGGCGTCCACGCGCCAGATCATGATCGTGGTCAGCACTTCGTCCTGGGCGCCGTTGCCGGCAGACAACACACCGTCGACGTAGGGGATGTAGGCCGGCAGAAGCTGCAACTTCAGCGCGGCTTTCCCTTCATTCGACTGGATCTGCTTGAGGCGCAGACGATCCTGGAGAAGCTGGGCCAACTGCATTTCGTAGGCCGTCCCGCCCGCCATCGATACCAACGGCGTAGCAGCAGCGGCTTCCTGTGACGCAAGCGCCTGCAGCCGGTGACGTTGAGCGAGAGATAGGCCCATGATTACTTGGCCTCTTCGATGTGTTCGACGAGAGCGCCCAGGCCGAAGTCTTCGACCACGTAAGCCTCGTTCGACGACTGGTAGTCCGCGATGCGATCGCGCTCCGGTTCTTCGCGGGTCATACGGCGACGAGCGCCGATCTGGAAGTAGATCGACAGGTTCTTGAGGGTGGTCACGAACACACCGCCGTCAATGAAGAACGGGGCATCGACGTAGGGCAGACCTCCCAGCGTGCCGTTCGCAAGGATGCGGGCTGCAGCCAGCTCGTTTTCGTTGTCTGCTGCGCCTTCAATGTTCGCCAGGAACTTGGAGTGCAGCAGGTTGCGGTCGACCAAAACAACCAGATCTGGGCGCTTGCGGTGCCACGGGTCCAGCAACTGGATCGCGTCGTACACCAAACCGTCGAGGGTTTTGTAGTCGCCGTTCGGGCCAATCGTGATCTTGCCGGCAACTTTGCCGCTGCTCAGAACGCGCTCTGGTGCCTTGGTGCGGTACTTCTCAAGCCAGCCGATGTTTACATCTTCCAGCAATGGATGGGCGGCGCGGTCGGTGTCGGCGGCAACGGTTTTCCCGTTGAAGCCGATCATGATGCGGTCGAGTGCTTGCTGCCCGACGATCGCGCCCGACAAGCGTGCCTGGAAATCCTTGAACTTTGCCCAGGCATCGAGCAGTTGATACTTCACGTAGGTGTCGAAGTCGGTCTTCTTGCAGCTGTAGGTGTCGCTCTTCAGCGCGCCAACGCTGCGCGGATCGCGAGCCTTGACCGACGTATCGGTACGGCCAGCAATCGTCGAGCCCACGCCCAGCAGGATCGCTTCACCTTCCTGCTCATCGACGCCGATGACGTTGATCTGTTTCAGGAAATCGCTCGATTCCTGGATGGCGGTTTCGAGGGTTTGTTGCACCGTCGGAGTGACGGTGAATTTCTCAGCCGCCGAGGCGACGGCGTTGAGCAGTGCCACCTGCTTGCTGAAGCCGTTGAAGGCAAGTCGTGTTTCGTTACGCATGGTGTTCTCCAGGTAAATCTTTGGGTGAGCGGTTCGATCAGTAGGCAGTCAGCACAGCGCCGTCGCCGCCGACTACGGGTGGACGGCTCGTCTGGCTGTGGTCCTGGGTCTCGCCCAAGCGCTTGATCAGGTCGTTGAAGTCGGTGCTGAGCTTGTCGAAACTGCCCTGCAGGGAGCTGTGGGCTTCCTCGATCGAGGTAAACAACCGGGACTGCTCGGCAGCGTGGCCGGCAAGCGCACCCACGGCGTCGTTCAGCTTCGAAAACTTCCCGTCGTCGGTTTCGGGCTTCTCGATTTCCACCGGCTTGTCTTTTTCTTTGGTCGCGCCGAGCAGTTCGGCGATGCGTGAGAACAGCTCTTCGAACCGGCCGGGTGTCTCCTCGATCTCGTCGAATTCAAGCTTCGCTTCCAGCAGCTCGGAAAACAGGTTGTCCGGCTTGCTCTTGCGTGCCTTGAGCGGAGATGCGTCCGGGTTCTGCGCGCTGAACGTCAGCATTTCAGTGCCCAGGCTCGCCGGCGAATCGGTGACGGCCAACCCGTCCAGGTAAGCGCGACCGGTGTCGGCAAACTTCGGCGCGATCTCGATGCTGGTGTACAGCTTTTGACGCGCCTTGTTCATGGCGATCAGGTCCGCCGTCGGTTCGATCTGGACGAACAGGGCCAGCTTCTTCACGCCGTTGACGTCGACTTCTTCAGTCTTCGCTGCCAGCACGTCGCCGTAAGCACGGAACGGGCTGTCAGGCAGAACACTGCGGTAGTGCTCCATCCAGACGCGTGCTGCATAGGTGTTCGGGTTGTAGGTCTCGGCAGCGTCGACCAGCCACTGGCGCTCAATCTGGCGGCCGTCGGTGGTCGCGCCTTCTACGGCGACGCGAAACCATTTGGATCGAAATTTCTTACTCATCGAGCGGGTCCTCAAAGCGTTGCTGCGGGTGCAGTTGCGTTGAGGTGCATCGTCGACATTGGCGCTTTTATGAGCAATCGGCGCCAGTTGTAAGCCGGGGCGCTACATGGCCCGTCACTACGCCTTCACGCGCGCGTGGCGTCAGCATCGCCTCCATGACTACAACCGAAGCCACTCCCATCCGCGATAACCGCCGTCAGGCCAAATTCCTTTACTGGACCGGCCTGCGGATCTGCGCGATCGCCGAAATGTTGGGGGAGAAAGAAAAGACCGTTCACGCCTGGAAGACCCGCGACGAGTGGGACCGGGCCGACAACGTCGAGCGGATCGGCGGGGCTCTCGAAGCGCGCCTGGTGCAGCTGATCCTGAAAGACGGAAAGACCGGCGGGGACTTCAAGGAAATTGACCTGCTCCATCGTCAGCTGGAACGGCAGGCTCGCATCGAGCGGTACAAGGCGGGCGGCACCGACACTGATCTCAATCCGAATCTTTCGAAGCGTAACGAGGGACCGAAGAAGAAGGCGGCGCGCAACGAGTTCAGCGAGGAGCAGATCGAGCAGCTGACCGAGGCGTTCAAGGACGGGTGTTTTGGCTATCAGTTGGACTGGTACCGGGCGAGCAATCAGCGCACCAGGGCAATCCTCAAAAGTCGGCAGATCGGCGCGACTTACTACTTTGCCCGGGAGGCATTCATTGACGCCCTGGTTACTGGCCGTAACCAGATATTCCTGTCGGCTTCGAAGAACCAGGCGCACATCTTCAAGGCTTACATTCAAGGGTTTGCGCGTGAAGTGTGTAGCGTTGAACTGACTGGCGATCCAATCATTCTTGCCAACGGCGCCGAGCTGCATTTCCTCGGCACGAACGCCCGAACCGCTCAGGGTTATCACGGTAATTTCTACTTCGACGAATTTTTCTGGACGTTCAAGTTCAACGAACTGAACAAGGTCGCCAGCGGCATGGCGATGCAGAAACAGTACCGACGCACCTACTTTTCAACGCCATCGAGCATGGCGCATGAGGCGTACACGTTCTGGACCGGTGAGCGGTTCAACAAAGGCAAGCCGGCGGCGCAGCGGCTCAATCTGGACGTGTCCCACGACGCGCTGCAGCAGGGCAGGCTGTGCGAGGACCGGATCTGGCGTCAGATCGTCACCATCCTGGACGCCGAACAGCGGGGCTGCGATCTCTTCGACCTGGAAGAGCTGCGGCTTGAATACAACGCGGATGCGTTCGCGAATCTGCTCATGTGTCAGTTCGTCGACGACGGGGCCAGCATCTTCCCGCTCAATGTCCTGCAGCCGTGCATGGTCGACAGCTGGGTCGAGTGGTCCGAGGACTACAAGCCATTCGCGTCGCGGCCGTTTGCCGATCGGCAGGTTTGGGTGGGCTATGACCCGGCGGAAACAGGCGACAGCTCCGGCCTGGTCGTTGTTGCTCCGCCGCTTGTGCCGGGCGGTAAATTCCGCGTGCTCGAGCGCCATCAGTTCCGGGGGATGGATTTCGCGGCGCAGGCCGAGGCGATCCGTCAGGTCACGCTGCGGTACTGGGTCACCTACATCGGCGTCGACGTTACCGGCATGGGCTCGGGCGTGGCCCAGCTGGTGCGCCAATTCTTTCCGAACGTCACCACGTTCAGCTACTCGCCCGAGGTGAAGACGCGCTTGGTGCTCAAGGCATACGACGTGATTCACAAGGGGCGCCTCGAATTCGATGCCGGCTGGACCGACATGGCGCAGTCGTTGATGGCGATCCGCAAGACCATCACGGCCAGCGGCCGGCAATTCACTTATACCGCGGGCCGCAACGACGAGACCGGACATGCGGATCTCGCCTGGGCGCTCTTCCACGCACTGCAGAACGAACCGCTTGAGGGCCAGACCTCAACGAATACTGGCTTCATGGAGATTTACTGATGAGCAACCGCCGCAGCAGAAACACGCCAACCAGCGCCGCGACCCAGCCCCCGATCGAGGGGGATCTGCTGCCGGCGGCCGGCGGCAAGATGGAGGCGTTCACTTTCGGCGATCCCACGCCCGTGCTTGATGAGCGGGGAATACTGGATTACCTGGAGTGCTGGCTAAACGGGCGATGGTACGAGCCGCCCATGTCACTTGATGGTCTTGCGAAGTCGTCCAGGGCCAGCGTGTTCCTGCAGTCGGGGCTGAACTTCAAGCGGAATATGCTGGCTCGCACCTTCATCCCTCACAAGTTGCTCACACGGCAAACGTTCGAGCAGTTCGCCCTGGACTTCCTCTGGTGCGGCAACGGCTATCTCGAAAAGCGCGACAGTATGATGCGAAGCACGCTCGGCCTGCAGCCTGCCTTGGGCAAGTACATGCGGCGCGGCGTTGACCTGGACACCTATTACCAGGTTCGTGGGTGGAGCGATGAACACGAGTTCAAGAAGGGGACCGTTTTTCATCAGCGTGAGGCTGATATCAATCAGGAAATCTACGGCCTTCCGGAGTGGCTCCCCGCGCTGCAGAGCGCGTTGTTGAACGAGTCCGCAACGCTGTTTCGGCGCAAGTACTACAACAACGGCAGTCACGCTGGATTCATCATGTACATGACAGACGCCGCCCAAAATGAGGCGGACGTTCAGTCGTTGCGCGACGCACTTAAGTCCTCAAAAGGACCTGGAAATTTCCGCAATCTCTTCATGTATGCGCCCAACGGAAAAAAAGATGGGATTCAGCTGATACCTGTTAGTGAGGTTGCAGCCAAGGATGAATTCAGTTCAATTAAAAATATCAGCAGGGATGACATGCTGGCCGCTCTACGTATTCCACCACAGCTGATGGGAATCGTGCCCCAAAATGCTGGCGGCTTTGGTTCAATCACTGATGCCGCCCGGATGTGGGCAATGAATGAGCTTGAGCCTATTCAAGCGCGCTTGCAGCAGGTGAATGAGTGGCTTGGGGAAGAGGTGGTTAAATGGAAGACGTTTGATTGATCGACCCTGCTGTCCAGGGCAAATAGCGGGAAAAGCCCGCGTGCGGGCTTTGCTGTCTTAATCCCTAGCAGCATGGCCTAAGGCTTCAGCGGCCGCTGCACGAACTGCCGCATCAGTAAATCGGTCTTCAGTGATTTTGATTAGTTCAATGCGAGCAGCGTGGCCACCAATATATCCTAATCCTCTCGCGGCCCCAGCTCGAACTTCGGCAGCACAAAATTTGTCAGACAGCACCGCGATCAGTGTGTTGAGGCTTTTCTCGTCTAGCATAAATTTTCCCCGTGTTTCTTACGTGATGTAGTGTTGGTGAGTCCTAGTGCCCTAGGTCGGTAAGGGGCTGGGCTCACGATTTTATATTCTGCAGATAATCTACTAATTCATGAACATTCGTTAACGGATCCGAACTGCCACCCGCTTTAGACGCATTTAGGATCTGTGCTGCCCAAATTTTTGCTTGATTCAGATCGTTGAAGCGTTCGGCGAACGTGTTCAGCGCGTTTTTTTCATAGCTAGGCCAGTAGGTAGACTTGAGATGTTTTTTTAACTGCTCTGCTGCGCTACGGTTATGAGTGGCTCTGAATGGCTTTTGAGTGTAGTTGAAGTGAAGAAGGAACCAGTATTCGAAACAAGGTGTTGACGTTATAGCCTCAAAAACGCCCTTTGGGTTCTGCGATTCGATGAGGTTTAGAGCCTGGTCGAAGGTTGAGTGCGTGTCTCGGTCGAAAACGCAATAGACCTTGTCAAACGGATCCTTCCTTGATCGTATCTCCGCGCCATACAACTCGATCGCATGCCGAGCAACGTTAATAGGTGCCGACCCACATTCAGTATCTATCGCGATGTTCGTAGAACTTAGCTCGTAATATTTTTTTATCTCTTCGAAATAGTTTTTCTCAGTTTTCTCACCTTCGCATACTATCAAAACTTTGGCATATGGAGCTCGAACCGCCTTGCCCCGAGTTACATTCTGGGCACTTTGCCTTTTGCGATGATAAAGATTATCAGTACCCATAGTCTACTCAAATACAAAATCTTGAATGAAAGGCAGCGCACCGTACCTGCCAGCAAGATAACCCTCTTCAAGGTTCTCTCTTCCTTTACGCGGACTGAAATCTGTCAGTGGGTAGAGATGCGTAGCCTGACTATTATCTTTCTCACAGAACCAGATTTGATCTCTACGGAAAATATTTTGATCGAGTATTGATGTCTCGTGCGTGGTAAATACTAGCTGTGCATTGTTCGGGTTTGTAATATCACTGTTAAAGAACTGGATTAAAAACTTAACGATAGTAGGATGCAGGCTATCATTCAGTTCATCGATAAATAAGATTCGGCCTTTTTCTAAAACTTCGAGCCACGGTCCTGAAAATGAAAATAGCTTTTGCGTTCCGTTTGATTCGTCATACAAATCAAATTCCACGGTGATGCCGTCACTTGTCTTATGGAGCATTTTCACATTAAAAATGTCCCGATCTTTAGCTGACTCCAAAATCTGGTTCTTCACCTCAGCTGGAAGCGAGTCGGGCAGATGCTCTGCGGAGAATTTTTCAGCTTCTACATCAATGTCGGCAATATCCAGATCTGCGGATTTTAAAAAGCGTAAAACTTCATTTTTAGACTTTTCATTGGTGCAGAGTTTTGCGGTGTAATTGTCAGTAAACCCATTGATGGAAGCGACTCTAAGAGTGTTTTTGAACCAGTTATAGATAGGCTTAAGCTGCTTGCTATTCAGCTTTACGGCGGTTGTAAGAAAAAGAGAGTCTTCGCGTGTTGCATCCTGCCAAGTCTTTTTCAAGCCTGACAAAGCGCTGCCGAAGTCCCATTCATGCTTGCCAGCTACGGCGTTCCATTCGCGCAAAAACCACTTCTGCGCTCTGCCGTTAGGAAAAGCAATTAGCCACTCATCATGGAATTGAACAGAATCGGAGGTGAAACCATATACGTATTTTACTCCCGCGATGATGAAAACAACCTCAAACTCGGAAGGCGTATCACTGGTGGTGGCGTCCAGCATAAACGGGTCAGAAAACACACCGTCTGTACGGTCATCCGAGGCTACTACCAACTCCCGCATCGCAGACATGCTTCGAATAACGTTCGTTTTTCCTGCAGCGTTCGCGCCGTAGATCACGGCGGACCGTAACAGCGACGTTTTGCTGGGCTCAGCCGTCGTGAAAGTATTGGAATTTAGGAGCTCATCCCCTTTCGCCGTTACCATGCTCAGCGTTTGTTCGTCGCGAATGGAGCGCCAGTTCCGCACCTTGAATTGAACCAACATTATAATCCCTCGATTTACATCGCGCTTTTTGACAAAAATTGTCGAAACGGCGCGTGAGAAAACTTTAGCATGGGCTTTTGCCGTCCGGCTGACTTTTTTTATTAGGGGGAACGCATTCGGCAAAGCGTCATGTCTTGCAGCGATCTAGACCTCTCAGCCGGGCTGTTCGATGGCTAGGGCGCGCGCGCGATACGGGCGCTGGAGCCGGAACCTCAAAGCCCTTACCGCCCGCTTACCTAGACGGTAAGGGCTTTTTTTATTTACTCCGCCTGGATCAGATCCGGCTGAGCGAACAGCCAGCACTTGACGGTGACTTTCCTGATAACGCTGTCTACCGCCTTTAGATCGATGAATCGCGGGTTCACACTGCTTTTCAACGCGGTTGTAACCCCAGAGCCAAGCACGATCGGTATGCCATGCTGGGCAAATAGCTCGGCCAAGTGCGGCATGTTGAGGGCTACCAGGTTGGGTCTTTTCGAGTGGTTGTAGGCCACACCCTTCGCGTCGAGCTGCAGGAGCGCAGCCCAAAAGTCGGCAACAACATCAGCCTGGGCAGGCTCGACGCGGCCCAGCCCTTCCAGATCCGGGACCGCCAGGCCCAACGACTCCGACAAGCGAGTGATCTCAGTTCCGAGCGCGTCCCGCATAACCTTATTACGGCTGCGCATCAGCTCTTTCATCAGGGCAAAGCGATGCTTGGACATGCTGATCTGCTGAGCAATCGTGACCGCACCAGGACGAGTGGCGACGCCTTTGCTCCAGTAGTTCCAAAGCACCTCGTCGCATTCTTCCTGGTACTGCACGATTTTGTCGCGCAGCTCGGGCGCCACCTTGTTGGGGCTGATGGAGTAGAGCCAGGCTGCGAGCTTGCGCAGTGGCAGACAGGTCATTCCGTACTGTTTTCCGTCAACGCCAGTTGTGGTGATTTCCGCCATAACTGAACCGAACTTCACGCCCAGCTTGGCGTGTTGGCTTTTCCAGTCCAGCCCCATGTTGGCTACGACCGGCTTCATCGCCACGTAAGGTTCGCCGTCTTTACCTACCAGCACCACGGTATCGCCGTGGAATGCAACGGGCATCAATTGGGTATTCATCGTCGTGTCCCTTCAGTCTTTAGATGCGGCGTTGATTGCCGGTAGCGGAGCGAATGACGCGATTCAGATCAGTGCAAATACCGTCGAGAAAGCCCGCCAGCATTTGCGGCTGATACAACCCGGGGTGATCGGCCTGCTGGGCAAGCGCATGCACCAGGGCAAGCGAGTCTCGGGCCCGTTCCAGATCGAACAGATCGTCCTCAGTGAGACCGTAGGGCTTTCTCATTGGGCACCACCGTGCGTTTCGAGAACGCGCACCTGGAGCATGTGATGGTTGTAGCGCTTGAGGCGGGTGGACAGCGAGGAGTCAGCGTGCAGCGCGGCGAGAGCCATGCGGCGGTGGGCAAGTGCGCGGATTTTAGACGGAATAAGGGCGGTCATTGTGTAGATCCTTTTGCGAAATGGATCTGCCACCAAGCGTCGCCAAACGATTGGGTGGCAGCTGTACGAGGGTTGGCGAACCGGGGCAAAAGGAACCCGGCAGACCCGAGGGTCTCCCGCGCACAGCCGCCATAACACGGAACTGCGGGCATAAAAAAAGCGCCTGCAGTAGTGAAGATGGGCGCTGTTGCGCCTTTTGCTGATCGGGTCGCCAAACCCGTGTCGCTGAATTGGCAGCGACGCCCGTAATGTATTACTTGAGGGTGATACCTTGCAAGAACTATCCGCGTACACAAGGCACCGCGCGCCCGGCAGCAGGGGCCGTGCTTGCCCTTCACTCAACTCAGTCCCACAGCTGATCCGCAGCGGCTGGTGGGGCCGTCCGGCCTGGTCCTTTTTTTTCGCCTCATTTTGGTGCGCCAGCCGGCTCGGCAGGGCCGTCTTCACCTGGCGCGCGCCGTCGTCCCCCCGCCACGCCTGCGGGCTAAATAGGTCTAGTTTTCTGCGCACCTGCAGACCTCTCCCCGCAGCCCACGCCGGGCCTCTCCTACGCGAATTGGAGCTGAGAAAACCCTGCAGATCCCTGCACGCCTCCCCATTTTTGAACGGCCTGTAGGCGCGATCTCTGGGGACTGTTTCTAGGTTCAGCCATGGGAAAAGGGTTAGTTTTTATTTGAGGCCCTGCGCAAGAGGCCAAGCCCAATAACGACGGGGGATAGACGCTTATTTTGCGAGGTTAGAATGGGGTTAGGTGAAATAGGGGGTAGTGGTTAGGTATTTGATTTATAAAGATATTTTATTCTTGATTTCTTACAGTTAGAAAAGGTTAGTTCCTAACCTATCCTGTCTATAAAACTAACCCACATCGAAACTCTACAGCCCTTTAAATCCGTGACTTCCAGAGACGATAGGCAAAAACTGCCTTAACTAACCGGTTTCCCATGGGTCAACCTAAACCGGGCCCAATGATGCTTCATGGCTGCTTGTCATGGTCACTCATCTCTCTACATTTGCGCATTCATTCCACACACGCAGCGCCGCTAGTCTCATAGGTGTAGCTTCCCCCCAAAACAGCCTGGAGGGTGCATCAGGTGTCATTCCAAGCTATTCATAGAAGGCCGCGGGGTCTAGGTCTTCGTGTTTTGGAGCGCTTTTCAATAACGCTTGGAATATTCCCGCTTTTTCTTTTTCATCTGTCAGCGCAGATTCAGCAAGAAAGCAAGAGATTGAGAATTCGAACTCAACATTCGATAGCTCTGTCCAAATTCCAGATGTATCGAAGTTGCTGAGATACTGGCGAAGAGTAATATCCTGGCCGGACTGCTTTGGGTCTTCCAAGCGGCTTAATTTTACCGCTTTGTCTATTTTTTTATGGTCCGGCTCTGTGTCGAAATTGATCGGCAGTGAATTCATGAGCGCACTGCCGATTCGATCATAAAAATCTATATTGCCATTCATGAATGGCCCTATAGTCTGAAGGTTATAGTCAAGAAAGCCGAAGGTGAGGCCGGGGAGCAGTTCATCCAAGTAATCAGCGAGTGTAGTAACGTCCTTTTTAGCAATTACTTTGGCGAGCTGAGCGGTCGGTTCTTTTAAAAATTTCATCACGTAGTGGCGGTAGTAGCGTGACGTATCAATGGATGTTAGGAATTCCAGTACGTTGCCCCACAACCCGTGATTGTTATATGCGCTTTCATAGAAGTCAGCAGCTGTTTCTTCTTTCAGGTTTTTAACAAAAGACGCTGCGTGATAGTCCAATATGCTTTTGTGTAAAAAGGTGGTGGTGTCCAAGCCCTCTTCCACCATAAGGCAAGCCACTTTGACGATGTCATTTCTAAACGTATCTAGATCGCATGCGCACTCTGGGGCATAGCTAATGGCGTCGTCGAACGCACGTTCAAAACCAGAATTATCAAGAGAGCGTCGCCCCCCCATGCGTACCGTCATGAAACAAAAGGTGTCGAAAAGGTGTTTTAATTTCCTTTCTGACAGGCCGCTGTAATGCTGACGATTGAATCCGGCTTTTAGTCGATCATGTTTTGTAAATACAATCCCAAAAAGTTTTTCGAAGAACTCCGATAGTGTCGAAGGTATCTCCTTTTCAGTTTGGTACACGATGACTACCAGTGTCAGCATAAGCGGGGTGCTGATTACACCCTTAATGTTTTCGCTGCAGTCATTAAGAGCTTCAACCACATCGAAGCGTTTACTTCGCGCGGTGATGAGTTTTGATATAAACGGGTCATAGTCGTCTTCAGTTAGCCCGACGAGCTCTAGTACTTGAAATCCGTTGGTATTTTGTATGTGGTTTCTGGGGCGGCTTGAGATGATTATCTTAAGATCAGGGCAGCGTGTCTGAATATGGCCTAGTTCATAAATGACATCGGACACGCACTCGCTGGGTATCTCGTCAAAGCCGTCCAGCAACAAAATTATCTTTCCGCTGTCTGAAAGATAATCCAATGTCGCTTGCCCGCCTTCTAAGCTAAGTGTCTCGAGAAAAGAAAAAATGGCATTTAAAAGCGAGCGTTTTGAAGTGATTGTTCTGAGTTCTATGAAAACGGGGATTAACACCCCATTGCCTAGAGTCAATGCCGAGCTCGCTAGGTGTCTCATAAAAATCGACTTGCCCTGACCCACAATCCCCTCGATTACGAGGTTGCCTGCAGGAAGGTGGGTGATGTCAGTGGTAGGGATGAGCTCCGGCTCCACTCCAGCCGCTACCTTCGTCTGAAGCTTTGACGGGAAGTAAAAGTGCCGCAACGAGACTTCCGCCTCCGGTGACCAGATCGTCTTGACCTTCTCAATCCTGCCGAGAGCCACGCATGCTTTCTTGATGCCCGCAGCAGTGCTCCACCGACTGAGTCCGCTCTGGACGTATCCTTTGGCTCCTTTATAGAGATCTGCAAAAAGAGGCGTGAGGAGTTTAGTCAAAGCAACAGTCGTCAGAGTAGCGGTCATAACAATTCCTTTGTTTACGCAGCTAGAGACGATGGGGTGCTGTACGAGGACTCGCAGGATCCCACCTGGATAGCATGATGCTTGTTACGTCAGTTGTTACGCGTCGGTCAAAAAAAAGGGCTTGCATCGCTGCAAGCCCTTGTTTTGTATGGTGCCGGCACCAGGAGTCGAACCCGGGACCTACTGATTACAAGTCAGTTGCTCTACCAACTGAGCTATACCGGCGTTGTGGGCGCTGATTATAGGGATTTGATCTGGCGAGTAAAGCCCTAATTTCAGTTTTTTCGCGGCCCTTATGCCGGAAGGTGATTACCGTTATTCACAATCAGCACAAGCCGAAGGCGACGATCGGTCGAATTCAGGAACCATTCTCAATCGTTCGCAAGCTACTGTTTTAGCGCCAATTTTATGCTGGCCAAAAAATGAACAAATGGTTACATCCCCTCCAGCGCAGGATTTCCGGGCGTTGGCTGAAATTTCATCAACAGACTTATCCACAGGTTCGGGCGTCAAAAAATGCTCAAGGCCGTTCTGCAAGAATGAGCAGATTCCGCGGAGTGACTTTGCTGTCGCAGAAGGTGCCGATCTGCACGTCGTACCCGCACTCAGTCAGATAAAGCGCGCGGTCGAGGATGAGCCACATTTCCAGCGGTCGGCGGAAGAGGTTGCGCAGCAATTCGAGGTTGCGCACTTCGGCCAGGCGCGCCCATCCCGCTGCTTCAAGGGCGGTCCAGTCCTGACTCCCCGGGGAGGGCAGTTGTTTGAGTTCGGCGAGATCGCGGCAATAGTCGGCGAAGGGTTTGTCGAGCCAAGCGCTGGGCAGCGAAGGCGTTGGCAGATAGTCGTCCACACCGCGTAGCTGTCGCTGCAGCAGGTCGAAGCCGAGGCGTCGGGCCATGGAGGTGTCGCGTTGGCGGCGTACGCGGGCGCCGGCGGTGACGGTTTCGCTGAGGGGCAGGCCGAGGTCGTCGATGGAGAGCGTAAGCGCGGACGCTTTGCCCAGCTGGGAGATCGGCACGTATTGCTCGCCTTCGATGCGGTTGTAGCAGCAGGGCGCAATGGCCAGTTGTTGGCAGCGCGCGTCGCTGGCGAGGTGCATGAGGCGCACATGAAGGTCGCCGCAGGCGTGGAGGGCGACGGGCGTGTGATGGGCTTCTAGACGCGCAGCCGCATCGTCGGCCATGACGTCCTGGTGCAGATGGTTCGCGGTGATGTTCAGTTTGTCGCTGAGTTGCCGTCCCGCTTCAACCAGTTGCGCATCGTATTCCAGGCAGGTCAGGGCTTGGCCGCCATGGGCGAGGCGCCGACCCAGGTGGCCTTTGCCAGAGCACCAATCAAGCCAGTGGGTTGGCTGTCGCTGAAAGCTCAAGCGGCTGGCGAAGGCTTCGATCTGTTGCCACTTGCGGCCGGGCACGTCGACGCTCATGCGCGATGACACGGCTTCCAGGCTAGCGAGCGGCAGGGCGTCGATCTCGCTTAACGCCTTCGACTGTAAAGCCAGCTGAGCAAACGGCTGCGGCGCATCGAGCTGTTCGGGGTGGTTGTGTGCCGCTTCTGCCTCTTCCAGGGAACGTTGTCGCAGCCAGCGTGACAGCTCCGGGTGCTGCGATTCCCACGGCAGATGGCGATGGGTGAAGGGCCGTGGGCGCCACAGGGCCTGATGCTCCAGCAGGAAGGCATCAAGCGCGGCGAATTGGGATTGGAGTTGTGGGGGGGTGAGTGGCATTGGGGTTATGGCAGTTGAGCGGTGATGTGCAGCATACGGTGATTCAGGGGCAGGGCGGCGCTCATCCGGCATGGAAATCTATGGCGGCTGAGCTGCCGCCTTCGTGAGCAAGCTCACTCCCACATGGACCGTGTTTAATGCGCGATACCCCGGCGTCTGAACGACGGGGGATCTCCGCTAAGATGCGCCTCGGTCCTCAGCGCCCTTGGCTCGCATCCACCCGCAAATACCGCTCCAGCAGTTTGAAGCCTTGCACCAGCACGAACGACATCACCAAGTAGATCAACCCGGCGATGAGGAAAGTCTGCTCCGGCATGTAGGTCCGCGCATTGATGGTGCGGGCCATACCGGTGATGTCGAGCAGGGTCACGGTGCTCGCCAGCGCGCTGGCCTTGAGCATCAGAATGACTTCGTTGCTATACGCGGGCAGGCCGATGCGTGCCGCGCGGGGCAGGATGATGTACAGCAGCGCTTTGCCTTTGGACATGCCCAGTGCGCGAGCCGCTTCGATCTCGCCGGGCGGCACGGCCTGAATGGCGCCGCGCAGGATCTCGGCGATGTAGGCGGTCGTGTGCAGCGTCATGGTCAGCGCCGCGCAGAAGAACGGATCGCGCAGGTACGGCCACAGCGGACCTTTGGTGACGACGTCGAACTGCGCCAGGCCGTAATAGACCAGAAACAGCTGCACCAGCAGCGGCGTGCCACGGAAAAAGAAGATGTAGGCGTAGGGCAGCGCCCGCACGTAGGCGCTACGCGAAGCGCGTGCGATGCCCAGCGGAATGGCGAGGATGAGGCCGGCAATCACCGCGACGGCGACCAGTTCCAGCGTGACGGTGGCGCCGTGCAGCAGTTTCGGCAGCCATTTGAGGACGAATTCCCAGCTCATGACGCACTCCTCGCAAAGCCCACCGACGCGCGTTTTTCCAGCCAAGCCAGGCCGATCATCGACAGCGCGGTCATGCACAGGTACATCAGCGCCGCGACCATATAGAAGGTGAAAGGCTGCTTGGTGGAAGTGACGGCGATCTGCGCGTGACGCATGACTTCCTCAAGCCCGATGACCGAGACCAGCGCGGTGTCCTTCATCAGGATCATGAACAGGTTGCCCAGCCCTGGCAGCGCAATGCGCCACATCTGCGGCATCACCAGCTTGAAGAAGATGCGCGAGCGCGACATGCCCAGCGCCAGACCGGCCTCGCGATGGCCTTTCGGGATCGAGAGCATGGCGCCGCGAAACACCTCGGTGGCGTACGCGCCGAAGCACAGGCCCAGGGCAATGACGCCGGCAGCGAAAGCGCTCAGCGACAGGTTCGGAATATCGAATAGCTTGCCGATCGCCCGCATCGAGCTGACCGTGCCGAAGTAGATCAGCAATACCCACAGCAATTCGGGGATGCCGCGCACCAGTGTGGAATAGGTGCCGCCCAGCCACTGCAAGGCACGATTCGGCGAAGTCTTCGCCAGCGCCCCGAGCAGGCCGAGGACGAGACCCAGGCAGAGGGCCGACAGCGCAAGTTGGAGGGTCATCAGCATGCCGGCGGCCAGGGCCGGGCCGAATCCATAGAGATCGAAGTTCATGGCGTTGTTTGTCTAAAGGACAGACGCCGCCGTCTGCATGAGCAAACGGGGGCGATGGTCAGGCAGGTCAGAGGATGCTGAACGGGAAATACTTGTCGTTGATCTTCTTGTAGGTGCCGTCGGCGATGATTTCTTTCAGCGCTTCGTTGAGCTTGTCGCGCAGCGGATCGTCTTTGCGCACGGCGATGCCGATCTTGTCGTCAACCGGCAGCGCGTCACCCTTGAACTCGAAGCTCTGGCCTTCCTTGCCTTTCAGCCACTCGTAGCTGGCGTATTTGTCGCCGAGCAGTGCGTCGAGGCGGCCCGAAGCCAAGTCGAGAAAGGCGTTTTCCTGGGAGTCGTACAGCTTGACGGTCACGTCGTCGCCCCAGTTGTCTTCCAGCCACGTGCCGGACAGGGTTGCGCGTTGGGCACCGATGGTCTTGCCTTTCAACGTCTCCTTGATCGCGGCAAGGTCGCCACTGAGGTTAGTGGTTTTAGGCGCGACAAACTGCAGCTTGTTGGAGTAGTACGGAATGGTGAAGTCGACCGCCTGCTTGCGTTCTTCGGTGATCGACATCGACGAGATCAGGAAGTCGAACTTCTGCGCGTTCAGCGCTGGAATGATGCCGTCCCAATCGGAGGTGACGGTTTCACAGGTCACTTTCATCTTCGCGCACAGCGCGTTGCCGATCTCCACGTCGAAGCCCACGACCTGACCGCTGGCGTCCTTGTTGTTGAACGGCGGATAGGCGCCTTCGATGCCCATTTTCAGGGTGTCGGCAGCAAAGGCGCTGGATGCCATGGCCAGGGTGGCGGCAGCGGCCAACAGAATGTTTCTCAGGGTCTGCATCGATGTTGCTCCGTTAGCGATTGCTGGACATGAATTGTTTGCAGCGCGCCGACCGTGGGTCATCGAAGACCTGCTCTGGCGAACCTTGTTCTTCTACCAGCCCTTGGTGCAGGAAAACCACTTCGCTGGACACCTGCCGGGCGAAATTCATTTCGTGGGTCACCATCAACATGGTTCGGCCTTCTTCGGCCAGGCCACGAATAACACTAAGCACTTCCTGCACCATCTCGGGATCGAGGGCAGACGTGGGCTCGTCGAACAGAATGACCTTGGGCTGCATCGCCAGCGTGCGTGCAATGGCGGCACGTTGTTGCTGGCCGCCCGACAACTGTGCCGGATAGGCATGACGCTTGTCGGCAATACCCACTTTGGCCAGCAGCGCTTCGGCAACTTCAGTGGCCTCGGCCTTGCTCTGCCCCAGCACGCGACGCGGCGCCTCGGTGATGTTATCGAGGACGGTCATGTGCGGCCAGAGATTGAAATTCTGAAAGACGAAGCCGATCTCGCTGCGCAGGCGGTTGATCTGACGGTTGTCGGCGGCGATCAGTTCACCCTTGCGGGTGGCTTTGAGCTTGAGCTCTTCGCCAGCAATGAGAATCTGCCCCTGATGGGGATTCTCCAGCAAATTGATGCAGCGCAGCAGCGTCGACTTGCCTGAGCCGGAGGAACCCAGAATCGAGATCACGTCGCCATCGCGCGCACTCAGCGAGATGCCCTTGAGCACGTCGAGTTCGCCATAGCGCTTGTGCAGATTGCGGATTTCCAGGGCGGGCGTGGCCTCGGCCATGTTCAGTCCTCGTGTGTTCGGTGGGTTCATCGGGTTGGCCAGTTGGACGCCACTTGGCGGTAGCGACAGTCGAACTGTGCGAAGGCTTATGAAGATGAGCTTGATGGGCGCCGGCTCAGAATGCCTTTGCGCAAAAAGGGCGCGATGGTGCCAGCTTTAACCGCCGTGGGGAAGGGTGTTTCGGCCACGGGCGCGATCGGCGGCTGGTCTTGTGCGCTTATTTGGTGCCATTTCGTTTTAAATGTGTATTTTCGGTGCGGCCAATCGTCTCCCTCCTGTTGCGCTCGGTAACGTTTCCTACACGACTGGCGAATTGCTATTGCATTCATGGACTTGCGGAAATCGTCTGCAACGGCCGTATCCCGCTGCGACGTCGTATCTGAAACATCCTGGCGTAATTCTTGCGTAAAAAATAAATAACAGAGCTGTTGTGTTCTCTTTACGAAGAGCCGCCACACGTCCTGATCCGTACAAAAATCCTTCTAAGGTTGGTTCCATGAGCAGCACACCCAACGCTTCAAACCTTGAACAAGGGCTCAAACCGCGGCACATCACCATGCTGTCGATCGCCGGCGTAATCGGCGCCGGCCTCTTCGTAGGCTCCGGTCACGCGATTGCCGAAGCCGGGCCGGCCGTACTTCTGGCCTACGGCGCTGCAGGTACGCTGGTGGTGCTGGTAATGCGCATGCTGGCGGAAATGGCCGTCGCTTCGCCTGACACCGGTTCTTTCTCGACCTACGCCGATCGCGCGATCGGGCACTGGGCCGGCTTCACCATCGGCTGGTTGTACTGGTGGTTCTGGGTGTTGGTCATTCCGCTGGAAGCCAACGCCGCCGCGACGATTCTCCACGCGTGGTTCCCGAACGTGGCGATCTGGGCGTTCACGCTGGTGATCACTCTGCTGCTGACCGCGACCAACCTGTTCAGCGTGAAGAACTACGGGGAGTTCGAGTTCTGGTTCGCGCTGATCAAGGTCATTGCGATCATTGGCTTCGTGCTGCTGGGCATTGCGGCGGTGTTTGGTCTGCTGCCGAACAGCCAGGTCAGCGGCGTCAGCCACTTGTACGACACGCAGGGCTTCCTGCCTAACGGCATGGGTGCGGTGCTCGCAGCGATGCTGACCACCATGTTCTCGTTCATGGGGACCGAGATTGTCACCATCGCGGCAGCTGAATCGAAGAATCCCGGTCAGCAAATCACCAAGGCCACCAACTCGGTGATCTGGCGGATCTGCCTGTTCTACCTGCTCTCGATCCTCCTCGTCGTCTCGCTGGTGCCGTGGAACGACAGCCGTCTGGCTGAAGTGGGCTCGTACCAGACCGTGCTTGATCTGATGGGCATTCCGAACGCCAAGCTGATTGTCGACATCGTCGTGCTGGTCGCCGTGACCAGTTGCCTGAACTCGGCGCTGTACACGGCTTCACGCATGCTCTTCTCCCTCGGCAAACGTGGCGACGCGCCTGCTGTTTCCCAGCGCACCACCAAAGCCGGCACGCCTTACTGGGCAGTGCTGCTGTCGACCGGTGCCGCGTTTGCCGCCGTGTTCGCCAACTACGTCGCACCCGCAGCGGTGTTCGACTTCCTGCTGGCAAGCTCGGGCGCGATCGCGCTGCTGGTGTACCTGGTGATCGCCGTCTCCCAGCTGCGTATGCGCCGCAAGCGTGAAGCAGCAGGCCAGGCCATCGACTTCCGCATGTGGCTGTTCCCGGGCCTGACCTGGGCGGTGATCGTGTTCATCGTCGCCGTACTGACCATCATGCTGTTCCAGGAAGGCCACCGCATGGAAATCATCGCCACCGGGCTGCTGAGCATCCTGGTCGTGGCGGCCGGTTTGATCGTCTCGAACCGTCGCAAGGCGGGGAAGGCTGGAAAGGTTGTGATGAATTGATGGGGGAGTGAGTCGGTTGTGACCGACCGCTGTCGAGAAGCCGCTATCAGGGATGATGGCGGTTTTTTTTGTCTCGACGGTTGGGTCACGGTGGGAGGTTCAGCGTCTTAGCTCATCCTGCCCAGCACCGATCTCCCGCGCACCTGATGCAGCACCACCGCCGCCAGATGCAGCGCCACCAACCCTGCCAACACGGCACACAGAACGTGATGCACCTGATGCAGCTCCAGCAGCGCGATCTTTGAGTGGATGAGCTGTGGCAGCGGCACCAGCGCCAGCAGCATGACCGGATGGCTCATCATCAGCACCCCGGTAATCAATACGCCAGCCACCACTGCATAGATCGCCTTGTGCGCAGCGCTCGCCAGTCGCGCCTGGATGTTTTTAGCGGAGTGCCGCGCTGGGGCTTTGATCGCCAGCCACAACCGCCAGACGAAAAACGGAATAAACAGGCTGGTCAGTTGCGGATTGAACGACTCGACCCACTGCCGAAATGGCTCGTTCTGATCCAGCAATGCCACGCCGAAGCCGCTGAAGGTCGCCCACAGGATGACGGCCGCAGACAGCCAATGCAGCAAGATTCGGGTTCGGGAGTAAGGGCTCGTTTCGCCTGAAGCCGGTTCAGGCGAAGGAGTGTTTGGGAGTGTCAAAACGGCCAGCCTTTAGTTGAGAAGGAGTTGCATTCTCGTAATGGCGCAAAGCTACCGTTTTGACCGGGGTCATGTAAATCAAAAAACGTTTTAAGAGCGCCCGCCTGCACCCTGCGCGTTCTTTTTCTGCAGGATCACCGACGCTTCGTTGTAGGCGGTCTGGAAGGCGTCGCTGCCGATCCATTCAACGGCCGAGTCTTCGTCTTCCTCATGGAAGAGCCCGCGGTAGGTGATCAGCAGACCCATCATGAAGTCGGTTGCAGGCTCCTCGTCTTCCTCGGCAATCACCAGCTCCAGCACCGGGTACTGAAGGAAGACCACGCACATCGCCAGCAAACTGATCGATTCAGCCTGCTTCATCGCTTCGAACAGGTCGTCGAAATCCGCCGGGTCGAAGCCGTTCTCTTCGATGTCTTTGAAATCGAACGTGCTCAGGTCGATCTCGACGTCATCAAAGGGCTCGTTGACGAAGGCATGATTGAGCACCGGGTGAATGACGCTCGGCCGGGCCTTGCCGGAACGGTTCTGCTTGGCCTTGGCCTTTGCCCGTTGGGCGCGTTTTTGCTGTTTGTCGGGGGAGGCCATGACGGCGGTTCCTTGTGCGGTGCAGCCATTCGCATGGCCCAGATCATCGGGCGCGTATTGTATTCAGTCTTGTGCCGGTTCGTCGTACTTGTTGCGGTCGATCACCAGCATCTCCATTGTGGATTCCATCTCTATCTCGCCGAGCACGGCGCGGAAGGCTTCATAGAAATCGTCGTCGTGGATGCGCGCTCGAACGGTCGCCTCATCCAGTCCGTGGGCCCACATCATGTAGGAGCCCAGCGTGTTCACCAGGACGTCGAGGTAGTTGTCGAAGTCGATGTCGTAGAGAGCGTGGGCCGCTATCGGACCTCTGGCGAAGGCATCGAGTAGATCGAGGAAGCCTTGCTGCTCGGCACGCTTGAGCACTTCGTAATGGGCGAGGCGTTGTTCATGAGACGGCTCTGGCGCAGGGGACTGATAGACCTCCGTCAACAGCATTTCGTCCTCAGTGATCGACATCCCGATGTCCTCGCCCCTGATCACCGCCGCCATCGCCTCCCGCTCTTCCTCGTCCATTGTTTCGAGGATGTCGGGCTCTACGAAATTCTTGAGCAGGGTTTCGTCGTCGAGCAGCTCGGCTTCATCGTCCGAGAAGAAATCAGGCATGAAGTAGTCCGGGACGATCGGGTCGGGCGTCTGCGGGTGCTGGCGGGCGACTCGCTGCTCTTTGGCTTTGGTCTTGGCGCGCTTGGCTCGTTTCTGTTGCTTGCTGACAGATGCCATCACGAAGTCCTCTAGTCGGCTCAAGCCTGCAATGTTAATAAATCACGCCCAATAAAAAACCCCTGAATATTTCGATGCAGGAGTTTTTGGGTATTTGTGGTGCCCGGAGACGGAATGGCGAGGGGTAAGCATGGCGCCGCGTTACATTTTCAATTGCTCAAACTTCCCGGGCGCTGAAAATTTCCAGGCCACCTTAAATGCCGACCCGCCCGATATCAGTTCTGCCTGCCGAATGATGGCAGGCCACCATCGGACAAGATTTTCAGCCTTACTCCAGTAGGTCGTTTGACCCCATTGCCTCGCGAGACAGAAAACCGGGAGTCCGCACTCTCTGAAGGCCTGCCGCTAGGCGTTTCCCTTGGAGAACTTGTCTTGCGACACCACCGCCCACCCGCCTTCGGCAGTGAGGTCGGTAATCCAGTGGATGTCACTTGTGTCCGCTGGGAACCTGTCCCTGAGCGAGACGACGACATGGCCTTCGCCGCTGCAAAGCTCGTGCAAGGCTCTGGCAATGGACGGTGGAAGATTGTTATCGATCAGAAAATTCAAGCAGCAATCCTGTGCTCATAGGTCACCGCAGCGTCCACTGCCGCGGTGGGAATTTCGAAAATCACAGACACACGTTTTGCGTCCTGGCCTTCCGCCAGATAAGCCTGATAAATCGACGCCGTATCGACACCAGCGGAGGAGAGCACCGGTTTTCCAAAGTTACGGTTGGGGTCGAGCACAATTGCCTTGCTGCGCTTGACCGGATACCAACGCTGCGCCTTTCCCTCACCCGTATAGTCAATGCCCTCATACAGCGAAGGCGCGATTACCTGCCTGAATGCGTACTGACGTTTCGCCAGATCCAGGATCGCCTCGTCGCCAGTCTCGTCAAACACAGTGGCGAATATGCTCCTGCCGTCAGTCTGGAATCTTCTGCAGGTGAACGGATAGTGCTGGTGAAAAATTTCCTTGGCCTGTCTGGATGCTGCGCGAATAGCTTGAAGGCTTACGCCGTGCTTTCGGAAGGCATGGACAAATCTGATCTCGAGCAGGTCGTGGAAGCCAAGCAGCTTCTCATCGTTGACGCCCAGCTCAGGTAGCCACAGACCGGAATGCTCCACGCCATCCGCTTTATAGCCGAAGAGCCATCTGCGAATATCCTTGGCGGGAATGCCCGTGTAGAGGGCTGCTTCTGATGGCGTGTATACGCCGACTCCAATGAGGCGGCTCGACGTTTCGATAGTCTTCATGCACACCTCCCGTGTCCGTGGTTGCTCAAGAAGTGCATTCTGAGGTTGATCAGGGTCTCGTTCAACTGATCTTGGGCGAGCGCTTAGGGGAAAATTGTAAAAAGCCGGTGCGTGGCGAATAGGAATTCCTTGTGCCTGTCCATCCCGGCGCCTGCCACCCGCCGGTAGTTCTACCCTATCAAGATTTAACGACGGCAGCCGATGTGTGGGTATGAGCATCCCGCTGGACATACTCTGAGTTGAATCTCCCTTGCCCAGTCCAGCACCGTCGTTTTAGTCCTGCTCGATGCTTCTCCGAGAGGCTACTTCACCCACTTGAGATTGAATCCATGCGAATCACTGTACCGGTACTGCTTTTAGGAATGCTTGGCGCTCAATGCGCGCTGGCGGCTGGGGATGGAACATCCGCAGTGGGCGGAGGCATAGGCGGTGCGCTTGGGAATGTCATTGGACAGCAAATGGGTGGAAGCACCGGCGCGGCGGTTGGTGCTGGTGTCGGCGGAGCCGCTGGCGGGGCTTTAGGCGCCAAAAGAGGAAGCAAGACCGAAGCGGCTATCGGCGGCGGGTTGGGATCAGCGGGTGGGTCTGTCATTGGTAACCAGTTGGGTGGCTCAACAGGGTCAACCATAGGTGCCGGCTTGGGCGGTGCTGCCGGAGGCGCAGTGGGTAGCAACTTGGCAGATGACGGCGGCAACAATCGATCTCACGGCAAGCGAAATGGGCACAAGAAAAACAAGCATGATCGATAGCCCGGCGATCTGCTCCCATACCTCCAATCGCGCGATTTGAGCGACGACACAGCGCGATTATCGGAGACGTCGGCCAGCACCTGGGCGTCTTCACGCAGATCCGGCTCTGAGCTCACGAATCCATTCACATCTATCCAGGATTACATGGAAACGGTGGGGAACCGTGAAAAGCAAAAAGCCCGCACGAGGCGGGCTTCTTGTGTGTTTCCAGGTGTGCTTGGCATCACCTGAAAACGAAAGGTGGTGCCCAGAGACGGAATCGAACCGCCGACACGGGGATTTTCAATCCCCTGCTCTACCGACTGAGCTATCTGGGCAACGGGGCGCATTAAACGTGTTTTTCAGGAGGTCGTCAAGCATGGTGTCGAAAAAAATCTGAATTATTTCCTCCGCTTACGACGACCACTGTCTGCAAAGGCTTATTCGGCAGGGGGAACGTAGCCGTCGGCCTTGGCGTATTCCTCGCCGGACAGGTATTTGTCCATCTCGGTCTGCAGGAATTTGCGATCTTCGGCGTTCATCATGTTCAGGCGGCGCTCGTTGATCAGAAGGGTCTGGTGTTTCTGCCAGTCGCCCCAGGCTTTCTGCGAGACATGGTTGTAGATGTCTTCACCTTTGGCGCCCGGATACGGCGGACGGTCCAGGCCAGGCAATTCTTCTTTGTATTTGCGGCACATCACGGTGCGGGTCATGAGGACTCTCCTGCATTCAATACGTCGGCTGCGTGTTTCAGCAGTTTCTTCACCGGGGCGGCAAGGCCCAGGCGCGGCGGGGTGGCGAGGTTATACCAGAGCCAGTCGTCCTCGGCCACGCGATGGGCGGACTCACGGACCCGGACCAGCCAGGGTTCGATGCTCAGCTGAAAGTGGCTGAAGGTGTGGATCAGGCCCGGCAAGGCTTGATGCTCGCCCAGCTCAAGGGCGTGCTGATTGGCCAGATGCTGCATGTCGTTGAAGTCGTCCAGTTCCGGCAGGCTCCATAGTCCGCCCCACAGCCCTGTCGAAGGGCGGCGATAAAGCAGAATCGCGCCTTCCTGGTTGGCGAAGATGGGCATCAAGGTGCGTTTTTGCGGCACGACCTTACGCGGTTTCGGTATTGGATAGCGGGTTTCCTGGCCGAGCATGTGCGCCTCGCAACCGCGCTCAAGGGGGCAGAGCAGGCAGCTGGGTTTGGTCCGGGTGCAGAGCGTGGCGCCCAGGTCCATCATCGCCTGGGTGTAGTGATTGACCCGGCTGTGCGGCGTGTAGCGCTCGGCCGTGGCCCACATCTGCTTCGCCACCTTGGGCTCGCCGGGATAGCCTTCCTGGGCGGTGAAGCGGGCTAGTACGCGCTTGACGTTGCCATCGAGGATCGGCGCGCGCAGGCCCATGCTGATACTGGCAATCGCGCCTGCCGTCGAGAGGCCGATACCGGGCAGCTCGACGAGCTTTTCCACGTCGCGGGGGAATTCACCGCCGTGCTCGGCCACCACGATTTTCGCGGCTTTCTGCAGGTTGCGCGCGCGGGTGTAGTAGCCCAGCCCGGTCCACAGATGCAGGACCTCATCTTCCGGTGCTTCGGCCAGAGCGTGCACCGTGGGCAGCGCTTCCATGAATGTGTCGAAATAGCCAAGCACCGTGCTGACCTGGGTTTGCTGCAGCATGATCTCCGACACCCACACGCGGTACGGGGTGATGTCGTGTTGCCAGGGAAGATCGTGACGGCCGTGGCGGTCGTACCAGTCGAGAACGGCGGAGGAGAACTGCTCGGGTTGCATCAAGGCTTCCGGTGATCAAAAGATGTTGGGTTGCTATATACGTCGCCAGACGCCGCGCTGTGGGAGGTCAGCCAAAATGAATGTGGGAGTGAGCTCACTCCCACAACTGAACGGCGCGGCGCCTGTTAGTCAGGGTTAACGCTTGAACAATCCCTTGATCGCATCCTTGAGCTCGGGACTGACCTTGTCCCCCAGCTTTTCATCGATCTTGTCGCCAATCCGGTCGCCTGCCAGTTTCGCGGCGACTTTGCCCAAGCCGTCGTTATCCAGGCGACAGGCCTTGGCGCCCATTTCAAGCGGGCCACGGCAGAGCACCGGCCATTCGATGCCGACAAAACGCGGGTTCACTTCGCAGGCCGGATCCGGCATGTCGCTCTTGTCGCCTTCGATGATCACCCCGACGCGGTAATTCATGCCCATAACACGCAAGTCGATGTCGCCATCGCCGTTGACGGTCAAGCCCGGTGTGCGGACTTTCAGGTCCGGGTTGCTAGCCACGCCGTTGCGGAACACCAGATTGCCATTCAACTGCTGGAACGGCGTGTCCTTGCCGCGCGGTTCGCCACTCAAGCTCTTGCGATTAAGCGTCGAAATGCCACGGCACAGCTGCTGCTCGAGGTTAGCGTTGACCAGTACGCCGTCGTTCAGCGCGAAACTGGCGGTGCCGTTAAGGCTCTCGACCAGCGCCTTCTCGCTATTGCCTTTGGCGGTAACATCGCTGGTGAGGTTGAGCAGTCCGCGCAGAGGCGGCGTGGTGCCCTGGCTCTGAATGAAGTGCTCCACCGGCACCTTGGCGATATGCGTCTGCACGCTGGCCAAGGGCACTTCGGGACGCGCGTCGAGATTGCCTTTGACCTCGAAATTGCCGTTGTACAAATCGCCGCGCAGGCTGTCGACCGTGATCACGCCATCGAGCGCAGAAGTCTTCAGCGCCGCATTCTGGATCGGCAGTTTTTCCAGCGTCAGCTTGCCGAAACTCAGGTCGGCGTCGACATCCAGTTTGCGCAGGCGCTCGAGGGGCAGAAGCTTCGCGTCGCTCCATGCACCTTGGGTCGGCTGGTTCGGCAGCGGCGAAGTGCCCGAGGCCACCATGGCTTCGGCCTCGGCACCTTGAACTTCTGCTCTGCGCGCGGCGCCGGCGCTCTTCGCCTGTTCACCCTCGGGCACGCGGTAGCGGTCGGCGTTGAACGTATCGGCTTTGAGTTGAAGGCGCAGGGACTGTTTGGCGAAGTCTTCCACAGCGACATGGCCGATGATGGTGCTGTCGTCGAGTTTCACCGTCAGGTCATCCAGCGAGACGCTGTTGGGCGTTGCCGCGATGCGGGTGACCAGTTCCAGTTTGTTCAGGCTGCCGTCACCAAGGGCTGGCGCAGGCTGGCCGATGTTATCGAGGAAGTCGCGCAGGTTGAACTGTGCAATCGAAATGCCGCCTGTGAGCTGCGGCGTCTTGTCCAGATCACGAACGTGCAGCTCGCCAAGGGCGCGCAGTTGATTGGCGGACAGCTTCAGATTGGTCCATTCCGCGACGTTGGCGGACATGTCTGCCAGCAACTGGCCCTGGGCCGAGAACGTCAGCGTCTTGCCCTGCAGCGGATCGCCCGTCACATCGCCGGAGAAACGCATGTCGTCGAGCTGGTAACGCTTGAGCACGCGATCAAAACGCAGCTTGCCGGTCAGTTCGGTTTTGGTGCGCACGACGGGTTGGTTGGTGCTGAGGAATGCGGTGAGTTTCAGCGGGATGTCAGTCGCGTTGTGGATCGGCCCCGTGCTCAACTGGATGCTCTCGGCGCTGAATTGCCGGGCCTTGGGAATATCGTTGAAATCGATCCGCGCGTTGTTCACGGTCAGGCTGTCGATGTCCAGCTTGAGCGGCTGCCACTGCTTGTCGGGCTTGGCCGACGCGGTATCAGCTGGCGCATCCGGCGTGGCGGGGGGCTGGGCTGGATTGGCCGCGGTGGCAGGCACTTTGCCGATGTCTTCCCAGTTGCCGTGGCCGTTTTCGTCGCGGGTCAGCGTCAGGTTGAGGCCCTCGACGCGCACGTCGCTCATCTGCACTTCCTTGCGCAGCAGCGGCAGCACACGCACGGACAACCCGAGCATCTGCAAGTCGGCGAAGGGTTTGGTCGGCTCGCTCAAGGTGGCGACGCTGGCGTCGTGCAGCTCCAGGCCCAACCACGGAAACAGGCTCCAGCCAATATCGCCATTGAGCGTCAGCTCGACGTGGGCGCGATCGCGAACCAGTTTTCGAATCTCGTCTTTGTAGTCGTTGGGATCAAAAAAGTGGGTCAAGGCAAAGCCGAGAGCCACGATGATCAGCAACAGCCCGAGAAGGGTGAGCCCCAGGATTTTGCCGAACGCTTTCATGGGCGAGTCCTTGTGTCGAGTCGTTCAAAATTTAGCCCGCGAGTATAGCGTTCTCAGGCAAGCACCGGGTTTTGGATCGCCACCGACGCCGTCGTTCGAATTGGCAGCGCCCGGCACAGTGACAAACGGCGCGAAAAAGGTAATAGCAGAATGCTTTCTTTTGGGCTGCAAATGGTAATCTCGCGCCATTCGCCAGCCTTGCTGCGTCGAATTGTCACGTAAAGAGATGTCCTGCCGATAAACCACCGAGGCCTGCGTGCTTTAAGAGTGGTGGCGGAACTATGTCGCTGTTCTTGCGGGATACAACTATAAATTGGGGGCAACAATCAAATGACCACGAGCACTGTTCTGGGCGGTACTGCCGCTCAGCCTGCGTTCTTGTCCAAAGAGCGCATTATCGCCAAACGCGGTTTCAACCGTTGGCTGGTTCCGCCAGCTGCATTGGCAATCCACCTGTGTATCGGCATGGCCTACGGCTTCTCGGTGTTCTGGCTGCCGTTGTCCAAGGCAATCGGCATCAAGACCGCTGTTGCCTGCCCGGCTGACATGGGTTTCTTCGAGCAAGTCATTTCGTCCAGCTGTGATTGGCCGATTTCCATGCTCGGCTGGATCTACACCCTGTTCTTCATTTTCCTGGGTTGCTCCGCAGCCATCTGGGGCGGCTGGCTGGAACACGCAGGCCCGCGCAAGGCGGGTGTCGTCTCGGCGCTGTGCTGGTGTGGCGGTCTGCTGATCTCGGCCCTGGGCGTTTATACGCACCAGATCTGGCTGATGTGGATCGGCTCGGGCGTGATCGGCGGTATTGGTCTGGGCCTGGGCTATATCTCGCCGGTTTCGACGCTGATCAAGTGGTTCCCGGACAAGCGCGGCATGGCGACCGGCATGGCGATCATGGGGTTCGGCGGTGGCGCGATGGTTGGCGCTCCGTTGGCAACCGCACTGATGAGCCACTTCGCTACGCCTGACAGCGTTGGCGTCTGGCAGAGCTTCGTGGTGATGGCGGTGATTTACTTCATCTTCATGATCGGCGGCGCACTGTCCTATCGCGTTCCGCCGACTGGCTGGAAACCTGAAGGCTGGACCGCTCCGGCGAAGAAAGCCAACAGCGCGATGATCACCAACCGCCATGTGCACGTCAGTGTTGCGTGGAAAACGCCTCAGTTCCGTCTGGTTTGGCTGGTGCTGTGCCTGAACGTTTCGGCAGGCATCGGCATCCTCGGCATGGCTTCGCCCCTGCTGCAGGAAGTGTTCGGCGGCAAGCTGCTAGGCACCGATCAGCCGTTCGGCCAACTGGATGCCTCGCAACTGGCGGCCATCGCGGCGATCGCGGCCGGCTTCACCGGTCTGCTGAGCCTGTTCAACATCGGCGGTCGTTTCTTCTGGGCTTCGTTCTCGGACTACATCGGCCGTAAAGCCACCTACTTCGTGTTCTTCGCGCTGGGCTTTTTGCTCTACGCGTCGGTGCCGACCCTGGGTCACCTGGGCAGCGTTGCGCTGTTCGTGGCGGCGTTCTGCGTCGTGCTGTCGATGTACGGCGGCGGTTTCGCGACCGTTCCGGCTTATCTGGCTGACCTGTTCGGTACGCAAATGGTCGGTGCGATCCACGGTCGTCTGCTGACCGCGTGGGCTGCCGCTGGCGTGCTCGGCCCTGTGCTGGTGAACTACCTGCGGGAGTATCAGTTGAGCCACGGCGTTGCACGGGCCGATGCTTACGACATCACCTTGTACATCCTTGCGGGTCTGCTGGTGCTGGGCTTTATCTGCAACCTGCTGGTGCGTCCGGTGGCCGACAAATACTTCATGACCGACGAGCAATTGAAGGCTGAGCAAGCCATCGGTCACGATGCCGGTGCCGACCACAGCACCTCGCTGGAATGGAAAGCGGACCCGAGCACCAAGCCGTTGGCGATTCTGGCCTGGCTGGCAGTGGGCATTCCGTTGGCGTGGGGCGTGTGGATCACTCTGCAGAAAACTGCGGTGCTGTTTCACTAAAACCATGGCGGGATCGGCCTGAAGATTTCAGGCTGACCCGTTAGTGTGAGGGTGGGGGCGAGCTTGCTCGCGAAGGCGGTCAGGCAGTCGGCAGATATGTCGAATGTAAGGACCTCGTCGCGAGCAACCTCGCTCCCACTTTTTTTGCCGAAATGTATTCGCTTGTACACACATGTCTATCCCATGCGGCCCGCATTCCCTCGGTCCGGCATTGCTCGCTTCATGTTTCTGTTTCCCTGCCACACGCCTATAATGGCCGCCTTTTCGCCCAATGATTTTGCGGAGCTGGTGATGGCCGAACGTATGGTGTTCGTCGAGCGCGACACTCTGGAAACCCAGATCAAAGCCTCGATCAACCTGGATGGCACAGGAAAGTCCCGATTCGACATCGGCGTTCCTTTTCTTGAACACATGCTCGACCAGATTGCCCGTCACGGGCTGATCGATCTGGACATCGAATGCAAAGGCGACCTGCATATCGACGATCACCACACCGTGGAGGATGTCGGTATCACGCTGGGGCAGGCGTTCAGCAAAGCCATCGGCGACAAAAAAGGCATCCGTCGCTACGGCCACGCCTACGTCCCGCTGGATGAAGCGCTGTCGCGCGTGGTCATCGACTTCTCCGGTCGGCCTGGCCTGCAAATGCACGTGCCGTACACCCGCGCCACCGTTGGCGGCTTCGATGTGGACCTGTTCCAGGAGTTCTTCCAGGGCTTCGTCAACCACGCCAACGTCACGCTGCACATTGATAACCTGCGCGGCCACAACACCCACCACCAGATCGAAACCGTCTTCAAGGCGTTCGGCCGTGCGTTGCGCATGGCGGTGGAGCTTGACGACCGCATGGCTGGCCAGATGCCGTCGACCAAAGGCGTGCTGTAATGCAGACCGTTGCCGTTATCGACTATGGCATGGGCAATCTGCACTCGGTGGCCAAGGCGCTGGAGCACGTCGGCGCCGGTCGCGTGCTGATCACCAGCGATGCCGACGTCATCCGTGAAGCTGATCGTGTCGTGTTTCCCGGTGTTGGTGCGATTCGCGACTGCATGGCGGAAATTCGTCGCCTGGGCTTCGATGCCCTGGTGCGTGAAGTCAGCCAGGACCGTCCGTTTCTCGGGATCTGCGTCGGCATGCAGGCGCTGATGGAGCGCAGCGAGGAGAGCGGCGGCGTTGACTGCATCGGCACTTTCCCCGGTCAGGTGCGTTTCTTCGGCAAGGACCTCCACGAAGACGGCCAGCATCTGAAAGTCCCGCACATGGGCTGGAATGAAGTGGCGCAGGCCGTGGATCACCCGCTGTGGGCCAACATTCCGGACATGGCGCGGTTCTACTTCGTGCACAGTTACTACATCGAATCGCCGAACCCCCAGCAGATCGTTGGTCGTGGCCATTACGGTCGCGACTTCGCCGCTGCATTGGCCGATGGCTCGCGCTTCGCCGTGCAATTCCACCCCGAGAAGAGCCATACCCATGGCCTGCAGTTGCTGCAGAACTTCGCGGCGTGGGACGGCCGCCGGTAATGAGCAAGAAGACCAAACCGCCGATTCTGACCCTCACTCCCGAACAGGAGAGCGAGGCGTGCCACACGATCAAGCGGTTCATGGAAGACCGTTTCGAACTAGACCTGGGTTCGTTTGAAGCGGCTGAAATTCTGGAATTGTTCACCCGCGAGATCGCACCGCATTACTACAACCGGGCGATCTTCGATGTTCAGACGCACCTCAAGGAGCGTTTCGAAAGCATCGAAAGCGACCTGTGGGCGTTGGAGAAAAGCAGCTAGAAGCGGCAAGTTTCAAGCTGCAAGAATGGTTAGATGCGCAGACTTGCAGCTTATAGCTCGCGGCTCGCAGCTCTTTTTGACGAAGGAAAAAGAATGCTCATTATTCCCGCGATCGACCTTAAAGATGGCGCCTGTGTACGTCTGCGCCAGGGCCGGATGGAAGATTCCACGGTGTTCTCCGATGATCCGGTGAGCATGGCTGCCAAATGGGTCGAGGGCGGTTGCCGTCGCCTACACTTGGTGGACCTGAACGGTGCGTTCGAAGGCCAACCAGTCAATGGCGAGGTCGTGACGGCGATTGCGCGTCGTTACCCGAATCTGCCGATCCAGATCGGCGGCGGTATCCGCTCGCTGGACACCATCGAGCACTACGTCAAAGCCGGCGTGAGTTACGTGATCATCGGCACCAAGGCGGTCAAGGATCCTGACTTCGTCGCCGAAGCCTGCCGCGCGTTCCCGGGCAAAGTGATCGTGGGCCTGGATGCCAAAGACGGCTTCGTTGCCACCGACGGCTGGGCCGAAGTCAGTACCGTACAGGTGATCGATCTGGCCAAACGCTTTGAAGCCGACGGCGTCTCGGCCATCGTTTATACCGATATTGCCAAAGACGGCATGATGCAGGGCTGCAACGTCCCGTTCACCGCCGCGCTGGCCGCTGCGACCCGCATTCCGGTAATCGCCTCGGGCGGCATCCACAACCTGGGCGACATCAAAGCGCTGCTCGACGCAAAAGCACCGGGCATCATCGGCGCAATCACCGGTCGTGCGATCTATGAAGGCACACTGGATGTGGCTGAAGCACAGGCGTTTTGTGATTCGTACAAAGGCTGACTGGCACGCCCCCGTGTAGGAGTGAGCTTGCTCGCGATAGCAGTGTGTCAGACGTATGTTTGCTGACTGACCCGGCGCATCGCGAGCAAGCTCACTCCTACAGGGAGGTGCTTCAAATCAGAATGTTGTGATGTTGGGCAGATTCCCAACCGTTTTCGGAGAACCGGCCCATGGCCCTCGCCAAACGCATCATCCCTTGCCTCGACGTCGACAACGGCCGTGTGGTCAAGGGCGTGAAGTTCGAGAACATCCGCGACGCCGGTGATCCGGTCGAGATCGCCCGGCGTTATGACGAGCAGGGTGCCGACGAGATTACCTTCCTTGACATCACCGCCAGCGTCGATGGCCGCGACACCACGCTGCATACCGTCGAGCGCATGGCCAGTCAGGTGTTCATTCCGCTGACCGTGGGCGGCGGCGTGCGCACGGTGCAGGACATCCGTAACCTGCTCAACGCCGGCGCCGACAAGGTGTCGATCAATACCGCTGCGGTATTCAACCCCGAGTTCGTCGGCGAAGCCGCTGCCCGTTTCGGCTCGCAGTGCATCGTTGTGGCCATCGATGCCAAGAAGGTCTCGCTGCCCGGTGAAACAGCGCGCTGGGAAATCTTCACCCACGGCGGTCGCAAGCCGACGGGCCTGGACGCGGTGATGTGGGCGAAGAAGATGGAAGACCTGGGCGCTGGCGAAATCCTGCTGACCAGCATGGATCAGGACGGCATGAAGAACGGTTTCGACCTTGGCGTGACCCGGGCGATCAGCGATGCCCTTGGCATCCCGGTCATCGCATCGGGTGGTGTGGGCAATCTTGAACATCTGGCCGCCGGCGTGCTGGAAGGCCACGCCAGCGCCGTGCTGGCAGCGAGTATCTTCCATTTCGGCGAATACACCGTGCCAGAAGCGAAGGCGTACATGGCGGCCCAAGGGATCGTGGTTCGCTGAGGCGCCTCCGGCCGTTCAGCCGCTGAATATCGGCGGCCGCTTAGCATTCTTCGCGGGCAAGCTCGCTCCCACATTGGGGGGCGTGCGCCGCGGCGGGGTCATGACCGACCTGCTCCGAAAACGACCATGCCTACCGCCGAACTGGACTTTGCAGATCGTTAACGGCACTCTCTTGCCGTCGTCAGGATCAGGTGCCAGGGATATGTTCAAAGGTGTTTTTCTTGCACTGATCAGCGTCGCGACGTTGCTGTCAGGAGCCGCCCGGGCCGACGATGCACCGGCCTATTCGATGGTCCTTCTGACCGAAAACTTCCCCCCTTACAACATGGCCACCGACGGCAAGAATTTCGCCCAGGAAGCCAACATCAAGGGCATCGCCGTCGAAGTGGTGCGCGAGACCTTCAAGCGCGCCGGTATCGGCTACAACATGACCCTGCGCTTCCCTTGGGATCGCATCTACAAACTGGCGATGGACAATCCCGGCTACGGCGTCTTTGTGACTGCGCGATTGCCCGAGCGCGAAACGCTCTTCAAGTGGGTCGGCCCCATTGGCCCCGACGATTGGATTCTTCTGGCGCGGGCTGACAGCCCAATCCAGCTGAGCACGCTTGAGGCCGCGCGGTCTTACCGAATCGGGGCCTACAAGGGCGACGCCATCGCAGTGGAGCTTGCGCGTCAGGGCATGAAGCCGATCACCGTGCTCAGCGACAAAGACAACGCCAGGAAGCTGGTCG
Organism: Pseudomonas sp. GW821-FHT07F05; assembly: GCF_059418765.1. Taxonomy (NCBI): domain Bacteria; kingdom Pseudomonadati; phylum Pseudomonadota; class Gammaproteobacteria; order Pseudomonadales; family Pseudomonadaceae; genus Pseudomonas; species Pseudomonas sp. GW821-FHT07F05. Next base: position 188,549 of record NZ_JBWKQL010000009.1, read on the forward strand.
ATGGTCAGCTCGATCTGTGGGCCACCGGCGATCCGGCGGGGCGGTACCTGGCGCGGCAGGAGGGCATTACGGGATTGAAGACCGTGCTGCGCTTCAACAGCGCCGAACTGTTTTTGGCGCTGAACAAAGACACCCCCGATGCCGTAGTCACCCGCTTGCAAAACGCGCTGGACCAGCTCCGCAAGGAAGGCGTGGCCGATTCGATTTTCGCCAAATACCTCTGATCACTTATCGGACCTCTGGCGAAGCGCCTTCGGCCTAGCGATAACGCCCGTTCTTGCCATGGCCGGCCATCGCCTCATTTCCGCGCTCAGTGACCATGTGGCGGATCTCGATCAGCTCTATACCTTGGGATTTAAGCTTGGGCAGCTCGCGCTCAAGCACGTCGAGCGTCACCGGATAGGGATGGCCGATCATTACGGCCGAGCCTTGCTTGTGAGCGAGCTTGATCGCCGTCTGAAGCTGGCCGCTAATGGCCTCTGCGGTGCGCTCGTCGTCGAGGAAGACATCCCGGGACACGCTGGCCAGCCCAATCTTCTGGGCTTCAGCCGCCGCAACGGTTTTGGCGCTGGTGCGGCTGTCGACAAGAAACAGATGACGTCGCTGCAGCTCACCTACCAGCCAGCCCATGGCCACCGGCTCAGCGGTCATGCGGCTGCCCATGTGGTTATTGATGCCAGCGGCGTAGGGGACTTTCAGCAGCGCAGCGTTCAGGCGCGATTCGAGCTCGGGCAGGGGCAGTTCGGGATGCCAGGCGTAGGGCCCGGTCGCCGGATCCATGGGCATGTGCAGCATGACCGTCTTGCCAGCCTTGTGCGCCTGGCGGGCGAAGTCGGTGGCGTGGGGGGTGTCGGGCATGATCGCCAGCGTCACGGGGCCGGGAAGGGCCAGCGCGCGGCTGTCCCGTTCAGGGTTTTGCCCGAGATCGTCGATGATCAAACTGAGATAGGCGACCTTCGGCGCTTTGCCGGCGGTCGCTGAGGATTCGGCGGGCGCTGCGTGTGCAGCACCCGTTGTGACGGCAAGGGCGCAAATAAGCCCGGTCAACCAGACGCGCATCTCAATTGCCGCGCGTGACACTCAAACCCTTGAGCAAGCTGAGGGCCTGGTTCATCTGGTAGTCATCGTCCTGCGGACGCGCCTTGCCAGCCTTGGCCTTGGTGGTCGGTTTGTCCGCGCCGCCGTTGCCGTTGCCCAAGTGACCGAGCAGATCGGCCTCTTTGTAGTTGTCGCCATCGGCTTCGGCGGTGAGCTTGGCGCGTTTGACTTCGATGTCCGGGTTGATGCCCTGAGCCTGAATCGAGCGGCCGTTCGGCGTGTAATACAGCGCCGTGGTGATCTTCAGCGCGCGGTCGTTGGCCAGGGGCAGAACGGTTTGCACCGAGCCTTTGCCGAACGTATCGGTGCCCATCAGGATGCCGCGCTTCTGGTCTTGCAAGGCACCGGCGACGATCTCCGACGCCGAGGCGCTGCCGCCGTTGATCAGCACAACCAGAGGCACGCCTTCGCTGGCGTCGGCCGGGTCTGCCGAGAAGCGCAGTTCGGAGTTGGCGATGCGGCCTTTGGTGTAAACGATCAGGCCCTTGGTCAGAAAGTGGTCAGCCACTTCGACTGCCGCCTGCAACACGCCACCCGGGTTGTTGCGCAGGTCGAGGATCAGGCCGCTCATCTTCTTGCCGTTGTCTTTGCGCAGCTTGGCCAGCGCCTTGCCCACTTCCTCACCGGTCTTGACCTGGAATTGGGTGATGCGGATGTAGCCGTAACCCGGCTCCAGCATCTGCGCCTTCACGCTCTTCACCTGAATGGTCGCACGCGCCAGCGTCACGTCGAACGGGGTGCCGCCGTCACGTACCAGCGTGAGGGTGATCTTCTCGCCGAGCTTGCCGCGCATCTTGTCCACGGCTTCCTGCATGGTCTGGCCCTGGGTCGGCGTGCCGTTGATCTTGACGATCAAGTCGCCTGCCTCAATGCCAGCCTTGGACGCAGGGGTGTCATCGATGGGAGAGACCACCTTTACAAAGCCGTCTTCGACGCCCACTTCGATGCCCAGCCCGCCGAACTCGCCGCTGGTGCTTTCCTGCAGCTCCTGGAAATCTTCCGGGCCCAGGTAAGCGGAGTGGGGATCGAGATTGCTGAGCATGCCCTTGATGGCGTTTTCCAGCAGGGTCTTGTCATCTACGGGTTCGACGTACGCGGCTTTGATCCGGTCCATGACCTCGGCGAAGGTGCGCAGCTCGTCGAGCGGCAGCGGCGCCTTGATGTTCGCGGCATTGGCGGGCGCAGTGGCGGCTGGCGCAGCAGCAGGGGCGGCACCGGCAGCCTGGGCCAGAGGAGCACCGATAACGACGGCGATAGTCAGGGCCAGCGAGGTGAGGCGGGACGAAAACAGCATGTCTTACGAACTCCTGAGTGAGGTGTCGACTTATCCTTGAGTGCGACACCATTGGGCCGGATCACTAGGGCGACCCTGCTGACGAATAGCGAAATACAACGCCGGAGTGTCCTGACCGCCACCACTGTTACCGACAGTGGAGATCGCTTCTCCAGCTTTTACGACGTCACCGGCCTCTTTCAACAGGCTCTGGTTGTGACCGTACAGACTCAAATAACCATTGCCGTGGTCGAGAATGACCAGAAGCCCGGCGCCGCGCAACCAGTCGGCAAAGACCACCCGACCACCGTGCACCGCGCGGACCTGGCTGCCTGCAGCGGCACTGATCAACACGCCGTCCCACTTGGTGCGCTCGTCATCGCCACGGCTTTCACCGAATCGCGCCAACAATCGACCATCGACGGGCCAAGGAAGTTTTCCCTTTGCTTGCTCAAAAGCGCCGCCGTACGACTGACCGGCACTGGAAACCATCGCGCCGGGCGCTTTGATCGGACGACGCGGCGCTTCATCGCTGTCGTCCTTGCTGTTGTCTTTTTCACGGCTTTTCGCCAGCGCTTCCTGCTCGCGCTGTCGTTTCTCGGCCTCTTGCTGCGCGAGCAACGCCTTCTGGCGCGCCTCTTCGGCTTCGCGGGCCTGGCGGGCGAGGGTTTCTTCGATGGTCTTGAGGACCTTGGTCAGATCGGCTTGATCCTGCTGCCGCGACTGCAGCTTCTGGTCGCGAACCTTGTAGTCCTGATTCAACTTGGCCAGCGCCACCTGCCGTTCCTGGCGCACGGTATCGAGCTGGGCTTTCTGGTCATCCAGCGAGCTCTTCTGCACCAGGAGCTGCGCTTGCTGCAGGTCGATGTCTTTCTCGACGCCGGCCAGCTGGCGCAGGGTTTCATTGAAGTTGCGCAACTGCTCCAGGCGCGCCTGGCTCAGGTAATCGTAATAGGTGAGGGTGCGGGCGAATTTCTCTGGGTTCTGCTGATTGAGCAGCAGTTTGAGGTATTCCTGGCGGCCGCTCTGGTACGCAGCGCGGGCCTGAATGGCGATCAGTCGTTGTTGTTCAACGCGTGCGCTTTGGAGTTTTTTTTTCTCCTGGTCGAGCCGTTGCAGCTCGCTTTCAGTCTTTTTTAGTTCTTTTTGCAGGGCCTCCACCTGCTTTTCCAGCTTGCCCATCTCCGTTTCAGTGGAGCGCAGGTCTTTCTGAACGCCTGACTTTTCTTCCTGCAGCTGGCTCAGCGCTTTCTTCAGTTCGGTGATGTCCTGACGCGTGGCATCCAGCTGTTTCTGCGTTTGTGCGCGATCATCGTCGGCGAAGGCCGGATTGAGCATACAAATCAAAGCGAGGGTGATCAGGGCGCGAAGCATGAGGTTGGGCGATACCAGGAGTGAAGACGGGACTAGTATGCCCGGCGGTGGCTGCAAAAAAAACGCTCGGACGACTTGGCCGTCAGAGATTTCATACAAAACCGGCCCGCCAGCGACTGGCGGACCGGTTCGAGAGGCTTACTTGGCGACCAGAATCGACGTGCCGGTCATTTCTTGCGGGATTTCCATGCCAAGCAGCGTCAGCATGGTGGGCGCGACGTCCGCCAGGACGCCGCCTTCGCGCACCTTCAGGTCACGCTTGCCGACATAAATGAACGGCACCGGCTCGGTGGTGTGAGCGGTGTGAGGCTGGTGGGTCTCCTCGTTGGTCATCTGTTCGACGTTACCGTGGTCGGCCGTGATCAGCGCTTCGCCGCCGACCTTTTCCAGCGCCTGGGTGATGCGCCCGACGCAAACGTCCAGGCACTCAACGGCCTTGACGGCTGCTTCCATGATCCCGCTGTGGCCCACCATGTCGCCGTTGGCGTAGTTGACGACGATCACGTCATAACGCTGATGTTCGATGGCGTCGACGATTCGGTCGGTGACTTCCGGCGCGCTCATTTCTGGCTGCAGGTCGTAAGTCGCCACTTTGGGTGAAGGGATCAGGATGCGCTCTTCGCCAGGGAAGGGTTCTTCACGGCCACCGGAGAAGAAGAACGTCACGTGGGCGTACTTCTCGGTCTCGGCGATGCGCAGCTGAGTCTTGCCGTTGTTCGACAGGTATTCGCCGAGCACGTTGTGCAGGCCGGCCTTTTCGAACGCCGCGGGTGCGTCGATGTTGGCGGCGTACTTGGTCAGCGTGACGAAGCCGGCCAGCTTGGCCTGACGGCGACGGGCGAAGTCCGCGAAATCGTCTTCGACAAATACGCGGGTCAGTTCGCGGGCGCGGTCGGAACGGAAGTTCATGAACACCACCGCGTCGCCGTCTTCGACTGTCACCGGCGCGCCGATGCTGGTGGCTTTAACGAATTCGTCGTTCTCGCCTCGCTCATAAGCGGCGTCCAGCGCGGCCTTGGCGTTGTCGGCGTGGAATTCCGAAGTGCCGTCGACGATCAGGTTGTAGGCGGATTCGACACGGTCCCAGCGATTGTCGCGGTCCATGGCGAAGTAACGGCCGATGATCGTGGCGGTGCGACCTTTGCCCAGGCGCGCGTAGGCTGCTTCCATGGTCTGCAGGTATTGATGGGCACTGCGCGGTGGCGTGTCGCGACCATCGAGGAAGGCGTGCAGGTAGATCTTGTCGGCGCCGCGCTTGGCGGCCAGCTCGACCATCGCCACCAGGTGATCTTCATGGCTGTGAACGCCGCCATCGGACAACAGGCCGAGGATGTGCACGGCCTTGCCGGCGCCGACCGCTTGATCGACTGCTTTGCAGATGGCGGGATTTTCGAAGAACTCGCCGTCGCGGATCGCTTTGGTCACGCGGGTGAAGTCCTGATACACCACGCGGCCGGCGCCCAGGTTCATGTGGCCGACTTCGGAGTTGCCCATCTGCCCGTCAGGCAGACCGACATCCATGCCGGACCCGGAGATCAAGCCGTTTGGCATGGTCTGGTACAAGCGATCGAAGACCGGCATCTTCGCTGCGTAGACCGCATTGCCGTGGTGGCTGTCGCTGTGACCGAAGCCGTCCAGGATGATCAGAACCAAAGGTTTAGGCGTGGTAGTCATGAATCCCACTCTTGGCTAATAGGTGAAGTAGAAAAAAGATCGACAGTTTAGGGACAAGTTCAAATCGGCAACAAGCTAAACGACGTCACTGCCGTACGGGCTTTGGCCGACCTTGGGTGCTGTGTATACTGGCCGACATTTTAACGCCCTGGAACCTGATGATGGTTGCTCACCTGATTGAATTTGCCACGAATCACTATTTGCTGACGGGTGCTTTCGTCATCCTGCTGGGCCTGCTGATCGCAACCGAGCTTAGCAAAGGCGGCCGCAGCCTGAGCACCGGCGAATTGACCGCTCTGGTCAACCGCGACGAAGCCGTTGTCATCGACGTCCGCGCCAAGAAAGACTTCACTGCCGGCCACATCGTCGGCGCGGTGAATTTCCCCCAGGACAAAATCCTGACTCGCACTTCGGAGCTGGAGAAATTCAAGCCTAAAACCCTGATCATCGTCGACGCCGCTGGCCAGCACGCCGGCCATACCGCACGCGAACTGCTGAAAGCGGGCTTCAACGCCGCCAAGCTGTCCGGTGGTATTTCGTCATGGCGCGGTGACAACCTGCCGCTGGTGAAGTGAAATGACTGACGTCGTCGTCTACTCCAGCGATTACTGCCCTTATTGCTCCCGCGCCAAGTCGTTGCTGGCGGGCAAGGGTGTCGGCTTCCAAGAGATCAAGGTCGACGGCAAGCCACAGATTCGCGCTGAAATGACCAAGAAATCCGGGCGTACCTCGGTTCCGCAGATCTGGATCGGTCCGTTCCATGTTGGCGGTTGCGATGACCTGTTCGCGCTGGAGCGCGCCGGCAAGCTGGATAAGCTGCTGAGCGCCTGAATTCGAACCGGGATGTGGAAACGATGGTTTTTTGCACAGCCCGGAAGCCTACAAGACCCCAATGTAAGGATCTGAGATGACTGATCAACCGAATAACGGCGCCACTTCCAACGAAGAAGAAGCACCGCAGTTTTCCCTGCAACGCATCTACGTCCGTGACCTGTCGTTCGAAGCGCCAAAAAGCCCGGCGATCTTCCGTCAAGAATGGACCCCGAGCGTCAGCCTGGACCTGAACACCCGCCAGAAGCAGCTGGAAAATGACTTCTACGAAGTCGTGCTGACCCTGTCGGTCGAAGTGAAGAACGGCGACGAAATCGCCTTCATCGCTGAAGTCCAGCAAGCCGGTATCTTCCTGATCAAGGGCCTGGATGCCAGCTCGATGAGCCACACCCTGGGCGCGTTCTGCCCGAACATTCTTTTCCCGTACGCTCGCGAAACCATCGACAGCCTGGTTGTCCGTGGCTCGTTCCCTGCGCTGATGCTTGCGCCGGTGAACTTCGACGCCCTGTACGCGCAAGAACTGCAACGCATGCAGGAAAGCGGCGAAACGCCAACGCCTACCGTTCAGTAAGCGTTGTCGCTGCAATAAAAAAGCGCCTGTGAGGGCGCTTTTTTGTGGGCGGCATTCGACGGTGCTGCGGGTGGGTTACTTGAACCCCAACTGCCGCCAGCCTTCATACACCGCTACCGCGACAGTATTCGACAGATTCAGGCTGCGGCAGCCGTCGCGCATCGGCAGGCGCAGGCGTTGGTCGCTCGACAGCGGATCCAGCACCTCCGGCGGCAGCCCTCGGCTTTCCGGGCCGAAGAGGAAGGCATCACCCTCCTCGAATTGCGCATCGTGGAAAACCCGCGAGCCCTTTGTGGTAAAAGCAAACAGCCGCGGGTGGCCGATGCTTTCAAGGCAGCTCGGCAGGTCGGCGTGACGATGCAGCGTGGCGTATTCGTGGTAATCAAGGCCGGCTCGACGCAGGCGCTTGTCATCCAGCTCGAAGCCCAGCGGCTCGATCAAATGCAGGCTGCAGCCGCTGTTGGCGCAGAGCCTGATGATGTTGCCGGTATTCGGCGGAATTTCTGGTTGAAAAAGGATCACGTGAAACATGCACGGCTCCGAACGAAAGGACGGGATGCATTCTACCCCTGAAGAAGACCCCAGGCCGAAGCTATGGCCCAAGTTTCTGGGCTCGGTGGCGATCGTTGGTGTGATGGTCGGGCTGATGATCGGCCGCGTGACGACCCCGGACCCCATCCAGCTGCAAACCGTCGAAGTGCTGCCGAACGGCGTTGCCGTGTGGTTCAACCGCGAGCCGCAGCTTCATGGTGAACACATCGACGGTGCTGTGGCGCTGCTGTTCAACGCCCAGGGTCAGGCGCAGAAAGGCGAGCTGAAGCTCAACGGCAAAGATGTGCGCTGGAGGGTGCAACGAAGTGATAAGGGGTTGTTGCTGAACCTGCTGGCGGCCCGTCCTCTGCACGGCGACTGGCGCGGTGCGACCCAGGACGGGCGCTGGAGACTGGAGGTCAGTCTCCGGGAGGAATAAAAGAGGGGAATCCCCGGCCTGCCTGTACCAAGGTCCCCAAAACTGGTGATGTATAACCTATTGCAGCGTGCGTGCCAGTTTTAAGAAATTTCTGTAGGAATATTCGTAATGTCCTGCAGGAGACGGGTTTAGGGCCTTTCAGGCCGCGCCTTTTATAGACGGGTATAGGGACGAGGTTCGAATCGACTTTCGGAGTTGGATATTTGGTGAGCGTTTTTGCACGCTATTCGCGCATTTACCCGTGCCGAGTGACCAAAGTGATGCACGCCAAAACGGAGCGGCAAGGTTGCGCATCAACTATCGGCCTCCATTACATCTGGGTACATGGATGTCTTTGGGCTCGCTGACCCTCAAATTTGTGGGACCGGCTTTAGCCGGGAAGGCGTCAGGCGTTATGCCGCAAATCTATAGCGCACCTAGTGGCCTCTTCCCGGCTGAAGCCGGTCCCCCTAAAAGCGTCGCGTGCATGCAGTGTGCTCGCTGACCCTAAATTGTGGGACCGGCTTTAGCCGGGAAGGCGTCAGGCGTTATGCCGCAAATCCATAGCGCACCTAGTGGCCTCTTCCCGGCTGAAGCCGGTCCCACTAAACGCATCAGCGCGCCTGCAGTGGGCTCGCTGAATCCTAAATTGTGGGACCGGCTTTAGCCGGGAAGGCGTCAGGCGTTATGACGCAAATCCATAGCGCGCCTGCCGGCGTTTTATCAAAACGGCGCATCCCCCAGAATCGTTGCGCGGTGCATCACGCGGCGCTGCGGGCGGTAATCGTCGACTGCGTAATGCTGGGTTACGCGGTTGTCCCACATCGCCACGTCGTTTGCCTGCCAGCGCCAGCGCAGGGTGAATTCCGGACGCGTACCGTGGGCGAACAGTAATTTCAGGATCGCCTCACTCTCGCCGGCTTCCAATTCATTGATCCGGGTGGTGAAGCCGTCGTTCACGAACAATGCTTTACGACCGCTCACCGGGTGCGTGCGAATGACCGGGTGCGACAGCGGCGGGTTCTTGCGGCGGGTCTCCTCCCAACGCGCGAGGTCTTCAGCCGTATTGCCAAAGCGCTCCAGCGGGAATGACCGGGTGAAGTCATGGGTCGCGGTGAGGCCATCGAGCAACATCTGCATCGGCCGGGACAGCGCCTCGAACGCAGCGATGCCGCTCGCCCACAACGTATCCCCACCGTAAGCCGGCACCTGCTTGGCGCTAAGCACCGCGCCCAGCGCAGGGGTCGGCAGAAAGGTGACGTCGGTGTGCCAGATGGCGTTGTCGCGCACGTCAGTGACCGCGGTATCGAGGATCAGCACTTCAGGCTGTTCCGGCACGTTGGGGTAGATCGGATGGATGTGCAGGTCACCAAAGTTGGCGGCGAATCGCGCTTGTTGTTGCGGCGTGATCGGCTGATCCCGGAAGAACAGCACCTGATGATCAAGCAGCGCTTGCTCGATGGCGTTGCGTTGTTCATCGGTCAGGTCGCGGCTGAGGTCAACGCCGCTGATCTGTGCGCCCAACGCCGGGCTGAGCGGGTGGATGTCAATGCTCATGGTGTTCTCGTGTGTTCGGCGCCGAAGTGTCGGCGTGGTCAGTAATAAGGTCTTGGATTCAGTGATTCTGGCCGTGCCAGGGCACAAGCTTGCGTTGCAGTGCGCGCAGGCCCATTTCCAGCGCGAAGGCGACAAGCGCGATGATCAGAATTCCCAGCACTACTACATCGGTCACCAGAAACTGCGCGGCGGACTGGACCATGAAGCCGAGGCCACTGGTGGCGGCGATCAACTCGGCCGCCACCAGCGTCGACCAACCCACGCCAAGGCCGATGCGCACGCCGGTCAGGATGTCGGGCAGCGCGCTGGGCAGGATGACGTGACGGATGAGCTGCCAGCGGCTGGCGCCCAGAGACTGAGCTGCGCGCAGCTTTGCGCTGTCGACCGTGCGCACACCGGTCGCGGTGGCGATGGCGATCGGCGCGAAGATCGCCAGATAAATCAGCAGGACCTTGGAGAATTCGCCAATGCCGCACCAGATCACGATCAACGGCAGGTAGGCCAGGGGCGGCACCGGGCGGTAGAACTCGATCAGCGGGTCGAAAATCCCACGCGCGATTCGGTTATGACCAATGGCGATGCCGACGGGAATGGCCGTCAGCACGGCGAAGAACAGCGCCAGTCCGATGCGTTGCAGGCTCGCCCCCAAGTGCTGCCACAGCGTGGAGTCCATGTAACCTTTGGTCATCAACAGCCAGGCTTTTTCCAGCACAGCGGCAGGCGGCGGAAGAAACAGCGGTTCGACCCACTCAAGGGCTGTGACCAACCACCAGCCGCCCAGCAGGAAAGCGAGGGTCAGCACGCTGATGGCGCGCGTGCTCACATAGAAAGAAGAGGGCTGGCGCGGTGCTGTTTGCACCGGCGCGCGAGTGAGGGCGGGCTCCGGCGATTGATAAATACTCATGCCCGTTGCTCCCGAATGCTTTGCCGCTGGGAAAATACCCGCGCGAGCACGTGCTCACGGGTTTCGATGAAGCGAGGGTCGGACTTGATGGCACGGGCCGATTCACCTGCGCTGTAACGCTGACCGAAGTCCAGCTTCAGGTGCTCGACGATGTGACCGGGGTTGGGTGCAAGCAGAATCAGATCGGTCGACAGGAACACCGCTTCTTCAATGTCGTGGGTGATCAGGAAGACCGGTTTGGCGCTGCGTTGCCAGACTTGCAGCAGCAGTTCTTGCATCTGTTCGCGGGTGAAGGCGTCGAGGGCGCCGAAAGGTTCGTCCATCAGCAGCACGCGCGGATCGGCCGCCAATGCGCGGGCAAGGCCCACACGTTGTTTCTGCCCGCCGGACAATTCCCAGATACGGCGCTTCTCGAAGCCGGCGAGATCGACCAGCGCCAGCATGTCCCGCGCTTTGTTCTCGCGTTTTTCACGGGGCATGCCCGCCAGCTCCAGCCCGAATGCAACGTTGGCCAGTACATCCTGCCAAGGCAGCAGAGCGTCATCCTGAAACACGACGCCGCGCTCGGCGCCGGGGCCGTTCACCGGGACGCCATCAAGGGTGATGCGGCCTGCGCTTGGCGCGACGAACCCGGCAATCAGGTTCAACAACGAAGTCTTGCCGCTGCCGGATGGGCCCAGGGCAACAAGCAGTTGCTGCGGACCAAGGGTCAGGGAAATATCCGACAGCACCGGCTCGGCCGCACCGGGATACTGTGCGCTGATGCGCTCCAGCTGTAACAGGGCCATGGCATGGACTCCGCTTCTAATAGATGTGCGTCAACGGCATGGCTGTCGAAGCCGGCTCGGTATCGGGTGGACGCCTTCGCTTACTGGGTGACGAACTTCGCGCTCACGTAAGGGGTGTAATCGGCCAGGACGGCGTCGACCTTGCCTTGTTCCTTGAGGAACGCTGCGGTCTTGGTGATGGCGTCGGTGGTCGGCGCGCCCAGTTCAGTTACCTGATCAGCCGCCAGCGGGTAGACGTTGCCCTGCAACAGGCCCGGGATGTCGCCAGGTTTGGCGCCGGAGAGTTTCACCAGCTTGTCGACATTGCTGGCATCGGCCAGCCAAGCGGCGGGGTCCTTGCGATAGGCGGCGTAGGCTTCCAGGGTGGTTTTGGCGAAGGCTTTGACGACCTCAGGATGCTTGTCGGCGAAGTCCTTGCGCACGATCCACGCATCAAAGGTCGGCGCGCCGACTTTCGCCAGCTCGCCCGAGGTGATCAGCACTTTGCCAGTCTCCTTAGCCACGCCGAGCGCCGGGTCCCAGACGTATGTGGCGTCGATGTCGCCGCGCTTCCATGCCGCCGCAATGGCCGGTGGGGCGAGATTGAGGATGGTCACTTTCGCCGGGTCGATTTTCCAGTACTTCAGGGCAGCGAGCAGGCTGTAGTGGCCCGTCGATACGAACGGCACGGCGATCTTCTTCCCGATCAAATCCTGTGGGCCGTTGATGCCGGAGCCATTACGCGCAACCAGCGCCTCGGCAGCGCCGATCTGGGTGGCAATAAGGAACGTTTCCACCGGTACTTTGCGCGTTGCCGCCGCGGTGAGAGGGCTGGAGCCGAGGTAGCCGATCTGGACGTCACCCGACGCGATCGCCGTGATCACGTCCGCGCCATTATCGAATTTGCGCCATGAAATCTTCGAGCCCGTCGCCTTTTCATAGGCGCCATCAGCCTGAGCGACCTTCGCCGGATCCACGGTGGTCTGGTAGGCGACGGTGAAGTCAGCGGCCTGGGCGAAGAGTGCCGAGCCGGCAAGCCACAAGGCGGCCAGGACGCGTAGGGGTTTGAGCAGTTTCATGGTGACGCTCCGTAGAAAGGCACACCGCCTTCGAATGCCGCAGAGCGTAAATGATCTAAGAAAGTCGAAATAAATAACCTTTTGGAATTTGCTTAGTGTTAATTCCTATACGCGCGGGCTTGATGGGTGAGCATCGCGAGAGGAAAAACACCGAGCTCATGGACGATTCATCGAATCGTCACAATTTGTAAATACGATCGCGACGCCTGTTCAGCGATGTACCTGCAGGGATGGGGCGTTTCTCACGGATTGATCTGGATGGATGCACGATACGGCGCCGAGTTTTGCCGTGGTTTTCTCCCCGATGAGGTTTTTTCTGGCTTCGTCAGAAAACAGACGGGGAGCAGGGTGACAACTGCAACGTTTGCGACTACCGGAAAAGAAATTCCATGTATTTCAGTCGGTTGGAGAGGCAATTCTCACCCGACTTCGCAGGAAGACCGTGACTTGCCGGTCAAGTTCCGGTCGTACGTCACCGCTAAACATATCGATCTGACGAACGGCAATGAAATATGTTTTGGGAATTAGGGATTCGGGCCGATACACTCCGCAACGGACGGCTGAAACGGCTTGTGACATATAACTGCTTGGCATAAAAGCAGGTCTAACAAGTCTTTTTAGGTTTAAAGGATTTCCCTTACCTTGCAGCCAGCTGTACCGCGGTCTAGTCAATTAGTCTTGGGGCCATTGACTCGCCGAGTCAGGTCCGGCGCTAATCGCGCATCCTCGGTTTTGAGCCTTAGGCTCTGGCCCGGGAACTACAAAAATTAGATTCATGAGGAGCGATACACAATGAAGAAGTCCACCCTGGCCTTGGCCGTATACGCAGGTGTCTTGGCTACTCAGGCCGGTGCAGCTGGTTTCCTGGATGACAGCAAAGCGACACTCAGTTCCCGTACTTTGTATTTCGAAGGTGATCCGCGCGAGCCGTCGTCGACTGGCGCCAAAGGGCAAGACCAGCGTCAGACCACTCAGGGTTTCCTGTTCAACTTTATCTCGGGTTACACCCCGGGTACTGTTGGGTTCGGCCTCGACGTTCAGGGCATGTACGGCATCAACCTGAGCGGCGGTATCGACAACCGTGCCGCTAACGGCAGTACTGCGAACACCGTTTCCCCTACAACTTCCGACGGTACGCCGGTGGCTGACTGGGCTCGCGCTGGGGCCAACGCCAAGGTCAAAGTCTCGAAGACCGAGTTGAAAGTCGGTAACGCTCTGCAGCCTAACCTGCCGATCCTCGTATCGAACGACGGTCGTCTGCTGCCGCAGACCTTCCAAGGTGGCATCGTCACTTCCAAGGAACTCGACGGTCTGACACTGACCGCCGGTAAGCTGACCCAAGCTGCCGGTCGTGCTTCCAGTAACTACGCTGACATGTCCCTGGCCGGTGGTTACAAAGGTTCGAACAACTTCCAGTTCGCAGGCGGCGACTACAAAGTCACCAAAGACCTGACCGTTCAGTACTACTACGCGAACCTGGAAGACTACTACAAGCAGCACTTCCTGGGCCTGGTCCACATTCTGCCGATCGCAGAGGACCAGTCGTTCAAGACCGACCTGCGTTACTTCCACAGCACTTCCGATGGCAAGAACGCCCATCAGGAAGTCAACACCGGCTATCGCTTCTCCAACGGCTACAGCAAAGACGGCCAGGGCGAAGTTGACAACGACACCTGGACTGCCATGTTCACCTACACCCTGGGTGGCAACGCATTCCTCTTGGGTTACCAGTCGGTGAGCGATGACGGCGGCATGCCGGTCATGAGCAACGGCAACGTTACCCGCAACAACCTCTCCAATGGTCGTAACGAAGGTGAAGGCGGTAACAGCGTTTACCTGTTCACCGACAGCATGATCACCAACTTCACCCGCGCCGGTGAGCAGACCAAGTTCGGTCAGTACTCGTATGACTTCGCACGCCTGGGCGTCCCTGGTCTGAAAGCTGCCATCGCTTACCTGTATGGCGATCAGATTCGTCTGCAGAACGCATCGCTGGGTCGTGGTTCGGAGTGGGAACGTGACATGCGCATCGACTACGTGTTCCAGGACGGCTTCATGAAAGGCTTCGGCGTTACAGTTCGTCGCGCGAACCTGCGCTCCGATACAGATCTGTACGCTTCGCAGCAGAATACCGACCAGACTCGTGTGGTCCTCAACTACACCTACGCGTTCAAATAAGCGTGATGTGTTGAAGAGAGCCCCGCTTCGGCGGGGCTTTTTTATGCCTGAAACAATGTCATCCAGCACCAATCGTTCCTTTTGTTTTCAGATGCTGGCATGCACAGTGATTCATACCTCACCATCCAAGGAGCACGACTGAATGGGCCTCAAACTTGGCGACATCGCACCCGACTTCGAACAGAACTCCAGCGAAGGACCGATCAAGTTTCACGAATGGCTTGACGGTAAATGGGCGGTATTGTTCTCTCATCCTGCCGATTTCACCCCGGTATGCACCACCGAGCTGGGCTTCACCGCAAAACTCAAAGACGAATTCGACAAGCGCAACGTCAAGGCGATTGCCCTGTCCGTGGACTCGGCCGAATCCCACACCCAGTGGATCGGCGACATCAACACCACGCAGAACACCCTTGTGAACTTCCCGATCCTGGCGGACGAAGATCGCAAGGTTTCCGAGCTCTATGACCTGATTCACCCCAATGCCAGCGAAACCCTGACGGTGCGTTCGCTGTTCGTGATCGATCCGAACAAGAAGGTGCGCCTGACCATCACCTACCCGGCCAGCACCGGTCGCAACTTCCACGAGATCCTGCGGGTAATCGATTCGCTGCAGCTGACCGACAACTACAAAGTCGCCACGCCGGCTAACTGGAAGGATGGTGAAGACGTTGTCATCGTGCCGTCGATCAAAGACGAAGCAGAGATCAAGGAACGCTTCCCTAAAGGCTATACCGCCGTTACCCCTTACCTGCGCCTGACGCCACAACCGAATCGCTGATACACCGGTTTCAACCATGACATTCGGGCCGATTTATCGGCCCTTTTTTTGTGCTGTGAACGCTGAACATGTTGGCTATTTACGAGGGTTCTGACACAGCGCTATCGCACAGCCAACACAGCCCATGTGGGAGTGAGCTTGCTCACGAATGCTGTATTCCAGCCGCCGCGAATTTCAGTGCATGTATCGGCCGATTCGCGAGCAAGCTCGCTCCCACGGGATCGCGTATTACCGAAGAGCTAAACAATCCGTATATTCGTTTTGGTGCTAACCAAATGAATAAATATGATTTTAGAGAATAACTATCCCCTGTTATGGTCTCTCCGTCCTGGCGAGATCGCCGGCAATGAATCCCTTTCCGCCTTACTGGTCCGCCATCGGACGAGCAGGTGCCACCTGTTAGCTACACACCAAAGGAGCGTGCCATGGGCACCGTTATTTTGCGTCGAAGCCTGGTCGCTCTGTTTGTTGCGGCGGTTTCCTGCGGCGTCCTTACTCAGGCCCAGGCCGATACCTTGCGCATCGGTTACCAGAAATACGGCACGCTGGTATTGCTCAAGGCCAAAGGCTCGCTCGAGAAGAAACTCGCCGATCAAGGCGTGCAGGTTCAGTGGACCGAGTTTCCCGGTGGTCCGCAGTTGCTTGAAGGCCTGAACGTGGGTTCGATCGACTTCGGCGTGACGGGCGAAACACCGCCTGTGTTTGCCCAGGCCGCTGGCGCTGATCTGCTGTACGTCGCCTCCGAGCCGCCGGCGCCCACCAGCGAAGCGATTCTGGTGCCGAAGGATTCGCCGATTACCTCGGTCAAAGACCTCAAAGGCAAGAAAGTCGTCCTCAACAAGGGCTCCAACGTGCACTACCTGTTGGTGCGCGCGCTGGAAGACGCCGGCCTGAAGTACACCGATATCCAGACCGTTTTCCTGCCGCCCGCCGATGCGCGTGCGGCCTTCGAGCGCGGCAGCGTCGATGCCTGGGTGATCTGGGATCCGTACCAGGCTGCCGCCGAGCAGCAGCTTCAAGCCAAGACACTGCGCGACGGCAAAGGCATCGTCGACAACAACCAGTTCTACCTGGCGACGAAACCCTATGCGCAGCAGCATCCCAAGGTGATTCAGACCCTGGTGGAAGAAGTGCGCGCGGTCGGCGAATGGTCCAAGGCCAACCCGGAAGAGGTGACCAAACAGGTCGCGCCACTGCTCGGCCTGCCGGAAGACATCACCCGCACATCGGTGAAGCGTCAGGGCTACGGCGCCTCGTTCATCACGCCTGAAACCGTCGCCGCGCAACAGAAAATCGCCGACACCTTCTATCAGCTCAAGCTGATCCCTAAACCGTTGCGCATCGCTGATGTGATCTGGACGCCACCCGCTGCTGTCGCGAAAGCCCAGTAAGCCCGGCATTGGAAGGAGACAACTCCATGAGCGTGGAAAAAATCACCCACAGACTGGCGCCCTGGTTGCTACCGGTCCTGTTGTTGGCGATATGGCAACTGGCGGTCACCGCGGGCTGGCTGTCGACCCGCATTCTGCCGGCGCCGAGCGCTGTGATTGAGGCCGGCGTCACGCTGGTGCGCAGCGGGGAAATCTGGACTCATCTGGCGATCAGTGGCTGGCGTGCCGGGATCGGCTTTGCCATCGGCGGCGGGATCGGCCTGGCTCTGGGCTTCATCACCGGGCTGTCGAAATGGGGCGAACGCCTGCTGGACAGCTCCGTACAGATGATCCGCAACGTGCCCCACCTGGCGCTGATTCCGCTGGTCATCCTGTGGTTCGGCATCGACGAGACCGCGAAGATATTTCTGGTCGCGCTCGGCACGCTGTTCCCGATTTACCTGAACACGTACCACGGCATTCGCAACATCGATCCGGCGTTGGTGGAGATGTCCCGCAGCTACGGTTTGAGCGGCTTCGGACTGTTCCGCCATGTGATTCTGCCGGGCGCGATGCCTTCGATTCTGGTCGGCGTGCGGTTCGCGCTGGGCTTCATGTGGCTGACCCTGATCGTCGCGGAAACCATCTCGGCCAGCTCCGGCATCGGCTATCTGGCGATGAACGCCCGAGAGTTTCTACAGACCGACGTGGTGGTGCTGGCGATCGTGCTCTACGCCGTACTCGGCAAATTGGCAGACCTCGCGGCGCGTGGTCTGGAACGGGTCTGCCTGCGTTGGCACCCGGCGTATCAAGTGGCTAAAGGTGGCGCGCAATGAGCAATCTCCAACAACCGGCAAACCTGTTGCGCGGGATTCCCTTGCAGGTCCGCAAGCTGAAAAAGACGTTCGGCTCGCGGGAAGTACTGAAAGACATCGATCTGCACATCCCGGCCGGCCAGTTCGTCGCGGTCGTGGGCCGAAGCGGCTGCGGCAAGAGCACTTTGTTGCGTCTGCTGGCAGGACTCGATCAACCGTCGAGCGGCCAACTGCTGGCGGGTAATGGCTCGTTGGCGGATGCGCGGGAAGACACGCGACTGATGTTCCAGGAAGCGCGCTTGCTGCCCTGGAAAAAGATCATCGACAACGTCGGCCTTGGTCTCAGCGGCGACTGGCGTGGCAAAGCGTTGGAAGCGCTGGAGGCCGTGGGTTTGGCCGAGCGCGCCAATGAATGGCCGGCTGCGTTATCAGGTGGGCAAAAACAACGGGTGGCGCTGGCCCGTGCGCTGATTCACCAGCCGCGCTTGTTGTTGCTCGATGAACCCCTTGGCGCGCTGGATGCCCTGACCCGAATCGAGATGCAGCAACTGATCGAAAACCTGTGGAAGAAGCATGGTTTCACGGTGTTGCTGGTGACCCACGACGTCAGCGAAGCGGTCGCCATTGCCGACCGGGTCTTGCTGATTGAAGAGGGCCGCATCGGTCTTGACCTGCAGGTTGATCTGGCCCGTCCGAGGGCACGCGGCTCTTACCGACTGGCCGCGCTGGAAACCGAAGTGCTTAACCGCGTGTTGTCGCTGCCCGGCAGCCCGCCCGAACCCGAACCGACTTCACCGCTGCCCACGCAACTGCGATGGGCCAACTAACTCCAGAGGCAATCTTGCCTCCGGAACTGATCTCACAAAGGAAGCCTTACCATGACTATCAAAGCCATCAACGTGCGTAACCAGTTCAAAGGCACCATCAAGGAAATCGTCACCGGCGATGTGCTGTCCGAGATCGACGTGCAGACCGCGTCGGGCGTCGTCACTTCCGTTATCACCACTCGCTCCGTCAAAGAGCTGGAGCTGGTGGTCGGCAGCGAAGTGATCGCGTTCGTGAAGTCCACCGAGGTGTCGATCGCCAAGTTGTGATCGATGCTGGATCCCAAGCGATCTCCCACAACTCCAGCGTCTGACTCGGGCCTCGGGCTGATCGAGGATTTGTGGGAGTGAGCTTGCTCACGAATGCGGTGGGTCAGTAATAGTTAGGCTGTCTGACAGAATGCTCTCGCGAGCAAGGTGGAGCGCCACCCCGGTCGCTCCCACAGGTTTAGCGTCTGACTCGGGCTTCGGGCTGGTCGAGGACGTGTGGGCGTGATCGGGGTGGCGCCCCCACAACTGACCTGCGTTATTGCTCGATGGAACGCTTCGGTAAATACGCCGGCAGGTACAACCCCAGATACGCATCAAATACCCGCAATCCTTCCTCGGCCATGCGCGGGGTAATCGCGTTGTGCAGTTGCACCGAGCGCGCGTACACCCGGTCGGCCAGTTCCAGCGCCAGGGCAAACACCTCAACATCATCGGGCAGCGTCGGCAGTTGGAAATGCCGGGCGAACAGCGCGTGCATGAGGTTGCCCAGTTCAATGTCGTGCTGACGATCCGCCTGAGTGACTTCAGTCAAACCGTGCTGGGCGAGGATCAGCTGTCGCGCGGCAGCGTCGTCGCTGTAAATCGCGAGCATGCGCGACTCCACCACATGGGACAGGTCTCGCCACTGGTTCAATTGATCATGATCGATGGGCTGCTGCAGGCTTTCGCGAAACGCCTCGTGGACATCAGCCGTCAGCGCTTCCAGCAACGCCGGAACGCTGGCGAAGAAGTGATACACGGAGGAGGGCGGAATCTCGGCCCGCTCGGCGACGCTGTAGATGGAGAGGCTTGCCACGCCGTCGGAGGCCAGCAGCGCACGTGCGGCATCGAGGATCGAGTCGATCCGCGCCTGACTGCGTGCACGCGGTTTGCGGGGTGGGGCAAGGCGGGTCATCGGCGCTCTCTCGGTCGGTGGCGCGGGCATTCTACAGTGGCAGCCGGGAGAATGAAAAACGCCACCGATTCTCTCGAAAAGGTGGCGTTTTCGTAACTCGTGCAGCCATCAAACCGTGTGCAGATACCAATTGTATTCAAGGTCGGAGATGGAGTGCTCGAACTCCTCCAGCTCACTTTCCTTGCACGCAACGAAGATATCGATGTACTTCGGATCGATGTACTTGGCCATGACTTCGCTGTCGTCCAGCTCGCGCAGTGCATCACGCAGGTTGTTCGGCAAGCTTTGCTCGTTCTGCTCGTAGGAGTTGCCTTCTACGGGCGGACCGGGCTCGATCTGGTTGGTCAGGCCGTGGTGAATGCCTGCCAGCACCGATGCCATCAGCAGATACGGGTTGGCATCCGCACCGGCAACCCGGTGCTCGATACGTACCGAGTCAGCCGTCCCGGTAGGCACGCGCACGGCCACGGTGCGGTTATCCAGACCCCAGCACGGCGAGTTTGGAACGTAGAACTGAGCACCAAACCTGCGGTACGAATTGACGTTCGGGCAAAGGAACGCCATCTGCGCGGGCAGGGTCTCGAGCACACCGCCGATCGCATGACGCAATGCGGCGTTCTGCTCGGGATCCTCGCTGGTGAAGATGTTTTTGCCATCGCGATCAAGGATCGAAATGTGCACGTGCAGGCCGTTACCCGCCTGGCCTGGATACGGCTTGGCCATGAAGGTGGTGTCCATCTCATGGTCGTAGGCGATGTTCTTGATCAGGCGTTTGAGCAGTACCGCGTAATCACAGGCTTTCAGCGCATCTGCAGTGTGGTGCAGGTTCACTTCGAACTGCGCCGGAGCACTTTCCTTGACGATCGCGTCGGCCGGAATGCCTTGCTCTTTTGCACCTTCCAGAATGTCCTGGAGGCAGTCGACGTACTCGTCCAAGTCATCGATCAGGTAGACCTGTGTCGAGTGCGGACGTTTGCCGGAAATCGGCGAACGTGGCGGTTGCGGACGGCCGTTCACGTTTTCCTGATCGATCAGGTAGAACTCAAGCTCGAATGCAGCGCAGATGGTCAGGCCCATCTCGTCGAACTTGCTGACAACCTGGCGCAGCACTTCGCGCGGATCGGCGAAGAAGGGCGTGCCTTCCAGCTCGTGCATGGTCATCAGGAGTTGTGCGGTAGGACGCTTCTGCCAGGGCTCATTGCAGAGAGTGTCGGGGATTGGATAGCAGATTCGGTCAGCGTCACCGATGTCCAGACCCAGACCGGTGCTTTCCACCGTCGAGCCGTTGATATCCAGTGCGAATAGGGAAGCTGGGAGGTTGATGCCTTTTTCGTAAACCTTATGAAGGCTGGTGCGTTCGATGCGCTTGCCGCGCACCACTCCATTCATATCTGCAATCAGAAGGTCAACGTATAGAACCTCAGGATGTTCCTTAAGGAACGCGTTCGCTTCGTTGAGCTGAACGGCACGCGGGGGTACCGACATGATGCAACACCTTTGTTGTTGAAAATATCAATCATCGAGCATTACGGGTTTCAGTCAATCCGAAAGGCCAGACGAAGTCAAGGGAGCCCTGATTTGCCCTAAAAGGGCGCCAAAGAGCTATTTTCGCCGCACTTTAGGGCAAATGTTGTGCGCCGAAGGTCATGCAAACTGCGGGTTTGAGCAGGGCGTGTTTTATTTTTTACGGGTGTGTTGTGGAAAAAAATGAACAACGCTAAGCTCGATTGCAACCCATAACAGCAATAATACCGGGGGTCTCATGCTTCGCCTTCCGCTGATCGGCCTCACCGCCTGCACTCAGCCATTCGGGCACCTGCTTTTTCACATCACATGCTTTCAGTGTAGCGGCCCAGTCAGCGCGCCGGGCACTGCGCATGCCTCTGTGCGGCACCTCGACACCTTACTCTTTATCCGCGCAGCGGTTCCAGCGGGCGCGTCTTTTGCTTCCGCTGACGTATCCGGCCCTGACTTTCCGCGGCATCCGTCGCCGCGCTTTATACACAAGCACGACTATCTTTGAGTCTTCCAGGCAATTGGCGATGCCTGTGGAAAACGAGCAGCACCGTAACGCCAGCGCTTCAAAGAACGCCTGACCGCCATGACGGCGACCAGGAATTAAAACCCTGAGGTATTTATGAGTACCAACCTCGACCAGCTCACCGATTGGTTGAAAGAACACAGGATTACCGAAGTCGAATGCATGATCGCCGACCTCACCGGTATCACACGGGGCAAGATTTCACCGACCAACAAGTTCATTGCTGAAAAGGGCATGCGCTTGCCGGAAAGCGTACTGCTCCAGACCGTGACGGGCGATTACGTCGAAGACGACATCTACTACGAATTGCTGGACCCCGCAGACATCGACATGTTCTGCCGTCCTGACCAGAGCGCGGTGTTTCTGGTGCCCTGGGCCATCGAGCCGACTGCGCAGGTGATTCACGACACCTACGACAAGCAAGGCAACCCCATCGAGCTGTCCCCGCGCAACGTCCTCAAGAAAGTTCTCAAGCTCTACGCTGATCAAGGTTGGCAGCCCATTGTGGCGCCGGAGATGGAGTTCTACCTGACCAAGCGCAGCGACGACCCCGACTACCCGCTGCAGCCACCGGTGGGTCGCTCGGGTCGTCCGGAAACCGGTCGTCAGTCGTTCTCCATCGAAGCCGCCAACGAATTCGACCCGCTCTTCGAAGACGTCTACGACTGGTGCGAACTGCAGAACCTCGACCTGGACACGCTGATTCACGAAGACGGCACCGCGCAGATGGAAATCAACTTCCGTCACGGCGACGCGCTGTCTCTGGCCGACCAGATCCTGGTGTTCAAGCGCACCATGCGCGAAGCCGCGCTCAAGCACGATGTGGCCGCGACCTTCATGGCCAAGCCCATGACCGGCGAGCCCGGCAGCGCGATGCACCTGCACCAGAGCATCATTGACATCGAGACCGGCAAGAACATCTTCTCCAATGAAGACGGCACGATGAGTCAGCTGTTCCTGCAACACATCGGTGGCTTGCAGAAGCTGATCCCCGAGCTATTGCCGCTGTTCGCGCCCAACGTCAACTCGTTCCGCCGCTTCCTGCCGGACACCTCCGCGCCGGTGAACGTGGAGTGGGGCGAAGAAAACCGCACCGTTGGCCTGCGCGTTCCGGATGCCGGCCCGCAGAACCGTCGCGTGGAAAACCGTCTGCCCGGCGCCGATGCCAACCCGTATCTGGCCATCGCCGCCAGCCTGCTGTGCGGTTTCATCGGCATGGTCGAGGGGCTTAACCCCAGCGCCCCCGTCGTCGGCCGTGGTTACGAACGCCGCAACCTGCGCCTGCCGTTGACAATCGAAGACGCGCTGGAGCGCATGGAAAACAGCAAGACGGTCGAAAAGTACCTCGGCAAGAAATTCATCACCGGCTACGTCGCGGTCAAGCGCGCCGAGCACGAGAACTTCAAGCGTGTGATCAGTTCGTGGGAGCGGGAATTCCTGCTCTTTGCCGTCTGACGTACCGGGGCGTCGTCGATTCCAGTGGATCCACGGCGCCCCACACGCGATACCTGACTGGAGTGATTCATGAGTTCCAACAACCCGCAAACCCGCGAATGGCAAGCCCTCAGCAGTGATCATCACTTGGCGCCGTTTAGCGATTTCAAGCAGTTGAAAGAGAAAGGCCCGCGCATCATCACCAACGCCAAGGGCGTTTACCTCTGGGACAGCGAAGGCAACAAGATCCTCGACGGCATGGCCGGGCTCTGGTGTGTCGCCATTGGTTATGGTCGTGAAGAACTGGCGGACGCTGCCAGCAAGCAGATGCGCGAGCTGCCTTACTACAACCTGTTCTTCCAGACCGCTCACCCGCCGGCACTGCAGTTGGCGAAGGCCATTTCCGACATCGCCCCCGAGGGCATGAACCACGTGTTCTTCACCGGTTCCGGCTCAGAAGGCAACGACACGGTGCTGCGCCTGGTTCGCCATTACTGGGCGATCAAAGGCCAGCCGAGCAAGAAAGTCATCATCAGCCGCGTCAACGGTTACCACGGTTCGACCGTCGCCGGCGCCAGCCTGGGCGGCATGACCTACATGCACGAGCAGGGCGATTTGCCGATTCCGGGCATCGTGCACATTCCGCAGCCTTACTGGTTCGGTGAAGGCGGTGACATGACGCCCGACGAATTCGGCGTCTGGGCGGCCGAACAGCTGGAGAAGAAGATTCTCGAACTGGGCGTAGACAACGTCGGCGCGTTCATCGCCGAGCCGATTCAGGGCGCGGGCGGCGTTATCGTTCCGCCCGACACCTACTGGCCGAAGATCAAAGAGATCCTCGCCAAGTACGACATCCTCTTTGTGGCCGACGAAGTGATCTGTGGCTTTGGCCGCACCGGGGAATGGTTCGGCAGCGACTTCTACGACCTCAAGCCGGACCTTATGACCATCGCCAAGGGCCTGACTTCGGGTTACATCCCCATGGGTGGCGTCATCGTGCGCGACGACGTGGTCAAGGTGTTGAACGAGGGCGGCGACTTCAACCACGGCTTCACCTACTCCGGTCACCCGGTGGCGGCGGCAGTGGGCCTGGAGAACATTCGCATTCTGAGTGAAGAAAAGATCGTCGAACGGGTGAAGTCCGAAACGGCACCCTATTTGCAAAAGCGTCTGCGCGAGCTGAGCGATCACCCGCTGGTGGGTGAAGTGCGGGGCGTCGGCATGCTGGGCGCAATCGAACTGGTGAAAGACAAGGCCACTCGCGAGCGTTATGTCGGCAAAGGCGCAGGCATGATTTGCCGCACTTTTTGCTTCAATAACGGCCTGATCATGCGGGCCGTGGGCGACACCATGATTATCTCGCCGCCGCTGGTGATTACCTTCGCCGAGATCGACGAGTTGATCGAAAAGGCGCGCAAGTGCCTGGACCTGACGCTTGAGTCATTGCAAGGCTGAATTTTTTTCCGGAAATTGCCAGACTGTCCGCCGTCTAGACGCCGCTTACATAAAAACACTGGAGCCGTACGCATGAAGAAATTTGGCAAAACCCTCCTGGCCTTGTCCCTCATGGGCGCAGTGGCCGCTGCTGCACACGCCGATGACAAAGTCCTCCACGTCTATAACTGGTCCGATTACATCGCACCGAACACCATCGCCGACTTCGAAAAAGAGTCGGGCATCAAAGTGGTGTACGACGTGTTCGACAGCAACGAGACCCTGGAAGCCAAGCTGCTGGCCGGTAAATCGGGCTACGACGTCGTCGTTCCGTCGAACAACTTCCTGGCCAAGCAGATCAAGGCCGGCGTCTACCAAGAGCTGGACAAGTCCAAGCTGCCAAATTACAAAAACCTCGACCCTGCCTTGTTGAAAGCCGTGTCCATCAGCGACCCGGACAACAAGCACGCATTCCCGTACATGTGGGGCTCGATCGGCATCGGCTACAACGCTGAAAAAGTCAAAGCCGCTTTGGGCGCTGATGCACCGGTCAACTCGTGGGACCTGCTGTTCAAGCCGGAAAACGCTGCCAAGCTGAAAGGCTGCGGGATCAGCTTCCTCGACTCGCCGACCGAAATGCTGCCAGTGGCGCTGCATTACCTGGGCCTGCCGACCGATAGCCAGAAGAAGGAAGACATCCAGAAGGCCGAGGATCTGTTTAAGAAAATTCGTCCTTCGATCACCTACTTCCACTCGTCCAAGTACATCTCGGACCTGGCCAACGGCAACATCTGCGTAGCCGTGGGCTACTCGGGTGACATCTACCAGGCCAAGGCGCGCGCTGAAGAGGCGGGCGGCAAGGTCAAAGTCAGCTACAACATTCCGAAAGAAGGTGCAGGCAGCTTCTACGACATGGTCGCCATCCCGAAAGATGCCGAAAACGTCGAAGGCGCCTACAAGTTCATGAACTTCATCCTGCAACCGAAGGTGATGGCTGAAATCACCAACTCCGTTCACTTCCCGAACGGCAACAAGGCGGCAACCGAGTTCGTCGACAAGGACATCACCTCTGATCCGGGCGTTTACCCGCCGGCAGACGTCCTGGCCAAGTTGTACGCGATCGCCGACTTGCCAGCGGCGACTCAGCGCTTGATGACCCGCAGCTGGACCAACATCAAATCGGGTAAATAAGCCTGACCGGGTGGGGCAAGTGCCCCACCCAAACTGTGGGAGTGAGCTTGCTCGCGAATGCGGTTTGCCTGAGCCGGATGCATGACTGACACACCGCAATCGCGAGCAAGCTCACTCCTACAGGTTTTGCGTCACCCGTCATGACACCCGCGTCACAAAAAGTTTTTTTGCGAGAAGGGTTTATCGAAGGTAAGTTGCGCGCCGGATGGGTCACAGGCAGTCGTTACTGTCATCGGTACGGGCAACAGGCCCACCTACTAAAAAAGGACTGCACACGTGTCTATTTCTTTATTTTCAAAAGGCTTGCTGCTCGGCGCAGGGCTCACGCTCGCCGCCGGTGCCTACGCGGATTCCACCGTTCGCATTTATAACTGGTCCGATTACATCGGCACCACAACGCTGGAGGACTTCACGTCCACCACCGGCATCAAGACCAAATACGACGTCTTCGACTCCAACGAAACCCTGGAAGGCAAGCTGCTGGCCGGCCACACCGGTTATGACGTGGTCGTCCCGTCCAACCACTTCCTCGGCAAACAGATCAAGGCGGGGGCGTTTCAGAAGCTCGACAAATCACAGCTGCCGAATTACTCCAACCTCGACCCCGAACTGCTCAAGCGCCTGGAAAAGAACGACCCGGGCAACCAGTACGCCGTGCCGTATCTGTGGGGCACCAACGGCATCGGCTACAACGTCGACAAGATCAAGGAAGTGCTGGGCGTCGACACCATCGACTCCTGGGCCACGCTGTTCGAGCCCGAGAACATCAAGAAGCTGCAGAAGTGCGGCGTCGCGTTCCTCGACTCGGCTGACGAGATGCTGCCCGCAGTCCTTAACTACATGGGCAAAAACCCGAATAGCACCGACGAGAAAGACTACAAAGCCGCTGAAGCCAAGCTGCTCAAAGTCCGCCCGTACGTGACCTATTTCAACTCGTCCAAATACATCACTGACCTGGCCAACGGCGACATCTGCATCGCAGCCGGTTTCTCCGGTGACGTCTTCCAGGCCAAGGCCCGTGCCGCAGAAGCCGGCAAGGGCGTCAACATCGCTTACTCGATCCCGAAAGAGGGCGGCAATCTGTGGTTCGACATGCTCGCCATCCCGTCGGATGCGCCGGACGTGAAGGCCGCGCACGCGTTCATCAACTACATCCTCAAGCCTGACGTAATCGCCAAGGTCAGTGACCAGGTGGGTTATGCCAACCCGAACCCGGCTTCGGGCGAGCTGATGGATCAGGAAATTCGCAACGACGAGGCGGTTTACCCGTCGAAGGAGATACAGGAGCGCCTGTACGTCAACTCCGAGCTGCCGCCGAAGATCCAGCGCGTCATGACGCGCAGCTGGACGAAGATCAAAACCGGTAAATAAAGACCTTGGCGCCCGACCCCATTGGCCGGGCGCAAAAACAGTTGGGAGTTTCACCCATGGCAGTTGCCTCCGGCGCCTACAAGAAATCCCTTGAGGGTGGTCAGCAACCGAAACAGGTGCTGGTCAAAATCGATCGGGTCACGAAAAAGTTCGATGAGACGATTGCTGTGGACGACGTGTCTCTGCAGATCAACAAGGGTGAAATCTTTGCCCTGCTCGGCGGCTCCGGCTCGGGGAAATCCACCCTGCTGCGCATGCTTGCCGGCTTCGAGCGCCCGACCGAAGGGCGCATTTACCTCGACGGCGTCGACATCACCGATATGCCGCCGTACGAACGTCCGATCAACATGATGTTCCAGTCCTACGCGCTGTTTCCGCACATGACCGTGGCGGACAACATCGCTTTTGGCCTCAAGCAGGACAAGCTGCCCAAGGCCGAAGTCGAGGCCCGCGTGGCCGAGATGCTCAAGCTGGTGCAGATGACCCAGTACGCCAAGCGCAAACCGCACCAATTGTCGGGCGGACAGCGTCAGCGTGTGGCGCTGGCACGTTCGCTGGCGAAGAAGCCGAAGCTGCTGCTGCTCGACGAACCCATGGGCGCACTGGATAAAAAGCTGCGTTCGCAGATGCAACTGGAGCTGGTGGAAATCATCGAGCGTGTTGGCGTGACCTGCGTGATGGTGACCCACGACCAGGAAGAGGCCATGACCATGGCCGAGCGCATTGCGATCATGCACCTGGGCTGGATCGCGCAGATCGGCAGCCCGATCGATATCTACGAGACGCCGACCAGCCGCCTGGTCTGTGAGTTCATCGGCAACGTCAACCTGTTCGACGGCGAAGTCATCGAAGACATGGAAGGCCACGCGCTGATCAGCAGCCCTGAGCTGGAACGCAAAATCTATGTCGGCCACGGCGTTACCACGTCGGTGGAAGACAAGCGTATTACCTACGCGCTGCGTCCTGAAAAGTTGCTGGTGACCACCGAACAGCCGACGTTCGAGCACAACTGGTCGCGGGGCAAAGTTCACGACATCGCCTATCTGGGCGGTCACTCGGTGTTCTACGTGAAACTGCCGTCGGGCAAGCTGGTGCAGTCGTTTGTCGCCAACGCCGAACGTCAGGGCACACGACCGACCTGGGACGATGAAGTCTTCGTCTGGTGGGAAGACGACAGCGGCGTGGTATTGCGCTCATGAAAATCCGAAAAATAAAACGGGCTTTCAATCGAATAAAACCCACCGGGCGCCAAGCCGTTATTGGCGTGCCGTTCCTGTGGCTGTTCCTGTTTTTCGCGCTGCCGTTTCTGATCGTCATCAAGATCAGCTTCGCTGAAGCAGACGTAGCGATTCCGCCGTATACCGAGATCTTCACCTACGTCGAGCAGAAGCTCGACATCGTGCTCAACTTCGCCAACTACGCCCTGCTGACCAGTGACGACCTGTACATCTCGGCGTATCTGGGCTCGTTGAAGATGGCGTTCATCAGCACCGTGCTGTGCCTGTTGATCGGCTATCCGATGGCCTATGGCATCTCCATCGCCCGCAAAGAAATGCAGACGGTGCTGTTGCTGCTGATCATGATGCCGACCTGGACTGCGATCCTGATCCGCGTTTATGCGTGGATGGGCATCCTCAGCAACAACGGTCTGCTCAACGCGTTTCTGATGTGGCTGGGCGTGATCAGCGAGCCATTGCAGATACTCAACACCAACCTCGCGGTGTACATCGGCGTGGTCTATTCGTATCTGCCGTTCATGATCCTGCCGCTGTACGCGAATCTGGTGAAGCACGATCAGAGCCTGCTGGAAGCCGCATCGGACCTGGGTTCGAGCACTTTCAACAGCTTCTGGAAAATCACCGTACCGCTGTCCAAGAACGGTATCATCGCCGGCTGCATGCTGGTGTTCATTCCGGTGGTGGGCGAGTTCGTCATCCCGGAACTGCTGGGCGGCCCCGAAACGCTGATGATCGGTAAAGTGCTGTGGCAGGAATTCTTCAACAACCGTGACTGGCCGGTAGCGTCGTCGCTGGCAGTGGTCATGCTGTTGATCCTCATCGTGCCGATCATTCTGTTCAACCGCAGTCAGGCCAAAGAGCTGGAGGGCAAGGCATGAGAGGCTTCCGATTCTCGAACCTGATGTTGGTGCTGGGCCTGATCTTCATCTACGCGCCCATGGTCATTCTGGTGATTTACTCGTTCAACGCCTCCAAGCTGGTGACGGTCTGGGGCGGCTGGTCGGTGAAGTGGTACGTCGGGCTGCTCGACAATACCCAACTGATGAGCGCGGTCATGCGCTCGCTGGAAATCGCGCTGTATACGTCGATTGCGGCGGTGGCGCTGGGCACCATGGCGGCGTTCGTGCTGACGCGGATCACCCGATTCAAGGGCAAGACCTTCTTCGGCGGTCTGGTCACCGCGCCTCTGGTGATGCCGGAAGTGATCACCGGCCTGTCGCTGTTGCTGCTGTTCGTGGCGATGGCGCAGTTGCTCGGCTGGCCCGAGGAGCGTGGGATCGTCACCATCTGGATCGCTCACACGACGTTCTGTGCGGCGTATGTGGCAGTGGTGGTGTCGGCGCGTCTGCGTGAGCTGGACATGTCCATCGAAGAGGCGGCAATGGACCTGGGTGCGCGGCCGTGGAAGGTGTTCTTCCTGATCACCATCCCGATGATCGCGCCATCGCTGGCGGCGGGGGCGATGATGTCCTTCGCGCTGTCGCTGGACGACCTGGTGCTGGCGAGCTTCGTCTCCGGCCCGGGGTCGACCACCCTGCCGATGGAAGTGTTCTCGGCGGTGCGCTTGGGCGTGAAGCCTGAGATCAACGCGATTGCCAGCCTGATTCTGCTGGCGGTGTCGATTGCGACCTTCCTGGTCTGGTTCTTCAGCCGCCGGGCGGAAAACAACCGCAAACGCGCCATCCAGCAAGCCATCGAAGAAGCCGCGGCAGACGGTTGGAAACAGCCGGACCTGCGTCGTGCAAAGGTGGTCGAGTCGGTTTGATAGTAGGACCGGCTTCAGCCGGGAAGAGGCCAGTGCGTGCGCTATGGATCTGCGGCGTAACGCACTATGCCTTCCCGGCTAAAGCCGGTCCCACAAGTTGAGGCTCCAGCTAGACCCACCGTTCATACGGTTATCGCCCCCGCACCAACCTCAACACCTCTTTGCTGTTCCCCGCCACATCTCCTTCGCTGAACCGCTCCGGCGCGTACTCGCCGTTGACGTAGCGCTGCGCCTGATCGGCGTAGTGCTTGTCGAACAGCACGCCGCTCTGGCCCACCGGGTTGATCCCCAGGGCGTGGGCCGGGTCGGCGAAATCGATGAGGCGGCGCGTCGATGGTCCGTAAGTCACCGGCCACGGCGCGGGGCCCATGCTCGCTGACAGGTTGTTCGGCACCTCATGTGTACCGGGCGCCGCGAACGGCCCGACGTTGAACAGCATGTCCAGCGGCGGTTGTTTGCCCAACGGATGTTCATGGGTCAGCGTGTGCGCCTTGCCCCAGGTCCATTCATCCGGGTTCTGCCCGTACAGCGATTTCAAATGTGAGACCGCTGCGTGCCAGGCGACCTTCACCGTGTTGCCGCGGCTCTCGGGCTCTCGAGAATGGCGATTGTTCCACCACGGCGAATCAGGGTCTGCCGCCAGTCGCGGCAGGGCCAGGTCAATGAGTCGTGTCGACAGCAGCGTCGTGAACATCCCGTCGCTGAGCTCGTCATGGAACACCTGATCGGTCAGATTGAACAGGAACTGATTGAACAGCGTCGCGCCCACCGAATCCACGGAGTACTCCCCGTTCCACGCCGACAGCCGCTCCAGCAAATCGTGCTCTTCCGGCTCACTCACCACACGGCGCAGCACCGGAATCAGCGGCGTCAGAATCTGCGCGGCGTAATCCGTCCGCGTGCCGAGCTGCAGCGCCTTGCTGTTCTCCAGATTCCATTTCACCTTGTCGTCGCTCAACTGGTTATTCAACTGGCGACCGCGCTCGGGAAGATTGTAGTAACCCGGAATCTCCATCCCCGTCGGCGACACCGGCTGGAAGTTCGCCGAGACGATATAACCCCGCGCCGGGTTTTCTTCCTGCGGGTTAGCAGTGAAGGGGTAGAAGCCATTCTTGTCAGCCTGCTCGGAGCTGCCGTCGAGAATGAACGTCGGATTGACCCCCGCAGGCCGCTTCGGCAACTGCGCCGCCGCCCACCAGCCGATATCACCCTTGGCGTTGGCGTAGACGATGTTCAGGCCCGGCGACTGAATCTTCTCGGCGGCGCTGCGCATCTTCTCCAGCGTGTCGGCGCGGTTGGCGTCGTAGAAGCCCTGCAGGATCGGGTTGTCCGACTCGAGAAACGACCACCACATCGCAATTGGCGTGTCGCTCGGCTGTTGCGCCCCATTGGCGCCCAGCGCGTCATTGACGATCGGGCCGTGGGGTGACTGCCGCAAGGTGATCGTGACGGGGGCTTGACCCTTGACGTCGATCTGCTCGGTGCGTGAGGTCATGTCCACCCAGGCGCCGTGGTACCAGACTTGGTTGGGGTTATCGGGGTTGGTCTTTTCACCGATCAGGTCCAGATCATCGTTCTGGAACATGGTCAGGCTCCAGCCGAAATCCAGATTATGGCCGAGCAGCGCGAAGGGGTTGAGCGCCTGAAAATGCCCGTACAGCTCGAAACCCGGCGCGGTCAGCTGGGCTTCGTACCAGACCGCCGGCACCGAGAAACGAATGTGCGGATCACCCGCCAGCAACGGTTTGCCACTCTCGGTGCGGCTGCCGGACACCGCCCAGGCATTGCTGCCCTCGAACTGCGGCAGGCCGGCTTTCTCAAGCGCCTGCTGGCTGAGCAGTGCCAGGTCATTGAGGCCTTTCCAGTCGTTGCTCGTCAATGCAGGGGACTGGCCAAGGCCCCCTTGCGGCCGCCAGCCCATGTCGAAGACTTTCAGATACTCCGGGCCCAGTTGATCCCGCACATAGGTCATCAACGGCTCGGTGCGAAACGCCGCCGCAAAGCTGTAGGCCAGATAACCGCCGACGCTGAGCGTGTCTTGCGCCGTGAACGGCCGCTCGCGAATGCCCAGCACGTCGAACTCGATCGGTTTGGGATGCGTCGCCTGATATTGATTAATGCCGTCCAGATACGCTTGAAGCGCCTTCCACGCCGGCGTGTTCTTGTCCTGGCGCGCCACGTAGGCGTCGGCGTGCTCGCGGATGCGCAGGCTGCGGAACAGCTTGTCGGTGTTGACCAGCTTGGGGCCGAGGACTTCAGCCAGCTCGCCGCGCGCCAGCCTGCGCAGGATTTCCATCTGGAACAGGCGGTCCTGAGCGTGAACATAGCCCAGCGCGCGGTACAAATCGTCTTGGTTGTCGGCACGAATATGCGGCACGCCGCGCTCGTCGTAACGCACGGTGACCGGGGCCTGCAGCCCTGCGAGTTTGATCTCGCCATCGCGGACCGGCTGCTTGCCGTGGATGTACCAGGCGCCCGCGCCCCCGATGAGCACCAACACTGCGACGACGACATAAAGGCTGCGTTTCATCCGGGGGCTCAAATGAGAATCGTGAAGGTTTTGCAGGCTACAGATTTGTCTCGCGACTGGGTAGACGGACCGCCTATGGATTTAGGCCGCGTAACTTGCCACGCCGCAGCGGACAGATGACACTTCCGTGCGGCCGCTTCCCACACACACCCTCATCTGGAATTCCGATGTCTGACACGTTCGATCCCGATCACCTGCGTGCTGAGCTGTTGCCGCTGAGCGTGTCCCAAACGCCATCTGAAGAAGCGCAGGCTTATCAGCGTTTCTACGGCCTGAACGCGCTTGGCCCGAATGGTTTGATCAGCAGCCGAATCGGGCGCTTTGAAGTGGGCGGTTACGACATTGTCACGCAGCTGTGGATGCCCGAACAGCCGGTCGGCACGCTGGTGCTGATGCATGGGTTTTACGATCACATCGGCTTGTATCGTCACGTCATCGACTGGGCATTGGGGCTTGGGCTGGCGGTGATTGCCTGCGACCTGCCGGGCCATGGATTGTCCAGTGGGGCGCGGGCAAGCATTACCGACTTCGCGGAGTATCAGGCGGTGCTGGATCGGCTTTTTGTCGAAGCCGAAAGCCTCAACCTGCCGCAGCCGTGGCACCTGTGTGGGCAAAGCACCGGCGGCGCGATTGTCATCGACCACTTGCTGCATCACGGCGACGCCAGCCCGGTGCAAGGTCAGACCATCTTGCTGGCGCCGCTGGTGCGGCCGCGTGGCTGGGCCTTGTCGAAACTCAGCTATTACCTGCTGCGCGGCTTCGTCAAAGCCATCGACCGGCGCTTCAGCGAAAACTCCAACGCCCCGACCTTTCTGCCGTTCCTGCTAGCGGACCCGTTGCAGCCGCGGCGCCTGCCGACCGTCTGGGTGGGCGCGCTGGCCAAATGGATCGAGCGCATCGAACGCGCGCCCCGCAGCCGCCGCAGCCCGCTCATCGTGCAGGGCGAATCGGACATGACCGTGGACTGGAGACATAATCTGCCAGTGCTCAAGGACAAGTTCGCCGAGCCGCAGATTTTCATGCTGCGCGAAGCGCGGCATCACCTGGTGAACGAGTCACCCGAGCTGCGGGCGCGGTTTTTTGAGTTTCTGACGCAGCGGATGGAGTAGGGCTCGGAGGGCGGGCTTCCCGACTGGAGTCGATCCCACTGATGTTATTTGACAGTCTGCCCGACCGCCAATCCCGCGCGAACGGCGGCCAGTGCGGCCTTGTAATAGGCCTTGCCCTCGTTGGACTCGGCGAAGGTCGCGAACTCGTCCAGCTCCCCGTCCGACAGGTCGCGGTACACGTAAAGCAGCGTGTTGTTCACGTCCTTGCCGATCTGCCCCATGAGGCGCTGACGCTGACTGTCGAGCATCGCCTGGGTCGTGCCGCCGCCCATCAGGCCTGGAATCATTGAACTCAGGCTGTCGGCGGCGACGCCCGCAATCGCCATGCTGACCTCGGCGCCGGCTTCCTTGGCGGGGAGCGCGTTGGCCAGGTGGCCGATGATCAGCAGGCGGTTGTCGTCGGCCTGGATGTGCGGCAGGCCTTGGGCGTTTTTGGCCAGTTGGTCCGGGCGCGTCGCAGTGAGCTCGGCGTTGACGATCTTACGGCCCAGGGGCGACTGGAAAAACTGCAGTGCAGGGTTAGGGTCTTGCAGCGTCTGGCGCAGCATTTGCTCCCCGCGCTGGTCCATCGCCTGGGGCGCGAAACGCTGATTGCTGTTGCTCACCAGGGCGTCGAACACGGCCGGCGGAAGGCTGTTGCGGTAACGCTGCTGAGCGGCTTTCAAGGCATCGACAAAATGAGCGCGTTGTTCCGGCCAGCCGGCGAGCGTGTACAGCTGATCGTGGCCGTCTGCCCAGGCGGGCAAAGTGCAGAACATCAACAGCAGGAAAAACAGACGGCGCATTAGAGACTCCTGTCGGCAGGCCGCCATTCTCGGTGGGGCAGCGGGGATTTGTCGAGTTAACACTTGCCAGACCCCGCTAAAAACCGTGGGTTCGATCAGTGGTCGGGCAAAACCGCCGGGCGTATTCAAACCCGCAAAAATATTCCTCATTCGCCGGACTGCAGGCCCTGTCGGATTAATCGGCGTATGGATACTATGCGCGCCATGCGCATATCCCCTGATCACCCGCTGCTGTTGCGAATCGTCGATGACCTGGCCGAGCGTGGCTGGTCGCAGCAGAACATCTTCCTGCCCGACACTCTGACCCGAGAGCTGGCGCTTGAATGCCGCACGCGTGCCGTTCAGGGCGAGCTCGCACCTGCTGCGGTGGGGCGCGGGCCGGCGCAGGAGGTTCGAGAGGGGATTCGCGGCGATCACATTCAGTGGCTGGAAGCGGGGCAGGCCGAACCGTGCGATCGCTATCTGGATCTGATGGAGAGCCTGCGTCAGGCGCTGAACCGAGGCCTGTTTCTGGGCCTTGAGGACTACGAAAGCCACTTCGCGCTCTATCCGCCAGGGGCCTTCTACCTCAAGCACGTGGACCGTTTTCGCGATGACGACAAACGCATGGTCTCGGCGGTCGTCTACCTCAACGACGGCTGGTTGCCGGAGCACGGCGGCCAGCTGCGGATGTACCTCAAGGACGGTGTCGAGTATGACGTGCAACCCACCGGCGGCTGCCTTGTGGTGTTCCTTTCGGGCGACATGCCCCACGAAGTCATGCCCTCGACCCGCGAGCGCCTGTCGCTGACCGGCTGGTTCAGGCGGCGCGGGAACGAGCCGTTCGAGCTGTAGCAAGCTCACCCCCACAAGTCCTGCAGCAGCCGGAGATTACAAGCCGACCCCGATCCCGTGGGAGTAAGCTTGCTCGCGAAGGCTTACTTTCCGTCTACAGAGAAAGTAGCTGAATGTGCTGGCCTATTCGTGAGCAAGCTCACTCCCACAAGTCCTGCGGTAGCCGGAGATTGCAAGCCGACCCGCGATCCCGTGGGAGCGAGCTTGCTCGCGAAGAGGCCCAGACATCCGCTACATATTGAGCGCCTGAAATGCCGCCTTCGTGAGCAAGCTCACTCCCACATGGACGGTGTTTGCTGCGCAACAGCGGCGTGACGGCTCCTACAGGATTTGTGGTTTCTGCCCGACACCGCTCGGTCCAACATGAAATCTTCTACATCCAGCCACTCGGCGAAATACTTCGCGGCCAACCGCAGCTAAGGTAAAGGTCGTTCCTGAGCGGTTGTCTGTCGGGGTGAAGAGGCTTCGACTCCCGAACCCGCCAGCCGCACATCGATAAAAACGGAGAGATCATGAAGACGTTATTCGCTAGAACTGCCCTTACCGGACTGCTGCTGGGGGCGAGTTTCCTGGCCCAGGCCGCCGACATCCCTCGCACGGCATCCCCTGCAGGCGCCGAGGTTTACATTATCTCGCCGAAGGACGGCGCGACGGTCAATGGCGCCTTCAAGGTGCAGTTCGGCCTTAAGGGCATGGGCGTCGCCCCGGCCGGCGTTGACGTCCCGGACACCGGCCATCACCACCTGCTGATCGACGTCAAGGATCAGCCCGACATGACCGCGCCGCTGCCGACCACCGACAACATCCGTCACTTCGGCAAAGGCCAGACCGAAACCGAATTGAACCTCACGCCGGGCCAGCACACCCTTCAACTGCTGGTCGGCGACAAGAACCACGTGCCGCTGAACCCACCGGTCGAGTCGCAGAAGATCACCATTACGGTGAAATGACTCACCGCAGATGGGTCGTCTCACGTACAGCCCGCGTGATGCGTGATTTGCGCAAAAAAAAGGAGACCCTAAGGTCTCCTTTTTTATCATCTCGAAACCACCGCTTTAGAACAGAACGCGGCTACGAATGGTGCCTTTGATGTGCTGCAGTTTCTCTTGCGCCAGATCGGAGTACTCGGCGTCGACATCGATCACCACGTAACCGACTTTCTCGTTGGTTTGCAGGAACTGACCCGAGATGTTGATGCCGTTTTCAGCGAAGACCTTGTTGATCTCCATCAGCACGCCCGGGATGTTCTCGTGGATGTGCAGCAGACGGTGCTTGCCAGGGTGAGCCGGCAGGGCGACTTCCGGGAAGTTGACGGAAGAAACCGACGTACCGTTGTCGCTGTACTTGACCAGCTTCTCTGCCACTTCCAGACCGATGTTGGCCTGGGCCTCGGCAGTCGAACCGCCGATGTGCGGGGTCAGGATCACGTTGTCCAGGCCGCGCAGCGGGCTTTCGAACACGTCGTCGTTGGAGCGTGGCTCGACCGGGAACACGTCGATGGCCGCGCCGATGAGGTGCTGATCCTTGATCGCGTCAGCCAGGGCGTCGAGTTCGACCACCGTGCCGCGCGCCGCGTTGATCAGGATGGCGCCCTTCTTCATCGTGCGAATTTCTTTCTCGCCGATCATCCACTGGGTTTCGTTGGTTTCCGGAACGTGCAGGGTCACGATGTCGGCCATGCCCAGCAGCTCGTTCAGGCTGGAAACCTGAGTGGCGTTGCCCAGCGGCAGCTTGGTCAGGGTGTCGTAGAAATACACCTGCATGCCCAGGCCTTCAGCCAGGACCGACAGCTGAGTGCCGATCGAGCCGTAGCCGATGATGCCGAGCTTCTTGCCGCGAATTTCGAACGAGTTGGCCGCGCTCTTGATCCAGCCACCGCGGTGGCAGGAAGCATTCTTCTCCGGGATACCGCGCAGCAGCAGGATGGCCTCGGCCAGCACCAGCTCCGCCACCGAACGGGTGTTGGAGTAGGGGGCGTTGAACACAGCGATGCCGCGTTCGCGGGCTGCGTTCAGGTCAACCTGGTTGGTACCGATGCAGAAGCAGCCGACCGCGACCAGTTTCTTGGCGCTGTCGAACAGTTCTTCAGTCAGTTGGGTGCGGGAACGAATACCGATGAAATGAGCGTCGGCAATCTTTTCCTTCAGTTCGGCTTCCGGCAGAGACTTGGTGTGGTACTCGATGCTGGTGTAACCGGCGGCCTTGAGGACGTCGACCGCGGACTGGTGGACGCCTTCGAGAAGAAGGAACTTGATCTTGCTCTTGTCGAGGGAAGTCTTGCTCATCTGCGTAAACCTGTGTCCCGGAGAGAAATGGCAGTAAGTGAAGCGCGCAAATCGGCCGAAAGCTCGATTGGCGGGGGGCGTATGCTAGCATATGCACCCCGCGAAACACCCCATTCCTGGACGTGAGCCGTTCTCAGGATGACCATGAATTGTTCGAGAGTTCTGTTGATGACCCATCCTGCGCTGATAGATGAGCTGAAGACCCTGGTTGAGCCCGGCAAGGTCCTGACCGACGCCGATTCCCTCGAAGCCTACGGCAAGGACTGGACCAAACATTTCGCCCCGGCGCCCACCGCCATCGTCTTTCCCAAGACCACCGAACAGGTGCAGGCCATCGTCCGCTGGGCCAACGAACGCAAGGTGGCGCTGGTCCCGTCGGGCGGCCGCACCGGGTTGTCCGCCGCCGCCGTTGCCGCCAATGGTGAGGTGGTCGTCAACTTCGATTACATGAATCAGGTGCTCGAACTCAACCTGACGGATCGTACTGCCATCTGCCAGCCGGGCGTTGTCACCAAGCAACTGCAGAATCTCGCGGAAGAGAACGGCCTGTATTACCCGGTCGACTTCGCGTCTTCAGGCTCCAGCAATATCGGCGGCAACATCGGCACCAATGCCGGCGGGATCAAAGTGATTCGCTACGGCATGACCCGCAACTGGGTCGCGGGCCTCAAGGTGGTCACCGGCAAGGGCGACCTTCTCGAACTGAACAAAGACCTCATCAAAAACGCCACCGGCTACGACATGCGTCAGCTATTCATTGGCGCCGAAGGCACGCTGGGGTTTGTGGTCGAAGCCACCATGCGCCTGGACCGCGCGCCGAAAAACCTCACCGCGATGGTCCTCGGGACTACTGATTTCAACGCGATCATGCCGGTGCTGCACGCGTTCCAGAGCAAGCTCGACCTGACCGCCTTCGAGTTCTTCTCGGACAAGGCGCTGGCCAAGCTCATGGCGCGCGGTGACGTGCCTTCCCCGTTCGACACCGAATGCCCGTTCTACGCGCTGCTGGAATTCGAAGCGACCACCGAAGAAGTGGCCAACCACGCGCTGGAAACTTTCGAGCACTGTGTCGAGCAAGGCTGGGTGCTGGATGGCGTGATGAGCCAGAGCGAACAGCAACTGCAGAACCTGTGGAAACTGCGCGAATACATTTCTGAGACCATCTCCCACTTCACGCCGTACAAGAACGACATCTCGGTCACCGTTTCGAAGGTCCCGGCGTTTCTCGCTGAAGTGGACGCGATCGTTGGGCAGCATTACCCGGATTTCGAAATCGTCTGGTTCGGTCACATTGGCGACGGCAACCTGCACCTGAACATCCTCAAACCGGAAAACCTGAGCAAGGACGAGTTCTTCGCCAAGTGCGCGACGGTGAACAAGTGGGTGTTCGAGATCGTCCAGAAGTACAACGGCTCGATCTCCGCGGAACACGGCGTCGGCATGACCAAGCGTGACTACCTGCACTACAGCCGGTCGCCGGTGGAAATCGAATACATGAAGGCCGTCAAAGCGGTGTTCGACCCGAACGGCATCATGAACCCTGGCAAAATTTTCGCGGTGTAAGCGGTTTCCCATTACAACAAGTCCTCAGGAGCGCTCATGAGCTATCAGCACAAGTACGTCGACGGCACCAAGGTTCACTTTCCGCTCGGTAAAGTCGTCTGCATCGGCCGCAATTACGCCGAGCACGCGAAGGAGCTGGACAACCCGGTCCCCACCGAGCCGCTGCTGTTCATCAAACCGGGCAGCTGCGTGGTCGGAATCGAGGGTGGCTTCAGCATTCCTCAGGACCGGGGTTCGGTGCACTACGAAGCCGAGATCGTCGTGCTGATCGGCAAGCCGCTGAGCAAGAACCCGAGTCGTGAAGAAGTCCTCGACGCGATTTCCGGCTTCGCCCCGGGCCTGGACCTGACGCTGCGCGACGTGCAGTCGAAGCTGAAAGAGAAAGGCCTGCCTTGGGAAATCGCCAAGTCCTTCGATGGCGCGGCCGTCATCGCGCCGTTCGTATCCGCTGACGCTTACCCCGATCTGACCGACATCGCCATCCGCCTGACCATCAACGGCGAAGTCCGCCAGGACGGCAACAGCAGCCACATGCTCAACCCGATCGTGCCGATGATCCAGCACATGGCCTCGCAGTTCTCGCTGCAGGCCGGTGACCTGATCATGACCGGCACGCCGGCCGGCGTAGGGCCGTTCACTGTTGGCGATGAGATCGTGCTGGAGCTGACCGGCCAGAGCCGCTTCGAAAGCGACGTACGCGGATGACACAGCGTAAAAGCCGTCTGCGTTTCCGTTGGTGGTGGTTGCTCGTTGCAGCGCTGGTGATTTTGGCCGGTCTGTCCCTGGCCTGGCACTGGGACGATCGCGGTTTGTTGTGGCTGCGCGAGCGCAACGTCACGCCGGCCGAGCGCGCAGCGGGCATCTGGCTGCCGGATTACAAGGTCGACATCGACGCCAAGCCGTTGGCCGGCATGGAAAAGGACGAGGCCTCAGACCTGTCTTACGACCCGTCGACCAAAACCCTGTATTCGGTGATGGGCAAAAACCCCTTTCTTTCCGAGATCACCCTGACCGGCGACGTCATTCGCAAGATCCCGCTTCAGGGGTGGGGCAACCCCGAGGGTGTTGCCGTTCTGGGCGACGGGCTGATTGCCATCGTTGATGAGCGTCAGCATCTGATGACCATCGTCCACGTCACGCCCGAAACCAAAACCCTGAACATCGCCGACTTCCCCAAGTACGATCTCGGTCCGTCGAAGGATCAGAACAAAGCCTTCGAAGGCATCGCCTGGGACCCGCGGGATCAGCAGTTCCTGTTTGGCGAAGAGCGTCCGCCGGCGCTGTACAGCTGGAAGGCCGATGGCAGCAGCGAGGTGAGGGGCGAGAAGCGCAAGCTGATCAACGACAACCTGATCGTGCGCAATCTGTCGTCCCTGTACGCGGACCAGAAGACCGGGCATTTGCTGGTGCTGTCCGCCGAGTCGCATATGCTGCTGGAGCTGGACGGCAAGGGAAATCAGGTCAGCTTCATGACCCTGCTGCACGGCTTCAATGGCCTGAGCGAGACGATTCCCCGCGCCGAAGGGGTCGCCATGGACGAGAACGGCACCATTTATATGGTCAGCGAGCCCAACCTGTTTTACACCTTCAAGCGGCAGTGACGCCGGGCCGGTATCGGCCTGATCGTCTGCCCGCTCTCGCTTGAGCTCTGAAAAGCCGAAACGAGATGTCACATGGCTTTCAGTTTGGCTTCAGAATACGGTGCTATTAAAACCGCCCCACTGAAGTCGAGCCCCCTGCATGCGTCGTGTTTCCCCGTTCCAGAGCGTTGTGCTCACGTTACTTGTCCTGTTGCTACTGACCGCGTCGTTCTTCGTGGCGCGCGAGTACCGGGTCATCGAGCGGCTCTGGTTCAACTGGTACGTGTTCTGGCAATCCAGCGACGCCCAGGCGCTGGGGCTCGACGCGTACGACGTCGAGATTGAGGCGCGGGTCATCGACGGCCTGAAGGCTAACGTCTCGGCCCTCAGCTTCGATCCGCAGCGCAAAACCCTCTTCACCGTGACCAACAAAAACCCCGAGTTGGTCGAGTTGAGCCTGGAAGGGCGGATTCTCAGACGAATTCCCCTGACCGGGTTTGGGGACGCCGAAGCGGTCGAGTACATCAGCCCCGGGATTTACGTCATCAGTGACGAGCACAGTCAGCGGCTGATCAAGGTTCACGTGGATGACGACACGACATTCCTCGACGCGGCCGATGCCGAGCAGCTGACGCTTGGCATCGACGCCGGCGGCAACAACGGTTTTGAAGGCCTGGCCTACGATAATCAGGGCCGTCGGCTGTTCGTCGCCAAAGAGCGGCGGCCGGTGCAGATTATTGAGGTGCGCGGCTTTCCTGACGCCGGAACCCATTCCCCAAACATCCTGGAAGTGACGTCCAGCAAGCAGCGGGATGCGGGCCTGTTCGTGCGCGACCTGTCCAGCCTGCAATTCGATGAGCGAAGCGGGCACTTGCTGGCGCTGTCGGATGAGTCGCGGCAGATTCTCGAACTGGACACCGAGGGCAAGCCGGTCGCCAACGTGTCACTGACCAAAGGCAGCATGGGCCTGAGCAAAAGCGTGCCCCAGGCCGAAGGCATCGCCATGGGGGACGACGGCACCTTGTACGTCGTGAGCGAGCCGAACCTGTTTTATGTGTTCAAGAAGCGCTAATCCGGCCGGATCTGGCGAGGATCGAGCGAGCGACGAATAACTTGTGGGAGCGAGCTTGCTCTGGGCCGCATCCGGACGAAGGGGTGGTACATCCGCTGAATTTTCAGCGGCTGCACTGCAGCCTTCGTGAGCAAGCTCACTCCCACAGTGACGAGCACGGCAGGGTTATCTCGGTGGTCGGGAAGTCCTCTTCAACC
This sequence comes from Pseudomonas sp. GW821-FHT07F05, assembly GCF_059418765.1. NCBI lineage: Bacteria > Pseudomonadati > Pseudomonadota > Gammaproteobacteria > Pseudomonadales > Pseudomonadaceae > Pseudomonas > Pseudomonas sp. GW821-FHT07F05. The sequence continues at coordinate 230,188 of NZ_JBWKQL010000009.1, forward strand.
GGATCAACCTTGCCCCGCAACCATTAGCGCTTAAGGGTTTTCACGCCTTCCTGGGTACCCAGCAGCAGCAAATCCGCCGGGCGCGCGGCGAACAGGCCGTTGGTGACAACGCCGACGATGTTATTGATCTGCGCTTCCAGTTGCGCCGGATTGGTGATGTTCATGTTGTGCACATCGAGGATGATATTGCCGTTGTCCGTCAGCACGCCTTCGCGGTAAACCGGGTCGCCGCCCAGCTTTACCAGTTCGCGGGCTACGTGGCTGCGGGCCATCGGGATCACTTCGACCGGCAGAGGAAATGCGCCCAGCACCGGCACCATCTTGCTGGCATCCGCGATACAGATGAAAGTTTTGGCCACGGCGGCCACGATCTTCTCGCGGGTCAGGGCTGCGCCGCCGCCTTTGATCAGGTTCAGGTGCTCGTCGCTTTCATCGGCGCCGTCGACGTAAAACTCCAGATCGCTGACCGTGTTCAGCTCATACACCGGAATCCCGTGACCCTTGAGGCGCGCGGCCGTTGCGTCGGAGCTTGCGACTGCGCCGTCGAACGCGCCTTTGTGCAGGGCCAGTGCGTCGATGAAGCAGTTGGCGGTAGAGCCGGTGCCCACGCCCACGACGCTTTTGTCGTCGAGCTTCGGAAGGATGAAATCGACGGCGGCCTGGGCAACGGCCTGTTTGAGTTGATCCTGGGTCATGCGAGGTGGGCTCCGGTTACAGGGAATAGCGATAGGTCCGAGGGCCGGCAGTATAACGACATGCCGTCGTCAAAGCCTGAGTCTTGATGTGGTCGTGCGCCGGGGCGAGGGGTAGACTTCCGGGTCTTGCCCCTTCGCCAGCGATTCTTCCCCGATGCTCGAGCACTACGTCAAAAAAATCCTCAATTCCCGTGTGTACGACGTTGCCGTGGAAACCCCGCTGCACGCCGCCCGCCAGCTGTCTGCGCGCCTCGGCAATAACGTGCTGCTCAAGCGCGAAGACCTGCAGCCGGTGTACTCCTTCAAGATTCGCGGCGCCTACAACAAGCTGGCGCAGTTGAGCCCGGAAGAACTGGCGCGGGGCGTGGTGACGGCGTCGGCGGGCAATCACGCCCAAGGCCTGGCGCTGGCGGCGAAGACGCTGAACGTGTCGGCGACCATCGTGATGCCGAAGACCACCCCGGAGATCAAGGTCGAGGGCGTGCGCTCCCGGGGCGGAAAAGTCGTACTCCATGGCGACTCCTTTCCCGAAGCGCTGGCGTATTCGCTGAAGCTGGTCGAGGAACACGGCTACGTCTATGTCCACCCGTATGACGACCCTGACACCATTGCCGGGCAAGGCACGGTGGCAATGGAAATCCTGCGTCAGCATCAGGGCCCACTGGACGCGATCTTCGTCCCGGTCGGTGGCGGCGGGCTGATTGCCGGCATCGCGGCGTACGTGAAATACCTGCGCCC